>DITV01000001.1 GCA_002422915.1 Candidatus Saccharibacteria bacterium UBA6175 | reverse complement strand
TTCTTTCCACGAGAGAAACGAATCGCTTTTCCAGATTGAACGAGTGTTTTGATGCGGCCAACTTTAACACCGTACTGGGCTTCAATTGCCCGGCTAATTTGTTGCTTGTTGGCACTCACAGGAGCGCTAAAGACGTAGACGTTCTTTTGGCTCTGGCCATAGGCTTTTTCAGTAGTGACTGGAGTCACGAGAATAGGGGCAATCATATTACGCCTCCTCCTTTACGAGCCAGCTCTTGAGCGTTGGCAATGATGACTTTGACAGCACGATCGCATCTGCGTTCAAGATGTGGTAGACGTTCAAGTACTTTGTGCTTGCTAACAGAACGTTTTGGATATTGTTCGTAGCACGAAGTAGTTCTGGTGTCTTCTCTTCAACAACAATCAACACTTTACGGTTGAGCTTGTTCTTCTCGAGGAAGGCAACGACTTCAGCGGTCTTGCCTGTGGTCTTCACGTCTAGAACGTGGACCTTCTTTGCTTGGTTCGCAAGGCTCAAAGCCTGTCGAATTGCCTGTCGTTTTGCGGTTGTTGAGATCTTCTTTGTGTAGTTTTCGTTTCCGAGTGGGCCGAAGACGATACCACCACCGCGCCAGATTGGGTTACGAGATGAACCGAAACGAGCACGTCCAGTTCCCTTCTGCTTCCATGGCTTCTTACCACCGCCGCGGACAAGTCCACGAGTCTTGGTGGTCGCACTTGCAGTGCGGCTGTTTGCGAGGTACGAATCGTACGCAAGCTTCAATAGTTCATGATTGGTGACTTCGAGTCCAAACACTTCTTTTGGCAGTGCTGATGCTTTGTCGGCTGCAGTTGTCGTTGTTGTAGCCATTATGCTTTTCCTCCAATCACGATCAAGCCCTTCTTAGGACCAGGAACGGCGCCACGGAGACCGATAAGATTGTTCTCGACGTCGATGTAGGTGACAACGAGATTCTTAACAGTGACCTGGTCGTGGCCCATACGGCCAGCCATTCGCTTTCCTTTGAAGACTTTTTGTGGGTACATCGAGCCGATAGAACCCGGCTTACGAGTGTTTCCCTTACCACCGTGCGTCTTTTTGTGACGGTTAAAGTTGTGGCGTTTAATGTTTCCAGCGAAGCCTTTGCCCTTGCTGGTGCCTGTTGCGTCAACGAGGTCACCGATCTCGAAGGCAGAGACATCAATAGTGTTACCGACAGCTACCTCTTCAGGTAGAGTGTCGACACGAAATTCCCGAATGTGCTTCGGTGTTGCGGTGCTGGCCTTAACGTGCCCAGCGACGGCCTTGCTCAGGTTCTTACCCTCTTCAAATCCTACTTGGACTGCGCTATATCCGTCGGTGTCGACAGACTTTACCTGAGTCACAGTCACAGGACCAGCTTTAATAAGCGTGACAGGAACTGCCTTGCCATCTTCGCTGATGATTTGGGTCATACCAATTTTGGTACCGAGAAGTGCTTTCATTGCCTTCTTACTCCCACTTAAAATTCTTGGTGGCTGGCAGTATCCTTACTCACTGAGAGGGGTTGGACTTACCAATTCACCAAGAACGTTTGTTATTTTCGTAAATGTTACCGTTGTATCGTAGCAAATTTTCGTCTGTTCGTCAAGGGTAAGAATAGAGGTCGAAAGCTCACTCGTGGCACAGCAATGCCTGCTATACTACATGCATGATACTGTCGCAAAAACCGGCGAAACAACCGTTGATTCGACGCTTTTTCCGCACCTATTGGCTAACCATCTCTATTATCGTCGTACTGACGACCGCCTCTTTGCTGACCATTCGTTGGTTTACTGTCACGATTGATGCCGCGACCGCAAATCGATTAGCTGAAGCGCAAAGAGAGATCGCAGCGCTCGACGAAACGTTGCAACAAATTATCGCCCGAAACGAAGCAGAGGAAAAGGCCCGGAGGCTGGCCGTCGCAGCAGAGACGGCCGAGGTAATATTGTCTAACCCGTCAAATGCTGCCAGCGTTGTAAATCCAGCAGACTGCAACGTCTCTGACGTCCGCAAAGACCCAGGCGATATTGGCGTTATGGTGAACAAGAAACACTGCATCCAGCCACTCTCCTATGCACCCTCCGATCTTGTAACAGTGAGAGGCGCAACGATTAGCGCAAAGGTAGCACCGAGCTTCGAACAGCTGATGACAGCTGCATCAGCGGCGGGCTTTCCGCTCTCGGTGACGAGCAGCTATCGCTCCTACCAAACACAAGTAGCAACGTACAATTACTGGGTTTCTGTGAGTGGAGCTGCCGGCGCAGACACCTATAGTGCTCGTCCAGGCTACAGTGAGCATCAAACCGGATTTGCTATCGACTTCGCTAATGCGAGTAGGTCTTGTAGCCTAAGCTGCTTCGGCTCAACCGCCGAATATCAATGGCTACAGGCCAACGCGGCCACCTACGGCTTCATTCAGCGCTACTACGCAGGCAAAGATGCCATTACTGGATATGGAGCTGAAGAGTGGCACTACCGATACGTTGGAGCCGATGTCGCTCTTGATATGAAGGCGAAAGGTATTCTGACCCTCGAAGAATACTGGGGCCTTCCGGGCGGCACCTATTAATTACACTTGCGTACACGGCGTCAATAGCCGATAATAGCAGGCATAAGCGAAATAATATAAGGAATCTTTCACATGGTGGCAAAGAAGACAACAAAAAAAGCGACGTCCGCTCGTAAGCCAACGGCAAAAAAAGCTCCGACAAAAAAGAAGGGCGAAGAGATGAAATCGTTTAAGTTGTATAAATATGATGAAAACTTCACCGAGTTCAAATTCACCAAACAAACGCTGTACTGGACAATTCTCCTTGGATTCATCGCTTTTACACAACTATGGATTCTGAAAGTTCAGCTCGAAATCGCAGAGATCACGAACAACATAATCATGCAGTAATATCTTTTAGAAAAAATAGCCCCATAACGGGGCTATTTTTTGTAATGTGTTTGTTACATACGAATTTCTGCGTCGACACCAGCCGGGAGGCTAAGGTTCTGTAGGCTATCGATTGTTTTTGGCGTTGCGTTGGTGATATCAATCAAACGTTTGTGAACACGCATCTCAAAGGCCTCACCGCCTTTTTTGTAGACGTGTGGTGACTTTACAACCGTGAAGGTGCTACGACGAGTTGGCAGTGGCACTGGCCCGGCAATGCTTGCGCCACTCCGAATAGCGGTGTCAATAATTTGTTTTGCTGATTGGTCGATGACCTTGTGGTCATACGCCTTCAAACGGATACGGATCCGTAGTCCTTCTTGTTCTGCCATGGTGGCTCCTTTTCCTGTAACGCGGGAGTGCGGCGCCGTAACCTCTGCTCGAATCGGTGTTGTTCACGTCTGGCCGAGTTGTCGGTGCGATTAGTAATACTATTGAATTCTATCATACAAAGGGTGGCCTGTAAATTGACAATTCATCTTACACATGATTACATATACTCGTTCGCCCGCCTAAAGAATGGTGTACTATGACAACAGAAAACGGTATCGACGTTGCTGCAAGGCGTGTCGAGGCAGACTGCATCGGACTGCTCGCAAAGGTCAGGGTAGAGCGAAAGGAGATTTTTGTCGACGATCTTGTCGGTACGAAGGCTCTCAAGCGATATGCGGTCGATTCGCCCGGCAGCCTCAAGCTCATCCGGGAGCTCGCAGACAATCGTCAGTTCTATGTCCCGGGCCAAGGCGCATTCTTCCTGGAATGGGACGAAGGCGCACTCGACTACCGTGTACGCCTCCTCCAGTAATACATACTGGGTTACCCCGCCTACCCGTCGATGCGAGCCCCCGCGGCTCCTCCGGGGTCAGCGGGGTTCTCGCATTTTTAGTACAAAAAATACCCCCGAGATGGGGGTATTTTCATTTTGGTGATCGAAATTACTTAACGATCTTGGTTACCACACCGGCACCAACTGTCTTACCGCCTTCGCGAATAGCGAAGTTAAGACCCTGCTCCATCGCAATTGGAGCGAGAAGCGTGACCTTAAAGGTGACAGTGTCGCCAGGGATAACGAGTTCTTTGTCAGCAGGAAGCTCAACTTCACCAGTGACGTCAGTTGTACGGAAGTAGAACTGTGGCTTGTAGCCCTTTGAGAATGGAGTGTGGCGTCCGCCTTCTTCCTTCTTGAGGATGTAGACTTCAGCTTCGAACTCGGTGTGTGGAGTCAATGAACCTGGCTTGACAATCACCTGACCACGTTCGATTTGCTCACGCTCAATACCACGGAGGAGAAGTCCGGCGTTGTCACCAGCTTGTCCGCGGTCAAGGTTCTTCTTGAAGGCTTCAATACCAGTTACAACAGAGTTTTGTGTGTCGCGGATACCAACGATTTCAACTGGGTCGTTGATGTTGATCACACCAGTTTCGATACGTCCGGTTGCAACCGTTCCACGTCCCTTAATTGAGAAGACGTCTTCAATTGGCATAAGGAATGGCTTGTCGAGGTCGCGGGTTGGCTCTGGTACGTACTCGTCGAGTGCCTTTACCAATTCCATAATTGCGTCTTCGCTTGCAGCGTCACCTTCAAGAGCCTTGGTTGCAGAACCCTTGATAATAGGAGCGTTTTCGTCGTACCCGTTCTTAGCGAGCAGTTCACGAATGTCCATTTCAACCAGCTCAACGAGCTCTGGGTCAGCAAGGTCCATCTTGTTAAGGAAGACGAGGATCTTAGGCACACCAACTTGGTGGGCAAGAAGCACGTGCTCACGAGTTTGTGGCAACGGTCCGTCGTTGGCAGCAACCACGAGGATGGCACCATCGATCTGTGCAGCACCGGTGATCATGTTCTTAACGTAGTCGGCGTGACCTGGCATGTCGACATGGGCGTAGTGACGAATTTCTGATTCGTACTCTTGGTGAGAGGTTGCGATAGTGATGCCACGTGCACGCTCTTCAGGCGCGTTGTCAATTTGGTCGTAAGCGATAGGCTTGTTTACATCGCTTGGAAGGCGCTTTGCAAGTACAGCGGTGATAGCTGCAGTCAAAGTGGTCTTTCCGTGGTCAACGTGGCCCATAGTACCAACGTTAACGTGAGGCTTGGTTCGATCGAAATCTGCCATTTAAATTAGTTCTCCTTTAGTTATTTTCGCATGAGGTAAGAATACTTCACGACGTATGGTTGTGATTATACAGTGTTTTCCTCACTCCGTAAAGAGATATCTTCTTGTTTAAACAGGTGTGCTGGCGCCCTGTCAACTAAATGCGGCTCTGGAAGGTGCACAAAAGCCCTTCTGTCTACAACCGTCCTTATGTTTTCTTGTTGTGATTGTTGTAAGCGCCTGACGATTTCTGTCATGTATACTTGAAGGCTCTCGTAAGCAAGACGAACAAACTGCTCGTAGTAGCCGTGGGAACGTACCGGAGTAGCATGGACAGCGTCGCACCGAACCGCGTACCAGAAGTCAATGAGGTGACGCCAGTCACTATCATCCTCTAGCGTCAAGGCGACACCGGATCCTGTGATAAGTGGACGGTGTTGGGTAAGAATATAGATTCTTCTCATAGGACTCCGCAACAAATCTAGGCTGTTACCGTCAAAATAGTCTCGCCACATTTCATAGCGCTGCTTCATTGCGGATAGCGCGACTGAGTCAACTGAATGTCCGGTAACCAATCGGTACCACGCGTTGTATGACGCGTACAAATGGAGGTAAGCACCCTCATAATCTATCGAGGATGACTGAAACGCGTTAATAATCATTTGCTGCTGGGTGTGTCGGATCAGCGCTTTCATAGTAGTTCCTTCCGATATGTACCCCACTGGCGATGTACTGAGTTCACCGAAACGCCAAATAGTTCGGCTGCTGTATGTAACTCACGAATGAAACAGAGGTCATCGAGTGCACTCAAAGACGGCGCCTGGCTATAATAGAGACCGACGGACAATCGAGATGCCGCAGTCAAGAGAGCTTGCTTGCAGATATTGCGAGTTAGCAATGAATTCGGTTCATTTCTATCAAACCTAAAGATCGTCAGCTGTCTGTTCGAGAAATCGAAATACTCGACTTCAATATACGGAAAAGACACGCTACTGTGCTGTTCAGAGGTTATCCGCGACAGTCTACTTGCCATCTCAAACACGGCTACCAGTCGTGTCGCAAGCGCTTCGCCCACCCCATTTACTTGTCGTAACGTCTGGATGGACGGTATCCCCTCCTTTAATACAGACTGCACTCTTCGAGCTATATACCTTACTGGGAATTGTGCTGCTCCTGAGCCAATAATAACTTGTAGCAGCTCATTATCGCTCAGCGCATGAACCGCTTGCTGCACAATCTTCTCGCGCGGCCTAAGATGGGTACTTTCTTTCATGTTACCCAGTGTAGGGACGGATTATAAACTTATACTGAAGTAAATGAAGAACGAGGCACCTGGCCTCGCTCTCCACAACTCAACACTGATTAGTTTTCCAAATTATCTGTAATAAGGTTTTGTACGATCTCCAGTGCCTGTTTTTTTGTTGATTTTTGAGTCAGTACATGGCTATTTGTATTAAAGAGCAGGCCCAGAACACGTTGCTCACGAGTCATTTCATCCGATTTTAACTGTCCCACCTTCAAAAGGCCGGCTTTGTGCATTCGTTCACGATTTGTTTTCGTGCCAAGCAGGCTCGATGAGCTCATCGAACGAACGGCGCTCCCTCGCATTTCATCATCGTTAAAAAGGTTGTCGTCCTTAAGGCGGTTAATGGCGGCTAAAGTAGACGCTTCAAATTCAACATGCCAATCTTCACTTTGCTCGATAGCTTCATGTGCGGTTTCATCAACTGGAGCGAGCTCGGGCACTTCGGTGGGCATCACCTCTATAGGCTTATCATTGACTATCGCGTCAAAATGGTCGCTCAACATTTTTTTATCGGGCAATGCTGTTTCTATAACCGATTCACCGATATCCCGACTAGGGTCTGGCGTGACGACACGGTAGATACGTGTGCGGCGACGCTCAAGCCATCGTCCGCCCTCTTCTTGTCGTAGAATTCTTATGCCATATTGCAGGTCAAGACCATAGTCATCGTGAAGCATCCTCTGGATACGTTTTCCCTGAATTTTTGGGCCAAGCAGTGTTGTTACATGGCTCCGATGATTGTCTCCGCTGATATCAGCAACATACAGGAAGCGAGCAAGTTCTTCAACGGTCACCACTTTATTAATGTTCTCGGATAAATAGAAGACAATGTGTCGGGATGCATCCGGATTCTCAATGGCGCTCTTTGCTTTCTCAGCTGCTTCGGCGAGATGAACTCGCTCTTCGGGGGTAAGTGGAATGATATCTTTAAATGATACTTCTGACTCTTCACGGCCAGTATGCTCGAGGATCATTTCATACAGCATGTCGCGATCAGCGGGTGGAATAGCCTGTGGAACTTCCCATGCGTCTCCGTATTCGTCGATTGATGCATAGATTTGATCTAGTTCAGAACGAAGTGTCGCGACTGAATTCTGACGTGTCTGCTCAAGAATACCAGCTTTTACTTTTTCAATATCATCCGCCTTTCGAGGAGCCAAGCGAATTGCGAGTTCGGCGTCACTCAAGAGTTGAGCGCTTGCGTGAAGCTCCGTCTCCTCAACCTCACGAATCTGTAATTCGAGCGCCAATGCTCGGCTTCCCATCTCTTCATATGGCACCGTTGTTGCGGTGGTGAGCAGGTCATGGAAGGTATCGAATTGTTCCGCAGCGATATCAGATTGAACAATCGCAAGCATTTGCTCATTCTTCAGTTCATTTGACAGCGCGTATCGATTGTTTTCATCGACAATACGCTCATTAAACTGAGTAAGTTCTTCAGATGTAGTCCGTTCGTTAGTCTGAGATGGATTCATAAGATCCTATTATACCATAATAGTATATAATTATCAATACTAAAGGAGAGCCTCACGACTCTCCCAAGTAGTGTATAAACGAACTATTACTTGTTTGTACGCTTGGCGATGATCTCTTGTGCCACGTTTGGTGGTACTTCTTCGTACTGCGCAAGCTCCATAGTAGAGGCAGCGCGCCCTTGGCTCATCGAACGAATGTCGTTGGTATACCCAAAAAGGTTTGAAAGCGGTACGTAGGCACGAACGAGCTTTGCGCCACCTGGAATGTCTTCCATGGCATCGATACGGCCACGTCGGGCGTTAAGGTCACCGATGATGTCACCCATGAAATCTTCAGGGGTCGATACTTCGACTTTCATGACCGGCTCAAGAATGACTGGCTTTGCCTTCGGAATACCTTCCTTCACAGACAGAACTCCGGCAAGGTTAAAGGCAAGTTCGCTTGAGTCCACGTCGTGGTAGCTTCCGTCATAGAGGGTTGCCTTGACGCCAATCATTGGGTAGCCGGCGATAACACCACCGTTAAGCGTGTCGTGAATACCCTTTTCTACAGGCTTGCGGTACTCTTGCGGCACTACACCACCCTTGATTTCGTCGACAAACTCAAAGCCTTCGCCAGATTCAGTCGGTTCAAAGCGAACCCAGACGTCACCAAATTGACCACGTCCACCAGTTTGCTTAGCGTGCTTTCCTTGTGCTTCAGCCATGCCACGAATCGTTTCACGGAAGGCAACCTGAGGCTCACCGACGTTAGCTTCAACGTTAAATTCACGCTTCATACGGTCAACCAGGATCTCAAGGTGAAGTTCACCCATTCCTGACATGATGGTCTGGCCAGTTTCTTCGTCGGTGTGGATACGGAATGTTGGGTCTTCTTCGGCAAGGCGCTGGAGGGCAATACCCATCTTTTCTTGGTCGCTCTTCGTCTTTGGCTCGACCGCAATAGAAACAGGTGGCTCTGGGAAGTCGATTGATTCAAGCATCAGTGGGTGGGCTGGGTCTGAGAGGGTGTGTCCCGTAAAGGTTCCCTTGAGGCCCACGACCGCAGCGATGTCACCGGCACCGATCATGTCGATGTCTTCACGCTTGTCGGCGTGCATACGAACAATACGTCCGATACGCTCTTTATCACCAGTGGTAGTATTCAAAACGTGGCTTCCGGCGGTGAGCTTACCGCTGTACACGCGGATGAAGATAAGACGGCCGACAAATGGGTCGGTCGCGATCTTGAATGCGAGCGCAGAAAGAGGTTCGCTGTCGGCAGGCTGTCGTTCAACGAGGTCGCCGGTCTTCGGGTTGGTTCCTTGAATGGCATCAACATCGAGTGGTGATGGCATGTAGTCAGCAACGAGATCAAGGACCTTTTCAACAATCACCCCACGACCATCTCCACCAGTCACTAGGAAGAAGTCGCCGGCAAGGACGCGCTTACGAAGGGCGCGCTTCAAATCTTCGATAGTAATCGATTCTTCACCTTCGTTCAAGAAGCGCTCAAACAGTTCGTCTTCAGCTTCAACCGCAGCTTCAACCAATAGGCTGCGAGCGTTTTTGGCTTTTTCAAGCATATCTGCTGGAATTTCACCGGGAACGAGTGCTTTATCGGCGTAGTCGGTGTACGTGTAAGCCTTCATGTCGACGAGGTCGACAACACCATTGATGTCTTTTTCGAAGCCAATTGGCAGGTGAATCGGAAGCGCGTGCTTAGAGAGACGGTTGTGAATAGATTCGAGAGATTTGTAGAAGTCACCACCGATTTGGTTAATCTTGTTGATGAAACAGATACGAGGCACACCGTACTTATTAGCCTGGCGCCAGACTGTTTCGGTTTGCGCCTCAACACCCATCTTCCCGTCGAAGACGGTCACTGCACCGTCGAGGACACGGAGTGAACGCTCAACTTCAGCCGTAAAGTCGATGTGACCAGGGGTGTCGATGATGTTGATCTTGTGACCCTTCCAGAAGGCGGTCACTGCAGCAGAGGTAATGGTAATACCACGCTCTTTTTCTTGCGCCATCCAGTCAGTGGTTGCGCTATCACCGTCGGCACCACGAACTTCACCAATCTTGTGGTTAATACCCGTTCGGTACAGAATACCTTCGGTTGTGGTGGTCTTACCCGCGTCAATGTGGGCAATAATACCAATGTTACGGTAGTCCTTTAGTGGGACGTTTTGTTGAGCCATGCTGGTTCGTCTCTCTTTCGTTACTTGCTTCGATTATTTTTTGCCATAAAAAATAGCACTTTAGGTAGATTATAACAGATTATGAAAGCACTGGCTAGATGTTACACGAGCGATCGAATAGGCTCAATACCGACAAGGCTGTCAATGGGAATCCGAGCAGGCAGGTCTTCTCCTTCATCAAGGGGGTTAATGATCGTTGACTGCAAATACACCTGAGTCCTTTGCGGGCTGCCTTCAAGAACGTCCCCGGCTTTTGTTGCCTGAATCGCCACGATATCATGAACAAATACAAGCCATTCACCTGTACCTATTCTTCCAAATACGTCAATTCCTTCATTATTTTTTATAAGTAGCTCTCCGCTAATCTCCGCCAAGTAGGGCAGTTTGTAGTCAACTTTGACTATCTTTTTTAAATACGCACTAAGCGCACGTAGAGCCACCAACTTGTCATCTGAATCAAAATTAACACGAAGCTCTGTTTCTGATAGCTCAAGTAATGCCCTCACGTCGTCATATTTACTGTTTAGGATCGTAGCGTCTACATTTTCGATCAGTTCTGGTTCGAAAACAGAAAGCCAGGCGGTAGCACGCTCGTAAGACATTGCCTCAGCTTGAATCTCGACATGATCAATCTCAGCTGATCCTACTAAGTGAGTTCCCTCAGTGACCTCAGCATAAGCTTCTTTGAGTTCATCTGGGATTTCCATGTAAAGCTGAAGGCCAACACGACAGCCTTCGTTTAACTCGTCTTCATCAACTTTATTAAGCATTGTGAAGCCCTTAGATACCATTTTCTGCTCTTCATAAAAGTGCGTTTGGCGTTCGCCATCAGGGCTTAAGAAAGTAACATTTCCTGTTATTGTCACGTTATTATCAAAAAGCACCCCCCACTGGCTATCAAGGTCCTCAATAATACTTACTGCTTCTGCAAAACTGACAGGATGAATACTCATGATTTCGTTATACTGTGCGGCATTTCTTAAAACTTCAGAAATAAAAGGATCGCTGAGTGCGGTCTCAAGGTCTCGAAGTTCGTTATTAATGTTTCCTGTATCTGCGCTTTGAAGGTGTTCTGACATGCAAGAATTCTGACATCTCAACGTCAATCAGGCAAGCATAAAAAGAACGCCTCGAAAGGCGTTCAATTCATTCGTGCAAAATTTATCCGCGAGCGAAGTGCGCAAATGCGCGGTTGGCTTCAGCCATCTTGTGGGTGTCTTCCTTCTTCTTGAAGGCGGCACCGGTTTCGTTGTAGGCATCGACGATCTCGAGCGCAAGACGCTGAGAGTATGGAATACCTTTACGAGAACGGGCAGCTTGGACGAGCCAGCTAAATGCGTAGTGCAGTTGGCGGTGTCCGGCAACAGGAAAAGGAATTTGGTAGTTTGCCCCACCGACACGGCGAGATTTGACCTCGAAGTTTGGTGAAACGTTCTTGAGCGCTTTTTCAAACACTTCAAGTGGGTTTTCGCTATCAAGCTTCTTTGCAGCCATTTCAAGCGCGTTGTAGACAGCACGTTCTGCAACAAGCTTCTTACCATCAAGCATCGACTTGTTGATCAGGCGCTGCACCATGACGCTTTGGTAGCGGCGGTCTGGTGAAAGGCGTCGTTGGAGGGATACGGTGACTTTACGAGGCATTACTTAGACTCCTTCTTTGCACCGTACTTAGAACGGCCCTTCTTACGGTTAGCGACACCCTGGAGGTCAAGTGCACCACGAACGATGTGGTAACGGACACCTGGGAGGTCGGGCACACGGCCACCACGAACAAGCACAACGGCGTGTTCTTGGAGGTTGTGACCTTCTCCACCAATGTAGGCCCAGACTTCTTGGTTGTTCGTCAAACGAACACGAGCAACTTTACGGAGTGCTGAGTTAGGCTTTTTTGGTGTCTTAGTGGTGACCTTGATACACACGCCTCGCTTGAGTGGCGCTTCTTGGTCGTAGTAACGAACTTTCAAGGCATTGTGAATACGACCAAGTGCGGGTGACTTGCTCTTTGCATTCGCAACCTTGCGTGGTTTACGGACTAATTGATTGATTGTTGGCATGTTTAAATAAACTTCCCCATTAAATTGTTTGTATCCAGATTGGATACGATGGTTTTATCAGGGTCAGCATCCCTTTTAAAACATAGTTCATCCTTTTATGTGTCTTGTACACGTTTCACATAACGACGAACGGAAACTCACCTGTGATTATAGCAAGAAGTCTTGTATCTGTCCAGTGAAGTACTCGCCACACAAAAAACACCCCCAAGTGGAGGTGTTTTTGGCAGTCATTTAGACCTAGGCAGCGAGTTCGAGGTCTTCCTCGATCTCAGCAACCGTGTCCTCGTCGAGAGTGTCGAGCGCAGTAGCACTGGTGACACCGGTTCCCACTGGAATCTTGCGTCCAATGATGACGTTCTCTTTGAGTCCGTGCAATCGGTCGATGCGTCCACTGACGGCAGCGTTGATCAATACACGAGTTGTGTCTTGGAACGATGCAGCAGACAAGAAGCTGTCAGACCAGATTGACACCTTGGTGATACCAAGGAGGAGCTGGGTAAACGCAACGAGCTCTTTGCCTTCGGCGGCGAGTGCTTCGTTAGCTTCCATTACGGCAGCACGAGACACAATGTCACCGGTCACAAATGAACTGTCGCCTGGGTCTTCAACCTGAACGCGGCTAAACATCTGTCGAACGATGATCTCGAGGTGCTTGTCGGCAACGTCTTGACCCTGTGCGGCGTAAATACGGAGCACCTCGTTAATGATGTAACGCTGTGTTGCTTCGATACCCTTCAGGCGCATTAGATCGTGCAGGTTCAGTGAACCAGCGGTGAGGCGGTCACCCGCTTCAACGTGGTCACCTGACTTCACGAGAATCTGTGTGTTGCCTGGGATTTCGTAGCGAACTGGTGAGCTGGCGTTTGCGGCAAGCACAATGTGCTCGTCGGTGAACTCAACCACACCGTCGAATGGTGCGACAATTGGGCGAGATTCGCTTTCACCGGTAGCGAGAACATCTCCCACCTTCACGTCGGCACCGGCCTTGACGTTTGGCGTACGGCCTTCAAGGGCGATGTGCTCTACGTGGCCAGCTTCAGGAGTGACTTGAACGATGTACTTCTTGCCATCTTCCCATTGCTCAACAGTACCGGTGACTTCGGTCATGTGCGCTTGACCCTTTGGTGCACGCGCTTCGAACAGTTCTTCAACACGTGGCAGACCCTGGGTAATGTCGCTTTCCGCCACACCAGAGGCGTGGAAGGTACGCAGCGTCAGCTGGGTTCCTGGCTCACCGACTGATTGGGCGGCGATGACACCAACTGGCTGTGCTTTGGCGACGAGCTGGTTGGTCGACATGTCGATACCATAGCTGGTTTGCGGCACACCGCGAAGGTTCTTGGTTGAAAGTACCGAACGAATCTTGACCGCATCGATACTCTTGTCGGCTTCAATTGCCTTTGAGGTTTCGCGGGTGATGAGCTCGCCGGCTTTTACATGACCGTCGACATCTTCAGCTGCGTAGCGACCGTAGAGTCGGTTTGCAAAGTCGATCATCGTCAGTTCGGTTTCAGCACGGTAGATGGCGAATCCATCGTCATCACCTGGCTTGTCTTCAACCGTAAAGACATCTTGTGACACGTCGACAAGGCGTCGCGTCAGGTATCCTGAGTCGGCTGTCTTAAGCGCGGTGTCAATCAGACCCTTACGTGAACCGCGGGTCGCAACGAATTGCTCCAGTGACGAAAGACCCTTCTTGTAGCTTGAACGAATCGGCAGCTCAATCTCACGGTTTGTTGCGTCGACCATGATACCAATCATGGCGCTGGCAAGCTGAACGTTCGAGATATCACCACGCGCACCAGAGTTCACCATGACAGAGACACTAGTGTCCATGTCTTTGAGCTTCTCTTGCAAGAAGTCGGTGATACTTCGGACCACTCCACGCCAGGTACTGACGGTGAGGTTGTAGCGCTCGTCTTCAGTGATGAGACCTTGGTTGAACTGCTCACTAATAAGTGTTACCTTGGCGTCACCTTCGGCGATGAACTCATCGGTTTCTTCGAATTCGATGTAGTCGTCCTTACCAGTTGAGACGGCAGCGATCGTGGCAAAGCGGAAGGCCATACCCTTCATGCGGTCAGCGGTGTTAGCGGTAACTTCTGCGCCGTACTTCTCAAAGATGTCGTTAAGGACCTTCTTGAGTTGCTTCTTCGTCTGAACGTTGTTGTCGAATGGATAGTCACTTGGCAGAATCTCGTTAAAGAAGACGCGTCCAAGGGTCGTTTCGCGCATTTCACCCTTTGCAACCAGACGAATTGGGGTTTGAAGCTGGATAATACCATCTTCGTAGGCCATTTCGGCTTCGTATACTGAGCTATATGAACGGCGAACGTCGGTTTGCGCGCTTGGCTTGTCATAGGTCAGGTAGTAGTTACCGAGCACGACGTCTTGCGCAATCGAAAGCACGGGTGCACCATCAGCTGGCTTCAAGAGGTTGGCGGTTGCGCTCATAAGCGTCCGTGCCTCTTCTTGTGCCTGACGGCTCAGTGGAAGGTGTACTGCCATCTGGTCACCGTCGTAGTCGGCGTTAAATCCGTTGGCAACGAGTGGGTGAAGCTGAATCGCCTTACCTTCAACCAATTTAGGCTTGAAGGCCTGGATAGACAAACGGTGTAGTGACGGCGCACGGTTCAACAGAACGTACTTGCCATCAATCACCGCATCGAGGGCGTCCCATACCACTGCTTCGCCGGCTTCAATCAAACGAGTCGCCGAACGAATGTTGTGAGCGTATTCACCACTGATAAGCCAATTGATGACAAACGGCTTAAAGAGTTCGAGCGCCATCTGCTTTGGCAGACCACATTCGTCAATCTTCAGCTTCGGACCAACCACAATAACCGAACGTCCAGAGTAGTCAACACGCTTACCGAGCAAGTTCTGACGGAATCGTCCCTGCTTACCCTTCAACATGTCTGAGATGCTCTTGAGGCGACGTCGGCCACCAGTCGCATTGACGGCGCGGCCACCACGGGCAGCGCTGTTGTCGATCAGGGCATCAACCGCTTCTTGAAGCATACGCATTTCGTTACGGCGAATAACTTCAGGCGCATTAAGGTCAATGAGCTTCTTTAAACGGTTGTTACGGTTGATGACACGACGGTAGAGGTCGTTGAGATCAGAGGTCGCAAAGCGGCCACCGGTCAGCTGTACCATTGGACGAAGATCCGGAGGAATCACGGGAAGAACGGTCATGGTCAGGCTGTTTGGCTTAATGCCAGCAGACTGCATGCCTTCAAGTACCTTCAGACGCTTGAGGAGCTTCTTCTCACGCTGTCCTTTGGCACCAGCCACTTCTTCGCTGAGTTGAGCGATCAGTGTCGGCAGGTCAATTTCGTCAAGGAGGTGCTTGAGCGCAACACCACCCATACCAACTTCAACGAGGTCTTGGTATTCTTCAGGAAGGTTACGGTAGTCGACTTCGCTCATCAATGAGTTTTTCACGAGGCTTTCAAGCTGTGTTTTCTTCAGCGTGTAGCTTTCGGTGAGTTCTTCAATTTCACGAGTTTGGCCTTCTGCCAGTACTTTCACGTCAGCACCCTCAGCTTCAGCGTCTTTTTCATAGCGCATTTTGATAGCAGCAGTTGCGGCTTCAGTTTCAGCTTCAAGGTCGGCAAGCATCTTGTCGCGAGCTTCTTCGTCAGCCTTTGTGACCACGTAAGTTGCAAAGTACGCGATGCGCTCAAGGTTACGAACGGTGATACCAAGCAATAGTGACATTGCAGATGGCGTTCCGCGCATAAACCAGATGTGTGCGACTGGGCTGGCAAGGGTGATGTGTCCCATTCGTTCACGACGAACAATCGACTTGGTAACGAGGTCACCATTCTTGTCGACGGCGGCTTCACGAGAGCGAACTCCCTTTAGCTTGTTGTCGTGTGGGTTAATGTCCTTGACTGGGCCGAAGATCCGTTCACAGAACAATCCGTCGCGCTCAGGCTTCTGGGTTCGGTAGTTAATGGTCTCGGGCTTGGTTACTTCTCCGTGGCTCCATTTCAGGATATCCTCGGCGCTTGCAACACTTAAACGAATCGCGTCGAAGTCAGCAATGCCGTTGTTGTTGGTGATCACGCGTGACATATTACGCCTCCTCCTTGATTTCTTCTATTTCGTCGATGTCCTGGATCGACATCCCATCTTCAATATCACCAATGTCGTCGGCTTCGTCGAGAATCGTTTCGATCTCTTCGTCGTCACCAATGACACTTGCGGCAGAGACTGGTTGTCCGTTAATAACGCTTCCAATTACTTGTTCAGCATCAACAATCGCGTCTTCTGATTCGTCGAGGAGGTCAACGCGGAGTCCAAGACCCTGCAGTTCCTTCACGAGGACATTGAAGCTTTCTGGCAGCTTAGGGCCAACGATTGGTTCGTTCTTGATGATCGATTCGTAGGCTTTAGCACGTCCGTAGACGTCGTCAGACTTAATCGTGAGCATTTCCTGGAGAGTCGAGGCGGCACCATATGCTTCAAGTGCCCACACCTCCATTTCACCAAATCGCTGTCCACCATTTTGCGCCTTACCACCAAGTGGTTGCTGCGTGACCATAGTGTACGGACCGGTTGAACGGGCGTGAATCTTGTCGCTCACCATGTGGTGAAGCTTCAGCATGTGCATGACACCAACAGTGGTGCGCTCTTCAAATGGTTCACCGTTGCGGCCGTCAAAGAGTTGGCTCTTTCCGTCGCGGGCGAGGCCAGCCTTCTCAAGTTCGTCTGAAATGGTTTCGTCTGAAATACCGTTAAATGGAGGTGTTGCTACCTTGTAGCCAAGGGCACGTGCCGCCATACCAAGGTGCGTTTCAAACAACTGACCAATGTTCATACGGCTTGGGACACCGAGTGGGTTCAAGACCACATCAACAGGAGTACCGTCTTCCATGAATGGCATGTCTTCGACAGGGAGAATCTTGGCGATAACACCCTTGTTTCCGTGTCGTCCTGCCAGCTTGTCACCGACTGAGATCTTACGGAACTGGGCAACAAAGATCTTTATTTGCATCAGTACGCCGGCCTTGAGCTCGTGGCCATTCTCACGCGAGAAGATCTTGACGCCAACGACCTTACCACCACCGGCACTGTTCATGCGTTGTGAGGTGTCGCGGACATCTTTAGCTTTCTCACCGAAGATGGCTCGCAGAAGTCGCTCTTCTGAGCTAAGTTCTTGTTCACCCTTAGGAGTAATCTTACCAACGAGGACGTCGCCAGATTTTACTTCAGATCCAAGCTGGACAATACCACTCTCGTCGAGGTGACGAAGAGATTCTTCGCTGACATTTGGAATGTCACGAGTGACAATTTCTGGGCCAAGCTTGGTTTCACGGACTTCAACCGTGTAATCCTTGATGTTAATGCTGGTCAGGGTGTCGTCTTGGACAAGACGACGGCTCAAGACGATCGCGTCGTCCATGTTGTATCCAGACCATGGCATAAAGGCAACCAAGAGGTCGCGTCCAAGCGCAATTTCACCATCAGCCACAGACGCACCTTCAATCAGGATGTCGCCCTTCTTGACCTTTTGGCCACGCTCAACGCGGACCTTTTGGTTAATTGAACGGTCATCGTTTGATTTCGTAAAATGAATCAGGTTGTAGACTTTAACGCCGTCAGCATACTTTACGTGTACTTCATCGGCGTCAGCACGAACGACTTCACCGGCACCTTCAGCTTCAACAAGCTGGCTGGTGTTACGAGCGATTTCGGTTTCAATGCCGGTTCCCACAACGGGCGATTCTGGCTGAAGGAGTGGCACGGCTTGCTTCTGCATGCTTGAGGCCATAAGTGAACGGTCAACACGGTTCTTCTCAACAAATGGGACGAGTGAGGCGGTTGAACCAAGAATCTGCTTGTGTGCAGCGTCCATGTAGGTCACTTCGCTGGCGTCAACTTGCTCTGGCAGGAGGCCGTTTCGGGCAGACACACGGTCGGCAGCGAATTCACCCTTGTCGTTCAGTTCAGCACCGGCGTCAGCAATCACTTCGACCGCTTCTTCAGAAGCATCGAGGTAGACGACTTCGTCAGTCACCTTGCCGTTTACTACCTTGAGGTATGGGGTCTCGATGAAGCCATACTCGTTAATGCGAGCGTAGGCAGCCAGGTTCAAAACCAATCCAATGTTGGCACCTTCTGGTGTTTCAACGGCACAAAGGCGGCCATAGTGAGTCGGGTGAGCGTCACGAACGTCAAATCCGGCACGTTCACGGCTGAGTCCACCAGGACCCATTGAGCTGAGGCGTCGCTTGTGGGCGAGTTCAGCGAGTGGGTTGGTGTCGTCCATCAATTGTGAAAGCTGTGAGCTAGCGAAGAATTCGCGCACGGCAGCAACCACCGGACGGGCGTTAATGAGTTGGTTCGGAGAAACGGTCTCGAGGTCAGACATCGACATACGATCCATAGCGTTACGTTGCATACGGAGCATACCAACGCGGAACTGACGAGCAACAAGCTCACCAACCAACTTCACACGACGGTTTGAGAGCGCATCGATGTCGTCTGGAGCTTCCTGTGTGTTGTTGAGACGAATGATCTCACGAACAATCGCGATCAGGTCAGAGACCTGGAACACGCGGTTCTCAGTAGTATTTGGCATGTCGAGTGAAAG
This sequence comes from Candidatus Saccharibacteria bacterium UBA6175, assembly GCA_002422915.1. Taxonomy (GTDB): domain Bacteria; phylum Patescibacteriota; class Saccharimonadia; order Saccharimonadales; family Saccharimonadaceae; genus Microsaccharimonas. The sequence goes on along the minus strand of DITV01000001.1, from coordinate 106,133 downwards.
ACGTTGGTTCAATTTGTAGCGTCCGACACGGCTGTAGTCGAATCGCTTGAAATCGAAGAACATACGCTCAATCATGGTGCGGGCGTTGTCAACGGTTGCGAGGTCACCTGGTCGTAGGCGGCGGTACACTTCAATCAGTGCTTCGTTGGTGCCACGAGCAGGGTCTTTGTCGAGGGTTGCTTCGATGAATTTAACTTCACCCGTATCAACATCAGCAAACAAATCTTTAATTTCAGTCGTCTTGTTGTAGCCAAGTGCGCGGAAGAGCGTCGTGACAGGCAGCTTACGACGTCGGTCGATCTTCACGTAGACAGCACCATTAGAGGCAGTTTCAAATTCAAGCCATGCGCCACGGCCTGGAATGAGTTTTGCACCATAGTTGTTGCGAGCGATGGTGCGATCGGCAGTGAAGAACACACCAGCGCTACGAATGAGCTGAGAGACAACCACACGCTCGGTTCCGTTAATGACGAAGGTACCGCGGTCGGTCATCCATGGGTAGTCACCCAGGTAGATTTCTTGTTCTTTGACTTCACCAGTCACCTTGTTGGTAAGTTCCACTACAGCGTGAAGTGGGGCATCAAAGGTAAGGTTGTTTTCTTTTGCGAATTGTTCTGAATTCTTCGGCTCTTGAAACGCGTACTTACCAAAACGAAGCGCCAGCTTTTGGCCGGTGTAGTCATCGATTGGGTTGAGTTCAGCAAAGATTTCGCCCAGACCTGTTTCCACAAAGTCTTGCCAGCTGGCCTTTTGGTGATCAATTAAATTTGGTACTGGGAGCGCAGTGTCATCTTTTGTAAAGAAAACACGCTTCGTGGTAGCACGTTTGCTGGTTGCCATAGGGCTATACATTCCTCGCATTTAATTGGTGTTAGCTCGTTTCGTCAAACGAGAAGGGTCTTTGGCGCCGAAGATTCCCTTAACCGTCGTGTGTCATATTGGGGCTGCCACACCACTTTTTGACAATAGAAAACGACGGCTACACTACTTCTTGTGTGCTATTATGCGTACTTTTTAAGAATAAATCAATAGGTTTCTGGTAGAAAATTGGGTAAGCACCCCGCTACGCTGCGGCATCGTCATGATCGACGTGCGGCACAACGTAGCGGGCTCTCATCACTCGGGCGTCTCACTGGAACAGTCTGATCATGATTGCCATGATGCCCGCGCCGATCACCACAACCACCCCGATGACCAAAAAGACAGCGATACCGACGTCGGCGCCCGTGTAGGCCGGCTCATCATCTGAGAGGAGTAGCGGGGCATCTCGGCGAGCTCGCTGCTGTTCTCGACGACGCTGTGCGCTGAGACCGATGGCGAAGAGCGAAAGCAATCCGCTCAGGAGCCATGCCGTCCTAGAGGTTCTCTTGCCTTCGTGGCCTGAGAACTCCAGGATGCGCGGTGTATTTCTGTGAGTGTTCACGGTCATTCCTACTTTCAGTGTGGTTCTCGGCTACTTAACGCTGTTGAGGTACGCGCCGAGGCCGGCATAGACAGCCCAGCCCAGAAGCCAGACGATGCCAATGCCGATGGCGATGAGACAGGCCCACAGTTGGCCCATGAACGCATTCATAATGGCCACGAGGACCAGAATGAGAGCGATGATCCAGACGATGAGCTGGGCAAACGATCCCTTGCTCGGCGCTGCATGTTGCATGGGCAGATCAACGTCGTCGTTGATCGGCTCCAATTCCGTCATAATGCCTCCAAGTGTCGAAGTGGAAATGTGAGAGAGGTGCACCTCCGTTAATAACGAGTGTCGTCTAACGGTGGTGGCTGTACTATACGCCCGTTGTTAGGCTTTTTCAATAACCTGGTCGATAATACCGTATTGCTTGGCCTCATCGGCGCTCATCCAGAAGTCTCGCTCGGCGTCTTTTTCAATCTTTGTCAGCTTTTGGCCGGTATTTTTTGCAAGAATCTCATTCAGCTTCTTTTTAAGATAGAGACCTTCTTTTAGAGTGATCTCTTGATCAGTCATCTTACCGGGTGCACCGCCACTCGATGGCTGGTGGATCATGATACGGCTGTTAGGCAAAGCGAATCGCTTACCTTTGGTTCCACTCGAAAGCAGGAAGGCGCCCATGCTTGCTTGAAGGCCAATGCCGATTGTTTGCACATCTGGGGCAATGAACTGAATCGTGTCGTAAATCGCGAGGCCGTCGTAGACGCTCCCGCCAGGACTATTAATGTAGAGCTTGACGTCTTTCTTTGGGTCAACATGTGCGAGGTGCAGCAGTTGGGCAACCACCACGTTGGCCGTGTGTTCGTTGACATCTTCACCAAGGAAGATAATGCGCTCATTGAGGAGCCGTGAGTAAAGATCAAAGGCGCGTTCGCCCTCATAGGTTTTTTCAATCACTGTGGGTACGAGATATGATTGTGGCTTGTTCATATGACTATTGTATATAAAAATTAGCACTCACGTCAAGCGAGTGCTAATTATTCTTTTGGAGATTCTAGTGACTATGCGCGACTTCCCCACCATTGACTTCAACCAGGCGTTGAATCGTCTTTTCGGTGAGGTAGTGATTTGCGACATCTCGGCGGATTTCAGGTGTATCGAAGCGCTTGAGTGTCTCCGGGTCGTTGACGTACTGTTGCTTGTGCACTTCAACATGCTCATCGATTTCAGCATCAGTGAGGTCGATCTTCTCAGCCTTCGTCACCTCAGAAAGCACAAGACCAGCCTGCACCCGCTTTACCGCAGTTGGCTTCACTTCTTTCTCACGCCATTCATCGATGTCCTTGAGGCCTTGTGAGGCAACGTAGGCGTCGATAGTCAGACCACGATACATTAGGTTTTGTTGAAAATCTTGCTCAATTGACCGAACCTGGTCAGCAACCAGTATTTCAGGTGCTGGTACGTCACTCTTTTCAATCAGTTCAGAAATGAGCGCATCCTTCCAGTTACCTTCAGCTTCGCGCTCTTTTTGTGCGGTCAGCTCACGAACAATGTCAGCCTTGAGTTCATCAAGTGCAGTGAATGGTCCGGCCTTCGCCGCAAACTCATCATCGAGTTCAGGAAGGATCACGGCCGTAATCTTGTTCAATGTGACCGTAAAGACGACTTTTTGGCCAGCCAAGTCAGCCGAGTGGTATTCCTTCGGGAATTTCAGTGAGAGATCGAACGTGTCGCCAACCTTGTGACCAACGATGCCTTCTTCAAATCCAGGAATAAACTGACCCGATCCAAGCACGATCGCATAATCAGTGGCGGTACCACCGTCAAAGGCTACGTCGTCCTTCTTCCCAACAAAGTCGATCATCACTTCGTCGGTCATCTCGGCAGGTCGCGTGACCTCTTCTTTTTTCGAGAAGCCCTGTCGCATACGCTCCAGAAGTTCAGCCACTTCTGAGTCGGCAACCTTTACGACCGCCTTCTTCGCAGTCAGTTTTTTGTAGTTGCCGATCTTTATCTTTGGAAGAATCTCAACTTCAGCGGTAAATTCAAGCTGATCACCTGGAACATATTTCTTTATTTCGACAGATGGTCGATCGAGCGGCTGAAGCTCTTTTTCAATAAAGGCAGCGGTGACGGCCTTACTAATTGCGTCGTCAAGCAACTGCTCTTGAAGCGCATGTGGCTCAACGTGCTTTGCAGCGACCGCTTGCGGGACTTTGCCAGCGCGGAAGCCAGGAACTTTGACGGTCTTTGTCAGTTTTTTAAGGGCCGCTTTTTCAGCATCAGCCAGTTCTTTCGCACCCACGGTGATGGTGAGTTGTATATTCGTGTCAGATAGGGTTTTGAGAGTGGTTTCCATGCGACTTACTATAACAGAGGTGAGTAGGTGATGCAAACTAAGATGGAATATTACTATCAACCCGTATTTGGACTGGCTTCAAGTAGTAGCGTCGCCGCACTCGTTCATCTTTGAGTGCCGCACTTAACGCTCGTACCGCGTCATCATCGACAGAAGTCTCTTGTGTAGCCGCAGTAAACGCAATGTACCCTTCGCCGTCGTGGCGATCAGCATTGTTTGGCGTCATGTTGAGGAGTGGTCTGGTTGCCTCATTGTACGCAGGCGGGTAGTACGGGAATAGATGAAAAACGCCGTTTTCTCGCGAGAACTCTGGAGAAATATAAAGTGCCGACTCAACGGCACCAAACATTTTGCGTGCACGAACGAGTGATGATTGAAACGCCTCACTTGTAAACGTCTCTTCGCCAACGCTAATAAATCGTAGTGCGTCAGCATATACTCGAGCTGTCTGTGATGCTTCGGGTGTGATCCTCCGCAGTCCTTTTGCCAAATCGGCGGATGGCTGAAACTCATAGCTCAGCATATGTCGACGATCGTGAAGGGGGTTGCCAGTGTAGCGTTCTGCCATATATACAGTATGAGGCGCTACTGGTGGTGTGTCAACACATTCTGGTGCACCCACATGTAGAGTGCGATTCCGGCTGCTACACCCACATTCAACGAACGGGTTGACCCAAACTGCTCAATAGAAACAGCCTGATCAGCCGCTGCAAGAAGTTCCTTGGAAATACCCCGTGACTCTGATCCAAACAGAAGCACCGCGTCTTGTGGCAAGACCGTTTCAGAAAGCGGCACGGCATGGTCGGCCGTCTCAAGTGCGACGAGCGATCGCTCCCGTTTCTTTATGTCTTTCAAAAACGCTTCGCTCGAAGGATGATAGATGATCTCAAGATAGTGATCGGTCATCATTGCCCCGCGTTTATTCCATTGTTTACGTCCAATCACGTGAACTCGGCGCACTGCAAAGGCGTTGGCCGTACGCACAATCGTTCCCATATTAAAGTCGCGGTCGAGATTTTCAATAGCTACCTCAAGCTCAGTAGAGCGATCAGCAATATCGTGTTTAATCGCTTCGACCGTCCAGTATCGGTAGGTGTCATCGACATTGCGACGATCCCCCATTTCGAGCAACATGGGGTCATACTGCTCGCCACTTGGCCAAGGCAGAGGATGTGGGCCAACACCATGTTGAGACAGATTATTCATATTTCCAGTGTAGCGTAGCGCCGAAATAATAAAAACCAGGCAAAAACCTGGTTATTATTGTGGTGCGCGAAAGAGGACTTGAACCTCCACGTTCTTGCGAACACTAGCACCTGAAGCTAGCGCGTCNNCCGCCACTCGCGCATGAAACTTTTTTTTTGCGCTCAGCGCGTCTACTCATAACTGACCCGCCACTCGCGCATGAAACTTTTTTTTTGCGCTCAGCGCGTCTACTCATAACTGACCCGCCACTCGCGCATACACATACGCATAACAGCGCATTAGACATAGTATACCAGTCTCAATTAAGAAAGGAAGTCAGTGCCGTCGTAAGAAGTACGAAGAGCCGCCACTAAACTTCGTACATCGTTGGTCTGCTTTACACCGGGATTCATCGTTTTGAATGGGTCAAAGATGTCACGGACACCGTTATATAAGGCGACTTCATCCTCATCAAGCACGGACCATGCGGCATTCGCCTTTAATCGGCCTTCGGCTCCGTCACTGGTAAATGCACCATTATATTTGTGGACGAGCTCTGCGTACGACGTCATAAGGCGAAAGATTTTCTGTTTTTCACTGACCACATCGAGCTTGAGGTGTGGAAAGACTGTATACGTTCCGGTCAACACATTCAGAGTATACGGCAGGTCGACATGCTGCTTCAGGCTAAGCTCTTCCATCTGCTCTTCGAATTCTTCCCGACGGTCAGCCGGCACAAAGGCACCGTCAATAAGAGGGATCGTTATGGTTGCCTCGTCAGCGATCCTGTTATGTGATGCGGTCGCTTCAACAAACTGAACGAACTCCGCGGCATCACGATTCTCGGAATCGACAAACCCAACGCCCGCTTTTGTAAGTACTTTACGGAGCTTTTTTAGTTTATGCATACGCGCTCGGTCGCTAAAATCGTTAAACGCCCCATAAATCATTGCCCCCTGTGGATCAGCATCACCAATTAAGGCAAGTCGCTTACCGTGTGCCGACAATGCCGTCACAAAGTGCTCATCAATGACTCGAAGGGCGCTTGGCTCTAGACGGAGTATCTGGTCGACTAAATCACGCGATTGCTGCGTTGAGTGCGGTGTAATAACGAACTCGATGGACTGTTGTGAGTAGAAGTCAGCCCTTAAAACGACTTCAGAAATGATTCCAAGCGTCCCTTGACTGCCAATAAAAAGTGGGGTGAGATCCATCGAACCATCTTTACGGCGGACAGAGGCGATTGCTTTATAGCCCGTACTGTCACGTACAGGATCCTGCGAAAGACGCTCGATCAACTCCTCGTTATCATCAAGTAACCCAGAAAGTTTTCGATAAATCTCGCCTTCGAACGTCTGCATGCCTAAGCGTTTATTCACTTCTTTTCGATCGATGCGTCCTGTTTCAATGGTGTCGCCATTGGAAAGAATAACTTCAATTTTACTAATTGCATCGGCCAAGTATCCGTCTGCTCCAGCGACATTACCCGCGATGGCGCCACCAACCGATGTATGGCACTGATCGTCTGGGACACCCGTAATACTAAGGCCTTGCCAGCGAAGCGCTTCTTGAACAGTAGAAAGAGCCGCTCCTGGCTGGACATGCACCAGGCGGTCCTTCGCGGCAATGAGAAGCGTCTTGTTGAGCGATACTGAAAGATCAATAATAATCCCCTTCCCGATTGATGCCCCAGTTGTGTCAGCCCCAAAGCCACGTGGAGTGATCGAAATTGCATGGCCTTTCTCGGCAAGCTGCCAAGCGAAACGAGCAACCTTACGAATATCGTTGGTCGAACGTGGGAATACGACAAGCTCAGGAGTAATGGTGAGCACACTATTATCACGGCTCATCCTCCGACGCATTGCTTTCGATGCGACTGCCTCGCCCAAAATGTGTTCGTTTAGATAGCTCGCGACTTTATTCATGAACTGATTGATCTCCCTTTCCTCCATCATAGCACAAGCACAACGCTGCGGAGGTGCTTTGTATTGCTGCTCATCTCTGTTATAATGGAGATTGTGTATGCGCGAGTGGTGGAATTGGTAGACACGCTAGCCTTAGGAGCTAGTGCCGCAAGGCGTGAAGGTTCAAGTCCTTTCTCGCGTACCATAATGAAGAAGCAGATCGGCTGGTCTGCTTTTTCATTTGGCCATTTTTAGATGAGACCGTATAATCAAGGTAATGCTTAGTTCTTCAATACAACACAGAACACACCACAGTAGCGGATTCACGATAATTGAACTTTTGGTGGTGATTGTCGTTATTGGCGTGCTTGCAGGAATCGCCCTTCTTTCCTTTTATGGGATTGCTGATAGGGCGCGTGATTCAGCACTCAAATCAGACCTGAATTCAGCGTCAAAGATTCTTGCAATTGAAAGAGGCGTGAGTGATACCGGCCAGTATCCGGCCAGCCTTGCCGAATTAAACTTACCGTCTAACTCTGGAACAACGTATTCTTACACCGTCGATAACCTAGCAAGCCCTCCAACATTTTGTTTGACCGGCTTTCTCGATGACTCAAGTTTTTACATCACCCATCTAAACGCAGCACCGGTCGAAGGCACCTGCCCAGGTCATAGCCCCACAGTGCTCCTTCCTAACAATGGTGTGGTAACGACACTCGCAACTATCGATGATCCACGCGGCGTTGCCGTGAGAAGCAATGGAGACGTATTTGTCGTGAACCAAACTGCTCGTCAGATATTCAGGCTTAGTGGTAGTAGTATGGTGGCATACGCAGGTAGCGGGGTGAATACAACGACCAACGGGAACGGGCTGTCAGCCGCTTTTAACACCCCCGGTGGTCTGGCCGTTGACTCAAACGACAACCTCTACACGGCAGAGTGTAACGGCCAACGAATCAGAAAGATTGACCCTGCCGGCAACGTGACCACCTTCGCAGGGTCAGGAACATCTGGCCACCTTGATGGTGCGGCTGCTTCTGCAAGGTTTTGGTGCCCACAAGGTGTTGCGGTGGGACCAAATGATGACATTTACGTCGCTGACGGCAATAACCACCGCATACGAAAGATCACTCAAGCCGGAGTCGTCTCAACTCTTGCTGGACAAGCAACCGCAGGATTTAGCGACGGAGTTGGTGCAGCCGCCTCTTTCGACGGACCACATGGAATTATTGTTGATCCAGCTGGAAATGTCTTTGTCACTGATGATAATCGCGCAAAAGTGCGCAAAATCTCACCAGACGGCACAGTCAGTACCTACGCAGGAGGCAGCGTGATCGGCTATCTTGATGCAGCAATTCCTACTGATGCACGTTTTAGCACCAACCGCGGAGCTCCTGCGCTTGATTCTGCAGGAAACATCTATCTCGCTGACGGCACGAATAACCGTATACGAAAAATCACGCCAGCGGGCGTAGTGACAACATTTGCCGGATCGGGTGTAGCGGGCGTCCTTGACGGAACAGGTACTGCAGCTCGTTTTAACTATCCGCGCAACATATTCATTACTGCCGACGGTACAATCTACGTGACAGACAACACCGGCGACCGACTACGAATGATCCGCTGATTTATACAGAGTTATGAATCAAAAAGAACGTCGTTAGACGTTCTTTTTTCGGTAGAAGACAAGGTGCGCGTTTCCATAACTACGATTGTCCACCACAACAACCTCCGCTCCGGTTGGCACCTCATCTGTACCTGGGTATGATAGTACCATAAGCCCATTCGGTTTTAATAGTGCAAACAATGACGCGACTGTGGATAACTGCGGATTATAGTAGGGCGGATCAGCAAAAATGATATCAAATTGCTGGTCGATCGTCTTCCTTACGGCCGAGACGCGTGCCCGTATGAGATGGACTTTATCCTCCGCCCGAAGAAGCTCAATATTTTTAGCAATGATCTTTTGTGCGACTCGGTCTCGCTCCACAAACACCGCACTCGCGGCGCCACGGCTCAGTGATTCAAGGCCAAGTGCCCCGCTTCCCGCAAAGGCGTCAAGCACGTCGGCACCCGGAAGCTCTGATTGAATCTTGTTAAAAAGTGCGTTTCGTACACGCTCACTCATCGGGTGAGTTCTAGACGTCCCAGACCCTTCGATAATGCGGCCACCGTACTCACCGGCGATAATCCGTACGTTCACAGGTGAGCCTTTTTGTACGCAATAAACCAAGCAACAGTCACAGCCTCAACGAGTCTGGGAAATAGCTCGCGTCGTACCAAACGTACAGTACGGGTCGTCCAGCCGCTCTTTTGGAAGACGTCATACATCCCGAACGAGTCAATTTCACGCAGAACACGAAGAAAATATGATTGATAGCCATCATGAAGTGCTCGCTCGGCATCGGCCAGAGCAACGATTCCCGTGTATCGCCACGTCAGAAGAGAGCTCGATACCCCATGCTCAAACAGGGCATGCGCTGAAAAGACACCTTTTGCTCCCCAATACTCCCAGTTCTTCGCGACAGTATCGCGCCTGGAATCGCCTCTGATAATGTTTTTTTCTTTTATTGTTTTTCGCTCATGATGGGGCATGCCAAATAGCTCTTCTATCTTATCGGCGAGTGGAAAGTGGTGGGCGGGCGTCAGTCCGTCAACCACAGCGTGCGCCAACCAGGCAGCTTCGAATGCTGCGCGATGTGCGTCACCTGCTCTCAAGGCCAGAGAAAGATTGACTATATGGTCATCGATTATCGCCAACAAAGACGTATCTTTTAGGGTTTTCGGATCGATATAGTGCCACGGCTCATCAATAGACGGACTTTTTCGTTTGACCGCGTCAGGGCCTTTATTACCCTCAAAGTAAAGAATGTCGCGCGAAGACGGAAAGTAGCCTTGCGACTCATCAATAAGGTGTGTCAAGTTCCGACGAGCAATCCGATCAATGCGTTGATGCGCACCGACAGCATTGCCTGATGATTTTCCGAGTGTTGTTCCTGAGTACATATGTGTGTAATTAATTGAGCGTCGTCAATCGTTGATACTGCGATACTTGCTTTGCTAACTCTGTATAGTGTAGCAAATCTTCGCCAGATGCAATAAACCGCTCAGCCGCTCGAGATGCCCTTTGAATCACCTTACTGTCAGCGAGACTGGCCACCTGAAGATTGAGTTCACCGTGTTGAGCGCGCCCATAGACCTCACCTGGCCCACGCATCTCAAGGTCAACCTCGGCAAGATAAAACCCGTCATTGCTTTTCTCTACTTCTTTCAAACGCTTGCTTGGTGCTTTTGAACTACTCACCATAAGATAGCAGTAACTTTGATGGCCACTTCTCCCCACGCGGCCACGAAGCTGGTGAAGCTGTGCAAGCCCAAATCGATCGGCGTCTTCAATAATAATGATAGTGGCGTTCGGCACGTCTACCCCCACCTCAACCACGGTCGTGCTCACCAAAATGTCAAGTTCACCGGCCGCAAATTGCTTCATCACCGCTTCTTTCTCGGACGGCTTCAGCTTACCATGCAACAAGCCAATCCGGCGATGCACGAATTCACCCACTCGTAGCCGTTTGTACTCTGCCTGGACGCTCTTTAGCTCGTTCTCGGGATTATCGTCAATCAGGTTACATATAACATAGGCTTGGCGGCCTTGGGCAAGCTGCTCATCTACAAGCGTATAAAGCTGCGGACGGCTATTGGGTGACCAGATCTTTGTAATGATGTCTTTGCGATCTTTCGGGCGCTCATTCAAAATTGAGATTGACAGCTCACCATACACCGTGAGAGCAAGGCTTCTTGGTATAGGCGTTGCCGTCATGGCAAGTAAGTGCGGTAGTTTCTCGGCTTTTGCAAGTAACGCCTGTCGCTGTTTCACGCCAAAACGGTGCTGCTCATCGATCACCACAAAGCCGAGTTTTGCAAATGACACGCTTGATTGAATCAAGGCGTGCGTGCCAACCACCACATCCACCTCGCCGTTGGCAATTGCTTTATAAATGGCCGCTCGAGCTTGGCCCTTGACGCTCCCTGTCAGCAAACTCACCGACACCCCAAACGGTGCAAGGAGCCGGTGAAGCGTCTCGGCGTGTTGTGACGCCAGAATCTCGGTTGGCGCCATAATCGCTGTTTGAAAGCCATGATGGGCCGCTTGACGCGCCGCTAACCCCGCTACGACCGTCTTACCCGAGCCAACATCACCCTGGAGTAGTCGATTCATCGGAGACTGCTTCTCAAAATCTTGCAATATCTCCCATGCGGCAACCCGCTGAGCGTTGGTCAGTTGAAATGGAAGCTGAGCCACAAACTCTTTTACCACCCTCACATCGAAAGGAATCTGCCATCCTTTTAGCTGGGCAATCTCTTTTTTGTTCAATTGACTAGCCAATACGAGGCTAAAGAGCTCTTCGAACCCGAGTCGCTCGCGGGCTTTCGCGAGTGTTTCGGCCGATACAGGAAAGTGCATCGCCTGAAGCGCCTCTCCGCGTGGCATAAGGTGTTCGGTCTCTAGCAATCGTTGCGGTAACGTCTCGGCCAGCCGCCCAATTAACGGCTGGACCTGAGTAAGCAGTTTTCGTAGCTGGGCAACTTTCAAACCTTGCACCATTCGGTAGACCGGCAGCAACTGCTGGGCGGTTTTAGGAACGTCAGCTGTTTTTTCGGCACTGGGATTTGTCAGCTGATAGCGGTTGTAGGTAAATTCAAACAACCCGGTGAAAAGGAACTCCTCGCCAGTTTTTAACTGCTTCTCTCTGTAAGGTTGATTAAACCACACAGCCTGAATTTTTCCCGTTTCATCAGCGAGCGTTGCAGTCGTAATGCGCATACCACGCCGGACAGGTCGTGTCGAAACTTTCTCGCAACGGGCCTTGATCGTAATATTTCCCGGCTGGATCTCGCTAATAGATTGAACATTCGAAAAATCCTCATATGTGCGAGGCAAGAACGTAATCAGGTCATAAATCGTGTGAATGCCACCGGCACGAAGCTGCTGGGCGGTCTTTTCACCAATCCCCTTCACCAGCTCGATCGATGCGCCGGGGTTCATCGCAGCCTAACGAACAAGAATAAAGCTATTCTTGCCCTTCTTAATCAGTGTTCGTGCCGGAACTTCTTGGTCAACGATTACTTTCTCATTGTTCAGTGAAATAGCGCCTGCTTCAATAAGTCGCCTTGCTTCGCCATTACTTTTCGCAAAAGATGCACCCACCAATGCTTCGATCAATGACGTTCCTGCATGGTCCGTCGGGATCTCTTGAGCAAGCATATCAATCTCTTCGTCGCTGAGTGAAGAGATTTCAAGCGAACCAAACAGTGCTTCGGTGACTCGTTCGACATTCTTCATACGCTCCTCACCATGGACAATAGTGGTGACTGCCCGCGCTAACCGCTTCTGCGCTTCCCGGGTCTGTGGTTCATCACGAGCTAACCGTGCAATCTCTTCAATTTCTTCTCGTGAAAGAAGCGTGAAGGTTTTGGCATAATCAGCGGCCCCCTCGTCATCAACATTGAGCCAAAACTGGTAGAACGCGTACACACTCGTCTTGGTTTCATCAAGCCAAACGGCACCATCTTCAGATTTACCGAACTTAAGGCCGGTTGCTTTATTCATGATAAGCGGGGTTGAGTATACATGCGCTTGAGCACCTTCAAGACGACGAATCAGGTCAACACCAGCAATCGAGTTCCCCCACTGGTCGGCACCACAGAGCTGAAGGGTTGCACCGTGTTCACGGTAGAGGTGTAAGAAATCAAAGCCTTGAATCAAAGCGTAGCTAAATTCGGCGTAACTAATCCCTGAGCCATCTTCTCCAAGACGTGATTGAACGAATTCTCGGCCAAGCATTTGGCTGAGCGGCACGTGCTTACCGACTGTCCGAAGAAAATCAAGATAATTAATATCTTTAAACCAGTCGTAGTTGTCGACAATCGAAAAATCTTTTCCCGCGAAGACTCGCTTATACTGCTCGGCTATGCCCCGCTTATTGCGCTCAATATCTTCAAGACTGAGGAGGTTTCGCTCGTCCTTTTTACCATCAGGGTCACCGATCATCCCAGTGGCACCACCAACAAGCAAAATAGCCTTGTGGCCCGCATCAATAAAGTGCCGCACCATCATGGCGGCGGCAAAGTTACCAATTGTCATGCTGTCAGAGCTAGGATCAACCCCCCAATAGAACGTCAGTGGCCCCTTATCAAGCTCGGTGATATCGGCAAATGTCATCTGATTGACGAATCCTCGCCACTGAAGCTCTTCGGAAAGTGCCATCTCGTTCTCCTCTCTGTTTTATCCTTGGTAGTATAGCAAACATTCAGATATTGCGCACGGTAATTGATGCTATAATGGAAGCTGAAACAGCTTATGAAAATGAGGAACCGTGGCTAAGAAGAAACCAACATCACGCACGTTGAGCGTGTATTCGAATCTCACTAAACGCTTTAAGACAAAGCGAGACGCTCACTCGCGCCGCCGTGCCGAATACTTAGCAACCCTCCCTAAGCACCCTGTAAAGCGGTTCTTCTACCGTTTACACCCTAAGCGCTTCTGGGCCTATTGGTTTAGTAAGCAAGGCATTCTTATGGCACTGAAGATCGCCGGTGTTGGTATTCTCATCCTTGCGCTCTTTACCGGCATTCTTTTCGCCTATTTCCGCAAAGACCTCGACCAAATCCGTCCTGGTGAAATTGACAAACGTGTCCAATCGACCGTTACCAAGTACTACGACCGAAATGGAGAGCTCCTCTGGGAAGATAAGGGTGACGGCAACTACAAACTCGTTGTCGAGAGTAAAGACCTCAGCGATAACCTAAAAAAGGCAACTGTCGCGATTGAAGACCGTGATTTCTATACTCATACAGGGGTGAGTATCTCGGGTACCATCCGTGCAGCGGTCAATAATGCCACCGGTGGCGATGTTCAGGGTGGCTCGACCCTCACTCAACAGCTAGTAAAACAAGTGTTCTTCGCTGACGAAGCGGCCGATCGTAGTTTTGGTGGCATTCCTCGTAAGATTAAAGAGCTGATCTTAGCAATTGAGATTGAGCGTATGTATGACAAAGACCAGATCCTAACCCTCTACCTGAACGAATCGCCATATGGTGGACGACGAAACGGTGCCGAATCAGGTGCGCAAACCTACTTCGGCAAGTCAGCCAAAGACCTGACATTAGCAGAAGCGTCGCTACTGGCTGCGATTCCTCAAAATCCATCCGTCTATGATCCATACAATGTCGCTGGTCACCCCGGCCTCATCGATCGCCAGCACTCCGTCCTACGTGCAATGCGCGAGGTAGGTTACATCACAAAGGAGCAAGAAGACGAAGCCAAGGCGGTGGCGATTCTTGATACCATTAAGCCAGCTTCAAGCCAGTACGAAGGTATCAAAGCACCACACTTCGTCCAGATGGTGCGAGCACAACTCGAACAAGAACTTGGTAAAGCAACTGTTGGTCGCGGTGGACTCAGCGTTACAACAACGCTCGATATTCGTATTCAAAATAAGCTCGAAGAGGCCATGAACGACATGTTCAATTCATTCGTCCCCTCTTTTGCCGGATTCTCTAACGGAGCGGCGACCGTCGCCGACTCCCAAACCGGACAAATCGTTGCGCTTGTAGGAAGCCGTGACTTTACCTACGAAGGTTTTGGCCAAGACAACGCAGCGACCGCTTATATTCAACCGGGGTCTTCGGTTAAGTCATTCGTCTATGCAAAACTCTTTGAACAAAAACCAGAGGGCCAAAGAAATTATGGAAGTGGATCGATTCTAAAAGACGAGCCAATTGACGAGATTTACGGCGCAAAGCTACAAAATGCCGACCGCTCATTTAAAGGTGACATCACCGTACGAACAAGTCTCGCCAGCTCACGCAACATTCCGGCAGTTAAGGCGATGTTCATTAATGATGCCGGAACAGAAGAGGATGTGAGCCCCACACTACAAACGATTCGTGACATGGGCGCTTCGAGTTACTGTAGCGTTGGTGATGATCGTACCGCCGGCCTTGCCCTTGCGATCGGAGGCTGTGGCGTACGGCAGGTTGATCTGGTAAACGCCTACACCTCACTGGCTCGAGGTGGCGTCTATAAACCACAGTCATCAGTATTAGAAGTAAAAAATAACAGTGGCGAGACGCTCAAAAAATGGGCAGATGTTGAAGGTGATCGTATAATCAGCGAACAGTCTGCGTTTATCATCAGCGATATCCTGACCGACGTGAACGCGAGCGCTTCGCTCGGAAATTATCCAGCGAAGAACATCCCGGGCGTCAAAACGGCAACAAAAACAGGAACATCAGACAAGGGTGGAAACGCCAAAGACCTATGGATGCTCAGCTACAGCCCTGCACTCACCATGGGGGTATGGCTTGGTAACCCCGACACAACTATCCTTCGTAATGGCACCTCTTCGCTCGGAAGCCCCATTGTCGCCAAAGTAATGGAGTTTGCTCACAAAGAGGTATATGCGCAAGATGGCCGCTGGAAAAGCGGAGACTGGTTCTCGGCGCCGCAAGGCATACAAAGAGTTGGCGCAGACCTTTACCCGTCGTGGTGGAGCCGTACGCAAGGTCAGTCAAGCGATAAGCTTGCCTTTGACAAGGTCTCTAAAAAGAAAGCGACGGACTGTACACCAGCTGGAGCCCGTATTGAGTTAGATGTTATAAAGACAATCGATCCCGTCACAAAAAAACCTGCATACACAGGTGCTCCCGCAGGCTACAATGCCACTGAAGACGATGATGTCCATAACTGTAACGATATCAAGCCTTCGCTTGGCGCGAACGCGACTATTTCAGCAGGACCCGGTGATACATGGAACATTACCGTCAGCGTGACACAAGGAACCTTTGCGCTTGGCGACACACCAGTGACGATTGCCGTCAACGGCGCTGCCCTTACCGTTACAAAGGTTGGCAACAACTACACTGCACGCTACGAAGGTGACGACTCGCCTGCAGGAAAAGTGTCCGTAACCGTTACCGATACGGGTCTCTATTCAGCGACGAAAACATACTAACTAGCTGTCTTGTTGGTTTGCAAGCTCAACCAATCGATCTTCGTTGGTCTTTGGCCCGCGGCGTCGTTGCTGACTCTGCTGGCGAGGGGATCGTGGTGTCTGCTCTTGTAGCTTTTGTGGCTGCCGCTGGGCAGCACGAGGTTCACGGGTAACACGCGGCTGCTTCGCTGGTTTTTGGGCCACTTGTTTTTTTTCAGCCCCAACTAGTCGCGCAAACATCATTTTTCCAGCTGCTGTCTGAAGACTACGAATAAATTCAACCTCTACTGTTTTACCGATCTGTGAGCTGGCATGCTCAACGACAACCATTGTGCCGTCAGAGAGATGCCCGACTGCTTGGTGCTGGTCATTGCCACGCTGGTTCAATTCAAGCTGGAGTCGTTCACCCGGTAGATACGCCATCCTCAGCGTCTTAGCAAGATCGTTCACGTTGAGAACAGGGATTCCCTCTACTTGAGCCACTTTGTTCAAGTTGAAATCGATGGTACAAATTGCGCCGTTGTACTCTTTAGCCAGTTTCAAAAGCCGATTATCGACTCCTTCTTCAGCTGTCGTGCTATCAGCAAAAATTTCGACGGTTGCCTGAGCAAGGGATTGAAGTTCTCGCACAACATCAAGTCCATGCCGGGCACGCGTACGCTTTTCACTGTCACCGTTGTCTGCTAAAAATTGCAGTTCTCCCACCACACTGCGAGGGATAAACAGTGTACTGGTTATAAAACCCGACGCCGCAATACTCACGATACGACCATCGATAAGAACAGATGTGTCAACGAATACGGGCATATGCTGCTTCTTTGAATGTTTACTTTTCTTGACTTGGCTATACACCAAAAAACTCGTTTGCGCTGCAATAAGCAGCAACACTGCGATAATGATTGATTCCATATGGTTCCTTACTTTTGGAGGTAGTCAACGAGTGCTGAGCGCACATCGCTGACACCAGTGATAAATGAATGTTTTGTGGCTGTTTTGGGACCCACTGCCCGAGTGAAGCCAAGTTTCTTTGCCTCAGCAATTCGTTTTTCAACGGCAATTACCGAACGAACCTCGCCGCCAAGACCGACTTCACCAAACACAACAGTTTGATCGTCAATCCTTCTTCCGGCTGCTGCGCTAGCGATTGCCATGCAAATCGCAAGGTCAGCTGCTTGATCACTCAGTTTTAGGCCACCGACAACATTGATATAAATGTCTTTGTCAGATAAATTCAATTTTGTTCGACGCTCAATTACTGCAATGAGTAGATTAAGCCTATTAAGATCAAATCCGCTGGCCGTACGCTTAGGATACCCGAAAGATGTCGGATGAACAAGTGCTTGAATCTCTACTAAGAGCGGCCTCGTACCCTCTAACGTTGCCAGCACGACGGACCCATCTGCTGGATTACGCTCGGCGAGAAGTGCCGCAGACGGGTTCTCAACGGCCCTGAGGCCCTGTTCG
The DNA here is from genome assembly GCA_002422915.1 of Candidatus Saccharibacteria bacterium UBA6175. Taxonomy (GTDB): domain Bacteria; phylum Patescibacteriota; class Saccharimonadia; order Saccharimonadales; family Saccharimonadaceae; genus Microsaccharimonas. Next base: position 88,820 of record DITV01000001.1, on the reverse strand, counting down.
TCCATTTCAAACAGTGCCGCTTCGTTGGTGGAGCCAAATCGATTTTTCATAGCACGAACAATCTTGAAGCCACCGTACCGGTCACCCTCAAACTGCAACACAACATCGACTAAATGTTCGAGCACTTTTGGACCAGCGATACTTCCCTCTTTTGTCACATGACCCACCAACACGACAGCCGTTCCAGAATCCTTTGCCGCTCTAATCAAGACATTACTACTATTGGTAATTTGGCTCACGGTTCCAGGGGCACTGCTGATCTCATCAATAGAGAGGGTTTGAATTGAATCGACAATCACCAGCGAATAGGTACCAGCGCGAATTGAAGCGGCAATGTCATTCGCATTGGTACTTGCAGCGAAATCGAGCTGTTCTGAGTTCTCCGCACCCAGCCGTCGCGCCCGTACACTTACCTGGCTTGCCGACTCTTCTCCACTGACATAGAGCACTTTATTTGATTTTGCAACATGGGCAGTGACTTGAAGAAGAAGGGTACTTTTTCCTATCCCTGGCTGACCAGCAAGCAATACAACCGCTCCTTTAAGAATCCCCCCGCCAAGCACTATGTCCAGCTCGGGTTCTCCGGTGCTCAACCGCGCTTTTGTATCATCGGGAGCTACCGATTGAATTGATTGCACTTCTAGTGGCTTGCCGCTTGTAGCAGCTTTTGCAACCGATGAAGTACCGGCGCTAATCGCTTGCTCGACGAGTGTATTCCATTCACCACAATTCTCGCAGCGGCCAGCCCATTTACTATAGGTCGCGCCGCACTGTTGACACACAAACTGACTGCGTGACCGTGCCATTATAAACTCGGCGCCTGTTGAAGCTCGCTAATACTATCGATACTGCGGTTTAATGACTCGAGTCGAGCCGCAACAGCCTCATATTCAATCAGGAGCTGGTTGTAGCGCTCAATGTCGCCTCCAAGGCGCGTGCTAAAGGCCTCGAGTGAGTTTGAGCGCGAAACAAGTGCTGCACGTTCGCTATTAAACTGAGTCAGACTCGAGAATGACCCAAGATCAGCTCGCTGATTAAAAGAAGTAATGTCCCTGTCAAGATCGAGAACGCTGGCATTGTAGTTCGCCCGGTCTATCTCTATCTGTTCGCCAAGCCGGCTAATCTCATCGTATAGTGTATCTATTTGATTCACGAGCTCGTTAAACACCGAACTATACTGCTCGTTAAGCGAAACAATAAGTTGTCGATCTTCAAAAAAACGTGCGTAGTATTCTTCTAACTCTGGAGAAAGCGCCGCAAACTCTGTCGGGAGGATGGAGTGCAGCTCATTAATTACTTCACCAGGCTGAGTACGTTCGTAGTAGGCAATTCGAGACGATAACTCTTCTGTACGATTTCGCTCAAATGCAGCGAGCAGCTGTGTGGCAAGCCGGTCTTTGTCTCGCTGAGAAGTGCGCTCCCAGACTGCATGCAACATCTCGTGGGCGGCAGTTACTTCTTTAATGCCGTCAAGTTCAGCATTTTTTATGTCGTAAATAAACATTTTTCCCTGGGTATAACAACCGAGGATGGGACTGTCTTCTTCTTGTCGCGGACAATCAACGTTAAAGTCGTCCGCTCCCGCAACGACGGGTTGCGTCACGTAGAAGTAAAACTGACCTCGCTCAGTCAGTTTAATGCGCTCCTCAATAGCCTGAATGGAAGCTGAGGGCTCAAATGACCAGACCGTCACTTGATCGGCTACTAGTTGACGATTAAAGTACAGCCAAGAAGCGCCGACAACAAGAAGCAGGCTCACGGTAATCGAGATGAGTGCACCAATTAACTTACCTCTATGTTGCGGCTGTAACACGCAGAACTACCTTCCCCTTTTCGGCTTTTGCTACTAGTACTGTACCTTTTTCATATTCACCCGACAAGAGTCCGTCGGCGAGCTGGTGCTCAAGAAGTTCTTGCATGGCTCGACGAAGTGGACGAGCACCGTACTTTTCATCGTGGCCTTCGGCAATGATTAAACGCTTTGCCGATGGCTCAACTACTAAGCGAACCCCTTTCCGGACCAATCGTTCCTGAAGCTCTGATAGCAATGTATCAAAAATCTTCGCTACCTCTTTCTTCGTGAGAGCCTTGAAGGTAATGAGTGCGTCAAACCGATTCATAAGCTCCGGTCTCATGATCTTAGAAAGCGCCTCCTCGGCGGCCTGAGCGTTCTCGGCATGAACACGCTTCAACCGCTGAGCATCGTCTTTTGACTGCGCATGAAATCCAAGGCTTGATTCTTTCATCATCGCCTCGGCGCCAACATTACTGGTCATGATAATGATCGCATTCGAGAAATCAACCGCGTGGCCCTTCGCATCAGTAAGTGTTCCATCTTCTAATAATTGCAGAAGAAGGTTAAATACTTCTGAATTTGCTTTTTCAATTTCATCGAAGAGAACTACGCTATATGGTTGACGTCGTATTTTATCAGTCAGCTGGCCACCGTCGTCATACCCTACGTACCCCGCGGGTGCACCGAGCAGGCGACTCGTCGAATGCCGCTCTCGAAATTCACTCATATCAATCTTAATGAGAGCATCTTCGCTTCCAAACACTTCTCGAGCAAGCACTTTCGCAAGCTGCGTCTTTCCAACTCCTGTTGGGCCCATAAAGACGAAGGAGCCGATTGGTCGCTTGCTGCTCGCTACACCGCTACGGCTACGGCGAATTGCTCGAGACACTTTTTCGACAGCCTCTTCTTGGCCAATGATAAACTTTGACAAGTGCTTCTCGAGATGGCGAAGGAGTGCCGCTTCTGATTTCTGAACGCGTTGAACAGGAATACCAGTCATGAGTGAAATCGCGTGAGAAATATCTTCGTCCGTAAGCGTAACGGGTGTTTGCTGTTCTGCTTTTTGACGCGTTTCGTCAAGTTTCTGATTCAGTTGACTAATACGTGTCTTATACAGCGCCGCTCGCTCATAATCTTCAGCTACCACGGCATCTTCCATTTCTTCGTTTAAGTCTTTCAGCTGTTTCACATAATCGCGTACTTTGCTCGGCTTATGGCCCGACTTAACCCCAATGCGTGCAGCAGCTTCGTCAATCACGTCAATCGCCTTGTCAGGCATAAATCGCTCCGAGATGTAACGATCGGCCATGTAGACTGCGTCTTCAATCACCTCATCACTAATCGAGACACCGTGGTGCTTCTCGTAGTACGGCTTTAAGCCCTTCAAAATGGCAATGGTATCCTTTAGCTTCGGCTCTGGAACAACAACGGTCTGAAGACGCCGTTCAAGCGCGGTGTCTTTTTCTATGTGCTTGCGATACTCTTCTAGAGTCGTCGCACCAATCATACGAATTTCTCCTCGAGCGAGTGCCGGCTTGAGCATATTAGCCGCGTCAAGCGCACCTTCGGCCGCACCGGCGCCCACCAACAAGTGGAGCTCATCAATAAATATGATCACATTTTTCTGCTCTTGCAGTTCACTGATCACTTTCTTTAAGCGCTCTTCAAATTCTCCACGATATTTGGTACCAGCAATCATTCCCGCAAGGTCGAGTTGAACAATCTTCTTGTCGAGCAGGTGCTCTGGGACATCTTCACTTGCAATGCGTTGTGCGATTCCTTCGACAATTGCCGTTTTTCCAACACCCGGCTCACCAATCAAGACGGGGTTGTTCTTGGTACGTCGACTCAGAATAGTTACGAGTCGCTCTTCTTGCTCGGCACGGCCAATCACTGGATCGAGCTTGCCTTCGCGGGCTCGAGCAGTAAGATCTGTGCCAAATGTTCCTAAGGCGCCCTTGCTTCGAGTAGGTTGTCGTCGCTCGGTGGTAGTCTCGCCGTCAGGGCGTGAGTAATTGTCGCTTTGACGATCAAGATACTCTTCAAGCTCAGCAATAATATCGGGAATGTTCACATCCATATCTTTAAGGAGCACCGTCGCACGGGCGTTTTTCTGTGTCAAAATACTATAAAGGATATGTTCGGTTCCAAGATGCTCTTGGTTAAACTCCTGGGCAATATCCCAGCTCATCTTAAGGGTCAGTTTGGCGGTTTCGCTCAGACTTTTTGTGGTAATACCCCCGACCATTGCTGAAACGGGCACCATATTGAGCGCTGACTGCGCACGATCAAGTGTGACCCCAGCATCAGCTAAAATCTTTGCGCCCACCGATGCACCCTGTGCCATTACCCCTAGTAAAAGGTGTTCTGTCCCAATGTAAGGGCTCCCATATCCTTGAGCGATGAGCGTTGCATGATGAAGGCTGGTCCGAGCGTTCTCGGTAAGATGCGCGATGAATTCGGTAAAATCATCTGACATATTCTTATTATCTCTCCTCCGCTATAAGAAGCGCAAGCATATTATTCATGCGTCTATAAAAAGTATAGCAAAAAATTAGCACTCGGGTCAAGTGAGTGCTAATTTTAGTGTTTAGTGCGTCTTATTCTTCGGTAGATTCTTCAACAGCATCAAGGAGGCTGTCTTCGATATTCTTACGAGGACCTTTATCAGCAGGCTTCGTTGCGGCGACGGCTTGCTCGATGTCAAGCTCATACCCAGTTAAACGACTCGCCAGGCGTACGTTCTGACCACCACGACCAATCGCAATAGATTGCTGGTCTTCGTTAACGTAGACCGTTGCACGCTTGTCGGCTTCTTTAATCTCAACCCGAGCAATTTCTGCAGGGCTGAGCGCATTCTTAATGAACTGCTCGATGTTTGCGTCGTAGGTAACGATGTCAATCTTTTCTTGGTCACCAACTTCGTTCATGACGGCTTGGACACGGGTTCCGTGGCCACCAACGAACGTACCGACTGGGTCAACACCAGGAACGGTGCTGGCAACGGCCAACTTGGTACGACGTCCGGCTTCGCGGGCGATTGTCTTGATTTCAACAGCACCGGTTTCAAGCTCAGGCACTTCTTGGCGGAAGAGATATTCAATAAACGCTTCACTCCCCCGGCTCAAAATAAGCTGCGGTCCACGGTTGTCGCGCTCAATATCTTTAATGAGGACTTTGATGCGGCTGCCAACATTGTAGTATTCGCCCTGAATCTGTTCGCTCTGGGGAATGATACCGTTTGCTTTACCGACTTCAACCCGGACCACCCGTGGCTCAACGCGCTGGACGGTTCCATTCACAACGGTTCCGATCTTGTCTTCGTACTCTTCGAGGACAACTTCACGCTCGGCCTCACGTAGCCGTTGTAAGACCACCTGCTTAGCCGTTTGAGCGGCAACTCGGCCGAAGGTCGACACTTCGTGCTCTTCCTCGATCATGTCGCCAAGCTCGGCATCTTTCTTCACTTTGCGCGCGTCTTCGAGGCTGATTTCATGAGCATCGCTGCCCACCACTTCAACGACTTCACGAGCAACAAACACCTTTGCGGTGCCCTTGTTGACGTTCAGTTCACTACGAACCTCTTGGTCGCGCTCACCGTTGTCGCGACGCCACGCAGCGGCGATCGCCTGTTCAATAACCGACAAGACAACGTCTTCGGGGAGGTTCTTTTCCTCAGCAATCGTTCGGACAGCGAGAGTAAGTTGTTTCAGATTTAGTTCTTCCATGGTAATCCTTTCTTGTTTTCCTATGAAAAAGTCCGACCTGTCGGCCGGATGTACTCCCTTCATTATAGCACCGGTTGCGTGCGAATGCAATATTAGACGGGAAGCGCAGCGTCGGGGCAGCGAGAGAGCACGGATTTCATTGCCTCTTTTTCGGCAGCCGTCACCCACAATCGGTATTTTTGCTTTACGGCAATTTGGCGAGCGACATACTCGCAACGAAACGACGCGTTCGGTGGCAGCCAACTCGCCGCGTCGCTGTCGCCTTTTTCTTGATTAGTCGGTCCGTCAACGGCCAAGAGCTCTAGCGGATCATTCGCAAGGTCGATCCGTTCATCTCGAGAAAGAAGTTGCGCTCCTTTCTGCCATGCATCAGATAGAGCCACCACGTGGTCAATTTGAACTGCATCACTGTCGTCACGGCGAAACGATAGTGTCATTCCGGTGTAAGGGTCACGGAGCGTGCCACTTTGTATGGTACAGCTGTCGCGAAGCGTGACGTCACTCAAGTCCCGAAAGAGAATGATCTGGCGTGTGTCACATCCACTCACTATTCGCCAGCCAGCCCCAAACTCGTCCCTGCTATACCCCGTTTTTGCGGCCCTTCCTTTAACTTCAAGTTTCTCGAGGGCTGCTCCCGCTTGACTTGGAGAAGCGGATACCAACGTCGATTCTGGTGCAACCGGAGCGGGTGGAGCAGCTGAAATAATAGCGCTCGCCGTGAGTATAAGGGCAAGGGTAAGGACAATGATTCGACGGAGCTTCATGGGTCTAGTATGACGATATCTCTGCCGCGACACAATCACCACTATACTATTGTTCACATCTTGTTAAGAATCTCGTCGCCTTCTCCCGTATAATGAAATATATGCATTCATACCAACCACTCCTCGATATCTTTATACCAACCCATTACGACCTCTCGCTAAACATCGACCGACCGACTCGAGCCTCTAGCGGAACGGTCACAATCAACGGAACCGTCGAAAAAGATACTTCCCACCTCGATTTTCATGCCAAAGAACTCGACATCTCCTCGGCGCTCGTCAATGGCAAAGAAGTAACCTTTAGCCAATCAGGTGACGAACTCCGTCTTAACGGTACTTATCACTCGGGTGAGGAAGCGGTTGTGGTACTCCGTTTTACTGGGACGATGACCGATACGATGCACGGTATGTACCCCTGTTACTATCAGCATGACGGCATCGCCAAGGAACTCGTTGCTACACAGTTCGAGAGTCATCACGCTCGCGAAGTATTTCCTTGCATTGACGAACCGGCGGCCAAAGCTACCTTCGACGTGACACTCACCACTGAAACGGGAGTGACCGCTCTCAGTAATATGCCCCAGGCGGATCAGCGCGTCGAAAATGATCGTCTGATCACTTCATTCCAAACGACCCCACGAATGAGCACCTACCTTTTGGCCTGGGTCGTTGGTGAGCTTGAGGCCACGCGCGGTACGACCAAAGATGGAATTGAGGTCGCCATTTGGTCGACACCCGCACAGCCAACCGCAAGCCGTGACTTTGGTCTCGATATTGCCATACGAGTTACTGAATTCTTTGACGACTACTTCGGCGTCCCCTACCCACTGCCAAAAGCCGATCACATTGCCCTCCCCGACTTTTCTTCAGGCGCTATGGAAAACTGGGGGCTTATCACCTACCGTGAAGTCGCGCTTCTTGTCGACCCGGCAATTTCTTCAATCGAGAACAAACAGCACGCCGCAATGGTCATCGCCCATGAGCTCAGCCATCAATGGTTTGGGAACCTGGTCACGATGCAGTGGTGGAACGACCTTTGGTTGAATGAAAGTTTCGCCGACATGATGGAATACGTTGCGATTGATGCGATTGAACCAGACTGGAACGTATGGCTTGAATTTGCCAGCTATGAGGTGATCCAGGCGCTGCGACGCGACAGTCTTGACGGTGTTCAATCGATTCAAACCGACGTGAACGATCCTGATGAAATAAGTAGCCTCTTTGACCCCTCGATCGTCTACGCCAAGGGAGGTCGCCTACTCCACATGCTCCAGACATACATTGGCCCTGAAGCGCTCAAGAATGGCCTCCGTCAGTACTTTACCGATCATGCGTACAAAAACACCACTGCACGTGATCTTTGGGATGCTCTCTCGAAGTCCTCTGGCCAAGATATTGCCGCCGTGATGGAGCCATGGATTCAACAGCCAGGCTATCCAGTTGTATCGGTCACGCCGCACATTGAAGGCCTTTCACTTTCACAGTCTCAGTTCTTCGTCGGCGAGCATGCAGCGTCCAATCGTCTCTGGCCGATTCCCCTCGCCTCACCAAACAAAGAGGTGCCTTCGCTCATGGATACTAAGAATACTATTGTGCCCGTACAAAGCGTTTCTATACTCGAGCTCAACCACGAAAGCCCCTCACACTACATTACCCACTACGACACAACGCTGCTGCCAGCCGTACTGAGTACTATAGAGCAGTCAAGCCATATCGATCGCCTAAAGATACTCGTCGAGCAAAGTCTTTTGGCTCAAGCTGAAACGATTGAAAGCGCCGAGCTCATTCCGCTTCTCGCTCACTACGAGAACGAAACAAGCGAAGCAGTGTGGGGCTTAATTGCTATGATTATTGGCGAATTGAAAAAATTTGTCGAGCCGGATTCCAAGGAAGAGGCTGCACTTCGCTCTCTGAGCGGTACACTTGCCGTAAAACAGTTCACTCGGCTTGATTGGGACCACAAGGATGGTGAGTCTGAAAATGACACGAAGCTTCGCAGTATGGTCATCTCACTCATGCTCTACAGTGAGTCACCAGTTGTGGTTGAAGAGGCTCTGCGAAGGTTTCACGCCGCACCGATTGAAGAGTTGAACCCGGAGCTCAGAGCCACCCTTCTGTCTGCAGCGGTACGATACAGTGATGACAATTCGGTTGTTGATTCGTTGCTCGCCGTGCATGCCTCAACAGCATCAAGTGAGCTTCGCCAAGATATCGCAATGGCGATTACCTCGACAAAAGATCCAGCTGTACTTTCACGCGTCCTTGAGCTGGTTAAGGACAGCCGTGTTGTGCGTCGCCAAGACGCAGCCCGATGGATCGTGTGGACACTCCGTAACCGCGAGGGTCGCGCACTCACCTGGCAATGGCTTCAGGATAACTGGAGTTGGATTGAAGAAAACTTTGGCAGCGACAAAAGCTATGATGCTTATCCCCGCTATGTCGCTAGCTGCCTCATGACCAAGCAAGAACTCGAGGAGTACCACGCTTTCTTTGGACCACTGCGCAATGTCGTCGCGTTGAAACGCAACATTGCCGTTGGTGCCACCGAACTCGAGCAACGCGTTGGTCTGATTGAACACCAGGCTGCAAATGTCAAAGCCGCACTACTCAACCTCTAAGATTCTCACCCCATGTTGAGCATCGATCGATGCGACCTGGAGGCAGATGGTCTCTTCTGATGGATGACTCGCAAGATATGCCTCAGCAGCAAAGCGCATTTGCGTTAGCTTTTTTGGAGTAATCGAGGCAATACCGCCCCCTTGTATGGCGGAAGAACGATAGCGTACTTCAGTAAAATAAAGTGTTGTATCGTGGCGAGAGATAATATCAATCTCACACCACTTTGTGCGCCAATTCCGTTCAACAACCGTATGCGTAAGTCTTTGAAGATATGCTGCGACCGCATCTTCATATTCTGATCCGGTGTGAGACGTGTTCTTCGCCATATTCTTAATAGAAATGTTCGATACATCTTTTCCGAGCAACTGAGCAATCGGCGTAAATGATGTGCGATGCAATGGTGTTACTCCATACTGTTCAAGTGCCTGGCGATGCTTAGCTGTCCCATACCCGACATGTGAACTAAACCCGTACCCAGGGTAGAGTTTGTCTTGTTCTGCCATCCAACTATCTCGTGCGACCTTCGCAACAATTGAGGCTGCCGAGACACTCTCGATCAGCGCGTCAGCCTTCGGGAGGACGCTCACGTATGCCTCTTTACTGGTACCGGCAAGAAAATTAATGGTTCCGTCAATAATTATCTCGTGATAGGGTGCAGTAATCTGCTCGACGGCCCGTCGTGTTGCCAGTTTCAGTGCAGCACTGAGGCCAATCGTATCAAGTTCATCGGCGTGAACCCAGCCTAGTCCAATTCCAGCAGCTTTGTCACGGATCTCATCAGAAAGTTTCCGACGACGAGCACTCGAAAGTTTCTTGCTATCAGCAAGACCGGCAATCGACGCATCGCCAAGCACCACCGCCCCTACCACGAGTGGTCCCGCCCATGGCCCTCTTCCAACCTCATCTATGCCCAATATCATAGCTTCATTATAGGGCTAAAATAATAACTCCTGATTAAAGGAGTTATTATGGTGATTCGAAAGTGTGTATTAGGCTTCTTTTTTGTCTTCGGCCGGTAGTTCTACAGCTTCTTCAACAGGAGCTTGGGTGACAGGCTCATCAACCGTTACGTCGTTGACGTTTTCACGATCAAAGCTAACACCCTTAAGCCGGGCACTCTTACCGCTTCGTGCGCGTAGGTAAGAAAGGTAGTTACGGCGAACTTTTGAACGGCGGACAACTTCAATCTTCTCAACCAGTGGGCTGTGCAGCAAGAAGCTCTTTTCAACACCAACACCGCTGGCGATCTTACGAACGGTGATGCGTGAGGTGTGTGACTTTGCACGGTCAACACGAATAACGACTCCTTCAAAAATCTGGATTCGCTCTTTGGCACCTTCTTTAATTTTTTGGTGGACACGAACGGTGTCACCGCTTTTTGCGTCGACAACTGCTGGCTTCATTTGCTCAGCGTTCACCTTTTGGATCAATTGAAAACTCATTTTCGTCTCGCTTTTACAATTTATACTATAATCAGTGGTTTACTATAACACACTGTCGTCACTTTTAAAAGGGTTGTTCCCTAAAATAATGATTAAATAACGCGGTTAATTTCTTCGAGGGTTGTTTCACCACGGAGTGCCGCAAGTACTGCCTGTTGCAAGAGCGTCACCATTCCTTGCGATCGTGCGGTCGCTTCAATTGACTCAGCATGAACATCCGCCAAATCACCTCTAAGGTATTTCTGAATTTCGCCGTCAACGACCATCTGCTCCATGATAACCATCCGCCCGTTATAGCCAAACGGAGACGTCGCCGATGGAACAGGTTTATACAGCGTCACCGAATCGAGATTCGGCATCTCAACGTGGCTCGGAAGGTCTTTCAGAATCGATGCAATCCACTGCTTGGTCGCGTCGTCAGCTTCGTATGCTTCTTTGCTTGAGTCATCAAGCCGGCGAACCAGTCGTTGTGCAACCACTAACCGAATTGCCGTACTAAAGATTGGATTGACGCCAATCAGATCGATCATGCGACTAAACGCGGCTGCCGTTGAGTTAGCGTGAAAAGTCGAAAGTACCAGATGGCCAGTAATAGAGGCTTGAATGGCCGTCTTTGCGGTGTCGGCATCACGAATTTCACCAACCATTACCACATCAGGGTCGAGGCGAAGCACCGAGCGAAGATGCTCGGCGAAGCTTTGCCCATTGGTTGTATCGACAGGAATCTGAGAAATGCCAGGGACGCTAAATTCAATCGGATCTTCTAACGTAATAATCTTTCGGTCGGTCGAATTAAGCGCGTTGAGCATGCTATACAGCGTCGTTGACTTACCGCTTCCAGTTGGACCAACCATCAACACCATTCCTCGAGGGTGGCTAATAATTTCATCAATCTCACCACGCTCCTTCGGACCGATACCAAGACGATCAAGGTTGAGCATTGATTCATCAAAATTAAACAAACGAATCACGGCATCTTGACCAAACATCGTCGGAACAGTCTCGATACGCATATTCAGCACGTGACGTGCCTCTCCTTCACCCACCTCTTGCTGTAGGTGACCTGATTGCGGCTCGGTTGCTGCTGTTGAGATATTGGCCCGTGAAGCAAGTGCGCCCAATAATACACGGTAGCGGTCTGAGCCAAGCTCGGCCACTGGGTGCAAGGCGCCGTCAATCCGCAGACGAATCCGAATGCCGTCACGTTGGTTTTCAATATGAATGTCGCTGGCACCAAGTTTATCGGCTTGCGTAATCAAGAAATCAAACACTTCATCACTGCCTACCGAATTAAGCGTCTTGCTGACTTCAGCAATTGTTTCACTGTCGCCAGGGCGGGCAATTTCAATGTCATTATAGGTTACCGTCACAGGGGGATCATAACGATTCATCAGTGTGTTGAACCCAGACAAACTAATAAGCAGGAACGACGTGTTTTGCGCTTGTGCCGAGTATTTCTCGGTAAGCTGTTTTAACAACGACTGTGGTGTTTGCGTGGTGACTCCAAACTGCCACGGCTCAGAATCGCCACCGGCCTTCAAAGGGACGATGCGACTTCGATGCATTTCCTGCACATCTAACACATCTTGAACCAATGGAAGCTCGGTATCTAGGCCTCGTGTGTCTAAATACGGTATTCCCAAGATTGCAGCACGACCCTGGGTCGTCTGCTCGTCTTGATCGCGTCTTTGCTGCTGTTGTTTTTGCTCGTCCACTGCATTCATCGTAACAGATAGCATAAGCATTTTACAGTGCTATACTGACTGATATGCCACAGATCGTCCTCATTGCTCACAACATCCGCTCCACTCACAATGTCGGGTCTTTGTTTCGGACCGCCGATGGCTTTGGTGTCACGCATATCATTCTTTCCGGCTACACCCCCTATCCAACCGTGGCCGGTGATGATCGACTGCCTCACATTCATGAAAAACTAACTCGTCAGATTCACAAAACTGCGCTTGGCGCTGAGACGATCGTCCCCTTTACGCACGAAACCCTTCCACCACTGCAACGACTAAAAAATGAAGGCTACCGGATTGTTGCGCTCGAACAGACCGAAGGAAGCCAGCGGCTGCAAGACTACACACCTGTCGATAAGATTGCTTTGTTGATTGGTGAAGAGGTCTCGGGCATCACCCCTGATCTCCTCGAACAATGCGATGATTTCATCGAAATTGATATGGTTGGCCAAAAAGAATCATTCAACGTCAGTGTCGCGACCGGTATCGCGCTCTACGCACTGACTACTTCAGAATAACGGCGTCTTCACCCAAAATTTTCACTAGCGCACCAATCAGTGCATCGGTATGGTCAACCTGAAACGGCATCTTAATTGCGGCCTTCTTATCTTCTCCGAGCACCAATACGACGTCACTAACTCCAGGAAACTGTGCGCAGGTCTGCTTGAGCTGTAAAAGAAGAGAATGGTCGTCGGGATCTTTGACGTGTACGTACAGCTTCTTCAGTGGCTCTGCGGCAATCACCGTGTAGTTTGAGCTCTTCTGAGGAGACTCTGCAACGGTGGACGCGGCTTTTTTGACCGATTGCCGTGACGTTGTCACATCACGACGCGGTTTAGGCTTTTCCATTTTGCGACCATGAGACTGGTAGTCACGGAGTTCAGTATCCGTTACCAACTGAATGTCGTCGGCTATCATCTTCACGTCTGCGGTCACATTGCCCTCACGGTCACGAGCGGTGACTTTGCCAGTGACACGGATAACTGCATCCTGAATCAACCCCGTTCCTACTTGTTCAAACAAATTCGGGAAGACGATGATCTCGGTTTCACCCGATTTATCCTCAAGTTTGACAAACGCCATGCGAGATCCGCTTTTGGTCACAATGCTTCGCACGGTCGATACAAGTCCGCCGACCGTCATGGTCTTGCCGTCAAGCTGGCTCGTCATTTCGCCCACTGGGACGGTCTGCTCTTGAAAGTAATTGTCGTAATTATCGAGCGGATGTGCACTGATGTAGAGTCCAAGGAGCTCGCGCTCCCAAGCGAGGCGCTCCTTATCGGTGTGCTTCACTGGAGCCGCCTGAATCGTCACGGTTGGCTGGGCAATGGCGTCGCCAAGCATCCCGCCAAAGAGATCAGTCTGGCCACTGAGCGCTTCCTTCTGCAGCTTCGAAGCGAATCCCTGAATCGTTTCCAGATTGAACAAAAGGTCAGAGCGATCAGCCATTGAATCAAAGGCACCTGTCTTGATGAGTGACTCCCAGGCCTTTTTATTCACCCGTGACGTCGATACACGCTTTGCGAAATCTTCAACACTTTTGAACTTACCATCTTCGCGAGCCCGCAGGATTTCTTCAACCACCGAGACCCCAACACCCTTCACAGCTGCCATGCCGAAGCGGATTTCTTTACGATCCGGCACAACCGCAAACTCAACGAAACTCTCATTCACATCAGGCGACAACACGGTGATCCCCATGTGTTTACATTCGTTCATTTCAATCGCAAGACGATCAAGGTCGTCCTGATCGCTCGTCATGAGGGCCGCCATAAAGGCGTCTGGGTAGTGTGCTTTTAAGTAGGCGGTCCAATAGGCAATGAGGCCGTAACAGGCGGCGTGGGACTTGTTGAAACAGTAGGCCGCAAAGTCTTCGAGCTGCTTCCAGAAGACTTCCATATCTTGACGATTGGCGCCCGAATGCTCAATTGCGCCATCAATAAATCGCGCCTTCATCTTTGCCATCACATCAACGAGCTTCTTACCAATCGCTTTTCGAAGTGTGTCAGCTTCTCCACCGGTAAAGCCAGACAAATCTTTTGAAATCTGCATCACTTGCTCTTGATAGACAAGCACGCCGTAGGTTGATTTCAGGGCATCTTCCATTTTTGGGTGCATATAAGTAATCTCACGCTCACCGTGTTTTCGCTTAATGAAGTCATCAATGAACTGCATCGGGCCAGGGCGATACAAGGCTACCATTGCGACAATGTCATCAAACACGGTTGGACGAAGTTCACGGAGGTACCGTTTCATGCCAGCCGACTCAAGCTGGAATACACCCGTCGTGTCGCCCCGCTGGAACAGCTCATAAGTAGGCACGTCGTCAAGTGGAATTGCGTCTAAGTTAATCTCGGTTTTATACACTTTCTTGATAATACGAAGTGCGTTGTTAATGATCGAAAGGTTAGAAAGGCCGAGGAAGTCCATCTTCAACAGACCAAGCTCTTCGACTGGACCCATGGGGTACTGCGTCGCTACCACACCTTTTTGCGACATTTCGACCGGTGCGTATTTAACGATGCTATCGGGGGCAATCACCACTCCAGCGGCATGCACGCCGTGACTTCTAATGGTACCCTCAAGTTGGATTGCATAGTCAAATACACGGCGGGCAGTTGGGTTGTTGTCGTACTCGTTCTTTAGGTCGGCATCCTCAATCACACTCTTTGCTAATGGAATATGGCGCCCCTGCACAGGGGGCGGCACGAGTTTTGCGAGCCGGTCGCTCTCGGCATACGGCACCTGTAGTACGCGCGCAACGTCACGCACCGCAGCACGGGCAGCCATGCGACCAAAGGTGACAATATTCGCCACTCGATCGGCACCGTATTTATCGGTACAATACGCAATCACCTCATCGCGTCGCGTGTCTTGAATGTCGATATCAACATCGGGCATGCTTATACGATCGGGGTTTAAGAATCGCTCAAAGAGGAGGTCGTATTTGAGCGGATCGAGCTCGGTAATACGGACAGCATATGACACAATCGAGCCAGCCGCACTCCCTCGACCGGGGCCAAAAATAATACCTCGTCCCTTACCCCAGTTAATAAAGTCCTGGACAATCAAGAAGTAGCCGTTAAAGCCCATTCGATCAATCACCCCAAGTTCATATTCGGTGCGCTCCAGTACTTCTTTTGAAACCAACTTTTGAGCTTCATCTATTGAAAGTGCCGCCGATGCCTCCAGAGACACGCCCGCATAGCGACAGGCCAGCCCCTGATACACTAGTGTGTGCAGATACGATTTCTCGTCAAAACCGTCAGGAGTTGGGAAGGTAGGAATCAAAATACCGCCCAGTTCCAACGTCACCGAACAGCGCTCAGCGATCACTCTCGTATTTCGAACAGCGTCGGGATTGGTACGGCTCCAGCGACTAATAATATCCTTCGGATCGGTCACATGGAGATCAAAGTCTTTCAGTGACATGCGCTTTTCGTCGGACAAAAATGCGCCGGTGCCTACACACAGAAGAATCTCGTGCGTGTCTTGGTCGTCATGTGAGATATAGTGGCCATCGCTGGTAACCACTGTTTCAATTGACAGCTCTTCAGCAAGCTGCTCAAGATAACCATTAATTTTTACCTGAACATCCCACGCATGTAGTGCGTCTGGATGGCCATGATCTTGAAGCTCAAGATAGTAGCGGTCGCCAAAGACACGCTTATACCAAGACGCAATCTTCTTTGCCTCTTCGTAGTTATCAGTTCGTAGCTGTTCACCAAGCTCACCGCTCGCACAGCCGGAAAGAATAATCAGACCTTCATTCAGTTCTTCGAGGAGCTCGTGGTCGATTCGGGGCTTGTAATACATTCCCTCAAGATTTGCTTGTGAGCTCAGTTTCATCAGATTTTGGTAGCCAACATTATTCATGGCCAAAATAATCACGTGGTAGCGGGCTTTATCTTTTTGTGGGTCGCGGTCAAACCGTGAGCGGGTTGCGACGTATGCCTCCATGCCCAAGATGGGGTTAACGTCCTTGCTTTTTGCCTCTTTGTAGAATTCAAGCACCCCCGACATTGTGCCGTGGTCAGTAATCGCCACTGCATTCATACCAAGCTCTTTGACGCGATCAACCAGAGCCGGGATCTTCGAGAGTCCATCAAGCAAACTGTGATGAGTATGATTATGCAGATGCACAAAATCAGATGACGTTAAAACGTCGTCGTGTGTCTTTTGCACCGTATTTGAAACCCCCATACCTACTCACCAGTATACCGAATTGGGCGGCACAATGCTGTAGTAAAAAAGGTTATTGGCCTTGCTGAACAATATCAATGATGTATTTTACAAAGTCGCCAACGCCGCCCGGAATATCCACCAGAACTCCCAGAACCGTCACTACAATCGCAACCACGATTGTTCCCCCTATCACCGTTCCCACCCCAAAGAAAATACCACGAATGAAGTTCATCCAGTAGACTTGCTGTCGAGAACGATGAAGGTCCCAAAACAGGTCTTCAAGCATGCCGCGCCTGGCGTCTTTCTCTTGCTGAACCAAAAAGCCGTGTTTCTTCGACGGTGTTTTTTCAGCCATCTCGCCTACTTCTTTTCGTTAATCGTCTTCTTAGCCGCTTTTGCGACTTCTTGGCTCTTCGACTTCACGTCGCGGGCAACTTCAACCACCTTATCGGCAACATCACCAGTGACTTTACCGGCTTTTTCAACGACATCCTCAGCAACGTCACCCGCTTTTCGCTTGGCAACTTTTGCTTTAGCCGAAACATCAGTCTTTACCTCATCGGCTTTGTTCTTTAGCTCTTGACGAGTTTCCTTGCCGCTCTTTGGAGCAGTTAAGATTCCTGCAACAAACCCAGCTGCTGCGCCAAGTAGTGCACCAATTGCAAATTTTCCTTTAGACATAATTATTCTCCCTTGTTAGATTTCTTTGAATATTTCTTCATCATGCGGTTGATCATTTCGGCCACAAACACCGGCGAGGTGAGTTTTGCCACACCAGATACGGCGCTGCCAATAGAGCTGACTGTTTGTTCAGCCGACTTCGCTATCTTACGAATTTCCGCCGACAGTCGAATCAAATACACCCCAAGAATGATACTGACGATTAAAAAGATACATAGGACAACCGAGACGATGATGACCAGTATTTCTGCCGCTGAACTCATGAAGTACTCCTTATACGTTAGCGTTACAAGGCTAGTATACCTCTATACGAGAGTCGGCGCAAACTTACCGAAGGCGGTCGCGTAGGAAATCACGCAATTGGTCGCCGTATTCTTTACTCTCAAGTGCAAGGTCAAGTACTGCTTTTATGTAGCGAAGTTGGTCGCCAGTGTCATGCCACACGCCATCGATCAGCCGGCCATAGACCGCATCGGCTTTGGCAAGTTCGTTGATGCTTTCTGGTAACTCAATTTCACCTCGTGCACTGACAACTTCTTTTTCGAGAAATGGCCAGATTCCAGGCGTCAGCAAGTAGCTGCCCACCGAGGCATAGTTCGACGGTGCGTGTTCAGCGCCAGGTTTTTCAACCAGGCCCGACAGCCGAAATGTCTGATCGCCGACGTCATCGGTTAGCGACGCGATGCCGTATTTATCAGCATCCTTTTTATCAATCTCAATTAATGAAATGACTGATTTGCCTGTTTTTTGGTACGCTTCTTTGAGCTGAATCGGCCAGGCAACATTACTGCGGAAGAAGTCGTCAGCAAAGAAGACAAAGAATGGTTCGTCGTCGTTAATTAAATGCTTGGCATTCAAAATTGGTCGAGCATTTCCCTTTGGTGAGCCTTTCTGGCGGACATAGACAAAGTTTGCCAGTTCGGCGATTCGCTTAATCTCATCAGCTTTGTCGTGCTTTCCTTTTTCGCGAAGTTCAGCCTCAAGCTCGTCGCTCCGGTCGAAGTGGTCCTCGATTGCTCGCTTGGTACTTCCAGTCACAATAATAATGTCTGTCACACCTGCCGCAACGGCTTGCTCGACAATCACTTGAATGACTGGGCGGTCAATCAATGGGAGCATTTCTTTCGGCATAGCCTTGGTTTGTGGCAAGAAACGGGTACCCAGCCCAGCAGCACAAATAATCGCTTTCGTCGGTTGCTTCACATTATTCTCCTAATTGCTGTTTAATGAGTTGTTGCGCCAGCGCAGGGTTTGCTTTACCAGCAGATCGCTTCATCACCTGGCCAACCAAGAAGCCGATCGCCTTTTCTTGGCCGGCTTTAATGTCAAGAATCGACTGTGCCGAGGCTGGGTCAGCCAGAACCTCTTGCACGATGGCGAGAATTGCCGATTCATCACTGACCTGAAGGAGATTCCGGGCTTCAGCAATCGATCGAGGCGCTTGGTCACTTGTAAGGAGCTCGGCAAAGACCTCTTTTGCAGCAGTACTTGAAAGCTCGTTCTTCGCGACCATGTCAGCGAGCTCGGCATAGCCTTCTGGGCTGAAATTGCTGGCAATAATCGCCGTCTGTTCTTCGTCCTGTGTCACCGCGCTCGCAAACCAGTGGGCAACACGCCGAGCGGCATCATCACCCGCATGAACTTGCACACTGCTAATAAGGGCGGCATAGCTTTGATTTGCCAGCAGCGCATCAACCACCGAACGATCAAGGTTTAATGGCACCCAGGCATCTCGATAAGACTGCGGTAAGGCAGGAACACGCGCCTGAATACGCTCAACTTCATCTTTTGTTAATACAATGGGTGGAATATCGGCATCGGGCATATAGCGATAGTCTTGGGCATCCTCTTTGCTCCGTTGCGACGTCGTCTTTCCGGTGGCGTCACTCCAGCCGCGAGTTTCCTGAACAACGCGCTGACCGCTTTCGAGTAGTTCAACCTGTCGAATGAACTCATACTCGGCTGCTCGTTCAACACTTCGAAAAGAGTTAAGGTTCTTAATTTCGGCTCGAGTTCCCAGTTCGGTTGCGCCCTTCTTGGCGACTGAGATGTTCACATCGAAGCGCATATTGCCATGGTATAAGTCGCCCAATGTCACACCAGCATACGTCATCAGACGGTGCAGTTCGGTCGCATAGGCTTTGGCTGCTGCAGCTGAGTGAATATCAGGCTCAGATACAATTTCAATGAGAGGTGTTCCGGCTCGGTTGAGGTCAACCAAGCTATAGCCATCGTAGTGCGAAAGTTTACCCGCATCTTCTTCAAGATGTGCGTGGTGAATCCGCACACGAACGGTTGAACCGTCAAGCAGTGGCGCATCGACATATCCGGCCAAGATAATCGGCTGATACATCTGGGTTATTTGATAGCCCTTCGGAAGGTCAGGGTAAAAATAGTGCTTTCGGTCGAAGCGACTGACTTCAGCGATCTCGGCATTGAGTGCTTTGCCGGCGCAAACCGCCAGTTCAACGGCTTCACGGTTGAGAATCGGTAGCATCCCGGGCAGCCCGAAGTCAATCGGACTGACGGCGGTGTTTGGGTTCTTGTCACGAGCATCATTGTTGGCACCACTAAAAAGCTTGCTGAGCGTCGCAAGCTGAACATGGCATTCAATGCCAATAGTCATTTCGTATGAATCGAGTACGTCTTGATGAATCATTAAATAGCTCCTACGTCTTTCAAAGCTTGTTTAAAGGCACCAAGCGCCCGTCGAGTGTCATCGTAGCCCACCTGAACGTCGGTATCGTGGGCAATCCGGTTTCGAAGCTTGTGCGCCGCCCAGACCGCATTCGCATTCGACCATGATGACTGATACTGTTTCATTCGATCTGCCATGGTCGCTCCTTGAACGCCACGGTCTTCCAGGGCCTTTGCAAGAAGCTTATCGGCATTCATCACGGACAATTGATAACTGGCTGGTTGGTCACGTTGGAGCTGTCGTTCAATCTCGAGCCACTTACAGCGATAGGCTTCAACATTAATGCCCTTAGGGTCACGTTTCGTCAGCGCAATCAGTGCAAATAACAGCCCAGCAACAATTAATATTGCAGCAAAAAAGAACAATAGTGAGAGTGTTTGATCCATATTACGCAGCCTCCATCTGTTGAGCGAGTGCCATCAAGAGTCCGTCGTCACACTGTTTCCCAATGAGCTGAACGCCAACCGGAAGGCCGTGTTCATCCACGCCAGCAGGAACGCTCAGTGCAGGGAGTCCCGCAAGGCTGGCTGGAACGGTCATGATATCTGCGAGGTACATCTTCACCGGGTCATGGGCGTTCTCGCCAATTGCAAACCCTGGCGTTGGTGCCGTTGGCATCACCAAGACATCGTACTGTGAAAAGAGCTCGTTAAACTCATTGATAAGGAGTGTGCGAGCTTTTTGTGCCTGGAGGTAATACGCGTCGAAGAAGCCACTCGAAAGCACGTAGCTGCCAATCATAATACGGCGCTTGTTCTCGGCCATAAAGCCTTCATCGCGCGACTTGCCATACACTTCAGCCAAACTCTCTGCTGTAGCCCGGCGTCCATAGCGAATCCCGTCGTAACGACTAAGGTTACTGCTGATTTCGGCCGGCACCACAACGTAGTAAATTGCCAAGGCATATTTCAACAACGACATCGAGACATCCTCGACTGTGTGGCCTTTGCTGCGCAAAGACTCAACATATGACGACACGGCAATTCGTACACCTTCGTCAACGTCGTCAGTCATTGATTCGGTCACCAAGCCGATCTTGAGCGGACCATCAAGCGAACGAGTACTCCAGAAATCAGGGAGTGTTGTCATGTCCTTCGAATCTTTGCCGGCCATAATCTCCATCACTGTGTTGGCGTCTGCAACGTTCGAAGTAAGTACGCCGATCGTGTCGGTACTACTCGCCATAGCAACCACACCGTAGCGACTAACCGTTCCATAGGTTGGCTTCACCCCAACGACGCCATTAAAGCTAGCCGGCTGTCGAATTGAACCACCGGTGTCAGTCCCTAGGGCAAAGGGGACAATCTCAAGTGCTACTGCAGCGGCTGAGCCACCACTGCTGCCACCGGCAACCTTGGTCTGGTCGACAGCGTTTTTCGTCACCCCAAAGGCTGAGTTTTCGGTACTCCCACCATGAGCAAACGCGTCAAGGTTTGCTTTGCCAATACAAATTGCACCCTCGGCCTCAAGCTTTTCAATCGCCGTTGCTTGAAGGGGTGCGTGAAAGTCTTTCAGAAATGTACTCGCCGCAGTGGTCGGTCCATCGAAGGTCAAGAAATTATCTTTGGCGATAAACGGGACGCCGGCCAGCACGCCAGTAATCTCCCCGGCATCGACCGCACGAGCTCTTTCCAGGGCTCGGTCTTCCTGAATATGGAGTATCGCATTAAATGACTCGTGTTGACGAGCCCGAGCAATCGCCTGCGTCACTGCATCAACTGCGCTCAGCGCCTTGGCATCGGCAATCGTCATGACAGTACCTTTGGGACTTTAACCTGACCGCTCTGGGTATCAGGTGCAAGCGCTACAAGCGCCTCGTGAGAAACGCCGTAATCATCAACGACGTCTGAGCGATACACGTTCTGAAGACCGGTTACTTGATAGGTCGGTTCAACCGAAGAAGTATCAAGTTCAGAGAGCTGCTCGATATAGGTCACAATTGCTTCAAGGTCGGCCTGTAATGCAACGGCTTCTTCATCGCCAAGTTGCAAATTACTTAATTGTGCGAGGTAGTGCACATCGTCGGTCGAGATATGTGTCATATCCTGTTATTTTACATCTTTGCACGGATCTCGGCAATGAGATCACGGAGTTCGGCTGCCTTTTCAAATTCAAGATTCGCACTCGCCAAGTCCATTTGGCCAGAAAGGTCTTTCACGAGCGACGCATACTCGTCTTTCGGAATCCGCTTCAGATCGAGTTTTGGCGTGTCGACTTCTTTTTTCGGAATCAATGCCCGCAACCCTTCGTCCAATGCCTTAGCAACGCTAACCGGGGTAATGTTATGTTCTGTGTTATACGCAGTCTGAATCGCACGTCGGCGATCGGTTTCATCGATGGCATGCTGCATTGAGTCGGTGATGTTGTCGGCGTACATAATCACGCGGCCTTCAAGATGCCGCGCGGCGCGACCAATAATCTGAATGAGCGCACTGGTACTGCGAAGGAAGCCTTCTTTATCGGCATCGATAATTGCCACCATGCTGACCTCTGGCAGGTCAAGCCCTTCTCGAAGAAGGTTAATTCCCACGAGCACATCATAGACCCCGCTGCGCAGGTCCATCAATATATCGCTACGCTCAAGCGTGTCGACTTCGCTGTGAATGTAAGCAGTGCTAATACTGAGCTCTTGAAGGTACGTCGAAAGGTCTTCCGCCATTCGTTTTGTCAGCGTTGTTACCAGAACTCGTTGCTTCTTCGCGACCCGTTCACGGATCTCAGCAATTAAATCATCGATTTGACCGGTGGTTGGCCGAATAATAATCTCGGGGTCAATCAGGCCGGTTGGTCGGATGATCTGCTGAACAGGCTCAGGACTACGTGCCAGCTCATATTCAGACGGTGTGGCTGAGACGTAGACCGCCTGGTGAATGTGCCGATTAAACTCATCGAACGTTAATGGGCGGTTATCGAGTGCACTTGGCAAACGGAAGCCGTATTCAACTAGGATCTCTTTGCGGGCTCGGTCGCCGTTATACATGCCGCGAACCTGAGGAAGTGTCATATGGCTTTCGTCGACAAAGAGAAGGAAATCGTCAGGGAAATAGTCAAGCAGTGTCGCCGGCTGCTCACCCGGCTCTCGATTAGTGAGGTAACGACTGTAGTTCTCAATCCCCTTCACAAAGCCAGTTTCTTCCAGCATTTCAATATCGTATTTTGTTCGCTGCCCAAGTCGTTGTGCTTCGAGGAGCTTATCGTGCTTTTCGAAGAACGCAAGACGCTCTTCAAACTCTTGTTTAATATTTACCAGCGCCTTCTCCAGCTTCTCTTTTGGCGTCACGTAGTGACTGCTTGGGAAGATAGTGGTTTCATCTGGCTCGCCTAAAATCTCACCCGTCAGCGGGTCGATGCGCGTGATGCGATCAACATCATCTCCAAAGAATTCGATACGGTACGCCACATCAGACCCAGCCGGAAAGACGTCGACAATATCACCGCGAACTCGAAAGGTCCCTCGGTGGAAATCGATGTCATTACGCTGATACTGGATATCGGTCAAGAGGCGGACAAACTTATCTTGCTGGCGTCGCTCACCCTTTTTAATCGTGATTGACATCGTCGAATAGTCATCGGGTGAACCAATGCCGTAAATACAGCTGACACTGGCGACGATAATGGTGTCACGTCGGGTAAGCAACGCCATGGTGGCTGCATGACGAAGACGATCAATCTCATCGTTGATCTTACTATCCTTCTCAATGTAGGTATCGCTGCGGGCAATATACGCTTCAGGCTGGTAGTAGTCGAAGTAACTCACAAAGTAGTGCACTTCGTTCTCTGGGAAGAAGCTCTTAAACTCGCTATAGAGCTGGGCCGCCAGCGTTTTGTTGTGCGCCAAAATCAGCGTCGGCGCTTGACGCTGTGCAATAATGTTTGCCATGGTAAACGTCTTACCACTTCCCGTCACACCGAGGAGGGTTTGCTCTCGCTCACCACTTTCAAGCCCCTTGACGAGTGCAGCAATCGCAGCTGGCTGATCGCCAGTCGGTTCGTAGGGGGCCTCAAGTTTAAAGCGTTGGTCCATCCCCCTATTATACTGTATCGGTGTTCAGTCGTTCGAGTAAGCTAAAGGCGTCGCGAAATGCGTTCTGGTACCCGGCAAAGAGCGCCTCATCGGCCGTGCAGGTATCGTCTGGAAGTGAAAGACCGTAGGTTGTATCGTCAAGTTTCTTGGTTTCAGACAAGGTTGGCGTATCTTGATTGGTTGGGTTCACAATAATAGAAGCGAACACCCCTTCATCGTCTGTACACTTCGTACCAATTAACGCCTCGCTGCTAAATTCAACATAGCGGGTGCCGCTCGCCGTCCGCTCGACAGAAAATCCAAAACCAGGAACACCGCGCACATACGCGACTGAAAGTTCGAGTGGCTCAACTTCAATGCGTGAAACGGTGCTCGGATCAATCGTTGCAGCTGGCTCTTCCGCAGGAACGTCGTCAAGTGGCTGCGATTCCTCGGCTGGAGCCTCGGCTGCTTCTTCGCTGCTTTCTTCAGCTGCCGGCGCTGCGGTCTGCGGTGAAGGTCCAAAAAAGGCAAACAGCCAAATGCTGATAGTCACCGCAATAAGCCCGGCAATAATGCCATAGGTGAGCTGCTTCTTGGATAATCGTCGTTTAGCCATTATATTCCTGCTTACTTTCATACTGTTCAATATGCTTCAACGCGACATCATAATCGTCCGTAATCACATACAGATCACGATCTTCAGGTGTAATTGTGTGGAATTGATCACGCAACAGGTCTTGAATCAAGCGATCGACAGGGTTCCAGAACTCTGAGCCGAACAGCACAATCGGTGCCTCGGGAATCTTCTTCGTTTGCATGAGTGCCAGTATCTCAAATAGCTCGTCAAAGGTACCAAAGCCTCCGGCGAAGTAAATGAAACCGCTGGCATCGAGCGTCATGGATACCTTTCTGCCGAAGAAGTGCTCAAACTGGAAACTGTCAGTCGTGTAGTCATTAAGGGCTTGCTCGTGAGGAAGTAAGATGTTGAAGCCGATAGAATCTCCGCCAGCATCGTACGCGCCACGGTTGGCCGCCTCCATCACGCCAAGTCCGCCACCGGTCACCACCGCGTAGCCGTGCTTCGCGAGCAGTGCGGCCATTTCGTAGGCGCTGGTCGTTATTTGATCGTCACTCGGCTTACGGGCGGAGCCAAAGATCGTCACCGTTCGTTCGTATTTTGCAAGCAGCTCAAACACATGCTCAAATTCATCAACCACACCGTCGAGTCGGCCTTCCGCAGCATCAATCAACCGACGGCGAACCAATAGTTCCTTTTTGTTGTTTTGCGAACGCATGCCAGGTACGGCATCTTTTCGTCGAGGGGCATCGAGCTTTTCGGGTGCCACCATATCGTTATCAAGTTGCTCGAGCACTTGGTTGGCAAGATTACGGAAGCCCATATAGCGCACAAAGATTTCATTCCAGAGGCTCTCTCTGAAGTGATAGGCGTAGCGATCCTCATACTTTTCTTTGTTTGAGTAGGCAAAGCTGACGTCAAAGAGATTAAAGGCCACAGGAAAGCCGTCGTACATCAGTGCGACGTAGTCTCTGTCTTTCCAGAACTCAAGACCTGGATCGATCTTAAACAGCAAGTCCTCAGCTCGCCGCCAGTGAAGATCCTCCGGCTGAACGTGCGGCTCAAAGGCAACCATATCAATAGAGTCTTCTTTGTGCTTTCCAAGGTAGCGCTGAATGACGCGCCAGTGGACATGATTTCCCGCCATCTGGCTAGCATTGCCGGGATCAGCAATGAGTGTCTCGACGACAATCTTACCGAAATGTGGCTTGCGGCTTTTTAACTTGAAAAAGGTTGAGTAAAGCTTAATTTCATTCAAATAGTGCAGGAGAAGCGGCAAAGTCTTTAACACCAGACCACGCATCCGCTTGGCGTACATTGGCACGACGACAATCGTACCAAGCTCTTTGGTGTGTGTGACATTATGTAGTTTCTTTTTTACGAACGGTGCGGCAAGTTCAACATACTTTTTGTGGTCCATTTGAATAATGCGGATGTCACGCTCTTCGTAGTCATCGGCGGTAATGGTGGTGAAGAGTTCGTTATATTTGTTGAGCCAATCACCTCCCTCAGAAAAGCGAAGCGCGGTGTAAATTTCATCGAAATCTTCATGAGCAAACATCTCTTCAAGATCGGTGTAGCCAAGCTTTTCCATCAGTACTTTTGGTGGCATCTGGCGGAGCAAGTCTTTGGCTTTATCATGCTTCAAGACGAAGACTTTTCGATTGAATTTCACTTTGTTGGCTGCTTCAATCATAAACGGCACCATGTGTGCAACATCCTCAGAATCAGTTGCACCAATAATTTTTGTCAGTCGGGCAATGTCATCTTCAACGCGAGCTTGCAGGCCATAGTAAACCTCCTCACCGGTTGAGACGGCTGGGTTAAGTCCCATCTCGCGCATATTGTCATGCGCCATTCCCGTAATGTCGCCAATCAATTTGGTATCAGCTCCAGGTCGTCCACTTTCGTGCTCTAACTGGCGAATTGCAGTCGTAAAGAGTGGCTCTTCAGCGTCTAATAAATCTCGTAAAAACTTTGCCATCTTAAAAATCCTTTTCTTCAATTGGCATATCGTGCAGCACGACGCCCTTATGTAAAATGCCCTCTTTGGCGCCAATTTTTGTCACGACAGATGTGGAGTTCGCGCTGGCAAATACCATCGATTCTTTCAGCGACTTTCCCTGAGACCAGTAGCTTAAAAAGCCTGATCCGAAGGCGTCACCACCACCAGTGCGATCAACCACTGGAACATCTTCGTACATGCCAGCCCAAATCACCTTCTCTCCGTCGGTTGCTGTCGCGCCTTTCGGCCCGTCAGAGACAATCACTACCGGGCAATAGTGACGACCGTGTCGAACCAGCTCTTCAAGACTCTCGCCCGAGACGATCTTCTGCGCCTCCTCTTTATTTACCGCCAAAACCTCAACATCCTGTAAGATTGTGCGAAGCTTCTCTGGCTGAGCGAGTTCAGAGCCGGCTGGATTCAACATGACCTTCACGCCATGCGCAGCGGCATGGCTGACGATCCTTTCAAGCATTTCAATATCATTCAGCGATGAAACGTATACCCACTCGGCTTTTTCTATCTCAGAAAGATCGAGTTTCTTAGTATCTTCTGGGGTGATTGTTCCCTTGTAGTTCAGAATCGTTCGTTCACCACCTTCAAGCATCAAGATCACTGAGTAGCTCGCACGAAAGTCATCCTGCTGTAAAACGGCTGACGTATCAACCCCTTCTTTATCCATATCATGAAGAATGCTTTCGCTGGCCATGTCGGTACCAAGGCACCACATAAACCGAGCGTGGAGGCCTTGACGGGCAAATGTCACCGCCGCGTTCCCGACGTTACCACCTGTCGCAAAGATGACTTCGTCGATGTCAAGCTTCTGGCCAACCGGGAGCTGCTCATATAGCACGCCTTTATTCTCTACCTGGACAAAAGCGCTGGCACTCTTCAAGAAGACGTCTTGCGCTGCTTTTCCGATGCAAAGAATGGTTGGCGTGCTCATTAGATAACTGCCTTGCCTGCGCTTCCGAATGCATTAATCTTTTCTTCAACAACGGCTTGAACCGCAGAATACACCTGCGGCATGAGTTTCACAACAGCGTATTCGTCAGGATTTTCGTTGAGCACTTTTACGAGTTCTTCACGAAATACAAATCGCATGTCACTGTTAATGTTAATTTTACTGACGCCAATTTTAGCCGCTTCTTCAAAGTAGTGAAGTGGCGTGCCGCTTCCCCCGTGAAGGCTAATTTGACATTGAAGTGTATCACGAAGTCGCTGTAACAATTCGAGATCAAGTTCTTTAGGAACGGGATACTTACCGTGAAGATTTCCGACAGCTGCCGCAAACGTGTCTATACCGGTTGCTTCCTCGAATGAACGAGCACCCTCTGGCGTTGAAAAGGTCTTCTTAATTTCTTCGTAGTCAATGTCTTCTTTGTGAACATTGCTACTTCCACCAAAGTAGTGCGGTTCACTCTCCACCAAGGCACCGGTGAACTTTGCGTATTCAACCACTTCACGGGTTTTTTCAATAATTTCTTCTTCGGTCGCATCATGATTCGCTTGAGAAATGTCGATGTGAATGAACTCATAGCCAGCATCGATCGCACGTTTACAGTCTTCAACGGTGGGGCTGTGGTCAAGGTTGATATACATTTCAATGCCATATTCGGCTTTGTAGTTATCAACCATATCACGAAGGTTTTCAAGTCCAAGCGCCTTCACTTCTCCGTCGCTTACCTCAACAAGAACGGGTGCGTTGAGCTTCTGAGCTGCTTTCGCTACCGCAATGAGTGTTTCTTGATTATCAATATTGAATGCACCTACGGCAAAATGCTGCTGCCGAGAGCGCTGCATGAGATGACGTGCGCGCGTCGTGTTCTCTCGAATTTCTTTAATCGTTAATCCCATGATCCCCCCTATTTGTTTGGTCTTAGTATAGCACTTACGGTTACTGGTGGTAGCGATGAGCTGTCTTCGCCCATTCAACGATGGCTTTTGTCATCGACGGTGCGTCGAGCTCGAACAATGGAAACAGCTCAGCCGGATCGCCTGACTCGCCAAAGCGATCTTTCATGCCAAGGCGAAGCAGCGGCATCGGCAGTGATTCAGTGAGTAGTTCGGCAATGCCGCCGCCAAAGCCACCGGCAATCTGGGCTTCTTCGGCCGTGACGATGCGGCCAGTCTTTTTAGCGATAGAAAGAATTGTTTCTGAATCGAGTGGCTTAATGGTTGGCACGTGCACGACGCTCACTTCCAGTTTATGTTTCTTCGAAAGGTGTTCGGCAACTTCCATGAGCTTGGCGGTCATTGTGCCGGTTCCCAGTAGTGCAAGGTCAGCACCCTCGCGCAGCACGTAGGCTTTTCCGATTTCGAATGGACTGTCCTCGGTGCTAAACACTGGTGTCTTCTCTCGGGCAAGTCGCAGATAACTTGGCATGCCGTTCGTCGCGATAGCCCTGGTAGCTTTCTCGGCCTCGATACTGTCGCCAGGTGCAATGACCACCATGTTTGGAAGGACACGCATCAAGGCAATGTCTTCAAGCATTTGGTGCGTCGCGCCGTCTTTACCAGTATAAATACCAGCGTGCGAGCCGATAATCTTGACGGGCTGATTATTCAAAGAGATGGTTGTGCGAATCTGCTCCCAGTTTCGGCCGGGGCTAAACGATGCGTAACTACTGGTGAATGGAATCTTTCCGGCACGCGCCATGCCGCTCGCAACAGTCACAAGATTCTGCTCGGCAACACCCACTTCTATAAATCGAGTTGGGAAGGTATCTCGGAAGAGATGCATCTGCGTACTTTCGGTCAGGTCGGCACACAAGGCAACGACTCGCTCGTCGGCTTCTCCAGCCGCTTTGAGCCCACGGCCAAAGCCGGCTCGAGTTGGTTCGGCTTTCATCGCATCGGTCATAAAATCAGGGTCTAGTGGGTAGCTCATACACCGGCTCCTTCGTGGGCTATCTTTCCGTCAAGTGTACGGAGTTTCTGTAACGCTTCTTTTGCTTGATCGGCATTTGGTGGCATCCCATGCCACTTGTAGTCATATTCCATAAAATCAACGCCTTTCCCGGGAATCGTGTGTGCAATAATCACCGTTGGTCGGTTGGTAACAGCGCGCCCCTGGCTGGCAGCATCAATGATGCTTTCGATGTTGTGGCCATCAACCTCAACAACGTGCCACCCGAACGACTCCCACTTGCCCTTTAGATCTTCGAGTGGCATAACATCTTCAGTATTACCATCGATCTGAATATTGTTTCGGTCGATAATGCCGATGAGCTGTGAAAGTTTATACTTTCCCGCAAACATGGCGGCTTCCCAAATGTTGCCTTCGTTGAGCTCTCCATCACCCATCACGACGTACACAAAGCGGTGCTTCACATTGTCGATGTGTTGCAGCGCATAGGCATAGCCCGCAGCCTGCGAGAGGCCGCTTCCCAGTGGACCGCTGGTGCTTTCCATACCGGGCAAACGCTCGCGCTCAGGGTGTCCCTGCAAACGTGAGCCAGTTTGGCGAAGGGTGAGCAGCTCCTCTTTATCGAAGAAGCCGGCCTCAGCCATAGCTGCATACTGCACGGGAACGGTGTGGCCATTACTGAGGAAAAGCACATCACGATCAGCCCAGTCGGGGTTTTTGGGGTCAATGTTTAAAATCGAGAAATACAATGCAGTAAATATATCAGCAAGACCTAGCGGACCAGCGCTGTGACCACTTTTCGCATGCTCAAGCATGGTGATAATGTCTTTACGTATCCGCGTTGCGGTGTGCTCCATCTGTATCAATGTCTGCTTCATCTTAAATCACCCCGTGTTTAGTTGTTTCTTGCACCAGCGCTGCATAGGCAGCTGCAGGATCTTCGGCTTTTGCTATGGCGCCACCACTATTCAGGACGTCAACGCCGCCCTGGACAAGTGTGTAGGCATTATCAACGCTCACTCCACCGTCCCAGCCAATCTCCGCTTTTGGATTAATCGCTTTAACAAGACGGACCTTTTCAAGCTGCATCATGCTTGCTTCGCCGCCATATGTTCCCAGTGTCCCTGAGAAGATCATCACATGGTCGGCTTGGCGAATCACGTCGGCGACCGTATTAGGAACGGTCGTTTTTAGTAATGCCACCCCAACACGGATACCAGCAGACCTAATCTTTGTAATCAAAGCTGCGCGGTCTTCGGTCACCTCAGCGTGAAAGATAATCGTGTACGGCTTGAGTGTAATCAGCCGATCAATGTGTTCACTCGGACGCGCCACCATCGCATGCACATCAACTTGCCAGTTAGTTGGCCAATAGAGCTGATCTTCGCCAACCAGAAAGCTTGGAGCAAACTCGCCGTCACTAATATCAACGTGGACGCGAGCGGCAAATGGCGTTAAGCGTTCGATCGAGGCCTTATAGTCCTCGGCAGTTTCCACGGTAATGCACGGTGCCACCACTGCCATGATTACAATTGATCCAATTGAGCATTACGTCGAGCATAGCGTGGTGCCGCCGCAAACGGCGTATTGAGCCACGTTTCAATAATTCCTTGCCAGGCCGCTTCATCGTTTTCAAGAATACGCGACGGTAAACAAAGCACGTTCGAATCGTTATCGTTGCGAGTCATTTTCGCTTCAAATGCATCCCAAATCACACTGGCCCTAATGCCATGGAAGCGATTTGCCGCCATCGCCATACCCTGGCCTCCGCCACAGAGGAGGATAGCGCGGGCATCGCCTTCTTCACCAAGCACCTTCAGGGCAGCCGCTTGAGCGAACTCTGGAAAATCGTCACCCGGGTCAAGGTAGGTATCACCGACATCTTCCACATCATAGCCACGCTTCGCTAAATATGCGAAGACGTGTTCTTTCATATGAAAGCCATTATGATCACTGCCCAAAAAGATCTTCATTACTTTAAAGTATAAGCGTTATGGTGCTATCTGTGCAAGGTCTTTGCGACATCGGCGACTAATTCGACCAAGCGGTTGCTGTAGCCCCACTCGTTGTCGTACCAGACCATGATCTTCGCAAGGTTACCGCCGACGACTTTGGTGAGCAGCAGGTCAACCACGCCAGAGTGGCTATTGCCGATGTAGTCACGGCTTACCAGCGGTTCTTCACTCACCCCAAGAATGCCTTGGTAGAATGGCTCAGCAGATGCTTTCTTGAATGCTGCATTAATCGTTTCAGGGGTCGCGTCACGGCTAAGGAGGACGGTGACGTCAGAGATTGAAACAACCGGAGTGGGAACACGAATACTCAGCCCATCAAACTTCCCTTCAAGTTGCGGAAGTGTTTTGGTCACCGCGATCGCCGCACCAGTTGTGGTCGGAACCATGTTTTCGGCGGCGTTACGCCCTTCGCGGAGGTCTTTTGATGGTGCGTCTTGCAGCGCTTGGCTGGCGGTGTAGCTGTGGACAGTGGTCAGCATTGACTTTTCAACCCCAAACTCAGCATCAAGAATTGCCATGACGGCACCAAGTGAGTTCGTGGTACAGCTAGCGTTGCTGATCACTTCTGATGCACCCTCAATAGCGTCTTCGTTCGCGCCAAGCACAATCGTATCAACCCCATCACTCTTCGACGGACCGCTAATGATCACACGCTTTGCACCGGCTTTGATGTGCAGCTCAGCAGAGTCTTTGTCGGTAAAGCGGCCGGTTGATTCAATCACCATCTCAACGCCAAGGTCACCCCACGGCAACGCCGCTGGGTCTTTTTCAGCCAGCACCTTAATGTGGTGGTCGTTGACTATAATTCCAGTGTCATCGTAGCCGACGGTATTCTTGTAGAGGCCATAGTTGCTGTCGTGCTGCAACAGGTAGGCAAGCGTTTTTGTGTCGGTTAAGTCGTTAATGGCGACGATTTCCAGATCACTGCGGTCAAAAGCGATCTTAAATGCGTTGCGACCAATCCGTCCGAAGCCGTTAATTCCGATCTTAGTTTTGCTCATGTATTCTCCCACTCAGTTAGATATGTGTTTGTCTAAAAATAAGTATAAGGGGTTTGGCCAACTTGTCAAAGCAGTTGACGCTCTTCCCTGTTAACCCAGATAGACGTATACTGAAGAGACCATGAAAAAACGTGATCTACTGCTCAAAGCCGAACCGTTCTACGAAAAGTCGCAGCGACTCGAATTAGATCACGCGATCGATGTGGCCACCCAGGCCCACCTAGGCCAGAAACGGAAAAGTGGCGAACCCTACATCATTCACCCCCTGGCTGTTGCTGGAACACTCATCGACTGGGGAATGGATATTGATAGCGTCCTTGCCGGCGTATTGCACGACACCGTTGAAGATACCGAGATGACGCTTGAAAAGCTCGAGACGCTTTTTGGTAAAGACGTTGCGTTTTTGGTTGATGGTGTCACGAAAGTCTCCCAGGCCCGCGCCGGCATGCAAGACTTGGCCGAATACCTTCCGCAAACCAAAGATAATCTCTCAAAGCTTCTCATCGCCGTTGGGCAGGACGTCCGCGTGGTTATTATTAAACTTGCCGACCGCCTTCACAACCTGCAGACACTTCAACACATGCCTCGCGAGAAACAAGTAAAGATTGCGCGCGAAAGTCTTGAAGTATTTGCTCCAATGGCCGACCGTTTGGGTATGGGACGAGTCCGGATGCAAATTGAAGAACTTGCCTTTAGCTACATTGACCCTAAAGAATTTAAACAACTTCAAATTCTCATGAAGAAGAGGCTTGGGAAGAGCACCCGTAAACTCGGTATTGTCCGTGAAGAAGTGGATCGGGCTCTTAAGGCTGAAGGCATTTCTTTTGAAATTAATGGCCGCGTCAAGAGCATCTACAGCCTGCATAAGAAGTTGAAAAAAGTGAACAACAACATGGACGACATTTACGACCTAATGGCACTCCGTATTATTGTTGAGACAAAAGAGGAGTGTTACCGCGTACTTGGCGTGCTTCACGGCATGTACCAGCCGATGATTGCCCGTATTAAAGACTATATTTCAGTTCCCAAGCCAAACGGCTACCAAAGTCTGCATACCACCGTCCTGACGCCAGCTAAGCAAATTGTCGAGTTCCAAATTCGTACCTACGAGATGCACGAATTTGCCGAACGTGGTCTGGCCGCGAGCTTTCACTACCACGAGCAGAAGAGTACGAAAGACTATACGAAAAAGAAAAACGCCGCCGTACTCCCTACCCATATGCAGTGGATCACGCAGTTGCAAGAGATCGCCAGCCGTCTCGGCAGCGGTGAAGAAATCACCAGTGACCAGCTCAACGTTGATCTTTTTAGTGACCGCATCTTCGTCTACTCTCCGAAGGGCGACATCTACAACTTACCCGAAGGCGCCCTGCCCCTCGACTTTGCGTACTTAGTCCACAGCGACATCGGCAAACACGCCGCCGGCTTTAAGGTAAACGGTTCAATTCACTCTTTCGATAAGCCGCTCCAAAACGGTGATGTGGTTGAGGTCATGACCCGCAAAACCTCCGGACCAAAAAAAGCTTGGCTCGACCACGTCAAAACGACCCACGCAAAAACAAAGCTTCGCGCCCAACTTCGTCAACTAGGCCTCATTGAAGGCATTAGCCATGCTGCTGCGATTATTCGCGAGAAAACTCGTAAGAAAAAGTCATGACCGTCCAGGTGCACTTTTCTATCGTAGCTGATGGCAGCATGTACAACCGCAAAGACATGAGCGATCCAGCGGTAATAGCCAACCGCCGCGCTTTCCTTGGATCACATGGAGTCACTCTCGAGAACACGACTCGCCTTGCCTTCACGTATCAGGGCGAAGAAGCTCCCTACAATCGCTACCTGACGCTCGATGCCTCGCTCTACGGCACCGGAATGACAGGAGAGGGTGAGCCGGCCGATGCTATTGTCACGACTGAACCAGGCAAAGTCCTCTTCCTGCCGGTCGCTGACTGTATTGCTGCCGTCATCTACGACCCCGTTAACAACGTCCTCATGCTGACGCATCTCGGTCGCCACAGCCTGGAACAAGGCGGTGCTTTGGCGTCCGTTGCCTATCTTGCGACAAACTTTGGCAGTGCCCCATACGAGCTGCGCATCTGGATGAGCGCTGCTGCCGGCAAAGAAAACTACCCGATCTGGAAGCGGGACAACCAAGGATTGAAGGAAGCAGCGCTGGAAGAGTTCCGCATGGCAGGGATCCTGCTGGAACATATCATTGATAACCCGGCCGATACAACAACGGACCATTCATACTACTCCTATAGCGAATTCCTCAAAGGCAACCGCTCAGAAGATGGTGACCACTGCGTGATTGCTTGGATGGATGATGATTAAAACAAGCCGCTATGCTCAATCGCTTTAGCCACCTTTGGTGTTGCGATAATAAACTCTTTGCGGTCGACGCCAGTTTTATCGTCATACGAGATGACAACAGCACCTGCTTCTTCAGCGATGAGCACCCCAGGGGCGTTATCGTATTTACCAACCATACTATCAAGCACTACAACACCATCAATTTTGCCTTCAGCGAGCAGTCCGTACGTGTGGCCAGCTGCGCCCATAGTAAGTAGTGCGCGCATCTTTAGTGCACCCAGCGCCTCGCGAACATGACCAAACAAACTCCGCGAGAAAGAATAGATGACACTGTCGTCAATCGGCCGATGTGTTGCAACAGACAGTCTTTCTCCATCTTTATACGCGCCTTCACCCTTAATGGCCGTGTAGAGTTCGTCGTGAACAAAATCGTAAATAACTGCAGCAACCGCCTCACCCTTGTGTACCAATGCAGCCATGTTCGTACAATAGCGTAAACCTCGAATAAAACTTGAGGTCCCGTCAATCGGATCAACCAGCCAGTACGTCTCTGTGCTACCAGTCACAGCCGTCTCTTCACCTTCGAAACCAATAGCCGGAAATTGCTTGGCCAGCGCCTTCTGTAAGGTCTCCTCGACCTTCACATCCCACACCGTCACCTTCGAGCGATCTGCCTTTTTGGTATATTCAATCTTGCCAAATACCGACAAGAGCTCTGGACGAAGTTGACGAAAAAGATCGATGACCAGTTGTTGGGACTCGCGAATGAGCGTGGGGTCAAGCATAGGTTATTGTGCGCGCTTAATTGACGCGTGGACCACCTCCATGGCAGCCGCGGCATCACCCCAGCCGTGCAGCTTTCCCTCAACGCCGGTCCAGTTTTTCTTCCAGTCTTTATAGTGACTGTAGAAGTGCTCGATCACGTGCTTGAAGTTATCGCCAAGGTCGGCGAGGTCTTTAATGTGGTCTTTGCTAATATCATCGGCTGGAACAACAATCAGCTTTTCGTCCATTTCGCCGTCATCTTCGAAGTAAAGCACGCCAATTGGGCGAGATGGCACCACGGTGCCGTGTGGAACTGATTCGTCGATAATGAGCAACGCATCAAGTGGGTCGCCGTCTTCGCACAACGTTCCAGGAATGTAGCCATAATCAGTTGGATACCCAAGTGTCGTTCCGTTCACGCGATCAAGAAACAGTCGGCCGGTCTCTTTATCAAACTCATATTTGTTACGTTCGTTCTTACGGATTTCAATAATGACATTAACAACACCCTTGTCAGGTGCGCCAGTCGTGACGTCGGTATACGTGCTCATAGAATTGTTCTCCTTTTTTCTTCTCTGTTATTTTAGCAGTTTTTGGCAATCAACGATATAATCTTTGAGAGATGAACTTTACCCTCCTGCCGACAGCAGAATATATTAGCGCAGCGACTCGGGCAATTGATACCGCCAAGCATCGCATCTCTCTGATTGCGATGGTTATCGCCGACCACCCCGAGACGAATCGCATGATTGACGCTCTAAAGAAAGCTGCTGCAAGAGGCGTCATCGTGTCTGTTGCCGCCGACGTCATTACGTATGGAGAAGTCACTGGGAGCTTTCTTCCACTCCGCTATTACAGTAAGGGTGCCCGCAGTGCAACAGGGATGGCGAAAGACCTCCGCTCGTCCGGTGTAAAGTTTCAGTGGCTTGGCCATGGAAGAGTCACCATTTTAAACGGTCGCACTCACAGCAAATGGTGCGTCGTCGACGACACTGTGTTTTCATTTGGTGGTGTTAACCTGTACGACGAAGGCACGCGCAACGTTGATTATATGTTTCAAATCAAAGATGCTCGACTGGCCGATCGCTTAGTCGAGGAACAAAAGCGGATTCTCCGCGCCGAGCGTACCGCCACCAATTATGCGAGTGTCGCGTATGAAATTGCAAGACAGAGGGTTTTATTCGACGGCGGCGTGATTGGTCACTCAATTATCTACCAGAGGGTTCTCGAGCTAACGAGGCACGCTGCGAAGGTCACGTTTGTGTCGCAATATTGCCCAACGGGCCGCTTAGCACGAGCCCTCAAACGAGCCCCCGCGACGCTATATTTCAACCAGCCCGACCAGGCAAAAGGGTTTAACCGCCTTATCATTCGAGCAAGTATGTTTGTCAGCGGACTCACTTCCGCATATACGCGCAAACAATACCTTCATGCTAAATGCATGATATTCACCATGCATGACGGCTCTAAAGTCGCCGTCACTGGATCGCACAACTTCGCCTACAGCGCCGTGCTCCTCGGTACCCGCGAGGTCGCACTCGAAACAAAAGATCCAGCCGTTATTTCTCAGCTGGAATCCTTTATTCAAACACACGTTGCTTAGGCTACGTGCGCGCGTTCGTGTTCTTCAAGATACTCGCGAATTGCCAATGCGGCAGCAGCTCCTTCGCCAACGGCACTCGCAATTTGCATCGTCGCGCCGCTGCGAACATCACCACTCGCAAAGACGCCTGGCATTGACGTCTCAAGGCGGTCGTTTGTGGTAATTAAGCCCCGCTCATCAAGTTGAATCGCACTGCCCTGTAAGAATTCCGTATTCGGCTTCAGGCCAACAAACACAAACACCCCATCGGTTTCTATTGTCTGCTCGCTGCCGTTAATTGTCGCGCGAACGCCGGTCACTTTGCCTTCGGTCGCAACAATTTCTTCAGTGACCGCACCAATGTGAACGGTCACCTTGCCGCTATCAATGTGCTTTTGCATGTCGTGCTGGAGGATATCACTGGCCTTGACCGTACTTCGTACGAGTACGTCAATATGGCTGGCGTAGCGCGTTAGGAAAATCGCCTCCTGGTAGGCTGAGTTACCGCCACCAATCACCACCAATTTTTTATCACGATAAAATGCGCCGTCGCAGGTAGCACAATAGTGAACACCGCGTCCAAAGAACTCTTTCTCGCCGGGAACACCAATCTTCTTCCAGTCGCTTCCGGTTGCAATCAAGACGGTCTTTGCCAGAACTGGCTCACCATCGACAGTGACGACTTTGTGGTCGCCTTCATCGCGAATTTCACTCACTTCGCCAAATTCCATTTGAGCACCAAACCGCAGCGCCTGCTTTTCAAGCTCACTGGCTAGTTTCATTCCTTCAACCCCTTCTGGGAAGCCGGGGTAGTTATCAATCATGTCGGTCACCGCCGCAAGGCCACCGATAACGGCTTTTTCATACAGAACGGTGTCGATGTCTTCACGAGTGGTATAAATGGCAGCGGTCAATGCGCTGGGGCCTGCACCAATCATCACTACATCACGTATTTTTTCAGTCATAGAGATTCCTTAATTACTATACTTAGTATAGCATAGACGCTTTGTCTATGCACCCTCTTCTGGGTTCAACGCTTGTATTTTCACAATAAACTTCAGTGGTGCATTGGCCGGAATAATCCCTGATCCATTTGCCCCGTATGCTTTATCGGCAGGAATTGTCAATTCAACCACACTGCCCACTTTCTGTCCTGCCAGTCCTTCAGTCCAACCGGCGATCACTCCGCTCAGCGGGAACGTAATGGGTGTGTCATCGGCATCCTTCTTGTTCGAACTATCAAAAATCGTGCCGTCAGCCAGCCAGCCAAAGTAACTTGCGCTGATTGAATCGGTTGAGCCTACTTCTGGGCCGGTTCCTTCAACCAGTACGTTCACACCGAGCGTGGTAACCGCAGCACCATCAAAGGCTGCGGCACTAAAACCTTCGAGTGGCTCGGCGCTGGCGGCATTCGCTTTAGCGGCTTCAGCCTGTTGGCGTTCAAATTCCGCGAGCTGCTGGGCATATTCTTCTTGTTGGGTTGTTTGATCAATCCGTGCATTCTCGTTCGCGAGCACAATCGCCACAAACGATCCAATCGTACCAACCGTCAAGGTGATTGCAATCGTCCAAATACTAATTTGTTGAAATTTATTTACTGCCATTACACTACTGTCCCCTTTGTTTCTGCCGTCACGGCCTTACTGATACTGTTCATAAACTCATTCACCTCATCACCACGCAGCGTGCGGTCTTGGGCCACAAAGGAAATACGCAGCGTAATGTTCTTGGTTAACTTGTCTTCTGGCTGATAGAAATCAAGTGGTGCAACACGAACGTCAACGCCAGATTGAGCAGCTGCGGCCGCTGTTGCGTCGTAGAGTGATTGATAGCTAACGGCGTCGTCCGCCTTAAAGCAAATGTCTCGCTCTACTCCTGGGTAACGGCTCAGTGGCACATAGCCAGCTGGCTGAGCGTCGGCTAAGGCTTGAAGTACCCTAGGGGCAATTTCAAATCCAGCAACGTATTCTGGGAGCTTGAATCCCTTAGCGACACTGCGGCGATATTCACCAATGACGCCAAGTTGCTGCCCGTTGCTACTTACGCGCGCGCTTCGCAGCGGTTCGAATGGTTGCGTCACCGGGTAGGTGCTGTCGCCTTCGAGCGGTGCGTAGTCAAGCTGAATCCCTAGGCGACCTGCAAGATATTCGAGGTATTGCTTGGCTTCATAAAAGGCAGCCCCTTGCACCTTTTTGCGTCGTGCCACGACGAAAGCGAGGCTATCAAACTCGCGTGGTACCCCTTCTTCGGTTAGCTCGTGTCGCTTGTTATGGAACTTATTCAATTCAAATACGGCAAAGTGTTCGCTCCCTGCCTTGGCGTTGGCATGGATGATATTCAACAAGCTTGGGGTAAGACTTTGGCGGTAATATTGCAGCTCTGGGCTAATGCTGTTGACGATACGGTAGGCATCAACCGGATCTTGGCCGGCCTTCTTCATCAGGTCACCGTGCACAAAGCTATAGGTCAGCACTTCATTGGCCCCAGCTCGAACTAACCCATCGCGCAGGATGCGACGCACATCGTCAAAGCGGCTTGGCCGAACAGCCGTAAAGTCGCGAAGTGGCAACGTTGGGGTAATCTCGTCGAAGCCGTTCAAACGACCAATTTCTTCAATAATATCTTCGGAAATAGCAAGGTCGTGGCGCCAATACGGGGCCGTGACGGTGATCGTACCCGCTTCGGCGACCGCACTCAGTTCTACACGGCTCAGCGTCGTAATCATGTCGGTTTCACTATGGTTGGTTCCAAGGATCGCATTAGCCTGGGCAACTGAAACGGATACCGTCACGTTATCATGCTGGCCTGGGTACGCCTCACTGACAGCGCTGGCTTGAGTTGCTCCGGCATAGTCGCCCATCAGACGAATCGCTTCGGCAAGCGTCGGAATACCAACCTGAGCAGGAACGCCCTTTGTCAGTCGGGTAATTGCTTCCGTAAAGACTCCGTGTTTCATCTGAATCGCGCGGAGCGTAAACAGATCAAAAGTACCGCATTCCAGAAGAATGCGCGTTGTCGCAGCAGTTACTTCCGTCTCGGCGCCACCCATCGCACCAGCCAGTCCCACGGGAACATCACCTGCAGCAATCACCATGTCGGACCCGTCGAGTGTTAATACGCGACCATCAAGTAGAGTCAATGTTTCGCCGTCACGAGCACTGCGAACATGAATCTCATTCACTCCACCCGACACCTTTAAGAACGCATCGTAGTCATAGGCGTGCAACGGCTGGCCGGTCAGAAGCATCAAGTAGTTCGTGACGTCGACAACGGCACTAATTGGGCGAATGCCACTGCGCGAGAGGTAGGTTTGCATTTCAAGTGGTGAAAGAGCCGCTTCATTGGCGCCGGTAAGCACCACAACCGCAAAACGGTCAGACAACGTTGGGTCATCAATCAGCACCTTTGGCGCTTCAACCGATCCTTCAGCGAGGTCAGCATGCGCCACCTGCTGCAGCCAATCTGGCGTTTTGAAGTCGAGTCCTTGAATAGCAGCAACTTCTCGGGCAAAGCCAATTACGCCAAAGGCATCTGGGCGGTGGGTCAGTGATTTATTTTCGATATCGAACAAATAGTCATCGAGTTCATAGAGTCGCGCAAATGAGGTACCCGGTGTGGCTTCTTTATCAATTTCAACAATACCACTGTGGTCATCGAATAAATCGAGTTCCTTGGCGCTCGCAAGCATGCCGTTGCTCATATGGCCCCGAAGTTCACGGGCACCGAGCACAAATGGTTCTGCGCTCCCGAACGTTTCGGGCACCGTTGAAGTGGGCGGCAGCCAGGCAGCCATCATACCGGCGCGCACATTTGGGGCGCCGCAGACCACCTGAACTAAGCCGGCAGCATCGCGCTCCACATCCTTCACGAGTCCACCGTCATCAATCTTCGTCAACGATAAGTGATCTGAATCGGGCACGTCACTACATTCAACCACTTTCACCACGACCACACCTTGGTATTTCTCGGCAAGTGAGGTCACCGATTCAATTTCAACCAAACGGGCGCCGATTCGCTCGGCGAGTTCTTCCACCGGCAACACGATGTCGGTATATTTTTTCAACCAGTTTAATGAAATAATCATGCGAATTTCCTCAAAAATTTCAAATTACCTGATTCAAAGTAGCGCAGGTCTTCGATGGCGTATTTCAACATCACCAATCGCTCAACTCCACCGCCCCAGGCAAAGCCACTGTACTGCGTCGGGTCAATCCCCGCTTCTTTTAGTACATTAGGGTGAATCATGCCGCAACCGAGCATTTCAAGCCATTCGCCTGGCTTACCGCCAATTGAAGCTGGTTTTTCAATGGCGAACTCCAAACCTGGTTCGACAAACGGGAAGTAGGCTGGCTGGGTTTTAATTTTCAGCGCTTGCCCATAGTAAGCCTCGAAGAAGCTCCGAAGTGTGCCCAGCATTTCAGCTAAACTAGCCGTCTTGCTGACATAGACACCCTCTACCTGGTAGAAAGTGTGTTCATGCGTCGCGTCGACGTCTTCATTACGGAACACACGGCCATAGCTAATGGCAGCAATGTGACCACCGGCTTCTAAGGCCGCTTTGCCATCTTTGAGAATCCGGTGCTGCATGGTGCTGGTGTGCGCCGGAGGAATAAAGCCCTCTTCGGTACGGAAGGTATCGTAGCCATCACGAGCCGGGTGATTCTCGGGGAAGTTGAGGGCACCAAACATATGAAAGTCGTCATCAATTTGGCGTGATTCAATCGCTTCAAAGCCCATGCGAGTAAAGATATCGACAACCACTTCAAGCTCAGTGGTAAGGGGGTGCTTGCTACCGGCAGAGGTTGGCAACAGCGCAGGCCGAGTACTGTTTACGTCCCAGGGGGCGGTGACATCGATCGCTTCAACATCAGCGTCTTCAAGGCTGGCTTCACGCGCCTCGATCGCTGCTTCTAGCGCGTTCTTGAGTTCATTTAACGATTTCCCGAACGCGCCGCGCTCCTCCGCGGCAAGTGACCCGAGTGATGAATAGGCATCACGTAGTTCAGCGGCACGCAAGACGTCACGCGGTGTGTCGCTTACTTCAATACGCCCCAATAGTTCCCGGCGAATCGCCTCGATATCATGTGTCATAACTAGAGAATAGTATACCTTACTTAGCGAGCGGTTGCCACGATAAGAGCAATCAATCCAGCCACAAATAATAGGATGGCAAGAATCCAAACCCACGCGAAGCGGCTGGTACCAGTTGTACCTTTGATGTACTGCGAATCGGTCACGCCATCAGGCAGATCGGCTGGTTCAGCTGCTTTGCGGGCTTTTTCTTGCAGTTCTGATGCAACGCGCTTTTGAAGCTCACTGCGAGTGTCATTTTGTTTAAGATATAGGGCCATAGGCCTATTGTACCATCCATCCGTGCAGCGAAAGTTCCACTTATGCTACAATGTACCTATGTTTACTGTAAGGAGGGAAACACATGGCTACTAAAGCCGCTGCTACTACCAAAAAAGCTCCCGCAAAAAGTGCGAGTGCTAAAACCACAACAAAAAAGAAGACCGTAACGTCAGCTCCTGCGTCTGCTTCATCAAGCGCGCTCGCTAGCCACGTTCAAAGCTCACTTCGATCAGTCGCTCTCTGGCGATCACTCGGTGCTGAGTTTGTGGGAACGTTGCTACTTGCCAGCGTGATCATTGCCGGACAAGGTCAGCCGATCTTCGTACTCTTCGCCCTTGTTGGTGTCATCCTATTGGTTGGCTCAATCTCGGGTGCTCATGTTAACCCTGCTATGACCATTGGTGCGTTGGTCACGCGCCGCATTGGCTGGCTCCGTGCTGTTGGCTACATTGTTGCCCAACTGTTGGGTGCCGCCCTTGCCTTCGTCGTGCTTTCTTCATTCATCGCCGGTGCTGCCGTCAGTGAAGAAGCTGAGCTGTTTGGTCAAACCGCACCAGTGCTCTTTAGCGCTGTTGATGTTGCCACCCTGGTTGGTAAAGAATGGTATGTCTTCTTTGCTGAAGTCCTTGGTGCCGCAATCCTCGGATTCGCTATTGCTCACGCAACTCGTGCAAAAGACGTCTTGACCTCA
The DNA here is from genome assembly GCA_002422915.1 of Candidatus Saccharibacteria bacterium UBA6175. Classification (GTDB taxonomy): domain Bacteria; phylum Patescibacteriota; class Saccharimonadia; order Saccharimonadales; family Saccharimonadaceae; genus Microsaccharimonas. The sequence goes on along the minus strand of DITV01000001.1, from coordinate 45,993 downwards.
GCCTTTACCGGCGGTCTTGGTATCTTCATCGCATTGATGGTTGCGGTCAGTGCCGCCAACTACGTTGGTGGAAGCGCTATCCTCAACCCAGCCGTAGCGATTGCCCTGCAAGCCTACAACTGGGAAACCATTTGGCCGTTTGTTGTCTACGCCGTCGCCCCAGTTCTTGGTGGTGTCGCCGGATTCATCATCCACGACCTACTCCGTGGCCGTACTGCGTAAGTAGTACTTTACACACTCAAATACCCCGCTCGACCAGCGGGGTATTTTTGACTCTTTTACTAAAAAATGATATGGTACCTCTAATTGTGTCGAGCCCTTCCGGGTTCCGCAAGGAACCTGGACAAATAGAGAGGTACAGTAATGTCGAACAGCGTCAACCGCAGCAATGCGAGGTCGCGTGAAGTCAGCGAACAGCAAATGCAGGCAAGCAAGCGCGTTATGCTCGCTCGCCTACTTCTCCTGCTCGCTCAGTCAGAAGCAGCCTTCGATTACGACAAACCCGTCAAGCGCGCCATCCCTATGCACTCACGACCGAGTGCCGACAGGAACGATGTCATCACCGACGAGCTCTGGCCTCACATCAGGCTCACCGAGCCCACTCCCGATAACGAGGGTGGTGTGGTGTTCTGGCTCCGACTCCCCGACTTCCACATTGCGGTCGTCGGCACTCTCGTTGACGAATACCCGGAGTTTCTGTGGACCGATCTGGTCGATCTCGATATCCTCACGGAATCGCAGATCGGTCACATCATGTCGGCCGTCAACACGTTCCTCAACACCCGCTGAGACAGAAGAAGGAACGACATGCGAAAAGAACAGTTTGAGCGGACTCATGAAGTCGGCGAAACGATCGACCAGAAACGACAACGCATCGAATTCATTCAGCTGACCGAGAAGCTCTCTGAGCTCTACCGGCTGATTGACGAGGTGCTCCCCGATCTGGTCAATCACGTCGTCACCCATCCGGCCGAGCTCTACGCAGTGAAGGTCGACGGAAAAGTCGACCACTCAGTTGGCTGGTACCACTGGGGGCTTGGGTGGTTCGATCTCATGATCGAGCAATCAACCCAAGTCTTCATTCGTTCGGATGGCCTGCTCGTCAAACTCACCGAGAACGCTCGGTCGGTTCGACCGTGGACCACCGTTCTCGACCCGTTGACGCTGACATCCGGCCAAGTGCAAGTGATGATCGACAACTTGTCGGAAATAGCCGGCAAGCGCTGATACAACGACAGAAAGGTACGGCTATGCAAGTACTCACTATCAAGCAACATCCGTCAGAGTCTCTGACGGCCGAAGAGGCTTTCAGAGAGCGGCTGACGCGACTGCCCAAGCTGAGCAAGGCCATTGGCCATGCCAAGCATGCGCTGTCGGGCGACTCGTTCACACCGGTCTTCGACATGGTCTCGACCGACAAGATTGGTCAAGACCCGAGCGCCGGAACGGTCAAGAAGCACTGGCCGGTCATGATCTTCGACGGACAGAACCTCACCCGCTTCAACCTGCTGCTTCGGCACGACGACACGGTGGTGCGAGGTGTCTCGTCACCGATACTCAAAGAGCGCTGGACGATTCCGTTCGATCTGGCCGAGCTCACGCTCGACGAGTTCGACAGGCTGATCGCCATGCTTGACGAGATGGCAGACATGCCGCGCTGACAACCTCTCACACGCCAGGACTGGGGCCGCTCGAAAGAGCGGCCCCTTCAAATTGTTAAGTAGAAATTAGTCGTTCTGCTGCGGCTTATCAATCAGTAGTGGTTCAATACTCTTATTCGTCCCAGCAATCTTCACCACATCGGTGTCAATCTTGCCGAGTTCTTTGTGGGCATTGTTGAAATGGTTCACGGTGGTGCCAAGTGAGTTACCGAGTTTACCCATAAACGCGTCAAAGGCTGATATATGCCGGCCTAGCTTACCCACTTGGATTTGAATGTCCTTAGCCTGTTCTTCAATTTGAAGGCTACGTAGGCCCTGTAACACGGTCTGGAGGTAGGCCATGAAGCTGGTTGGGCTAACAATAATCACATTCTTCTCGCGGAAGCCGTATTCAATCAGGTCGCGGGCACTCGAGCCGGTTCCCACATCACCGATCAGCAGGTCGTAGTAGAGCGATTCGCTAGGGATGAACATAAAGGCAAAGTCCATCGTCTTTTCGTTCGGCCGAATGTACTTAGCGGTCTCGTCGATGCGTCCCTTGAGGTCGTTACGGACCTTCTTGAGCCACTCTTCCCTCTCGGGCTTACTCTTGGCTTGCACCATCCGGTTGTAGTTTTCCAGGCTAAACTTACTGTCGATCGCCAGCATTTGGCCTTTGTCTAAAAACACCACGGCGTCGGCAATTAAGCCGTCATTAAAGCGGTACTGCATCTGGAAGTTCTTGGTTGGCAAAATGTTCGCCAGCACACTTTCCAGGTAGTATTCACCGAACACCCCACGCTGCTTTGGGTTCTGCAGTACGTTTTGCAGGGTTTTGAGTTCATCGGCCACATCTACCACACGGCGATTGGTTTCATCCAGCTTGGCTAGGCGCTGAGTCACGTCGCCCACAATTTTGGCACTTTCAGCCAGCTGTTTTTGCATGCTGGTTTGCATGGTCGTAGCATTACGCTCCAACTTGTCACCTAGGCTGGTTTGCAAGCTCATAATCGTGCGGTTGAGTTCGGTCACGTCGCTTTTGAGCATATCGACGCCCATCGAGTTACCGGCACTGCGCTGCCGCACCAACAAGACCACAACAGCAACGGCCAGCCCCAACACCGCCACACTCAAGATTGCTAAAAAGAATTGTTCCATAGGTTTAGTATAGCATTCCGCCTCGCTTACCGAGCGCTAGAATGCCGTGGTGGCGATGCGAATACCAATCGCCAACACGGCGGCCACAATAATGGCAGCGATGAGGCCCATTTGGCGGGCGATCCAGCCAAACAAGGCGTAGCTCAGGGCATAGAGCACCACGCTCCACGCCAGGGCTTCAGCCCAAAACAAGCCAGTCGTCCACACCGACAGATCCCATAGCAATACGGCTGCAGCAACCGCAATAATGATGGGGCGAAACAGTGACAAGCGAATCATAATCAGCAACGCAGCAGTAGCCAACAGTACCGACGCAATTTTCCCGGCCAGCCCCAACGAGCCAACACAGGCCGCCGCCGTGGCCACATCGCGGCAAGCGAGCGGCTCAACCACATAGCGGCCAAGCAGGATCGTCAGAACCCAATACGCCAGCCCGACCCCCGCCCCAACGCCGATAATGTACACCCATGCCCGTGTGGTGTGATTGGTAATAAGTGTGGTTTGTTGTGACTTAGCCATGAGTATCGCTCCTCTGTTTCTGCCGCACCCGTTTCGGTTGTTTCGTCTCGATTCTCTGTAGGTACCATAGCGCACCAATAGCAGCGATGGCAACCCCTGCGATCACATCGAGCGGCGTGTGCACCAAGGCCACCACCCTACCAACACAAACGACAATTACGAGTCCAGCCAGAATAATGCTGATGAGCTTCTGGCGCGTTTCGAACCACACTGCAAGCGCAATCGCCGCGACGAATAACGCGTGGTCAGACGGAAAGCCTGGGTTATCTAAGTAGGCCGCGCCCGGCTCAACTCCTAGGATTTCAAAGGGCCGAAGATCACTCGGTTGATAAATGGTGCCGATGAATTTCGCCAACAGATAGGCGGTGAGGCCAGCCATGAGGACGCGCGAATAGGCAGCAAAGCGCGTGCCTTTCGGCACCTTAAACAGCAGTGCATAGGCTCCCAAAAGGACCACCGGAACCACGGCGATGTCGGCGATGAGGCGGATGAGGAGGTCGAGGGGCATGGTTATAGTATAGCGCTTAATAAAAAGTTAAGAATCGAGGATTAGTCTAAAACTATAAAGAAAGGTATAATTTCACAAAATGAAGATTCTTCTTGTTGAGGACAACGACAGACTTGCAGATAGACTGAGCGAAAAGCTTGGCAAGAAATATGTTGTCGACAGAGCAGCAACGGCTTCAGAGGCTCATATGCTCTCAAGCAAAGTCGATTACAATTTAATTTTATTGGATTTGGGGCTACCCGATGAGAACGGTGCTGACTTTTGCAAGGAAATCCGACGCCAAAATAATGTACCGATTATTATTCTTACGGGTGAATTTGATACAGCAACTAAAGTGAGTCTTCTTGAAATCGGAGCCGATGATTTCATTGTAAAACCTTTCGATTATACAGAATTAACTGCTAGAATCGACGCAGTTAGCCGACGACAAAGCAGACCTCACCTAAAAAAGACCCTCGTCCACAAGGATCTTGTAGTCAACACGGAGCGACAAGAAGTTTCAAGAGCGGGTCAGGAAATAAAATTAAGAAAGAAGGAATTTCAAATTCTAGAGTATCTTTTGCTTAACAAGGGCAGGATACTGACTCGTGAAATGATCCTTTCTCATGCCTGGGGACATGACACGACGAGTTGGAAGGGTACAGTCGATGTTCATATCAAACATCTCAGAGATAAGATTGATCGTCCTTTTGACGAAAAATATGTAAAAACTGTTTACGGTCTCGGGTACCGAGTAGAATGAAGTTGGCGCGTACAGAACCCTTAAAGGCCATTTTGGTCGCAACACTAGCTGGATCGGCTGTACTTGAAACGCTGCTTGTTTTGAGCATACTTTTCGGAAACATGTCCTCCGTCTCACGCGCTATTGCTGGCTTCTTTGCGCTACTTTATCTCATAATTTCAATAGCAACATATCGAAAACAGAGGCAGTCGGCTGCAGCATGGATGATCACGGCCTTCTATTTCATTATCGGCACAGCCACGGCCTTCATTTGGGGTATCAATGCCCCCGTCGCCATACTGGTGCTGAGTTTCTCGCTTCTTTTATCTGCGATGTTGTTACCAATTAAATATATTTTCATAAACACCTGCGCAGTAGTCCTGATGCTTTCAATCAACCAATTTTTAGTTGGTTATGGTGTGCTAAATCCGGCTACCTCAATACTCTCGGCAAAAAGCACATATATCGACCTTCTTATTTATACAGTTATCTTTTCAATGTTCGCGGTACTTACATGGCTGTTTGCAACTAAGATTCATTCCGCGTTCAGTGAGCTCGCTAAGTCAAAAGAAATCATACAAAGACAGAACACTCGGATATCAAAAGAACTAGATTTGGAAAAGAAGCGCTTAAGGCTCACGGAAATTGCAAAGACATCTCAGCTAGCAGAGTTCTCAGAGATCGGTCAGTATACGTCGTTACTAATGCATGATCTTTCAAATGAATTAGCGATACTAAAAATGCGCGACCAAACAAACAACGGCTCTGATTTTGACGAAACTTCAAAAATAATTGACGAAATTGAACGCGTTCTCGAGAGATCAAGGCGCGCGCTTTCGAACAAAGACGAAACAAAGCTCATTAGAACACTTTTACGTGATCTTGCTGACAATTTTCAGTACTTATCCTATGCTTCAAAGGTTAATGTAAAAGTTGAGACTATTGGATACAACAAGTCAATCAAAAACGCACATCTTGTGTACCAGGTAGTTTCAGTGCTCGTTAAAAACGCAATCGATGCATATGCACCTAAATCAACCCTTGAAAACAAACAAATTGAGATAGGTTCGCTTGTCACAAAGAATCAACTCATTATTTCTGTTCAAGACTGGGCTGGTGGCATTGCAGGTTATAAGGATAGTCGCGTATTCGACGGTGTTAGATCTACAAAGAAACACGGCCACGGCCTCGGGCTGCATCTCTGTCGCATTATAGTTACTGAGCAATTAAGTGGTGTAATCAGCTATAGGAATGACTCAGGATCATCTCTATTTACTATCCGGCTACCGATTAGTTAAGTGTCTTTCAGAGTTAGACGATTTCTTCCTGCGCATCCTTCAGCGCCCGTACCATCGCAATCGGGTACCGTCGGCTGCTTCTGAGATGGCTGCTGAGTGGGCTTGAAACGTCAGCCAACTGCGCAAGCGAGGGAACGGTACCAATTTCTCGAGCCAGGTCTATAATGTCTCCGTGCATTGTTTGTGCCTTATCAACAACTTGCTGTTGGTACGCTGCGGCACTTTCAGTTTCATGAAAATAAGTGGGGTCCATTGGATAGTTTGCCATCATCACGCCAAGCGTGGCCAAAGAGCGAGCGCCGTCATTGATGTCGCGGGTTTCAGCCTGTTCGTGCGCAAGCGCTTCCGAAATCTCAGCTGCGTCGTCAATGCGCGCACTAAATGCTTTTTGTACCCGCCTTTCGTATTCACCGTCCGAGATGATGGTGCTCCCTCGATGGACATCGTGCTCTGCAATCTCGGGAATAGGAATTCGCCGTGACATTACGCCGTTGTTGCGAAGGCCAAACATGTAGTTTGCAGAGAGGAGCATCACGCCACCAATCCGCTGAGCCCACAAGTGCTCTTCATCTGTATCATACAATTCATCGAGCACTTCTTCGGCAACATGTAGGCCAAATCCTTGCTGTTCCATAATAAGCGCATTTGTTCCCCGCGCGCTGCGGCGCCATTCAGCGGCGAGCGGATCGGTGGTACGTGGCGGGACATAGTGTTCTGCACCGACATGCAGGTTGGGAAGAGTGTATACTTTTGGAACTTTCATAATATTAGTATGCGCCTCTCTTCCTTAGCGTTCAAGCATAAGGAACATCTGCACCCATTGCTCGGCCCGTACCTGCGACGGCTTCACGCCCTCTGCAATTCCCGCTTCTTTCAACGGCAACTTCACAAACACCTTCGGGTCAGAAAAGGCGGCATCGATCATCTTGCGGTAGCGAGGCATGCCATCCCATTCCAGCAGTGGCACTTCTTTTGGCTTCAACTCGAGTAATACAGTATCCACATTCGGGTGCGGCCAAAAGTCGGTTCGGCGCAAGGGGCGGCGAATCCGAGCATCATAGCGTGGGGCGATCATGGCACCCAGCTGGCCAGTAAAATGGTCGCTGTTAATCAGGAGCTTGCGGGCGAACTGTCGCTGCACAATTAAGTAGGCGGCTTTCAGTGGCTGGTCGGTATCAGTCAGCTTGTGAATAATTTCAGAGCTAATGTGAAATGGAATGTTGGCAAACACCTTAAACGGCTCGGCTGGGCTGCCCATCGTGAGAAAATCTCGGGCCACCACGTTCACATTATCAACGCGAGCCATGTTTTCTTTCAGCTTTTCGGCCATGCGCGGCTCTAATTCAACCGCCACCACCTTCTTCACCCGAGTGGCCAGCACGGCGGTAATCGCGCCGCTGCCGGCACCAATGTCATACACGGTGTCATTCTTGCGAATGTTGGTGTGGCCAATCAGCTCTTTAATGAGCGCAGGGCTGCGCAGGAAGTGTTGAGAATAATCAGCTAATCGTTTCACGAGCTAAGGCTGCAGTGTTCCGGCAAATACTTGCCAGGCAAGCAAGGTTTTGGCAACTAGGCTCAAGATGATGTAAGCGCGCTCACCGTAGAGGTAATCTTTCCATGGGCCAATCTTTTTGTATTGCAGCACCATGTTAATCGCGAAGCAGTTGAAGAACACGAAGATCGAAACGAAGATCCAGTAGACGAAGTCGGGCGCAGCCGCACCGTTTTCAGCGCCAAGCCAGAAGTAGAAGGCGATCACGACCCATGGGACGATTCCCGCCAAGCAGCCGATCCAGTAGCTTAGCCAGTTGGTCTTTTTGGTCGTTTGGTTGTGAATTTCCATCACCAGGCCCATCAGGTTCATGAGTGATGTCAGGAAGAAGACCATCACTAAGCTCATCAGGTCGTAGACGCCCACGAGCAGCGAGATGGCCACCATCATCACCGAAGCAGACAGGGAGTATTCAATCCAACGAGCACGATTAATCCCTTGGCCAAGGCCTTTTTCGTAGCGCTTGCGGTAGACCGTCGCGATCGTAAAGTGGGCAATCGCCGACAAGAAGAAGAATGAGGCGACTAACCATGGCAGTGAAATATCAAACAGAACGGTGTTGTCGGGGAAGAGCGACTGCGTTTGCGGGTCGAAGCCCAGGAATGCTCCCGATACCGGCAGCGTAAAGTCGACGCTGAGCAGTACAATCACAAAGCCCTGGATAAGGTGCAAAAATCCAGCAATACTATTGAGCACATTGAGCTGTTTCAAAGATATTTTTTTACTCATGCTTAAAGTATAGCACTCCCGTTTCTGTTGCATAGAGGGTATGATAAGACTATGCAAAACAGCCGTATTCTCACTCTATCTGAAAGTGATGCCGTTAGCGGCGCCGTCATCTACATCATGTCACGCGATCAGCGCGTCCGCGATAACCACGCCCTCATTGCCGCGCAGCTCAAAGCCATCGAGCATTCACTCCCCCTCTATGTTTTTTTTAATCTTCAGGTGGTTGAAGGCCGCTCGCGCGAACACTACGACTTTATGCTGAGCGGGCTGGAAGAAGTTGCCGGCAACCTTTCAGCTCTTAATATTCCCTTTGTCCTCCGGAGCGGTAACGGTGCCGAGAACATTTTGGCACTCGCCAGCGAGCTAAAGGCATCTCACCTCTACTTTGACTTCAATCCCCTGTCGGGCCCACGAGCAAGGGCTAAGAAAGTTGCCGCCGACTTCAACGGTTCCGTCTACGTCGTCGATACCCACAATATCATCCCCGTGTGGGTCGCCAGCGACAAGCAAGAATTTGCCGCCCACACCATGCGCGGTAAGGTGAACAAGTACTTCGAGAATTACCTGAAAGAACCGCTCGAAGTTGCTGCCCATCAAACACCCGCCACGATCGCACCAAAATCAATGAGCTTTGAAGACGCTCGCGCCTTCATTCAAGCAATCCCTGCTAGCGGCATCGTTATCGAAGCAACGCCTGGTGAAGCGGCGGCCCAGGCTCATCTCAAAGACTTCATCGCTACCCGCCTTGAAACCTACGCCCTGAACCGTAACGACATCGCCAACGATCAACAAAGTGGCCTGAGCCCCTACCTTCACCATGGCCAACTGGCGAGCCTGCGGGTTGCCGTTGAGCTCATCAAGCATGTTGATGTCCGCCCGCTCCTGTTTGAACGCGTCAAACTGGCTGAACACGGTGAGGTTCCTTCAAAAGAGGATGGCATGAATGCCCTGCTCGAAGAAATGGTCGTCCGTAAAGAACTGGCCGATAACTTCTGCTTCTACAACGATGGCTATATGTTACTGACGTCTGGCCCATCGTGGGCGCAAAAGTCACTCGACGAACACCGCGATGATCCGCGTGAGTTTATCTACACCCGCGAGCAATGGGAAAACGCCGAAACCCACGACGCATCATGGAATGCCGCCCAGCAGCAACTCCGCAAGAGCGGTAAGATCCACGGCTACATGCGCATGTACTGGGCCAAGAAAATGCTGGAATGGTCAACAACGCCCGAGCAGGCGCTGGCTGACTGTATCTATCTGAACGATAAGTATTCCGTTGACGGTGGCGATCCTAATGGATACGTTGGCATTTTATGGTCGATGGTTGGCCTGCACGACCGGCCCTGGTTTGAACGTGAGGTGTTTGGCAAGATTCGCTATATGAATGAAGGCGGATTAATGCGTAAATATGATGTCGCTAGCTACCACAAACAGTGGCGCTAAAAAAGCGAGTTCACGAAACCAATCACGCCAAAGATGGTGCCCAGTGAGAAACAAATCCCAAACAAAGCAATCCACAGATTACTCAGATCACGCTTTGGTGTGTTGCTGTTTTTATGAGCCATAGTGCTTATATTTTATCATGATTCTTGGCTGATGATGAGCTGAGCGTTGGGCGAATTTCCTGCCAAAAGGTCCTGTACCACACCGTATAGCCGCGAGTATTTGGATGAAACCAGTCGGCACCATACGACGTAAACATCGCTTGCCAGCCATCTCGCTTAATCTCGTCATACAACGGAACCACTCTCATACCGTACTCCTTCGAGACACGCTGTGTAATCTCACGCATCTGCTGTGCGTTTTTCTCCCACTGCCCATGCATAAAATAGGGTGCATCGGCGACGAATGTTCCTTTTGGTAATTGGGCGATAATGGTACGGATATTTCGTTCAAATTTTGGCGCTTCAAATCGCTTAATATCGTTGCCGCCAATCGCTAGTGTTACCAAATCGGCGTTATACTTCGCGAGTTCCGGAAGCTGCCGATGCATGACGTCATCCGTGGGGGCACCCGATTGGCTCAGATTAATCACACGGACGCTTTGGCCAGTTTGAGTGGCGACCTCCCGCGCAATCTGGCTCACATAACTTCTTTTCGGACTGATGGCGCCAATGCCTTGCGCCGCCGAATCACCCAGTGCCACGTAGACAAATTCTCCAGGTTGTTCTGCAAGTGTCTTCCAGTAGCGCGGAAACGTTTTAATTGAGCGACGAAGCAGAAACAGACTCACCGCCCAAACACCGACTACGATCGCCCCGATGATCCCTACCGTGGTCCAAAACATCACTTTTCAACCCTTGCTACGGCTTGTTTTAGCACCAACGACATTCGATGATTCGATTTCAGCGCGTCGTATTGATTCGCCAAAAACTGCCAATAAAGTTCAGTGAATTCACTCTCACGCGCTTTTGCGGTAGATCCCCACCAGCGACCCATTTTCTCTAAGTAATTGCCGCCCGAAATGTAGGGCTTGGTTGCGGTGTACCCGCCGTCGGCATATTGGCTCATGCCCATCACGTTCGGGACCATCACCCATTCGTAGGCGTCAACATACAGGGCGCTAAACCAACGATACACGTCGCGCGGATCATATTCATTCAGTAAGAACCAATTACCAAGCACCATCAAGCGCTCAATATGGTGATTGTACCCATACCGATGCACCGTCGCCAGCGCCGAAGCAACCGGTGGTGGCAAATCTTGCTTCTCCCAATCGGCCGTGTACCACCACGGCTCAAGTGGTTTCGTAAATCCAAAGAAGTTCATCTCTTTCATCTCAGGCTTCGCGAGATACAGGCCATACATATATTCACGCCAGCCGATAATTTGTCGAACGAACCCCTCGACGCCACTGAGTGGTGCGTCGCCACGTTCATAAGCAGCCAAAGCACCATCAATCACCTGCTGGACCGAGAGCAGGCCAATGTTTAATAACGGTGAGATGACACTATGGAATAAAAACGGTTCACCGGCCTTCATGGCATCTTCGTATTGGCCAAACTGAGAAAATCGTTCTGTGAAGAACCGTTCAAGCCATTCATCGGCGTCGTCGTGCGAGACGGGCAACCAAAAGTCATCGGCAACGCCCGGGTTTTCAGGGAATAACCGCGCAACCGCAGCAATGACATCGTCGACATTCTTACTTCGCTTTACCCGAGGCAATGCCGGTACTTCAATTCCCGCTTTTGGGAACGGCTGCCGATTATCAGCATCATAATTCCATTCACCACCTTCTGGCTGGTCACCGTTCATCAAAATACCAGTTCGTTTGCGTTGCCAACGATAGAACGTTTCCATCAGCGGTGATTTCTTACCGTCAAACCAGGCACGTACGTCGTCTTCAGGTGTCAAAAACAGCATGTTGGGATACTGGTGCCGTTCGATACCCTCGGCTAACGCTTCAAGTCGACGTCGCGTCGGTTGATCGGAAGGAGCCATCCAGCTGAGCCGTTCAACAGAGTGCTCGGCCATAACGCTTTTTAGCGCATCAGCGAATGACGGTGTATCTTCAAGCTTAAAATAATGAACCGTTTTTCCCTGCGTGGTCAAAAAATCGCGATACTCACGCATCGCCGCCAGCAACAGCACCAGCTTGTGTTGATGATACGGTAGCTTGGCACAGGCATCCCGCGCTTCAATCATAATAAAGGTATCAACGTCTGAGTCACTCAGCGCTGGATGATCACGGAACAACTGGGTGCCAAGAATCAGGGCGGCTTTCATTAGATCAGCCTCTGGCTCAGACCAATGCCCTTGAACTCTTCACAGACAAAGACGGGCGATTCAGGCAGACTCAGCTCAGGCCGATAGGTGTAGCCAAGGTCGTTGAATGCTTCGATGCCTTCTGCGCTATCCTCTCTGCGTTGCACTAGCCAGCGGGCGAGCGCTCCACGAGCAATTTTGGCATGGACTGCCACGAACTTTGGTTCGCTCCCCTCGACACGGCTGAGAAACTTCGGCGTGATTACCCGCACTGGATCGAGGTGCGGAATGATTAACTTTTCATACTCAGCCGACGTCACATTGACGATCGGGCCTTGTTTTGGCAAACTATCAGCTAAACGTTCACCCCAGAACTTGTACAGGTTAGCGTACTCACCTCCCAGTCGATATCCAGCCTCAAGACGATACGGCGCAATGCCGTCAAACGGTTTCAGTAAACCATAGAGGCCAGAAAGAATTCTTAAATGTTCTTGAGCAAATGCTCGCTCTTCATCGGTCCATTCCAGCGCACGAAGGCCGCTATAGATATCTCCCCGAAATGTCTCCACTGCCGGTGTGAGAACATGAGTTTTTGCCCACTGATCATTAAGCTGCACCGTCTTCTCGGCGAGGGGCGTTGAAATGTGCATGATTTTCTCAATCTGTAGTGGGACCAGACCGGCCATGTACGACTGTAGCTCTTGTGCCTGAGCCAAGAACTCAGGATCGGTCAGCACATGATGAGGGCTTACCGGCATCATTGTTTTTGAAGAATGGAGGAGGATTGTTAGCATGCTACTCCTACTATACAGTCTTGGGAGGGTCGAAAGATACTCCCCGTTATGATCAATTAAACCGTACTCGTTGAAAAGATCCCAAATATGAGGGCTTTTTTCTTCCAGTTGTCTGCTCGCAAGGCTATCACCGTTGAGCGAACTCAAAAGAAGACGTTCGGTTTCTGCAATTACCTCAAGGCTCGGCTTTTCCCGCGGAGGTTCTGCTGCCATATTCATCGCAATCTTCGTCAAATATCTCAGACGACGATAGCGATCAACGCTCTCTGTTACTTCTGGTCTATGAGGCTGTGAGGAAAAATCAGATAATACGCCATGATAGCCATCTAGGATCCCAAGTGATGCCTGCGTCATGATTGCTCCGGATACAAGTGATCGTTCTACAGTATCGAAAGATGTTGCTATTTTTTGCATCAACTCGGCACTTGGCGTGATTGCTCCATCACGATGGATCGCCATGCCGGTTATCTCGACCCTGCGACCGTCGAGACGGTGAACGCGGCTTTTTGCATGGTTAATCGTCATACCTGGGGTTTCTTCGATAATACTCCGAATTGTGCGTCGCATTTTTTCACCCAAAACATTCGAAGTAAATGGGGATGAAAAAGTAATGTCGTCTAAATAGCGAGTGTACGTCAAGTCGTGATGCGCTGCGTAGCTTGCCAAGGTCTGATCCATTTCCATGGCATATACGTTAAATAAGTATGGAGACGCAGGTGGCCCAAGTGCGAGTCCCGGCGCCTCATCGGGTAGCGCATAGTGATCCATAAAATACTCAATAAACTCTCGGTAGGACGGTGTAAGTCCTATTTCTTCTGAGCGAGCGTCCACTTTTTGGCGAAGTACGGCTGTATCTACCGACGGAAAGGCATCTTTTAGGTCGAGTTTGTAGAACAACTTGTTATGGCGATGCGGAAGAACACCATGAATAGGACGGCTACCCGGCATTGCGCCCGACACCCACGCGTTCGCTGGCAGAGCGGACTGGTCGACAAATTTTTTTTGATAAAAGAATCTAAGAACCGCTTCGTGCCAATAGCGTGTCACGCCATCCGGTACGTACACATCACGATACTTCGGTGGCATGCCTGGCCGATCAGTCCGGATAGTCTGACGTTCAAAGTGGGACGATTCTGTGTATTCACTCATGCAAAAAAGGTGGTGAGAGCGGGCACGAAGCCACACGCTCTCACTTGATGAAGAAAGTGCCCCCGTAAACCCACAGCGGGAGAGCGGATCAAGACAACAAGGAGGTGGATCGCCACCTTGTGGGCGTCAAGCCGAGGGCACTTCTCCATCGATATCGATCCGTGCAAGCAGTTCGCTCACGTAGGTCGACCATGGTACCGATGCACTTTCGCGGGAACATCTCGGAGACTCGACCGAACACGGCCGATGAACTCGTGGTCCTGCATCAGGGAGCATCGTATGTGTCGCAACCGACCACTCACTCCAGGAAAAAACGCGCCGTGCGCGCCGGAGGATCAGCAGACTACAACCGTGCACGTCGTCCCCTCAGGGACGGGCGCTAGGTAGATCATACTTCACACTAGTATTATCGTTGGTGTTTGTATCTCTCCCACCCTTGTTCTTATAGTAGATTCCGCACGGTTGATAGTCAAACATAAGCACCACATATACAGTTTCTCGGCCGAGTGCTAGACTGAGACCATGACCATCATCATTGCACTGCTCGCTACCTTCGTCCTCAGTGTCTTATTGATTTTCCAAATTCTTTTGATCCTCGGCGCTCCAATGGGACACTACGCGTGGGGCGGTAAACATCGAGTCCTGCCCCGTGAACTTCGCATCGCAAGCGTCTCAACACTGGTGATATATCTTGGCTTCATGGTGATCGCCCTTAGCCAAGCAAACATCATCCACCTGATTAAACCGGGGACGTTTTTAGATGTCGCCGTCTGGGCAGTTGCGATTTATTGCTACCTGGGCATTTTGGTGAATGGCGTCTCGCGTTCACGACCAGAGCGCTTTGTCATGACACCCACAGCCGCAACCCTGGCAGTCCTCTTTACGTACCTCGCACTTGCCTAGCTCAAAACCTCTGTCGTTCTGCTACACTGCATACATGGACACTGAACCCTCTTCTCTTGCGTGGATTATCACCTGGACCATACTGGCGATCGACCTTGCTATTCGGCTTGGATTGATTCTGTACATTCCTAAGAACCGCAAGCCCAGTGCTGCCCTTGCGTGGTTGCTCGCAATCTTTGTCGCTCCACTTCTAGGTACGCTTCTGTTCTTGATCCTTGGCAGTACCCGTTTATCTCGTGAGCGACGCGAGCGACAGCCGACTGTTGAGCGTTCTTTACGCGCACTATCAAAAAAGTTCCGCGACAACGGTTATACGAAGCAGGTCAACGGCACATTTGAACAAACCTCACTTCTTGGCGAAGCTCTCGGTGGACTCGCACCGATTGGCGGTAATGCGGTGAAAATCCTAAACGGTTATGACTCGCTCATTGCTGATATGACAGAGCAGGTTGCTGCGGCGAAACATTACGTGTATCTGGAGTTCTTTATTATCGCTTTAGACGCCGAAACGGAAGAATTTATAAGTGCGCTCGAGCAAGCTGCTGGGCGTGGCGTCGCTGTCTATGCCCTATTCGATTCGTTTGGCTCAAAAAAGTTCGCGCATTATCAAGTAATGAAACGTCGATTCAAAAAAGCTGGCATTCATTACAAGGCCATGCTTCCAATTAGTCTCCGGCCACGTCGCTACAGCCGCCCCGACCTCCGCAACCATCGTAAGATCGTGGCGATTGATAATCACACCGCATTCGTGGGTTCTCTCAACATGATTGAAGCAACCTACGCTCGGAAGGATAAGATTCACTATACCGAACTAGTGACACAAATGACTGGCCCGGTCGCCAGTGAAGCAGCGGCAATTGTAGCGAGTGACTGGCACCTCGAAACCGGTGAAACGCTCACACATCATACGACCACGCATCTCACCACCGCCGCTGGAACTGTAGTAACACAAATGGTTCCGAGCGGCCCAGGCTATGCCTACCAGAACAATCTTAAATTGTTTGTGTCCCTCATTTACCGATCTGCTCACTCCATTCACATCACCAATCCATACTTCGTACCCGACGAAACACTCATTGCCGCAATTACGGCCGCCAGCAAGCGCGGGGTCAAGGTTTCAATTCTCAACTCTCAAGCAATGGACCAATGGATGGTTGGGCATGCACAACGTTCTTACTATGAGCAGCTCCTTGAAGCCGGTATCGATATTCGCCTGTTCCCCGCTCCTGAACTGATTCACTCTAAGTACATGGTTGTTGACAACGAGGTTGCCGTAGTTGGTTCGAGTAATCTCGACATCCGCTCTTTCGAGCTGAACCTTGAAAATAGCACCGTCTTTTACGATCCGCAAACCGCCCTGAGCCTCTCTCGCCTACACAAGAAAGATCTCGCCCGAAGTAAAGCGTTGAAGCTCGACGAGTGGAAAAAACGACCACTTCACAAAACCTTCCTCGATAGCCTGGCACGACTTACCTCTGACCTACAGTAATTTAAGGGGTGCACCTCAAGAAACCTGTGGTATAATGAAGAAAAGTTATTAACAATGTAATTGAACGGAACACCGTGGCGAAACACAAGAACTGGCATAGCGCCTCACGCAAACGACTTCTGAAAAAGAAGCAAAAAAGCCTGAAATTGAAATCAAAGGCGCTCTAGTAAAAACGACTCACATGAGTCGTTTTTCATTGCTTGGTCTTATTGTGCACCAATCTTTACCACTTCGCTTGGGAGCTTGTTTCTAAAGTAGCCATCGTGGCTCACGTAAATCACTGCCCCAGCATACTTACCCAATGCCGTTTCGAGTTCTTCAATACTTGGCAAATCAAGGTGGTTTGTTGGCTCGTCGAGAATGAGCAGCTGAGGGTCATTGGCAAGCATGGTAATCAGTTGGAAGCGGGCTTTTTGGCCACCACTCAAATTCTTAATCGGAATCCTACCATCACCTTCGGTGAACAAATAATCACTCATAATCGAACGAATCTTTGTGGTTGAAATCGGCAAGCCTCGTGAAAGATACATCTTCTCAATCGCATCTTCAAGCGGGAGTGCAAAGTAGGTATCGGCGACTTCCTGCTCGTAAATGCCAATGCGAATTTGGGAATCAACGGTCAGCTCACCGTCGAACTGTTTCACCACCGAATCGCCGAGAATGGCCTTAATGAGCGTCGTCTTACCGGCACCGTTACGGCCTCGGAACTCTAACGCCTCGCCTTCACGTAGGTCGATATTGAGTCCGGTAAACAGCGCGTGATCATAGCCGAGGCTCAGGCCGCGAGCTGATACCAAGACGTGAGAACTTCGTGAGGCATCACTCTTCAGGTTAATGCGCACATTCTTGGCCTTGAACTTTTCATACTGCCCGGCAGTTTTGTAGTTCAGCGTTTCAACTGATTCTTTATCAATCCAGAATGTTGGTTTCTGCAACTTCTCAAGTTCAGCCAGTTCTTTGCGTGAGTTTTCTTCCAGACGCTTGAAGCGCTGGATCGTGCTTGGGTTACGTGACTTTTCCTTAAACCGCTGGTACTCAATGACTTTCGCCTTCAAGTTCTTAATTCGCTTCTCAACCATTTCAAAATCATTCATCTGGCTACCGGTTGAAACCGCATTCTGCTTTAAGTAGGCATCATAGTTTCCCTTGTACACGGCCGAGCCGCCGTCCTTGATCTCAATAATTCGGTCAACTTCACGAAGCACGTCACGGTCGTGGGTGATTACCAAAACCGCTTCCTGGGCCGATTGCATCCAATCAATAAACTGCGCCTTAGCGATGTAGTCCATGTGGTTGGTGGGCTCGTCGATCAATGCCAGGTGGGCATCAGAGTGCATAATCTTCACCACTTCAACCAAGCGCTTCTGACCGCCAGAAAGAGTTGAAAACGGACGGTGCGCAATATCAGGCAATTGGAAATTTGTCAGCTCGCGCTCAATCTGCTCTTCAATTTGGTAAAAGCCCTTATCGTCGAAGCGCTGCAACGCATCGGTGTACTCGTTGATCTTGCGGAGGTCATCGCCCATCGTTTCAGGATAGGTCTCGATGGTGTGGCTCAGGCCATTATATTCAGGCAAGCCCTGAAGTACGTATTGCAATACCGTCTTATCGCCAACATCATGATACTCCTGCTGGGTCGCAACAACGACTGCGCCCGGTTTGTAGATAATGTCTCCCGTAAAGTCCTTATCAAGCCCGGCAAGCAGCCCGAATAATGTCGACTTACCCACGCCATTCCGTCCAATTACCCCAATCTTTTCACCATCATTAATCGTAAACCGAACGTTCGACATGAGTGATTTAGGTCCGAATGATTTTTCGGTGATGGTAATATCGGCGATCATGGAGCGTTAGACTGAAGCAGCTCCGAACGCGGACGAGAAGGCCCGGCACCAAATCACCACTGAACTATATTCATCTGAATTTTCAGGCAGCACATAGGTTTGTGACCCATTGAAGCTCTGAATTGGACCAAGCGAAATAGGGTCGGACAATGCGCCGCCTTCGGCAAACGTATTATTCTTCGAAAGATATACCAGAACATCCGGTCCGCTTGATGAGGCGAAGTTGTCGCTGAAGACCAGACGGCGCTCGCCGTTCTCGACAATAAGGCTGACATCACCGCTCACCGTATAGCCGTTCAGGCTTTGAAAGCTTCCGGTTCGAACGACCGGTGCAGCAGGTACCTCAGCAGGTGATTCTGGTGAAGGAGTTGAAGGCGTATTCGTCACCGGACTAACCACCGTCTGCTCGACAGTTTCGATCTCGCGTGACGCATAGATGTTATAGGAAACAAAGCCACCAACAATAAGCACAGCGGCGGCCAGCGCAATCCGACGAATGACCTTGGCATTTTTTGATGATTTAAGGGTATTCATTCCCTCTATTATACACTGGTTGATCAGATTGGCTTAATCAGGTCGGGGCGCGAGAGCAGCAGTTCACTTAGAACAGTGGACGGAGCTCGTCTCTCGGCTGCAGCACAGACAGCGGTATTCGCTTGCGCGGCCCACGAATAATTAAATTACCGCCAACATAATACTGGGTGCCGGGTATATTGTATTGGCATGTTTCCTCAATCGGGCATATTGCACATGATTCTCGGTACGCCTTTAGTTGGGTCGGATCATCAAAATTAACTTCTTTAGGTATCAGGTAGGTCGAGCGCCCATTTCTCACTTTTCTGCCATGCGGCTCAATCGTCGTATTGCCAGGGTGGCGGCCACACGATGATTCCGAAAGCATCCACACGGCGTCACAAAGTCGCAGTGGGTTCACATTCCGTTCTTCGGCATACTGTAAATAAAGTGTTCGCAGCGCGCTCAACGTTTCTTTCGTAAATAAGTTAGTTTTATGTGGGACATCGCCAAATGTAATCATCTCATTTGCAATACTCACGCGTAACACATGGAGGTCAACCGGTATAGGAAAGTTAAATCGGTCAATTAAATCTTCATCCATCAGGTAATAGATGATCATGCTCGTCATCTTTTCCTGGAAGCCTTTAAATCCCCCGCCCTTTCCATCATTCTGAATTCTTTCTTGGCTGAGTTCGTAGCTATCGACTCCTTCAAAAATCTTTCGCGGATCGCCGTCGTACAGCTCGTGTAATCGCCGTGAATTTTCTACCCATTGGTCGGCGACTACTTTCTGAAAGCCAAGTCCGTTCGTTTTTAAAATTTCTTCAATCGCTCCAGGGTCAACATCTTTGGCAAACTCACAATCAAATAAGCTCGGCCACTCATCGTACACATTCGCCATGCGTTTGACGGCGTCATTCGATTTAATCCCGCCCCGCATGTAATAACAGACGTTAAAAAGGAATACGGCATGATCAACCCCACTCCGCTCCATAGTTTTTGGCATATGCCGAGGATCGTGAGGCACGCGGACCCTATCCAGGCTATACGGCAATTCGTTATTGTTATATGCCTCCATCAACTTGTCGAGAACGGCGTAGGCGTGTTCGAATTGAATCTCCGGCTGTAGTCGCTCTCCATTGTATGGGAGGACTTCTGGAACATAGTCTTGAGGAATTTCTGGTGGAGTTTTCCGTAAATCTACTACAACATCAAGAAGAAATGGGTCGGGACGTTAGGGAGTGGTCATTCGACCATTTAACCGTACCAAGCTCCATCGAGGCAAGCGTAAGTGGTACGTGGCAATTTATTCGTGTGATACACTAAAGCCATATTATAAGGAGATCCACAATGGTTTCAAAAGCAACTTCAACACAACCAGACACGAGCTATGTCACGGCAACATATTTTAGCCTTTTCCTTGGTTTTCTCGGCGTAGACCGATTCTACATGGGCCAGGTGTTCCTGGGTATCGTGAAGCTTATCACCTTTGGTGGACTTGGTATCTGGTGGCTCATCGACTTTATTTGGATTGCACTCGGTAACGCAAAAAATAAGGCAGGAGTACGGCTGGCGCGTACCGGTCGAGATGACCGGACCGTCTTTGTTGGTATTGCGATCTTCTTGCTCGTTCAAGGAGTAGGTGCAATCGTCGGAACTATTTCATATGTGGGCACTCTTAACTCTATTGACAATAGTGTCAGTGAACTTTCACGCACCCTTGAGGGAGCCGTCATCGAAGCCAACGGTACCGGTAACTATGAAAATGGTGACGGCGAAGGCACAATCAAGATTACGCTGCCAAAAAACTAATCTAAGGATATAAGGATATACTTATGGCAAAACAAACTGGATCAATCGTTACCATCAACAAAACAGAGGGAATGACCGGATTCGTGCTCTTTCTGTCGTGGGTTGGGGCGCTCGTTTACTTCATCAACCAAGCGAACGGATTCTGGGAAGTCGTTCTGGCGTTCTTGCAATCAATTGTATGGCCAGCATATGTCGTGTATGAGATTCTTGAATTCTTCTTAGGCTAGAGTAGACACTATTAATCAAACTAGGCAGCACGGCTCAGGAACGCTTCCATAGTTCCGTCTGATAAAGCTCTTTCTATTTCAATTGAGCTCCCGAGTGCGAACGCCCCATCAACAAACATTTCCATCGTAGGATAATCACCCTCTCCTTCAGAGAGCATTGGCATAAGCATGCAGGTATGTCCAAGCTTTCGAGCAAGGTCCTCGACTTGAATTGCCAGTTGTTCCTGGCCTTGAATGTTTCTTGAGTAGTCAATTTTTAATTCCATGTTAAAAGTGTAGCACGTTTAAATGTAGAGTTGCCGCAACCTTTCGGCGCCATCGGCCGACACATACGTCATTCTTTTATTGCCGTCTAGTGGCATGTACTGCCCGGTTTCTAGCTCTAGTTTTCTGGCCATTGCTTTGACAGCAGGATATGTGATATTGAATTCGCTCGCTAAATCACTTATCTTTTCCCATCCAGCCGGTGCGCTCTCAAGTTGGCGACTCTCAAAATAGCCAACCAATGTTTCTGCGTCAGAATCACTGACGTGATCGGTGGGCTTGGGTATACCGTCGGCTCGCGGGGCCATTTTTTCAACAATACTCATATCAAGTATACGTGCCCTTCGCTTCACCATCCGTGTTGAGGTTCCCATTCGATCGGCGATATTAGACAGTCTAGTCACCCCCTTCGGCTCTAAGAAGTCTTCGATCGTTTGCGCATCCTCAATTTTTACGTGAAGTGTCAGCTGGTTCGTTTCTTTTGCGGTAAACTTTACCGCATCAATCCCAAGGCGTCTGATCGCTCGCCTTATCGTGAGCCGATTGACGCTATGTTCAGCACTAATTTCACTTATTGATACCCAATCAGAGGGTGGCTCGGTTGTCATGTGCTCTTCGATAACCAGCTCTGCATCAGCCGGTGAAATATGCCTCACCAAAATGCCCGCGTCATTCGCAAACTGCTTTGTTTCGAAACCTCTGTCGGAAATATATTTTGACACATAACTATTGGACTTCCCGAGAATCACCTCCAAATCAGAGGCAGATACATAGCCCTCTGAATTAACAAACATCTCAATTAACCCCTCCGTATGGCCCGGAGAAAGATACCGTGCGGTATAGTTCATCGGAGTCCGAAATTTTCGAGTCGGTAGTTCAAGAGACTGAATGAGGCCGTAGATATAAAAGGTGCTTCTTCCAACGGCATCCGCAATTTGGCCAACGTTCATCCAGCCTTCGGGTGCAAGTTGCTCACTTTCAGTCAAAAGCTTAATTTTCTCAATAATATCAACGCTGTAACGATCAAATTTTGGCGAAAAGGTTCCGAAGCGGGTATATTCAATGTCGTTACCCTCAAGGCTGACGCCAAGTGCTCGTGCTTTTTCTTCATTAATCTTTCGTACTTCTTCGCTTAGATCATAGATCATACGCAACCGTTCTGCGGTTCCAACAAAATCAAGCACGTGTGCGTCTTTTTCTGAAAGCTTACGTAAGATACGCCCTAGCTGCTGTTCAAAAATCGTTCTACTCGCTGTTGATCGTAAGAATACAGCAAGGTTTGCTTCAGGAATATCGACGCCCTCATTGAGCATGTCTACCGCAACGATCGTTGGAATTTCGCCAGCTCTAAAGGCCAAGATAATACGACGCCTTTCCTCATGAGATAACTCAGAGTGTAGCGGTACGGCGTCATTAAGGTAGCGGCTAAAATCTTCTGCATGTGCAATATTCTGAGCAAATACGATCGTTCGCGGCCGTGATATCGTTACCTGTTTTTCGTGAATCTTACTCGCAATGACCCGATTCCGCTCCTCGTCAAAAAGGGCCTCGCGAAGCTCTTTTGATTGTACAAAGTCAGAATTGATCGACTGAACTAAAAGATCGTCCGCAACAACTTCGTAGTCGGGGGCGTCAAGGAGTTGATCCGAAACAGCCTCGGCAAGATTCTTTGAATACACAATCTTTCCAAAAAGCTCGGTAATATCCTTCTGGTCTTTCCTAAATGGAGTGGCGGTGACCCCTAATCGAAATGCCGGCAGAAAGTAGGCTATTGCTTTCTCGAACATCGGCGCCATTGAATGGTGCGACTCATCGACAACAATGTAATCAAAGTGGTCCTGTTCAAAACGATGCTTTCTTATGTTCATTGTCTGGAGCGTTGCAAATACCAGACCTGCCTGCTGTGCCTCTTGTATCGAGCCCTTTCCCGAATAGAGTGCTGCTTGATCCAGGCTTGGAACCAAATCAGCACATCGCTCTCCAGCCTGCCTGAGAAGTTCTGTCTGGTGTGCCATGAAAAGCACTTTCGGAGACCTACCCTCTGTCTGCAGAAACTCTTCTGAAAAAGTCCGAATATCTCCAGCAACAACGGTGGTTTTACCGAGTCCTGTTGCCATATGAACTAATGCGGTTGATTCTCCGGCAGCACGATGACGGTATAGACGCTCCCATGCCTCGAGCTGATGTCGCTTCACTTCGAAAGGTGAGGTGTGATGCTCTGAATTTAATATTCCCAGATCCGTAACCGTGCGTAAGACACGCGAAGAAATGTTTTTTTCACTATTAAGTCCTTGTGAGTTGTTGGTCTCACGCTCGTGCTGAACATTCATAAAATATATTATAACATAATTGTGTACGAAATACGAGGTTGCTGATACATATGCCTAAGCATGAACGACAGGAATCAAGGCATACATTATGTGGCCAGGAAGCTCCTTTCGAAAGCCCGACTTTGGGTCTTCAAACTTCCGGTCATCGCTCAAGTTAATGCGCGGGTCCATCCACTCTCCGTCATGATATACCAAGTAGTGGCCTACAGGAAATTGTTTCGATCGTCTAAGCAAAACGACTGTTCCTTCAGTAGGTTCAATTGTTTGATTCGGACGTACATTCCTTGAATCATACTTAAGTCCGAACCGATTCAGCTCATCACGAAAGTGCTTGACGATAAAACGGTTGCTTCTCGCCTGATCATCACCTAAAAATTCTTCTGCATTCTTATACGAAAGACCGGTGACAAAAAGCAAAACAGGCGATACCGCAGCCGTTAGGCGTTTCTTGAGTAATACTCTTCTTCATTGCTCTAGTGTAGATTTTATATATTTTTACGCAAGCTATAAAATAGAGCCGCATTCTAACATTACTAACATCACCGAACCCAAAGAAGTTTTGCTGTGCGTAACCGCGGGTTCAAAAGCGCTCTGTGCCAAAGAAAAAGAAGCCGCTTCGGGCTTCATTTTCTTTGGCTGGGGATGAGGGATTCGGTCACCTTCGGCGACCCCGCGAGTTCGCGATTGGCGATCAATCGCCATCGGAACGTCGCCCTCACACAGCCACTGGCTGTGTTCGCCCCCGAATGCACACTCGAAACTTCGATGCCGCTCAGAGCCAAAGAAAAAAGAATCGCTGCGGACTCTTTTTTCTTTGGCTGGGGATGAGGGATTCGAACCCCCGAATGCCAGGACCAAAACCTGGTGCCTTACCACTTGGCCAATCCCCAACGCGTGTACAATCTGGGTCGAAGGTACCAACAAATTGTACACTAACTGAGGTAAAGGCTCAAGAGGTGGCGAAAGAACCGGTGTACTTACTTCTTTTTAGATGAAGTGGGTTTCTTGCTAACAATCTTTGCTTCGTGCGCAAACTGACTGTGAATTTCAAACAAGAAGTAGCCCGCGATGGCAGCGAATACCGCCGTGAACACGAGGCTGAAGATGAACGTGAATGGATTGAAGGCCAATACGGCGTTAATGACCGATCCCGCGACGTTCACCAGGAAGGCGGCAAACAAGAGTACCCAACCCTTCTTCTTCATTTCCTTGAGCGGGGTGATCGACAATGCGTTCAAGGCAAGGGCAAAGGCCGAGATAACAAAGCTAATGAGGCCAGTCACAATTCCCCAAGCAGCGAATTCAGTCCCGTTCACATAGTAGGCACTACTGACTGAGCCTATGAGGGCCATCAGGGCGAAAATACCAAAGAGAGCAAACAGCAGTCCGATGCCACCTAAGATGGTAAAGACCAGTACGATCCACCAAACGTTTTCACCAAGCCACTTACGGCCACCTTCAGGGAGGTGTGGGACGTTTTTTAGCCATCCGTGAACAAGTGTTTCTAGTTTATGTAGCAATTGCATACAATTCTCCTTTTGAACTTACGATTGTCTTCATCATAGCGCCGTCAGCTGGTTTCGACAACTATTTCTTCTTGGCAGGCGCTTTCTTACTGACACCAGCTGAAGCGCTCGGCCACATACCCCACGCTGCCCAGGTTGCCAAAACTCCAAACGCCAGAGCAATACAGACCGCCCACCAGCCAGGCATGGTCTCAACCACCGTGCCAAGAAAGCCGACATTAGTGACGGCTGGCTGGACGATCACAACCCATAGTGTCAGAAAGAGCCAAATGTCGGCAACGAGCCCGGCTGACAGCAGGCTGAACATCCGGAATGCCGGGCTGATCGCCATGCGGAGCAAAAACGGTAAAGCAAACACCTGTGCGGCAATCAGTACGGCCGCAAGTGTGTAAGCGGTGGTTAGCCCTCCGGGAAGGTCGTACGTACCAATTAGCTCTAAGAAGCTTTCAAACGTGAAGAGTTGTGCGACAACCATCACGACAAGAATGACGGCGTAAAACAGGCTGATCGTGGCAACATTTTTTGATTTTGGCAGTGGTGCTGGGGTGGGTGTTCGAAAAAAGCTCATGCTTTAGAGTATAGTCTCCTCGTGCTCTGGCTGCAAATAATCGTTGTTATTTTTATCATTATGCTTGCGCTTTTCCAACCCCTCGAGTAAAGTAACAACAAGCGAAGTTACATAAAACAAACATACCTCCAAAAAAATATGTTGTGACAGCTCGCTCTACGACATCCACCACAACAACAGCGAACATCCCACTCGGGATGTTTTGCTTTATTGGAATCAGAGCTTATTCGGCTTTCTTAGACTGTTCGCGGCGCCACTTCTCAATTTCAGCGTGATGACCGCTCAGCAGTACATCGGGCACTTTCATTCCCTTGAACTCTGCTGGCTTGGTATACTGAGGGAATTCGAGAGTTTCGCCGTCTGAAAAGCTTTCAATTGCGGCGCTCTGTTCACCGCCTAGCACCCCGGGGATGAGGCGAACGATACTATCGATCATCGTCATCGCCGGCAGCTCGCCGCCAGTGAGCACATAATCACCGACGCTCACCTGTTCATCGACGAGGCTGACAATACGCTCATCGTAGCCCTCATAGCGGCCGCATATGAAGATCAGGCCAGTGCCGGCGTCTGCCCAGCTCTGAGCGGTGGCTTGCCTCCAGCGTTGTCCTTTGGGGGTCATCAGGATCACCTTGGCTGTTGGATCAGCTTTTTTGGCGTATTCAACTGCCGCAAACAACGGTTCTGGCTTGAGGAGCATGCCGTCGCCACCACCATACGGCGTATCGTCCACTTGCTGGCGTGGCCCTATGCCGAACTCACGCAAATTGATCAGTGAAAATGTCACCGCTTCTTGTTGCTGCGCCTTCCACATCATCGAGCTGTTCAGCACGCCATCGAACATCTCGGGGAATAGGGTAATTACTTGTATATTCATCTGTTACCAGTGTACGGTACATTGACTTTTTTGTAAATATGTGATATCATAATAATATCGATAGCAGTGCTATTCGATAGGTCTTTTATCCCCTCTCGTTCTGTCTCCGATTGGAGTATGCGTGATATCTGTCCCGAAAGTTGCTGGTGGCATCATTGGCTACCAGCTGCTGATTGTCGTTCTTGCAATTCTTGCGAAGAACGCAGTCGATACCGTGTTCGGCGCCGATAGCGCTGCTCACACCTACTTCTTCTGGGTATTCAGCGTGTTGCTGATCGGTACCCAGATAGGCTTTGTGGCGTACATTGTCACGAAGTTTCACACCGAGCTGTTTGGAAGGAGCGATGATGGCAAGACCGAATGAACCCTGGCCCGATCTCTTCGAGAAGCCCTACGAGGTTGAAGAGGAGGAAGAGCCGGAGTAGCCCAGTCTCCCCGCACCATCATGGTCTGCCCGGGGAGACTCGGGCAGACAAAACTTTATTGCAACAAAAAGACGCTCCATTTCTGGGGCGTCTTTTATACACATAAGCTCTCAACAAATGTGGTGATTTGTCACTCGCATGAGCTAATCTCGCAGTTCAAAGATTGGTTTGTTGAACTTGCGCTTATTATATATCAAGGTCATCGAGCTCTGCAAGCTCTGCTCGTGTCTTTTTGGTGTAGTCTGAACTGTTGTCCACAGCTTCATCTGATAGACTTTCCACAAGTGCGTCATCTTCAACAGCTTCTGGGGCTTCGGTTGCTTCACGAGGCTGCTCGGCGGCGGCACGTTCTTCGCGGTGCGGCGCATCGTCAGATGAATACGTGGAACCTTCATGACCATCATTATTTACGATCTTTAAGTTATACCGCGCATCGTTTTTAGTACCAAGTGCTCGAAGCAGTGTACGGAGGCTTTGAGCGGTAATCCCTCGCTTTCCAATGACGCGGCCAAGGTCTTCGGGATTGACGGTCAGTGTGAGCAGGACCCCTTTTTCATCAATAAGGCGGTCGACAACGACGTCATCGGGGTGGCCAACCACTGATTTTACGATATATTCTATGAATTGCTGGTCGATTGTGGACATTAGTACCCTCCATGTCTTTCGGACTATCGCATAGTGTTTACGTTTTTATTGTAGCATACGCGCACAACGAAAAACGCCCGGCATAAGCCGAGCGTTTTTAAAAGAGAAGGGCTTATTCGCCGCCGTCAGCACCAGCATCGGTGGCTGGTTCAGCAACAGCTTCCACTGGAGCTACTTCTTCGTCAGAAGACGTATCAGCAACAACCACAGGAGTCTCTTCCTTCGGCTGGTTGCGGCGCAGCTTATCACTGTGGCGGATGTTCTTTTGCTTATCGGTGTTTGGTTCAACAACCCACTTTGGTAAGTCGACACCGGCATCCTTCAAGAGTTTGACTACTCGAGGAGTTGGCTGTGCGCCGTTATCAAGATATTTTTGGGCAAGCTCAACTTGAACGTTGGCTGCTTTAGTGTGTGGGTTATAGCTTCCCACGTAAGCGACAACACGGCCGCTTGATGGGTGACGCTGTGATTCCTGTACGGCAAGACGATACGTAGCGTATCCCTTGCGGCCCAGACGTTGCAAACGAATTGCGAGCATAAAAATGAAACTTCCTTTAACTCTTACTCTTTTTTTGTAATCTTAGCGTATTTTACACTGTTCTCATCTGTAAGTCAATGACCGTGGCCGCTTTCGTACTGGGCTAACGCTGCCTTAGCAGCATCTTGTTGGGCGATCTGCTTGCTGGGGCCGCTCCCTTGACTCACCAAGCGGCTTCCGCTGTACACTCCGAGCGTAAAGATTTTGTCATGATCAGGCCCCACCTCCTCAAGCACCACATAGCGAGGGGTGACTCCATCTGTGCGTTGCATCACCTCTTGCAGGTGCGATTTCGGATCACGCCAGCTTCCTTCGGCCAAAATGGCATCCAGCTTACTGGTAATGTGCTGATGAATAAAGGTTGCCGCATCAACATAGCCGCGCTCAAGATAGATGGCACCGATCAATGCCTCGAAGGCGTTGGCAAGAATTTGCATCCGTGCTCGATCGCTTCCCTGTTTTTCACCACGACTCATTCGAATCAGCGGTTCATAGCCCAGTTTCTGGCCAGCATCACCAATACTCTCGGTTCGCACCAGTGATGCTCGCCAGCTGGTGAGGATTCCCTCTTGTTCATCATAGTTGTTGAAGAGAAAATCGGTCACCACTAGTTCAAGTACGGCATCACCGAGGAACTCGAGTCGTTCGTTGTGATGGCTGACGCTCTTTCGATGCTCATTGACGTAACTGCGGTGTGTAAAGGCCGTAACCAACAGATCAATGTTGCTAAATTCGTAGCCAAGGGTCTCTTTAGCAAACGTTTGGTACGGGCCCACCTGCATTCCGCTCATTTATAAATTCTCCTGTCGAATTCGTTTCATGGCCAGCATCATCAGCTTGCCAATGTCTTCATATTCAATCGCATCAAGCGCGTCGTGGAACGAAAACCATTTAATGCCGTTCATCCAGTCTTCCTTTTGAATCTCTTCACCGTCGGTTTTCACCTTCATCAGGTAGACCTGCTGCGAAATAAGTACCAACTTATCAACGCGACGATAACGGAAGTGGATTTTGCCAAGCCAGCCGTGCATTTCGGTGCTTGTCAGGCCAGCTTCTTCGCCAATCTCACGCTTGGCGGCCTGTTGCGCCGTTTCGCCTTCTTCAATATGACCTTTTGGAATCGTCCAACGATCCTTGTGGTCTTGAATCAGCAAGAATTCGATCTCGCCTTTTTTGTTGCGACGAAACACAATCCCCCCAGCGGTGGGTTCGCGCACGATTTCCTGAATTGAAGGCCGCTTTCCGCGGTTAAAGTACTGTTTGAATTTATCGAACTGTGGTGTCGCCATCTGAATCGGCTCCTGTACCTTCCACAAGCGTGCGATAGGCAGTACCGAGTACCCCGTTCACAAACTTGCTTGAGTTGTCAGATCCAAACGCTTTGGCGAGCTCTACCGCCTCATTAATGACGACTTTAGGGGGAACGATCTTGCCTTGATGCAACAGTTCATAGACACCGATACGTAGAATTGAACGGTCAATACGAGCAATCTGCTCGATCGGCCAATCTGGGGCAATCGGTTGAATGGTAGCGTCAAGCGCAGCCTGTTCCTTTAAGACACCCGAGACGAGTGCCTGAACAAAGTCGGTATCCTTAATGGCGGCCTCGTAGCGACTCATGTTGCGTCCGAGGATCTCGTCGATTTCGACCGACGTGTCACCACACTCGACACGAAACTCGTATTCGTAGAGTGTTTGAAGGGCGACGATGCGACCGAGATGACGATTAGATGCCATAATGCGTTTGTTCTCTTGTTATTGTAAATGTGAAATGTGAAATAGTGCTGAACGAATTCAACTATTTGCTTGCGAGTGCTTTGCCGGTCTCTTTGCGAGTGGTCTTCACCTTGACGGGTGAGCTTCCGTTCACGCGGCGAGCAAGTACCAGGCGCAGGTGACTGCGGCGAAGGCCGGTCTTGCGAGGGCTACTCTGCTTCTTTGGTTGTCCCATGTTAATGAACTCCTGTGGGTATATTATTAAAACTTACCACTATTATACCCTGTCCTCTGTAAATCCTCAAGTAGCTATGCCAAATATAGCCAATATGGTATGGTAGGAATAACATGAGCGAAACACCAACAGACAAAAAAACATTTTCATTAACAAAAGCTGGCATTGCTGCCGCGAGCGTGATTGGCATCGGTCTCGTTGCGCAAGCAGGTGTCAATGCGAGCAATGATGCAAACCGCGAACAGCAAGTTAAAGATGAGTTCGAACAAAGTCAAGAAGCTATCCAGCAAAGACTCGATACAATCAGAGAAGCGATTAACGAAACATACGATCAGTCAGTAGTTGTGGGCAGTTTCCTTGCCGAAACGAATCCCACACTTATCGCGTCGGCTGAATCAATACTCCGGAACTCACTTGGCGATACAGTTTACGAAGAAAACATCGATCGATGGTACGATGACCTGCTTGACTCAGCAAAAATCGTAAACGCAGAATTCGTGCCTCAGCCGGGCGATACTATTCACGTTATCGAAGTTGATCTTGACGGTGATCAAGATAATGGAAATGAATATATTGTCACGCCAGCTCCAGGTGGATTTATTAGCAGCGATGGCACAATCCCGTCTCCGATAACCAACTAGCTCTACAAAACGATATTCACTAACCGGCCAGGAACATAAATGATCTTGGCTGGTTCTTTTTCGCCTACAAATCGGGCAACATTCTCGTGAGCCAGCGCCAGGCGCTTCACTTCTTCGGCGTCAGTGTCTTTGGCGACACTAATCTCGCCGCGGAGTTTGCCTTGTACTTGAATCGCGATAGTAATGATATCGTCGGTCGTCAGAGCCTCATCCCATTCTGGCCATTGGGTATCTTGTACCAGGCCGTCATGACCAAATTGTGACCAAAGCTCATCCGCCATGTGCGGTGCAAACGGAGCAATCAGTTGCGCTAACGTTGAAAGCGCATCGTGCCAGACGGTGCCCGAGTAGCCATCAATTTTGAACTTATAGAGTTCGTTGACATATTCCATCATAGCGGCAATCGCGGTGTTGAAGCTCTGACGTCGCATATCATCGGTCACTTTTCTAACTACCTTATGACGAGCGACGGTGATCGCGTAATCATTGTCGTTGAAATTCTTATCTTCGGTTTCAAGATATTGCTGGCTCAGTGTCCAGATACGGTTAAGGAATCGGTAGATACCGGCGATGCCCTTGGAGCTCCAGGCCGCGTCGAGTTCAATCGGTCCCATGAACAGTACGTAGGTGCGCAGCGCATCGGCGCCATACCCCTGCTCAATGACTTCAAGTGGGTCGACGACGTTCCCCTTACTCTTGCTCATCTTGGTGCCGTCTTCGGCGTTAATGTAGCCGTGGTAGATCAGTTTCTTCACTGGCTCCTTGAAGTTCACTAATCCCATGTCGTTGAAAACGTGCGTCCAGAACCGAACGTACAACAAGTGGGCAACGGCGTGGTCACCACCGATGTAAAAGTCGACAGGGTTCCAGTAATTAATCGTTTCGGGATCCCAAGCTCGTTCAGCATTGTGCGGGTCGGCATAGCGAAGCAGATACCAACTACTACAGGCATAGCCGTCCATCGTGTCAGTTTCACGAAGCGCCGGGCCACCACATTCAGGACAAGTCGTGTTCACCCACTCATCGGCGCGAGCAAGGGCAGATTTACCGTCGCCTTTCGGTGCAAAGTCTTCAATGTCAGGCAGTACAACAGGCAGCTGGTTTTCAGGAACGGCAACTGCACCATGGGTTTCACAGTGAATAATTGGAATCGGTGCACCCCAGTAGCGCTGGCGACTAATCAGCCAGTCACGCATCTTGTAGGTCGTTTTGGCGCGGCCAGCACCTTGCTGCTCGAGCCACGCGACGATTTGTTCGCGAGCATCAGAGCTTGGCATGCCATCGAATTGACCGGAGTTCTTCAGTGGACCTTCGCCGTGATAGATGGATTCGCCATCGTTCTTGTCGGATTCAACCACTTCAACAATTGGCAGGTGAAACTTCTCGGCAAACGCGTTGTCACGCTCGTCATGAGCCGGTACGGCCATAATCGCACCCGTTCCATACCCACCAAGCACATAATCAGCTACCCAGATTGGCACCTTCTCGCCGGTGGCTGGGTTGATCGCGTAACTCCCGGTAAACACACCGGTCTTTTCTTTGGTGTCGTTCATACGGTCGATTTCAGACTTCTTTACTGCATCTTTGACGTATTGCTGAAGCGACTCTTTAAAATCTCCTTGCCCAAGAGTTTTCACAAGTGGATGTTCAGGTGCTAGTACCAAAAAGGTGGCGCCAAACAAAGTGTCGGGCCTTGTTGAAAAGACAGAAATTGAGTTCGGGCTTGAAGAAACATCTGCAGCCCCCTCAGGGCGCGAAGCCGTTTCTGAAAGTGCGAATTCAATTTCGGCTCCTACCGACTTGCCGATCCAATTTGTTTGGGCCGTTTTAATCTTTTGTGGCCAATCCAGTGGTTCAATTTCTTCCAAAAGCGAGTCGGCGTATTCAGTGATCTTAAAGAACCATTGCTTCATTGATTTCTTTTCAACAAGGCTGCCGCAGCGCCAACAATGGCCGCCTTCAACCTGTTCGTTGGCAAGGACGGTCTTATCGACCGGGCACCACCACTGCAGTGACTCTTTTTGATACGCCAGGCCGCGTTCAAATAACTTCGTAAACACCCATTGTGTCCAGCGGTAGTACTCAGGATCGCTTGTGTTCAGCTCGCGGTCCCAGTCGATACTCACACCCATCCGCTTGAACTGTTTTTTGAAGTTCTCGATGTTTTGCAGCGTCACGACGGCCGGAGCAGTCCCAGTCTTGATGGCGTAATTTTCAGCAGGAAGCCCAAACGTATCCCAGCCCATTGGGTTGAGCACTACATGACCTTGCTGGCGATAGAACCGTGCCAAGGCATCCACAATCGAGTAGCTAAAGGCGTGTCCGGTGTGCATGCCAGCACCAGACGGATACGGGAACATTCCCGAGACGTACGTTTTGAGACGTGTGTCGTCTTTGGTTGCCTTGTTCGCGCTTTGCGCTTCCCAAGCGGCCTGCCACTTTGGCTCGATTTCAGATGGATTGTAGCGGTTCATATATTTTCAGTATAACAGAGATAAAAACTGTGGTGGAGCATATCGGATTCGAACCGATGACCTCTTCCATGCCATGGAAGCGCGCTAGCCAACTGCGCCAATGCCCCGTACTCGAACGAGTATAGCAAATGCTCGCCCCTGTTACTAGAGCGAGCATGTGGTGAGCTGCTGCGCGCCCACCCGGGGCCGCGGTTCATTGCTGTTTGTTTTTGTAAGCACTGAGGTGGAAAGCCCCAATGCGCATCAGCTTAGTTTGATTATGTCTTAAATAGTAGTTAAGCACAAGTGTTTTAGGCTCGCAAACACTAGTATTTTATTGCCTTATGTGCTTAACTGAAGATGTTCAGAACAAACGCGCGTACAAAAGCATCAAGCTTGAGCGTGTATCTCTCGTAGGTATGCTCTCTCCTTTGCTGAAATACTAAGCCAGGTCGATCTGACGCAATATTAGTAACAAAGAAGAGAGTTAAGGACATAATGTCACAAAACCTATTCATCGGAAGTCTTGCATACGCAACGACTGACGACAGCCTCAAGGCATTCTTTGAGCAAATCGGCGAAGTCGCCTCTGCTCGAGTTGTCATGGACCGCGACTCAGGCCGCTCAAAAGGTTTCGGATTCGTCGAATTTACCGACGAAGCCAACAACCAAAAAGCAGTTGATGAGTTGAACGGAAAAGAACTTGACGGCCGACCAATCAACGTTAACCTCGCACGTCCTAAAGAAGACCGACCTCGTCGTGACTTCGGCGGAAACGACCGCGGTGGTAACGGTGGTGGTAACGGCGGCGGTTCATTCCGCCAACGTAGCTGGTAATTCCAGTTCACCAACGAAAAACTCCCCTTTACCGGGGAGTTTTTTAGTTAGCGAAAGAACGGAGAAACGAGCCAGTCCTGGCCAAGATTTAAGAAAATGTTAATCAATCCAAATCCATTTACCAGCCAGACGGTCATCACGACAGCCAGACCAGTGAACATCAGAGTGAGTAGTTGCACCCAGTAAGGCTGAGTCTTCACCCAATCGGTCCAAGCATCGTATATACCGCGGGCCTTGTCGAGAGCACCTTGGGCAAATTCAAACTCGGTTGCCAAAATGGCCAACCCCGCAAACACAATCAGCCAGCCAGGGCCGGGATACGGAATAAGGACAATCCCGATGAGCAATACAATTGCACCTATAATACCGATAGCAACTTTTTTAGAATGGCGCTTTATTTTATCCATTACCGCTCGCTTATAATCGCCAAGAACTCGGCTTCGTTTATTACTTGAGTGCCATACGCCTGTGCTTTCTTAAGCTTGCTCTCGCCTACTTTACCGCCGGCCACCAGATAAGTCGTGTCTTTGGCAACGGCAGATTGGAACCCGCCACCAAGCGCGCGTACTTTCTCGGCCGCCTCATCGCGTGACATTGCCTCAAGTGAACCGGTAATCACGAAGTTTTTGCCCATTAGTGAGCCAGTTTTCGGCTGATAAAACGGCGTCACGCCAACACGAGAGAGCTTATCGAGAAGCACCTCGTTATCAGGGTCAGCGAACCAAGCAAGGATACTTTCGGCAACAACGGCACCAATGCCGTCAATAGCCATCAGCTCATCAAGCGTGGCTGCCTGCAAGGCTTGAATTGAATGAAATCGCGATGCGACGTCAATTGCCGTCTGCGTGCCGACATGACGAATACCAAGTCCGTAGATAAAGCGTTCGAGGGGCGGTGTTTTCTTTTCGGCAATGGCGGCAATGAGCTTTGTGGCTGAAATATCGGCAAATCGGTCGATACTCAGCAGCTGTTCCTTGGTCAAAAGATACAGATCGGCAATATCCTGAACCAATCCCGCGTCAACTAACGCCACAACGTTCTTTTCACCCAAAGTATCAATGTCGAGTGCCGCCTTCGACGCATAATGTTCAACAGCCTTCGTGAGGAGTAATGGCCCTGTCGCGCCAACCACTCTATAGACCGCCTCGCCGTCTGGGCGCTCAAACGTCAGCTCTGGGTACTGTGTACGCAGTGCTCTTTCAAAGTCAAATGGTACAGATCGAGCTGGTCGTAACGACAGAACGACACTTTCAACCTGTGGAATAATATCACCAGCCTTAAAAATCACGACCGTATCGCCAATTCGCACATCAAGCCGCGCAATTTCATCAGCATTGTGGAGGCTGGCGTGCTGGACGGTCGTTCCGGCAACGACCACCGGGTCTAATACGGCGACTGGCGTGGCTGCTCCTGTTCGGCCTAGGCTAATCACAATGTCTTTGACAACGGTAGTAGCTTGCTCGGCGGCATACTTGTAGGCGACTGCGGCGCGTGGCTGCTTTCCAACGATGCCAAGCTTCGCAAACTGCGCACGGTCATTCACCTTCACCACTAAGCCGTCGGTGTTAAACGGCAAGTCGTGGCGCTTCTCATCCCACTCATCAATAAAGTGCATGACATCCTGTACACTCGAGAAAACGCTTGCTTGCTTGTTTCGGCTCACCCCAAGCGCACTCAGTGCTTCGTAGGCAAAGCTATTTGTCGGTACATCGCTTAGTTCA
This sequence comes from Candidatus Saccharibacteria bacterium UBA6175, assembly GCA_002422915.1. Taxonomy (GTDB): domain Bacteria; phylum Patescibacteriota; class Saccharimonadia; order Saccharimonadales; family Saccharimonadaceae; genus Microsaccharimonas. Next base: position 10,650 of record DITV01000001.1, on the reverse strand, counting down.
TCACGAATGAGGTCGTAGGCAAAAAACGTCAGTGGCCGCTCGGCCACAAGCTGCGGATCGAGCTGGCGAATCGTGCCAGCAGCAAGGTTGCGTGGGTTCGCAAACTCTGGTTTGCCGGCCGCACGTTGTCGCCCATTCAAAGCAACGAACTCACTTTTTAGCATAACGATTTCACCACGAACTTCTGTGCGACCTTCAAGAAATTTCTCAAATCCTGAAGCGGCCCTGAGTCGAAGTGGCACATTTTTTATAGTCCGTACGTTTGCGGTCACCTCTTCACCGACAAAACTGTCCCCACGGGTCACCGCTTGCACGAGCAGTCCCTCTTCATATATCAACGCACAGGCCAGGCCGTCCATCTTAATGTCAGCAAAGAATTCATGAGTTGCGCCAGGAAGCAGCTTGTCGATCCGTGTTACCCAGGCTTCAACGTCAGCCCGATCAAATACGTCATTGAGGCTTAACATGCGGCTGTGATGAGTGACCTTTTGAAACCCATCCTTGAGGGCGTTGCCAACTCGCTGCGTTGGGCTGTCTGATGTAATAAGTTCTGGATGTGCTGCCTCGAGCGATTTCAACTCTTGAAACAAACTGTCATACACGGCATCGCTTACCGATGGCGCATCAAGCACATGGTACTCATAGCTGTACTGGTTGAGGAGGATACGAAGCTCGACAACACGTTGGCTAGGCTGGGAGTGCGTCATCAGCAACCACCTTTCGATAGAATAAATAAGTGTAGCTAGCTGCCCAAATGATACTGGCGGTACCCATAAATAAGAGCGCCAACGGAACAATCGGGAACGATTCAATCGCCGGCCATATCGATTTAATCCAGCCATCAAACAGTATAGTAGGAATCAGCACCACAGCCCACACCACCGCAATCACTAAGAACATCCAAAGTAATCGGTACATAATGCGTAGGCGTCGGCTAACAACCAAGTCGCCAGCCATCTGAAGCGCTCGTAGCGGATACGTACCAGGAAGTGTCACGATAATCAGGGCAAAAAATGTCGCGGTGATCCAGTAGAGCGAAAGTGCGGCGAGGAGCGTAAAGGCACTCCAAAACAGCATTGCTTCAACGCCACCCGCAAGCAGGCCGGTCGCAAGCGCAGCCCCGTAGCCAATCAGCGCGATGGCAATCGGGAGAAGCTGCACCACTAACACAAGCCCTACCAAGAACGTCGCGACAATCGGCGAGCCAGCATTGTACAGGCCGTCGCGAAGGCGGACAGCGTTGCCGGCGAGCCTTTGTCGCAGGAGCCAAATCGTCGTGAGCCAAACCAGAAGCCCGATGAGCGTCACATAAATCTGCTGCGATTCACTTAACTCACCCGTCAGGCCAGTGGCCGCAATTGAAATAAATAGCACGCTCGCCTGTCCAAGCTGGTCGAGATTACCCTCCAGGGCACCCTGACTTGTCTCGCGAAGTGTACTCAGTAACGTCGCATAGGTTTCTTGTGAGCCAATGCCAATCAAAGCGACGGTCAGCACCCCATACAAAACACCGAGCAGTGCAAACAGTTTCCAGTGACGTTTGAGTGTCACATTGACTTCATGAGTAAACGCAACGTAGCCCGGAAGTTGCAATGATCGACGAGCATCGCGCGGATGGGTCAATCGAAAGCTGCGGTGAGGTCGGCGTGATAAAAAGTTTGCCTTGCGAGCATGCACGGCGTCTCGACGACGGGTAAATGCACTCGAGAAATGAGCGCGGAATCCCTTAGAAGGTTCCGGCATTTCGGCGGAGCCTTTCGACACGTTCTTCGAGTGGAGGGTGCGTACTAAAGAGCTTTGTAATTCCCCCGCCCTTGAGTGGATTGCTGAAGAACAAGTGTGCAGTGGCACTATTTTGGTTCTTCATCGGCTGGCCATACTTTTGTAACTTTTCCAGTGCGTCAGCCAACGATTCAGGGTCACGCGTGGTTAACGCCCCACTTGCGTCAGCTAAGAATTCACGCTGACGACTAATTGCGAGTTGAATCATCGTTGCAATGATTGGTGCCAAGATAATCACTAGAATACCAATTATGATTACTACTGGGTGGACATTGCTCTCACGACGATCACCAAAGATGAACAGGTGCATAATGAGGTCTGAAAGAACCGCGATGGCACTGACCAAGCCAAAGGCAATCATACTGACGCGAATGTCATAGTTCTGCACGTGCCCCATCTCATGCGCCATCACGGCTTCAAGTTCATTATCATCCATGATGTCCATCAGGCCTGTGGTTGCGGCGACGATCGCATGTTGGGGATCGCGGCCGGTGGCAAAGGCGTTCGGCGCGGCGTCTTCAATCACATACACTTTGGGCATTGGAAGGCCAAGGGTGATAGAGAGGTTCTCAACGATACGATACAATCGTGGGTTATCTCGCTTTTCAATCTCTTTAGCACCGGTGATCGACGTGGCCAGCTTCGCCGCAAAGAAATACTGGAACAATGCGTAGATGATGACACCACCGAGTACCCAGAACGTGATCGAGGTATTGCCATAGAGCAAACTGACCGCATAGCCAATTGCAGTCACCAAGCCAATGAATGTGGCCATAATCAGAAGGGTGTTGCGTTTATTTGCCGCAATCGCTTTATACATGGGTCGGCGTGTCCTTTCCTAGAATTTTACGTCGACGGGCTTTTCAGCAACCTTTTGCTCGGCGTCGTCGAGTTCAAAGAACACACGGTTAGTGAACTTAAACATTGCCGCAACCACGTTGTTTGGGAACGTTTGAATCTTTGTGTTAAGCGTCATCACACCATTGTTGTAGAAGCGGCGTGCAGCTTGAATCTTGTCTTCAGTGTCAACAAGCTCTTTTTGAAGTTCGATGAAGTTGTCGCTGGCCTTGAGGTCAGGGTAGGCTTCGGCAACGGCGAAGAGGCTCTTCAAGGTGCTTTCAAACATGTTCTCTGCCTTGGCAGTTTCTTCAACGCCCTGAGCGTTCATGACTTGTGAGCGAGCTTCGGTGACGCTTTCAAAGACGCCTTTTTCGTGCTTGGCGTAGCCCTTCACTGCCTCGACCAAGTTTGGAATCAGGTCAAGACGACGCTTAAGCTGGACGGTGATGTCGCTCCAGGCTTCATCAACGCGAAGACGCAAGGCGACAAGACTGTTGTAGGTCACCCAGATAAAGATACCGATAACGACGACGATTGCGAGTATGATCCATAGAACTGTCATGATGCGATTGTTTCCTCTTAAGTTGTACTATTATTATAGCAAAAACTCGGCGATTTGCCGAGTCAATACATTGTGGTGCGCAGAGCGGGACTTGAACCCGCACGGCCGTGAAGCCAAGAGATTTTAAGTCTCTCGTGTCTACCAATTCCACCATCCGCGCATTGACACTATTGTACCAGAACGGTCAACTTTAATAGGAAATGAAGATTTGCTTACTAAAATAGTTCTATGCGAATCTGCACAAAGTGCGCAAGACAATTGCCATTATCTAATTACTTTACGAGAAGCACGGCTAAATCGAGTTATCATTCACAATGCAAAGATTGCTACAAACACCAAAGAAACAATAGCTATCCTGCTCATTACATTAAGAAAGGCCATATATACAGAAGCCGAGCAATTAATAGCCAAGCTCGAAAACGAGATGAGTTTCACAGGCGGATGCTGGAAGTTCTCAGAAATCAAGCGTGCTCTGATTGTAATGAAAGCGATATTAGAGTCTTGGAGTTTGATCACATTGATGAAACGAAAAAGTCATTTAGTATTTCTCAGTCAGTCCGGCTTAATAAAAGCTGGGCTCAAACGGTTGCTGAAATGAAAAAGTGCCGTGTTCTATGCGCAAACTGTCACAAAAAAAGAACTGCTGTGCAGTTCAAGTGGTATAAATCGTAATGGAGGCACGTATGGGAGTCGAACCCATTTTCGAGCTTTTGCAGAGCTCTGCGTAACCGTTCCGCCAACGCGCCATCTCCGCCAGTATACCACGCCCGCCCCCGACGAGTCGCCTACTTTGCTACTTCCGTGTCACGCGGCCACGCAGCGCCAAGAACGCCATGGTGAATGAAATCGAGAGAACAATACCAATCGCAAGCAGGGTAATCGCTAAGGCCTGCCAATCCCAACCAACATAGATCAGTGATCGAAGTCCGTCCAACAAGTACGTCACCGGGTTGTATACCGCCACTGTAGCTAGCCAGCCCGTCAGGGCATCGAGCGGCAAGAAGCTTGAAGTCAGAAACGCGAATGGGAAGAAGAGAAGGAACGACGAGTTAACCGCACCAGGGCTGCCTGTTTTGAGGGCAATCGCATACGGGAAGCCGGTAAAGGCCAAGCCCCACAAACCTGCCAGCGCTAGGAAGGCTAAGATACCAGGAATGCCAGTCACGAATTCAACGCCCAAAAGAGTTCCCAAAATGATCACAGGGATCGACAACGCAATCACCAATGCAAGGTCAGCGATCATCAAACCCAGTAATAGCGCGGTTCGTTTGACCGGCGACACGAGCAAACGATCAAAGTAACCCGACTTAATGTCGGTGACCAATGCTGACGCACGAGAAATTCCCGTCACGGCAAAAACGATCGCCACCGGAAGCTGAAACGCCAAGAAGTCTTCAACACCGGCAAACTCAGAAATGTCGCTCAGTGCGCCAACGTTCACGGCAAAGAAGAATAAAGGAATAATCAATGCTGGAATGACTGACTCTGGCTCTTTTGGAATGGCGCGGAGTGCGCGTGCTGCCACTGTCCACAGGTCACTAAAAAAACCAGCCGGCTTGGCTTTTATCGAAGAGTTGTTCATGACTGCGCCTCCTTTCGTTCGAGGCGGTTACCGGTGTATTCCAAGAACACGTCATCGAGTGTCGTCTCGCGTAGTGTCAGCTGCTTAATCGGCACCTTCAGCTTCTCGAGTTCAATCGCCACGCCGGCAATCGCCGCAGCACCATGTGATGACGAAGCGATGATCTCGCCGTCAACCTGCTCCACCTTCGAAACACCCTTCACTTTTCGCAGTGCCTTCAGCACACTTTCGTCTTGGTGATCAGCGGTCACAATAATCTGGTCTTTGCCCGACTTCCGCTTCAGCTCGGTTGGCGTGCCTTCGGCAACAATTTTGCCTCCGTTAATAATGCCAATCCGATCAGCCAGTTGGTCGGCTTCTTCAAGATACTGAGTAGTGAGGAAAATGGTCATGCCAAGCTCTTTATTCAAGCGGCGGACTTCTTGCCAGACCTTCGTGCGACTCACGGGGTCAAGGCCGGTGGTTGGTTCGTCGAGGAATAATATCTGTGGATTGTGTACGAGTGCGGCAGCCAAGTCGAGGCGCCGTTTCATACCACCCGAGTACGATTTGATCGGCTGATTCAACGCATCGCCAATGTCAACCAGAGAACGAAGCTCTTCAACCCGCTCTTTCACCTGTTTGCCGCGAATACCATACAAGCGAGCTTGCATCTTAAGGAACTCAATCCCCTTTTGGCTCATGTCAAGCGCCGCTTCTTGCAGTGCCACGCCAATGTCGAGCCGGACTGTGTTGGCGTCTCTGACGGCATCATTACCAAGAATCTTCACCGAGCCGCTCGTCGGCTCGAGCAGTGTCACGAGCATCTTAATAGTGGTCGATTTACCCGCTCCGTTTGGGCCAAGAAAGCCGTAAATTTCACCTTTTTTAATATTCAAAGATACTTTATTAACGGCAAGTTTGCCGCCAAAGGTTTTGCTGAGGTTTTTTGCTTGAATTGCGTAATCAGTAGCCATATGCTCCCATTGTATACTACAAATATAGCCACACCCTTAACTTTTTATGTATCTGCCTGTAGTGGTGTCGAGCACTGACAAAAAGCTCGAAACGTGATATAATAGTTGCTGACATTTGCGTCACTGTTCGTTGTTGTGCCACCGATAGATTGGAAAATTATGCCAACCGCACTCAAGCCGAGGCTCGTCGTGGAGCTCTGGATGGATCCTGGAAAAGCAAAGGCACGTGAGATCGACCGTCAGAAAGTACGCGGCATCCTCGCCAACTACGATCCGACTATCGAGACTCGAACGTCGCTATTCCATGCCGTCACCATCGAAGAACACCCTCGCGATACTCTGCTCGTCACAATCGCCCTCCGGCCGAACGAAGCACTCGTGAACGATGCCGTCTTCGTTGCCACAATGAATGCAGAGTTCACGCGGAAGTTCCCGGCCAAGACCGTCACCTGCAGACTCGAGACGTAGCGCATCGTCACCCGTCCGCCGAAAGGTTCGCCCATATGGGCTTGAGCCCATCGGCGGACCTTTCGCATTCTGGACCTAAAGTATTGCGTAGGTATGTGTCATAGTGCTACTCGCACCCAACCCCGTTTCCGTCACGGTCAAGATCATAGATATCACTCCCAATAACGTTCACTGGACCACTGACGTATGCCGGACCATTACCGCTCCCGCCCGCGCAGTCAACATCGCTCGCAATAGGCACGCAAGCGCCCGAGTAGTTTGAGTCGCAGCTCTGCGATTGAACCCTCGCCGGTGCAACGTAGGTGCCAATCGAAGTGACTTCACCAATCGGCTCCTTGGTGACAACTTCGCGTATGAGTTCTCTGCCGGTTTCGGTCTCGCCAAGATAGGTTACCTTGTATGTTTTTGTCTTTATTCCATCAACGCCTACAGTCGTCACTTTCTCCTCACCAAGATTGATGGTGTTATCCTCTCGAGTTTGTTTTGAAAACGGAATTGACTCAGTTTCTTCAACCTCTTCATAGCGTACGGCCTGTGCAGGAACCTGCACTGAGTCAGTTGCCGACGGAGCCGTCGTGCCGCCCATTGCGTTTGCTATTCCGCCAATCGTAAATACCGCAAAAGCGGCAGCCATAACGCCGATCACTTTTTCTCGTCCAGTGTAATCATTCCATTTCTTTGCCATGTGCGCTCGTCTCCTGTTGCGCGGTATTATGATTCAAAAGATCAATAATTGCAAAGCTGTTCAATGTCTACGGTCGATTAGCGAGAGAGCCACTCTTTTGCTTCAGCCTCTGTTGCAAAATACCTCGTGTGCACAACATCACTTTCCGCAACTTCATCTTTTGTATACTGTAGGTATGCTTCAGGCAAGACAAGTGCTTGTTTTGTCACACCAACTTTTGTAATTCTTGGATAAAACTCATCGTTACGGAACGCAAGATTTTCTTCTGGCAGCGTAAATTGAAAGTTCATAGTATCAATTATTATTTTTTTGCTCTTATGTTCAACGATGTAGCCGGCAAGGTTCATCAATGTATCCTTGAAGTCTTGATACGTCATCGTTGCCGTGGTCTCTTTCCAGCGATTGATAATCGTGTCGCCCTCGAGGCTAAATGTGTAGTAGGTTGAGTCGTATAGTTGCATTTTTATCCTTACGTTAAGTGTTATACTAACTTTAAGTTATTTATTTACTACAATCTAGTACTTTCATGGAGGTAAGTATGAGTGTGACAATGCCGAGCAATTTACCAAAACAAGGCGACCTTTATAATCCATTGTGTCCCAGCCGTGATATTGCCAAACACGTTGGGAGTCTCTGGGGATTGATACTGCTCAGCACCCTAAAAGACGGTCAAGTAATGAGGTTTGGAGAATTACGAAAACGGATAAGGGGAATTTCCGATAAAATGCTCTCAAGCTCGTTGCGGAGTTTAGAGCGCGATGGGTTGTTAACGCGCACCCATCATAAGGAGGACCGCCTCAAAGTCGACTATCGGCTGACATCCCTAGGTGAGCAATGCGTCGCTCTGACGCATCCATTTTGTGTATTCATTGAAGACAATATGTATGAAATTGCACGTCATCAGTTGGAGTATGACCAGAATCCGACAAGGACGACGTGGCAAACCCATAAATAAAAATGATATACAAAAAACTCTGCATCAATAGACACAGAGTTCGAGTAATTCTTATTTGGTGCACCTGCTACAGGTTTACTCGAACCCCTCTCGCACTGCAATCTCACCTCAAGAACTGCTCTTCCGGTCGGAGCAGTCAAAGCGACCTGAAATGGGGCTTACTGCGCCAGTCGGGCGAGCGAGGCAGCTGCGCGATGCGGAGACAGACCAGCTCGTGCAGCGCTACCTGGAAGTGCGCAACATGCGGGAGATCGCTCGCGAGTTTCGCATGTCTCGAACGACCATGGCAAAGCTCCTAACTGAACGTGGCATCGATACCTCAAAGAGCATGAAGCCGGTGGACATCAAGAGGGCGAAAGAGCTCTACGCCCAAGGCATGGGGAGTGGACGGATCGGGCGGATGCTGGGGTTTGATAATAAGACTATTCTGAGGGCAGTCCGGAATTAGGCTTTTTGCGAATCAACCCTAAGCAGCTTTATCGTCACCCTCACCGAGTAAGCGAGACTCGACCTCCGCAACAGGGACCATAGTGGTCTTGAATAGAGTTTTGAGACTCGACACAACTTTGTTTCTTTGAGACGGCCGGCTGTCGGAAACGAGCCTGGCGACATCATAGAGTTTCATAGGATCAATCTGAGGGAAGTATCCATTTAAATACATAAAGACTCCCGTTAGTACGACAGCCATCCGCTTATTGCCATTCTTCATCGGGTGATCTTTACAGCACGCATAGAACAGTACTGCGGCCTTCTCTTCTAGAGTTGGGTACTGCTCTTCACCCCCAAAAGAAGCAAATGGTGCAGTGAGTACCGATTCAAGCCGATGAGGATAACGGGTGTCAAAATGTGGCATCTCCTCCTCCACCGATGTCATCATTTCTTCGACTAAAGCGAATGCAATATCACGAGCATCTTCTACAGAGAGCTCGATCACGTTTTAGCAAGTAGCTCCAAGGTCTTGCGATACTGCACAACAGTTAATTTCACAGCACGCTTAATTTGCGCCTTCTTTTGCGGAGACGGCTGCGCTGGTGTTCGACGAACGACTGTTTGATTGGCCATAACTATTCTAATTCTAACATTTCCTCACATAGACGCCAAGACCTACAACCGACCTATCGTCTAGGGATACTTACTAGTTGTCCCGTCGACTTCCTGTGATTTAGTTGCCACTTAGATTGACATACTCAATAACATGACGTTAAATCATGTTACATGGAAAAACTTGACTCAGAACATCCTCGACAGAGCATTGCGGAACAAAACGCTGCGGTTAACGATAAGCACCGAATGGCGCTTGCGAGACGCGCAATACACGGTCGCGTAGAAGTATCGCAACCATTGATTGAAATTACTGATGTCGTTCTCGAAGCAACAAGGAGACTCGGTTTTGAGCGCGTCCGCATTCCAAAATCAAGTGAACTGGACCGGGTCAAACGCTAGGACAAGTTAGTCCTTCTTCCACCCGGGTGGCGGCCCCTTCTTCGCAGCTTCGATCAGGATCCGAGCAAACTGCTCCGGATCGAGCTCCGGCTTCACCAAGCTGAAGACCTTGACTCGCCTCTTACCGGCAGTCCAGGTTCTCCTCCGGTCGGCCTTCGCCCTGGGTGCCTGCGGGATAATCTCGAGATCAAGGAATGGACGGATGTGGGTGAAGGCGCGACCGGCTTGCTGCGGGAGCGATGACTTGCCGACAGACACTCTCTTGCGATGCTCAAGCACATCGAGCGGGGCGAGTTCCTTCGTGAAGGCGTAGTAGTCGTGAAGGTGGAACTGCTGGGTGGGTGTAAGGGATGCAAAGGCGTAGCCGTTGTTCTCAAACCACTCTTTGCGAAGAGCTGCCCGGTGATTGAGATAGTCGAGGGTGGTTAGACGTGGCATATCTGCGGCAACTATGCGCCGGTCGCGATTCGTCGTCAATATTCCGATCGGCATGAAAAATGCCCGCTCCCCGGGCGGAGGCTATCACTGCTGGGTTGCAGGAGGCCTCCGCGCCGGGATGCGGGCTAGATGAGTGTCGACGTGATGCGCTTCGCATCCGCATTGTGGAACTCTTGAATACGTCGACGTGCTTCGTCAGCGTCGTTCGACAGCCAGAGAACAAGAAGCTCGTAGTCCTCTTCTGTGCACTCGCGCACGAGATCCAGAACACTGATTCGCCTGAACGGCTTCGAATAGTTCTTGACGACCAAACTTCCGTTCTTGGTCATCCAGACAAAAGGACGAGCACCTCCCGACACGTTCATCATGGTTGCGAAGACCGAGAAGCCGAACACCCCGTGATACGCGATGGGGTAGATACGTACTCGACGGCTGAACCAGTCTGTCGTCTTCATCTTGACCCATTCACGAGAAGAGCCGAAAGGCGACGGCATCTTGAACGTGTAACGAAGCAGGTCACGGATCTGCTCGTAACGGTTACGGTTCTGCTTATTGCTCAGTGTTGCACTGCTGGTGTCTTCTGCTGACCCAGTCATACTTCACCCCTTCCGTGGGTGATCAACTCGATTTCTCGAGGAATCGCACGGTGCGGTGACTGCACTTACTTATGAATCATGTGCTGCGTTTTTGCAAGCATGATCGGAATTGGTATCGGTACAGAATGTTCTATTTCTCGCCTGTTCTGTTCGGTCATTTTGTATTCCGATCGCATGTACCGATCGGCAAGACACCTGCCGGGACTCGAACCCCGTAACAGGGGTCGCGAAGACCCATGTCCTAACTCGAGACGTACCGACGAGACGAAAAAAGACGCCTCGGGGGCGTCCTTCGTATCTGTTATTCTGGTTTTAGAACATGAATAATGCTTATGTTTGGTGC
>DITV01000004.1:219-343300 GCA_002422915.1 Candidatus Saccharibacteria bacterium UBA6175 | reverse complement strand
TCATTAATTCTTGGTGCGCGCGAGAGGACTTGAACCTCCACGTCCTTGCGAACACCAGCACCTCAAGCTGGCCTGTCTACCAATTTCAGCACGCGCGCATACAATTTTCTATGTAAACATGGTGGGCGCTGAGGGATTCGAACCCCCGACCCTCTCGGTGTAAACGAGAGGCTCTAGCCAACTGAGCTAAGCGCCCTAACAGATGGCAATTATAACGGAACTCAGCTCAATAATCAACTAGGGCGTACGGTAGACAATACGCTCGCCGACGGTCCAGTACAAAACATCTGAATATCGGTCGCTGGCAGTCACCCATATTTGAGGCTGGCCACTTGTTGCAACAGATTTACCCCGAGCATACTGTGACGTCACTTGATACAAACCAAGCGCCGGTGCATCAGCCATCCACTGCTGCGCAAAGGTGACATATTTTGCGTCTCGAAGGTCAGCGGCAATCACCGACCGTGCACTGAGTAATGCGTCATCAGCGATGCTATTTGAATAGTTCGAGAAGTTAAAGCCACGACTCGCTTGGCTTGAGTGCCAGTAGGCATACACGTCCGGATCGCCACCAATACTTAACTGGTTAACCAACACGTCGTAGTTTCGTGGCTGGAGGATACTGACTGATACGTTTTGCGTTGGGTCACTCGGATCAACAATATTTGTCGTGACTGTCAACCCAAGGTCGCGCCATTGGTCTTGCAGAATACCCAGTGCTTTTTCAAGATCGCTATTTTTTGTCGTGACAACGGACAGATTTAAGCGCTGGCCATCCTTTACGCGCACCCCTTCTTGCAAAACCCAGCCCGCTTCGTCCAGAATCTGACCAGCACGAGCTGGGTCAAAGACTGGTTCGGTCGGAACATTGCCAGCAACCTGGCCTGGGATAAATGGCAACCAAAGTGCCGGAGTTCCCTCTCCAATCTGGGTACGTAGCTCGGCAGTATTTGTTCCCACTTGTAGGGCCCGCCGCACCTGAATATCAGCGAGGACTCCCCTAGTCGTATTAAATAATGCGTATACACCATTGTTGACAGGTGTCCTGGTAACAGTGTAGCGCTCTTGATTTACCCGCGAGATGTCTGCTAACGCCATGTCGGTCGCAGCATTCACTTCAGAAATGGCCAATGCTCGAATAATTTCTTCACTACTTTCGTAGGCATGAAGCTGCAGTCGCTCAAGCTTTGGTGCGCCTTTATAATAACTGTCGTTTCGGGCAAGATACACTATCTTTCGAGCTTTATTCTGGTCTAGGGTTTGCAAGAATCGAAACGTAAACGGTCCACTTCCGGTCGGTGAAGCGCTGAAGGCATTTTCACGAAGCGCACTTGGCGCTACATCTCGTAATTTGTGTTCTGGCAGAATCGGTAAAGAGCTCAAGGCATGCGGAAACGCAGCATAGACAACGGGGAGCGTAAAGCTCACTGTACGCTCATCGACCTGTGCAACTCGAATATCTCCCCATCCGGTAATCGAAGCTCGTGTCGCAGGATCTTTCAGTGTATTAACCGTGAAGACGACATCTTTCGCGCGAACATAGAGCCCATCATGCCAACGCGCGTCCGGACGAATGGTGACGATGTAGGTTCGCTGGTCTTCGCTCAAAGTCATCTTTTCAGCCAGGTCAAAATTAAGTTTTCCTGATGCATCATACGTTAATAGTCTTGAAAAAACGAGTCGACTCAGTGACTCCTCGGCGCTTGACCGAGCAAAGATCGGGTTGAGGGTTTCAACGGGGCCAACGACACCCTCGGCATATGTGCCGTCAGATGCTGCTGCCATCGTGCGATAGCTTTGTTGATACCAAAATAACTGCAGGCCGCTGGCGCCGATCAATAGCCCGACCATCAGCACCCAAAGTGCAATATGCCGCCGAACTTCTTTGAAGTTACTCCATCGTCGGAACACAAAACGTCGAGCATGCTTCAGTGTTGCGCCCTCAACCTTTTTCATTCGTCGAGAGAGGTCTTTAGAGCTAAAGCTCATTTTGGGCACTCGACTCCACCGACTTGGTTGTTTGTCAGGCACGCGCACCCTCCTAGGTTGTTACCGGAATCAGAAGCCCAGCCAAAATAGACAAGACGAAGATAACTGCAAAGACGATGGTCACTTCAAATAAGTTCTTATCGACACCCCGGCGAGCAGTGTACAGCTCGCCAGAGCTTCCGAAGCCGGCACCAAGGGTTGAACCTCGCTGCTGCAGGATGATCGCAAGAATCATAAGAATAGCTGAAGCGATGGTGATAATTTGTAGGATTGTTTGGATGGTCATTGGTGGGCTCCTGATTGACTGCGTCGTATTTCAACCGCAGCGCTTACTATATAGTTTACCAGACTCAGAATAATTCCTGTCAGAATTGAGTTGAAAAATGACATGCTGATATCTGGCGCAAGCAAGAGTGAAAGATACACAAGCGTACCGTTAACGACAATAACAAACAGGCCAAGCGTTAGCAGGATGGCCGGTAACGAAATGATGACCGCAAGTGGCTTAAAAAAGCTATTCATGAGCGAGAAAATAAGTCCCGCAAGCACAAAACCCCAAAAACCAGCGGTAACCTCAACATTATCGTAGCCCGTTCCCAGTAAACGAACAGCCACCCACAATCCAAACGAGTTAAGCGCCCACCGGACCAAGAACACAGAAAATTGCTGCTTCATATACTCAGTTCAGTATATCACAAAGAGGTAGAGAGCGCCCCCGTCAGGTTCTCGATACCGGTATTTGTAATCAAAATGTCATCTTCAATTCGCACACCAATCCCCTCTTCAGGAATATAAATGCCGGGCTCAACCGTGAGCACCATACCCGGCTTAAAATGCGTCGGCCCACCCAACGAATCATGGACATCAATACCAAGGCCATGACTTATGGCGTGGGGGAAATAGCGGCGATAATCTGCTGGAGTATTAAGCAGACCGAGGGATTTGAGCTCTCGCTGCATAATGGCATCGACTCCAGAAATGTATTTTGTAACCGCCAGCCCAGGTCGAAGTAATGCAATAATCTCATGATGTGCTCGTTCTACCGCAGCGTGTACCGCTCTTTCACGCTCAGACGGCCGGCCAACAGCATACGTTCGTGTCACATCGGCGCAATACCCAGCAACTTTTGCGCCAATATCAATGACAACAAGTCCATTCTGAGGTAACGCATGATTATTATCAGTGTAATGAAGGGTGCACGCTCGTGGCCCCGAGGCAACAATTGGGTCGTAGGCATGGCCAGATCCGACTTTCTTAAACGCATAGTCGAATTCAGCCTGCAGCTCGCACTCATTGCTGAGTTTGGGCAAAGCACGCTTCACCTGTTCAAAAGCGTCGACCGTCACTGCTGCAGCAGCCCTCATTGCGTCACGCTCTGGTGTTTGTTTTAACGCCCGCAGTGTTGTGATGTCCTGACGTATATCAACCAAAACAAAGTCGAGCCGCTTTAATCGACGGGCCAAACGACTTCGGGCAGGATTGGGAGCGGCAGCACCGACTTTCCTCCGGACGTCAAGCACTGTTCCAGCGGTCGTATGGCTGTCACGCAACTTTTCCAGTAATCGCTTGCCTTCGACCTTAGAAAGCACACGACGCACGCCGCTTCTGGCTGACGCCTCTTCGGCAAGTAGGCTACCATCGAACACACGAGTGGTCTCAGGAACATTTGGTTCGATCAGCCATTCATCGCCGGATATTGTATCCATGACAAGTAACCAGTCTGGTGCCAAGAGACCGGTAAGATAATAAAAGTCCGAATCTTGCTCAAACGGATAGGATGTGTCGTTTACTCGTTGGACTGTCGTATGAGCACATACTATGATGAGTTTAGCCTTACAAAGACGGCTCAGACGAGCACGATTATCAGTGAAGAATTCGGGATGCATACCTACTAGTATACATTGGTACCTGTTATTCAGCGCCGGCGCTGAATAAATCAACCACCTCATCTGCGCTGAGCGAGCGGTTGTAGAGTCTAATATCATCCATTCGGTCACTGGTGCCAGCGGCACCAATAGAGTTTCTCCCAATACCCGCCGGAGAGACGGTTGAAAGATGTATCATCGAGCCGCCTGTCCCGCTATACGAACCTGCGACTTCAACACCGTTCACATACATTGTCATATCTAATGATCCTCTAATTGTGGTGACAATATGATACCAGTTTCCGTTCACTAGCTGGCCAGCCGGTACGGTATAGCTCCTTCGTTCGGTTGCACCACCACCGCCACCAGACCCGAGCCGGGCTTCAATCGTACCCGTAGAACCAATGACTAATGTGAATCCGTAATACTGAGTGTCGTGTGCATCGCTCTGGAAAATGAAGTTTGCTGTGCTGCTGTTTCTGAATACCCATGCACTTATTGATACCGGCAGGGCTTGGGTATTATACCGTTCCCCCATTGTCATATATCCGTTCGTGAAGTTGTAGGCGCCGTTTGCCGTCCCGTTCTGCCCTGTCGTCAGTGTCATTGACACAAGTGTCCTAGTGTACGTTGCAATTTCATCAGTGCTACCGCCATTGAACTTCCACCAGCCAAGCAAGCCGCTAATAATGGTTACTCGGTTTTGAGCAGATGCGGACCATTCACTTTGACCATTCGCTGTGATGGCTCGCACCGAACAGAACACTGGACCAACAATTAAGTTGCCGATAGATGTCGTAAGGCCGCTCACAACACCGCTTTGCACCGTTCCTGACGTGTACGTACTATTGCTTGCACAGCGTGCAATGTAGCCCGTTGCACCACTCACGGCATTCCATCCAAGTGTAGCTGAGCGATCGCCGGTTGCTGTGATAGCGAAGCCGGTTGGAATCGGAATAGCCAAACCGGTAGTTGTGGCGGTAACGGTTGACGCCCAGCTGCTTGCTCCGCCGCCGTTAGTCGCCTGTACTCGACAGAAGTACAGTGTGCCTGACGCCAAACCGGTGAGTGTTCGGCTGGTTGTTGCACCTGTTGAAGTGACAACACCGGTGAGGAATGCGCCATCTGTTGCACATTGCGCCCGATAACTCGTCGCCGAAGCGGCTGCAGACCACGAGAGTGGTATTGTGGTCGTCGTCACGGTACCGACCGCAAGCCCTGCAGGGGCAAGTGGCGGAGCGGTAATGGTGCGTGCAGCACACGTCCCCTCTTGTGCACCAGCATCTTTCGTCAAATCATCGATATAAAGGGTAATTGATGCGTCGTCATCGCTCATCGCATCAATACAGAACGACTTACCGTCAACACTCCCACCGCCACTAAGGGTGACCCCGTCACTTCCCGAGAAAGACGAAGGAATACTAGTCGGATAGCTGCCATCAAATGTACGGGCATCTTCCATGGCGGCAGCCACCCCGTTCAAATCACTCTTCACCTGTGCCTCAAGGGTCGAAGCCCGCCATGCCCCATAGCCAATCACCGACACCGACACCAAAATGCCTATCACAATAATGACGACAAGCAGTTCGACGATAGTAAATCCGTTTTGTTTGTGTCTGCGCATAGCGGTGCGTCCTTTTTCACCACTATAGCATGAGCGTGATTACTTCGGCAAATAGCTATAGATAGTTTTTGCTTTCGCCTCACCAACAACGGCGGCAAGTTCCTCCAATGACGCACCTTTGACGCCGCGAAGGCTCCCGAATGCACGAATCAGTTTTCGACGCGTTGCCGGCCCGATGCCAGGCAAGGTATCGAGATCGCTCGCTGTCTGCTTTGCACGCTTGAGTACCGTATGGTAGCTGACCGCAAAACGGTGCGATTCGTCACGAATCCGCTGCAACAGCTTCACAATATGAGAGCTGTGCGGCAGGTTCACCAGAATAAAGTCTTCTGTTTTTGTGGCATAGCCATCAAGTGAGCGCATCACCTCTTCATTGAGCGTAACGTGTGAACGCGAGAATTCGATGACAACTTGTTCCTCACGCTTCGCTAGTCCGATAAATGGTACTGCAATCCCCTGCTCGTCTCGAGCCTTCAACGCAGCATCAAGTTGACCCTTGCCACCGTCAATAACAACAAGGTGTGGCAGCCCCCAGGCTTTTACATTCTTCTCAGAAAAGCGTCGGCCAATTGTCTCGTTCATATTGAAGAAGTCGTTATTATGTTCAATTCGCGTCTTGAATTTTCGATATTCAGCCCGGTTACTAACTCCGTTCGTAAACACCACCATGCTTGCAACAACATTCGTACCACCCATGTGGCTGATGTCAAAGCCTTCAATACGGGCTGGTGTCTTTTGTAACCCAAGCAACTCAACCAAGCCGGTCAGCGCCTTGTCATTACTGATGTCCATAAACTCTTTGTCGCCAAACATAATCTTCTGCTGTAACGATTTGAGGTCAGAGATATTATTACGCAGCCGAGCAGCGTTCTCGAAGTCATGAAGCCGAGCCGCCAACCGCATCTCTTTCTCAAGCTCCTTGATAATTGTCTTGCGCCCTCCTTCGATGTACCGAATTAAACGACGCAGAATCGCTTTGTAGTCAGCACTACTCATCGAGGGATGAGGGCTTAGGCCGATGTGCGCATCAAGGTCGGGGCGCATTCCCGGTTTTGGTGGCACCGTGTAGTAGGGAAACACTTTTCGAAGATAGCGTAAGGCTTTTTTAATAGCAAAGCCATTGTAGTACGGACCAAAATACAGCGCGCCATCATCAATCGGGTTACGAGTGAAGCTCACTGTCGGCCATTCACTTTGCATATCGATGCGCACAAACGACTGCGATTTATCATCCCGAAGCAGAATATTGTAGCGCGGCATATAGCGCTTCACCATCTCTGATTCGAGAAAGAGCGCGTCTAACTCACTTTCAGTCTCAAGCCAGTCGGTGTCGTAAATTTCCTCTACGAGCGCGCGCGTCTTTACATCCATATCGCGGGTACTCTGAAAGTACTGCCGAACCCGGTTCTTCAGAACAGCCGCTTTGCCGACATAGATAATTTCACCAGATTTTGATTTGTGAAAGTAGACGCCAGCTGAGCGCGGCAATGTCTTTAACTTATTTTCCAAGGCAGCGTTCATGTAATCAAAAGATCGACGAGCATGTAGAGCGCCATCAGTCCCATTAGTCCATACTCAACGATCGTGACAGTAGTAAGAGGTACCTTAAGAATTGTTCCCAGGCACGCGCACATAAACTTTTCACGACGGGCTAGTTTAATGGCAACGCCAGTAACATTGATAACTGTGATCAGGATCGTAAATAAATATAAACCAATTGTCGCTACGCCAAGCAGGTACAAGAGCGCGAGCGTCACTTCAATAAATGGATACACCCAGCCATACCATTTAACGCGGCGAGCAATCAGGTCGTATTCGTGATATCCCTCAACAAATCCAGGCAAGTTAAGAAATTTGAACAAGGCAAAGTAGAGGAAAAAGAATCCCATGACTGCGTTGAGCCAATTAATCTCTGTGTTGCCAAGCAACGCAACATATATCGATGAGCTCAGGCCAATGAAGGAAAAGACGACGATCAGTGGCACATAGTCACGTATGCTGGTCGCAGCTAAACTAAGAGCTGGTTTCTCTCCAGGTGCGGCTTGTGCTGGATGGTGATCATGATGATCGTGACCATCACCGTGCACATGATCGTGCGAATCGTGATTATGTTTATGTGACATATGAGCCTCCTCTTTATGCAAGTTGCAACTGTGCACGTGTTCGACACGCATCGGTGTGGAATAGTCTGTCTGGCTGTATTGTACAATCTTTGCAGATAAGTACTAAGTCGTTGCACTGATCAAAGGCACAGTTCTCATAATTACTCGTCTTGCTAGAGCAATGTGAACATTCACCGATTGTTTTAGCGTTCTCTGAAAAATTGACGGTCATGCGATCATCAAACACCCGTAAGCTGCCTTCCCATAGTCCATCATCACCATACGCTTCACCATATTTCACAATACCACCATCGATTTGGTAGACTTCTTGAAATCCACGGTTTTTCATCAGTGCACTAAGGATTTCACAACGGATGCCACCAGTGCAGTAGGTGACGATTGGCTTGTCTTTCAAATCATCGTACTTACCGCTTTCAAGCTCTTTAATAAAATCACGACTGGTGTGCGTGTCGGGTACCACTGCATTTTTAAACTTACCGATGGCCGCTTCGTGGGCATTTCGACCGTCGAAGAATACAACGTCTTTGCGAGTCTCGACTAACTCATGCACTTGCTTAGGCTTTAAGTGAATGCCGCCGCCAACGACGCCATTCTCGTCAACCTTCAGCTCGTCCGCAGCGTCAAAGGCAACAATCTCGTTGCGGACCTTTACACTCATGCGCGGAAAATCTTCACGCGATCCATCGCTCCACTTGAATAGAATGTCTTTAAAGCCAGGAAACTGTTTCGTGGCTTTAACGTATTTCTTGACGTCATCAATATCACCGCCAACGGTGCCATTAATACCATGTTTAGAAATGAGAATACGACCACGAAGATTTAAACTATCAGCAAGTGTTTTTTGCCAAAGTTTGACGGCTTCAGGGTCGCTGAGTGGCGTGAATTGGTAATACAGAATGATTTTTTGCACGATGTTATTATACTCTATTTACCCCTGATGTGCACGGGGGTATAGTAGAGGGATGTCAACAAATAAAAACACTCTTAGAATTTACTGGCAACATGTAAAGAAGCATATGCCATCTCTCATTCTTGGGTTTGTATTTTTGCCAGCCAGTGGACTCCTTCTTGACACCCTTCTCCCCTACTTCCTCAGTCTTGGTATTGCCGAGCTTGTGAACCAAAATAATGAAGCGTTGTGGCGAAATCTAACTATTGCCGGGCTTATTGGACTTGCTGGTGTTGTTGCAAACTTCATTGGGTTTCAAGCACTATTACGGCATGAGGGCAGGGTACGATCTCGTCTCTACAAAGGGGTGTTTAATAGCCTTTTAGGCAAAGACCTTCAATTCTTCGTTAATGAAAAAGTTGGCGCACTCACCAGCCGATTCATGGATTTCAATAGAGCGCACATTGCGATTCAAGACTTGTTGATTATTCGGACACTTGGATTCGTCCTTTCAGTTGTAACCGGGCTTGTACTTGTTGCGCTGCAGGCGCCCCTATTATCTGTAATTCTCTTGATTTTAATGCTACTGGTTGTGGCTCAAGTTCAATTATTCATGAAGATACGCGCACCGTTTCGACATGAGCGGAAGAAACTCATTGGTGAGATCCACGGAAGTGTCGCCGATTCTCTCACGAATAGCCTGGTAGTAAAAACATTCGCCCAAGAGGCGTTTGAAGATACGCATCTCACCAAACAGATGAAACGCCTCGAAAAAATATATATAAAAGATATTAGTATCTTTGGTGTCGACGGCACAATTCGAAATATGATCATGGTTGTGACACAAATCATTGGAATAGGAATCTGCGCCACGCTCGTTCTGGACGGATCGCTCAGCATTGCAATTGCCATATTTGCCCTTGCGTATCTTCAGCGAATTGCAGCGCAGATCTTTAGTCTCGGTGAGCTACTCAATGGGTATGACGAGGCGCTCCTCCAGGCAGCACCGATGAGCGACATTTTAATGCGTCCGATTCAAGTCAATGATGCGCCAGACGCACACAATCTTTCCGTAAAACACCCTACGATCTCGCTTGAGGCTGTATCTTATTCCTATAGCGACAGCTCCGAAGAAGTGCTTGACGGTATCAGTCTTGAAATTCAGCCTGGTCAGAAGGTTGGACTTATTGGTCACTCGGGTGCGGGCAAAACAACCATCACCCATTTGCTACTTCGGTTCGCTGATGTCACAAAGGGCTCCATAAAAATCGACGGTCAAGATATCCGCTCAGTGACACAGGAGTCACTTCGTCGGAGTATCGCCTATGTTCCTCAAGAGCCATTGCTTTTTCATCGCACCTTACGTGAAAACATTACATATGGAAAAATAAATGCGACCGAGAGTGAGTTAAAACGTGCCGCCGAACAGGCTAATGCACTCGAGTTCATCGAGAAACTCCCGCAGGGCTTTGACACCTTGGTTGGGGAGCGTGGCGTCAAGCTCTCTGGCGGCCAACGACAGCGTATTGCCATCGCACGCGCCGTCCTGAAGGATGCACCGATCCTGATTCTCGATGAAGCCACATCGGCGCTCGACAGCGAATCTGAAAAACTTATTCAGGACGCACTTGCCAAGCTGATGAAAGGTCGCACCAGTATCGTGATCGCTCACCGGCTTTCAACTATTTCAAAGCTTGATAGAATCATTGTCCTCGATAAAGGGAATATCGTAGAAGATGGGACGCACCAAGAGCTTCTTGCGCAAGGTGGCATCTATAAAAAGCTCTGGGCGCACCAGTCCGGCGGCTTCATCGAAGAACTTTAATCTGGTGCTATAGTAGTAAAATGGCTCAAAACGCACAAATCCTGAAATTCTTCTTTAAAGAAGCCTGGCGACACAGGAAGTTTGCCGCTGCGACACTTATCCTTACCCCAATAACCGTGCTCCTCGAACGCTACGTTGCACCACTACTGATTGCATACGTGTTCGCAAACATCCAAACGGGAACAATTAATCTTCAAGATTCATGGTGGGTCTTGGCTGCGTACTTTATCGTACAAGTATCCACTCAAGTAGTTGGCTACCGATTTATTCTCTTCATGATGTGGACTGTCCAAATTCGTGGTACGGCACATTTATACAACCATGTCTTTCAAAAGCTGTCTCGACACTCACTTGGATTTTTCGCCGACACGTTCGTTGGCTCTCTTGTCTCGAAAGTGAGTCGATTCGCGACTGCGTTCACCCGGTTCTGGAACACCGTGACATTTGAAGTGCTCTTTATCGCGACAAGTATCATCGCAACGGTGGTTGGAATCTCGTTCTTCATTTGGCAATATGCGCTCATCCTGCTTGGCCTTACGTTCCTCTTTATGTTCTTTGTGTATGCAAGTACCCGATTCTTAAGAAGGCGTTTCAAAGAACGCTCCGAGGCGTACACAGAAATCTCAGGTAAGCTTGCTGACTCACTGTCAAATATGATGACTGTCAAAACAGATGCACGCGAGAACAGCGAACGTGAGCGCCTAGATATTTCTGTTAATAACATGGTTGATAAGGAGTTCTACACTCGTAACGGTGTCGTCACTGTGAGCACGACCTACTCTTTCGTTATTGTACTAATGAAAGTTGCCGCGCTGGCTGCATCAATCTGGTCAGTTCAAACCGGAATCGGTAACGCTGCAGTGATTTACATCGTACTGACGTACACGTTTAACCTAATTCAAGAAATTTCGAAGTTAAGTAGCGTCCTCAGGAGCTACTATGAAATTGTCGGAGATTCGACCGAAGCGTTCGAGATTCTTCAGCAAGAAGTGTCGGTCAAAGAACGATCATCACGAAAGTTGGTTATCGATAAGCCGGTGATCAGCATCGAAAGTGTGAACTTCCAGCATGACGACAATAACACCGACGCCGCTGAAGCTGACCCACTCTTTAAAGATTTCTCACTGACAATCAAGGCTAACCAGAAGATCGGCCTCGTAGGTGTGAGCGGCTCGGGCAAGTCAACGCTCGCAAAACTGCTGCTACGCTTCTATGACGTACAGAGGGGAAAGATTACCATTGATGGTCAAGATATCGCCCGAGTGACTCAGGACAGTCTTCACGAGAATATTGCGTACGTCCCTCAAGAGCCTCTGCTATTCCACCGATCGATTAGCGAAAACATCGCCTATGCACGACCCGAAGCAAGTGAAGAAGAGATTCGAAGTGCCGCTAAAAAAGCCAACGCACTTGAGTTCATTGAAGGCCTTAAGGACGGCTTCGATACACTTGTTGGCGAACGTGGCGTCAAGCTTTCTGGCGGCCAGCGCCAGCGAATAGCCATCGCGCGCGCCATCCTGAAAGACGCTCCGATCTTGATTCTTGACGAAGCAACCTCTGCCCTCGACAGTGAATCTGAAAAGCTCATCCAGGATGCACTGGCTAAGTTGATGAAAGGTCGCACCAGCATCGTGATCGCCCACCGGCTTTCAACCATTGCAACGCTCGACCGGATTATCGTTCTTGACAATGGTCAGATTGTTGAAGATGGCTCACACCTAGAACTCCTTGCCCGCAACGGGATCTACAAGAAGCTCTGGGCACACCAATCCGGCGGCTTTATTGAAGAATAAAAATACTCCGCGTTTCAGCGGAGTATTTCTTTTTTGAGTTGCGATTACTCAGATTTCTCTTCTGTCGTGGCTTCAGGAGCATCGCCATTTTCAGACGCAACTTCTGCTTCATCTGTAGCGTCGCCGGCAGCAGCTTCGTTAGCGGCCTCAAGAGCAGCTGGCTCGTAGACGTTTGCGATCACGAGGTCGAGGTCCTGCTCGGCGTCAGCAAACTCAACACCAGCTGGAAGCGTGACGTCACCAATCGTAATTTTGTCGTCAGCAGTTGCAAGATCGGCAATGGTGATTTCGATTGACTCTGGCAAGTCAGCCGGCTTTGCCTTAATTTCAAGGCTCTCAATTGCCTGCAACACGATCAGTCCAGCACGTTCAGCGGCACTTTCGCCAAGACCAATTAAGACAACCGGGACATCCGTGGTAATAATTTCGTTCTTATTAATAGCGTGGAATGCAACGTGACGAACACGGTGGCGGACTGGGTCAAAGTCGATATCTTTAATAATCGCGAGTTGCTTTTTGCCATCAATATCAAGCGTCACCGGAGAGTGCCGACCTGCGGTGTTGACAATCTTAGTCGTCGCAACAACCTCAGACATCGTATTGATGGGCTCAGCCTGTCCGCCATAAACAACGCTCGGCACCTTACCCTCTTTACGAACGGCGGATACTTTTTTACCGGTCGCCGTACGCGCCTGTAATTTCAATGAAAAATCGTGCATCTATTCCTCCAATTTCTGTATACCTTCATTATACCATCCTTGCCATTTATATGCATGAGCGTCATAATACTCACCAGATATGGGGCATCACACACAGCATCAGTTGGGATCATGGCTGTCGAATAAGGGAGTAGATTTTTGCGTGTGGGCGCCTTTTGCACAATCGGTGAGCGTCCTGGTTGGAGAGCCGTTTGCGTGGACAGAGACGCTACTTGAGAACACAGACGGGACATGGTGTGGGTTTGTTGAAGGCGCGAAGGCCGGTCAATCATACAAATATAAGATCACCACACAGTCCGGTGACGTCATCGAAAAAAATGATCCGCGCGCTCGCCAGCTGACTGTTTCTGACGACGGTGTCTCTGTGATTATCGACCACTCTTACGACTGGCAAGGTACCCAACGTCCCTCCATTCCTAAAGAAAAGCAGATCATCTACGAGCTGCACATCGGCACCTTTCACCGCCCCGACCCCGCCACGACCGGAACATTTGAATCGGCGATTGAGAAACTCGATTACCTGGTCTCACTTGGCATCACAACCATCGAACTGATGCCCGTCACAAGTATTGCGATGAGTAACGGCTGGGGCTATGCCCCAAACTATCTGTTCTCGGTTGAGAATAGCTACGGTGGACGTCACGGCCTCCTGGAGTTTGTGAAAGAATGTCACAAGCGAGGACTCGCCGTGATGCTCGACGTTGTCTATAATCACTTCTTTCCAGAGACTGATCTTTGGCAGTATGACGGTTGGAGTGAGAATAACAGAGGTGGTATTTACTTCTACAATGACGAACGCGGTGACACACCCTGGGGAGGCCGGCCTGATTATGGGCGACCAGAAGTACGACAGTTCATTCTTGATAATGTCGCGATGTGGTTCACCGAATACAATATCGATGGACTACGTGTTGACTCAACCATATACATGCGAAACACCCGTGGGCCCGAGGGTGGCCCGGATACCGAAATCGCTGAAGCATGGACACTTCTTCAAGAAATGACTTCTCTCGCTCATCATATTTATCCTCAGGCACTGCTCGCGGCCGAAGACAGTTCAGTCAATGACGCACTCACCAGGCCCGTCGACCAAGGCGGAGCTGGTTTTGACGCACAATGGGGCCTCGCCTTTCCGCACACCATTCGTGCAGCGCTTGGTCTAGAACAGGCAGAGTACGGCAATTCGCTCTCTGGTGAATTAGACCATTCATATAGTAGTGGTAGTTTTGCGAAGGTTATCTTCAGCGATTCACACGATACGGCCGCAAACGGCTCGGTTCGACTCAACGAAGCCGCCTCTCCTGGTAATGCCGGTAGTATTGCTGCACGGCACCGCTCTCTTTTGGCAAACGCAATCACACTCACCGCACCGGGCATTCCGCTGCTTCTACAGGGTGGAGAATTTCTTCAGGGTGGCAGCTTTAATGACTGGCAAATGCTTGAGTGGGACCGAACTGAACAGTTCTCGGGTATTGTGTTGGCGCACCAGCACTTGATCAATCTTCGCAAGGATACGTATGCAAATACCACCGGTCTGACGGGTGAAAACATCAATGTATTCCACGAAGATCTTGCCTGTCAGGTACTCGCCTATCATCGCTGGAAAGACGGTGGCCTTCGCGATGACGTTATCATTCTGATTAATTTCAGTGACCAGCTGCTTCGTTCGTACGAGCTCTATTTCCCTGTTGCTGGCACATGGCACGTCCGTTTTAACAGCAGTTGGAAAGGCTATAGCCCAGACTTCTCCGACGTCTTCATCGCCAACGTCATGACCGACGACTCGTCAAAAGCAACCGTTGACCTCCCTGGCCAAGGAATCATTATTCTCGCTCAAGACCCCGACACTACAGAAGCTGTGTAAGATATTTGCCTGTAAAGGAGTTGGCGACCTTCACGATTTGCTCCGGTGTTCCCGTGGCGACAACCGTCCCGCCACCCAGCCCACCTTCTGGGCCCATATCAATCACGTAATCGGCTGTTTTAATCACGTCGAGATTGTGTTCAATCACCACCATACTGTTACCGCCCTCAACCAGTTTGTGGAGAATAGTCATTAAGCGCTTCACGTCAGCACTGTGGAGACCGGTCGTTGGTTCATCAAGAATGTAAAGTGTTTTGCCAGTTGATCGGCGTGAGAGTTCAGAGGCAAGCTTAATGCGTTGTGCTTCACCGCCACTGAAGGTAGTAGCAGGCTGGCCCAGCTTGATGTAGCCAAGACCAACATCAACCAATGTGTCGAGCTTACGGGCAATTGAGGGAATATTCGCAAAGAAAGCAGCACCTTGCTCCACAGTCATATCAAGCACATCGCTAATCGTCGCGTCCTTGTATTTAATTTCAAGCGCTTCGCGGTTATAGCGCTTTCCTTTACAGACATCACAAGTGACATACACATCAGGCAAGAAGTGCATTTCAATCTTAATCACTCCGTCACCCTGACAGTTCTCGCAGCGACCGCCCTTTACATTAAAGCTGAACCGACCGGCTTTATAGCCGCGGATATTGGCTTCGGGTGTACTGGCGAATAATTCACGAATGGGCGTAAAGACACCGGTATAGGTTGCGGGGTTAGAGCGAGGGGTGCGGCCAATAGCTGACTGATCGATCACGATCACTTTGTCAAGCTGCTCAATACCCTGGATTTCAAGGTGAGCTCCCGGAACATCGTGCGAACGGTGAAGACGGGCTGATAATTCTTTCGCGAGAATATCATTCACGAGCGTTGACTTTCCCGAACCACTGACGCCACTGACAACCGTCATCACGCCAAGCGGAATCGTGACATCGATGTTCTTGAGGTTATTTTCACGCGCACCACGCACCAAGAGAACACGATCTCTATTCACGCTGCGGCGCTTCTTAGGTACATCAATCTTTTCAGCACCACTTAAATAGCGGCCTGTAATGCTTTCGGCGTTCTTTGCAACTTCGTCGGGCGTGCCTTGGGCGACAATGTGCCCACCAGCTACACCTGCACCTGGACCAATATCAAGCAGGTAGTCTGCCTGGCGAATCGTGTCCTCGTCGTGTTCAACCACCAGCACGGTGTTGCCGAGATCACGAAGGTGCTTAAGCGTTGCAATTAAGCGGTCATTATCACGCTGATGCAACCCAATCGATGGCTCGTCGAGCACATACAACACTCCTTGGAGTCCGGACCCGATCTGAGTAGCGAGTCGAATTCGCTGTGCTTCGCCACCGGAAAGGGTGTTCGCCGCACGTGATAACTCAAGATAGTTCAAACCGACATTGTTCATGAAGCCAAGCCGAGAGGTAATTTCTTTCATAATCTGAGCAGCAATGAATTGCTCTTCGTTGGTGAGTTTGAGGGTGTTTGTAAAAAGATCAAGCGCAGCATCGACACCAAGATTACAGATATCCATAATGTTCAGATCGTGGACGGTAACGGCAAGGACGACTGGTTTCAGACGGGCGCCTTGGCAGGCGTGACATTGTCGTTCACGCATGAACCGTTCAATGTCTTTACGCATAAAGTCGCTGTCGGTTTCTTTAAAGCGGCGTTCCAAATTAGGGATGACCCCTTCGTAAGCCGCGTCGTAGGCACGACCGTCGCCCAAAGAGACGCGATATTTTTCTTCACCTGTCCCATACAGAATTTTCTCAAGATCGGCTGGCTTGAGTTCGCGAACCGGCACACGCAGGCTAAAGCCGTGGCGATCGGCAACTGCTTGGAGCCGCTTCATATACCAGGCATCACTGTTCACGCGGTTGTAGGGACGAATGGCGCCCTCCGCGATAGTGAGGTTAGGGTTAAACACCAGCTCCGGGTCAACTTCCAGCCGATTACCAAGGCCCGTACAAACAGGGCAGGCGCCTTGCGGGGCATTGAAGCTAAAGAGGCGTGGTTCAAGTTCGGGAATCTCTTCGTTCGGGTGATCAATACAGGCATAGCGTTGGCTAAAGACGTGGCTCGTTTCGCTATCAACATCGAGTATCTCGACTACGCCATCAGCCAATTCAAGCGCCTGCTCTACCGACTGGGCGACGCGTGAACGAATATCCTCACTCATCGCAATACGGTCGACTACGATCTCAATTGAATGTTTATATTTCTTATCAAGTTCGGGGAATTCGTCAAGTGCGTAGACGACGCCGTCTACTCGAGCGCGCGCATAGCCGAGACGACGATATTGCTCAGGAATGTGGGCAAACTCGCCTTTCTTCGCTTTAACAATTGGGGCTAGCAGCATCAAGCGCGAGCCTGGTTCGATCTTCATGACTTCGTCAATGATATCTTCTGGTGTTCGACGGTTGACTGTCTTGCCGCAGACAGGACAATGCGGCACACCAATGCGCGCATAAAGAAGGCGCAAGTAGTCGTAAATTTCGGTGACCGTGGCAACCGTACTTCGTGGATTACGGCTGGTTGACTTCTGGTCGATACTAATAGCAGGGCTCAGTCCGTCAATCTGATCAACGTCTGGCTTCTCCATCAGGCCCAAGAATTGACGAGCATAGCTCGAAAGGCTTTCAACATAGCGGCGTTGACCTTCGGCATAAATGGTATCGAAAGCGAGGCTCGATTTTCCAGAGCCACTAAGGCCCGTAATGACCACAAGCTTATCACGCGGAATCTCCACGTTGACGTTCTTTAGATTGTGCTCACGAGCACCAACAACACGAATAACCTCTGACATAACCGCTTAATTATACGCTTTTTTACGGCTTTTTTCCATACTTTTAACGAAACGGCGTACCCCTTATGCTTGCACGCAGCCACCCCTGTTTGCTATATTCCCTACAATATAGATTGATTATGAAAAAAACTATCACTATCACCAGTCTTATTTTGTCCGCCATGCTCATCCTCGACAGTATGAATGCTGGCAGTGCTTTAGTGTTGTTTATTATCGCTGGACAAATACCAGGAACTCAGTTGTCAATCGATGCCGGAAGTATGCTGTTTGTGCTGATGCTACTCAGTGGAATCGTCGCTGGCCGGCTCACCAGCAAGCTTTTTGCGACCATGGCTCAGACAAGCCGACTACGACGCGTCATCAATCGGTAGTATACTCTCCGCCCATAGCTGAAGTTCTTGTAAAATAAACTGTTTTTCCTGGTTGCTCACTTTTTGAGAGAGGTCATTGAGTCGGCGAACAAAATCCGGCAATTGTCGTCGTAGCCGTGCGGCGCGCCATTCTTCCCATACGGGTACCTCCTCCTCGGCAAGAGCGTTGGGAAAGTTACGCGCCTTGTAATGCAGCAAAAGTGGCGGCAGCCGCTCATCGCGAAATTCCGGATGCAGGTCAGCAAGTTGAGTGGCTGTTGAGTGACGAATCTTTGCAACGTGGAGCGAATCTTGCTCTGGTAAGAAGCTATCATAGAGCTGCGCTTCGGCGTCGACCGATTTCGCATACTCAGGTCGTCCCTCAATTAAGCTACGGATATTTTCAGCAAACGAAGGCTGTGACAAAAGAATGGCACGATGTTTACTGACAATCTCTTCGCTCATACCAATCCGATTCCAACCATCCGATTGACTTAATACGCCAAGTGGCGCGACGGCCGGAGCTCGATTATACTGCAACTCTTTCACAGGTAAGGCAACAAAGTCTTCTTTCTTGCGCTCCTCCCAGGGAGCGTAGAAAATCTTTGCCAAGTCTTTGATCGACATAGTGAGGTACGGTGTTGGGTCGACCCGAAGGTCATACACCACCACACTGCTGTTGCGGCCAGTTGTTAGCGGAAACGCAACAGTGGCCTTTTCAAACTGACTGTCGAATCGCCCACTTACATACACAAATGGCTGTTTGTCATCAAGATTCACTAATTTCTTTATCTCGTTCTTATCACGCATCTTAAAAAGATACTCGTAGAGCTGCGGCTGAGCAGATCGGATTAAGCGAGCGACCGCGATCAGAGCCTCGACATCGCTCAATGCATCGTGGGCCTTTAGGTGATCTATCTTATTTGCCTTCGCAAGAAGCTCTAGTCGGTTGGTTGCCTTACCGTCAACCATTGGCCACTCGATCCCTTCGGGACGTAGCGCACGCGTCATACGGACAACATCGAGCAGATCCCATCGAGAGCGACCATCTTTCCATGACCATTCGTACGGATCGTAAAAGTTTCGCCAAAAAAGATGGCGAATAAATTCGTCATCAAAACGTATATTATTAAAGCCGACCGCAATCGTATCTTCCGTGAAAACGTCTTCCATCAGCATCTTTGCGAAGTCCGCCTCGCTGTAGCCGTCGGCCACTGTCTGCTGTGGAGTGATGCCCGTCACCATCAATGCGTCCGGGCTAGGGAGCGTGTCATCGTTTAATCGAACGAGGACATTTACGGGCTCGCCAATCGGCTCAAGATCAAGCGACGTTCGGATTCCGGCGAACTGCATAACGCGGTCGTCGCGTGCACTCAGCCCGGAGGTTTCAAGGTCATAAAAGAAAAAGGTTTTGGGCATGCTTTTATTATAGACGTAAATAAAGAAGAGCGCTCATATTGAGCGCTCAACCTGACAATTGTTATGAAGAATGCAAGATGATCACGGAAGTGGCTGAGGGTGTGCTCCGGCCGGGGAGCAACACGCTACTTACCTTATGCAACGCTGTCTGTCCAACACGTCTTCGCATTACAGCGACAGATCGCTAAAGCGACTTGACGTGATTCAGAGAGTGGCACCACTTCCGTGACCAGCCTTACACATGATCGAGCGGGATGTTTGCGGGATTGCTCCCGCTACATATGTCGCTTCTTCATGATGTCCTTTCCTGGAGCAGATCCGTTTTGGATGCCCGCGACGCGGCGGCTCAGATGATGGTGGAAAAGGCCTTGCTCGTGAAACATCGGAACATAAGGGTGTATCCTTTCAGTTTGGTCGCCAGGACTGACGACGTTCTTTATGGGATACCACAGCAACGTTCATGATTTCTCAATCGATTGCTATGGATTAACAGGCACCGGTTGGTGCATGCAAATCCACAGCAATCTCTTCAAAACAAATTATCAAGGGTCTTACTTGAGATGCACGCATCAATCATGCAAGTTTTAACATATTATCATATTTAACGACTTAAGTCAATAAGTTATTAGAGATAGTCTTCTTATTGCTCAATCAGCGGAAATTCATCGTTGCCGATGCGAATCAAGCTGGCGCCGTCCGCCCCTGCACGGGTGAGCGCATAGGTAATGCCCATTTTCTTCATGATGTCACGGAGGCGGTTAACCCCTTCATGGGTGTCGAAACGCGTTCGACGGGCAAACTTTTCAATCTTGTGGCCGGTAACGCGAAAAACGGAGCCTTCTTCATTCTCAAGCTTTTCAATGTGCCACGCTTTGGCGACCTGCTCTGAAGAAAGTGAAATAATCGGCAGGCCATCGAAGTCAACATCAGGGTCTGCTTCTTCAATCTTTAGCGCACGGTTTTCTTCGACTTTTGTGCGTAGGGCGCGGAGCACTTCTTTTACACCTGTATGAGCAGCTGAAGAAATCGCGAATACCTGGCTGTCGGGAGCAACCGCTTTAACGGCATCAATTTGCATCTGAATCAGTTCGGCATCGAGACCCTCGGTCTTTGTGAGAGCGATAATTTCCGGGCGACTTATTAAACTCTCGCTATATGAAGCAAGCTCGCTACGAATTGTCTTATAATCGGCCGCAATATCGTTCGAATACGCATCAATGAGGTGAAGAAGCACCGCGGTGCGCTCAACGTGCCGCAAAAAGGCGTCACCGAGCCCCTTACCCTCGCTGGCGCCCTTGATGAGGCCAGGAATGTCGGCAATCAGAAGACTCCCGTCGTCGATATCGGCCACGCCTAGGTTCGGGGTAAGTGTTGTGAAGGCATAGTCGGCGATCTCGGGGCGGGCATTACTAACAACACTCAAGAAGGTTGATTTACCCGCATTCGGAAAGCCGACAAGTCCCACATCAGCCAGAAGCTTAAGCTCAAGCTCAGCTTCAAACGTGTCGCCCGGCTCGCCTTTTTCGGCAATACGGGGCGCCTGTCGTACCGACGACTTAAAGTGAGCATTTCCAAATCCACCGTCTCCTCCGCGTGCCACAACTACTTCTTGGTTAGCCTCAGTAAAATCAGCAATAATGCGACCATCCCTGCGAATAATCGTTCCAACCGGGACTTTCACGTACAGGGCCTTGCCCGACTTACCGTGTCGGTCTCGTTTTGCACCAGCTTCTCCTGGAGTCGCTTTCAATTCAGGCTTGTAGCGAAAGTCAACGAGCGTATTGAGACCTTCGGATGCGACAAAAATAACGTCACCACCCTTACCGCCGTCACCGCCGTCTGGACCACCTTTATCAACGTAAATTTCATGACGAAAACTAACGGCACCGTCACCGCCTCGTCCAGCTTGTACAAACACTTTGGCGGTATCAACAAACATATTACCAATATTATAACAGAATCGCCCCTGTTTTCACAGAGGCGATTCGTTTTGAATCATGGACGCTACTTACTGAATGTATGCGTATTGACCAACATTGGCCGCTGGAAGGATTCGTCCAGAAACGATATTCCATCCGCCACCAGACACGTATGCGTTCATTTCACTCAGCTCAAGGTCACCGTTTGGCAGAATCTTTTCAACAATGGCAACGTGACCATAGCCGCCACCGTTCTGTATGATCGCACCGACGCTAGGTGTATTAGAAACACGGAGCCCAGCAGCGCTCGCAGCGCGCGCCCATGTTGCAGCATTACCCCAGCTTGCGCTTACGGGAAGGCCGAGCTCAACACGACGGTCATAGGCATAGGCCGTACAGTTACCAGTGTAATAGGTGTTCCCGGCATACATTGGAGTACCGACCCTAATTCGCCATGTTTGGCCATTAAAGCCAGAGCTGTACCCAACGGCATAGCTCGCAACGCTCACAGCACGAGGCGCAACATAACCTGGTCGTTCTGTAGTTGGCAAAATTCCATCGGGAACGATGATCTTCAGACCAGTCGTAACGCCCGAAATTTCGAGGTCGTTATAGATGCGAATTGTTGCGGCATTTGCCTTATACTTTTCGGCAATACTTTCAATCGTGTCGCCACTCTTCACTACATACACAATACCGTTACGAGGAAGGATTTCAAGAGAGGTTCCGACAGTTAAGCTATTCGTCGCAAGGTTGTTCGCCCACTTGACAGTGTCTGCTGAAATACCAAATTGGGCAGCAACAGACTCCACGGTGTCGCCTTCTTTCACCACATAGGCGCTAATGTCACGGCTAGCAGCCGAAACAGGAAGGATTTGTGGCTTAGCAAGCGATGAGCTTTCTGATGAAGGCAGCTCGCTCTCAATCTGTGTTGAAATCGCCAGGCTGTTTACTGAAGGAGCGACAGCAAGATTGGTTGAGTTTGCGACACTTGCGGCAATCGTGGAGGCGACCACCTCATTCACTGCCGCTTCTGATTCGTCGCTTGAGGAAATAGTAGCCAGCACCGGGGCGGCGGCGCCACTTGAAGAAACCTGCTCAGGTGAGCGGTAACCAAGGGCGATAACAACGATGAGGAGTGTAAATACACTCGCATAAATAGCAATAGTTGATGGTTTGATGCGGGTCTTCGAAACTCGACGTCGCGCGGTAGCGGTGTGTTGCTGTGGTACAGCAGCTGATCCTTGTGGTACAAGACCGCTGGTGATCTGATTACGAATAATCGTTCTCCTGCCTCACATATTGCTATGTGGGCGACTACCGTACTGTGTCTTTCTTCTCGCAGTGTAGAAAAGGGTACATGTCGACCGATATTATATTAATTTACGCTTTCGGTACCCGTGCGACAGATCTGGTAGGCTCACTTGTGCTTTGTTACCCACTCGTGGACAAAGACACAAAATGTGCTTGTTTTATAGTAGCAAACCGAACCAGATTGGTCAACCAAAATGAGGGGTGTTTTTAGAAGCTGACCCCTGTTAAATAATCTGACATTTTACTTGACAATGCGCCCTAATATTGGCTTGATGCTCTTCAAACGTGCGTCCATAGTAGGTCACGTCGTCATCTCCGCTGAGGAAGTACAAATAGTCGCCCTGGGCTGGATTAGCGACCGCCCTTAGTGATGCAAGCCCTGGGGCTGAAATTGGCCCCGGGGGAAGGCCGGCGTAGCGACGTGTGTTATAAGGAGAATCGAGATTGACGTCACGTGCTACCCCTGTTTTATCGGCAATGTATTGGTATGTCACATCAGAGCCAAGCATCATGCCAATCTCTTTCCTAAGCAAGAACACTTGCGCAATTTGCGCCTCGTCACCACCGATTGATTCTCGCTGGATAATAGAGGCGAGTGTAATACCTTCGTATAAGGTCAACCCTTGAGTAGCAAAGCCCTCTACGAGGTTGTTTTCGCTGATTACTTTCTCGAACTGGTCAAATGCAGCATCAAGAATATCAGACACCGATGCCGTCGTACTTACTCGGTATGTTTCGCCGAATAAGTAGCCTTCAAGATCGGCAGATGCCGGCGCAGACTCGAACAATGGTCGGTTGGGACGATTCGCAAATGCGGCGTCAATCTCATCTTCACTATAGCCCGCCTTTAGCAACACTTCACGATTTGCTTGAAGTGTTGCCCCGGGAAGAAATGTAATGTCTATTGTGTCAACCACGCCTCTGGTTAAGTGTGAGACAATCTGTGGTGTTGATTCAGATGGAGAAAGGCGGTACGTCCCGGCCTGAAGACGGTTCTGTGTTCCCGAGAGACGAGTATACAATGCAAACGCCTCTTCACTTCGAATTAAGCCCTCGCCTTTAAGCTTTGTGGCGATCGCTGCAGGGCTAAACCCAACCGGAATTATTACCGCCACCTTATCTTTTTGAGCGGAATTGACCGGCGAAAGAGCAAGCTGGTACCAAATGCCCCCAGCGAGCGTCACGATTCCAGCAGTAAGTGCCAGCACACCAAATACAACCTTGAGTGCTCGATGCTTTGGTTTTTGTTGAACGGGTGGCTCTAACGTAGGAGGCGATAAAGAAACGGCCTCGGTCGCAATCGGTGGTAAGTCAATTGTCTTCAGTGGTGGCTGCGGAGATGGTACTGGACGCAAATCGTGCTTTGGTCGACGCGGGGGACGAATATCATCCACGGCGCGTCTCGAGATAATCTTGCAAGATAATAGCAGCTGCTTGCATATCGATATCCGTTTTCTGATACGGTCGGCCTGATTCTTTCAGCCGTTCTTCGGCTAAAACGCTCGTGAGAGACTCGTCTTGAAAGACGATTGTGGGAACAGCCTCTTCAAACCGCACAGCAAACTGCTCAACGTACCGTGATTGTGCGGTGGATTCACCAAGCTGATTACGAGGATACCCAATAACCAGTGTATCGGCCTTTTCTTGAGTAATAATCTCAATAATGCGGCTATCTTCATTTCCATCAACGAGTACAGTTTCATACGGGATCGCGATTCGAATCGCCGTATCGGCAATCGCAATCCCAATCCGCTTCTCACCGACATCCAAACACACCAGCGAGCGAGCGCTACTCATTTTCGAGCTTAAACTCAACATCAATTTTGTTGACATCACCAGGGATTGTCCGGACCCAGAAATAAGGGAACTGGACATCAACATCCTGAATACCAGAGATAGATTCTAAGGACGATTGAACATCGCCAAATCGCTTGCCCTTTACCTGCTCCTTAATCTGCGCTTCGTCGATTTTTGGACCAATTTGACCAGTCGCCGTCACGCTGACAGTGGTTCGCTCGCCTTCGGTGCGGAAATTACTGAGCCCAACTCCATCAAAGCCATTATCGTAGACACGCTGAGAATCGTCTAATAACTGACTTTCAAGACTTTGATCAAGGAACTTTTCGAGTTCAGCTTGAGCAATTGCCCGAATAGAGTAGGTCGTTTTTACCGTTAGCGTCGCCTTCCCCTCACCAGTCACTTCTTGACCGACATCTGGCGTAGAGATCGCTGCTTCACGCGTGACCACAAAGCTACTTTCAATAGCCTTCTCGCCGCTCGACAGGGTATCAATAAGTGCCTGTTTGGCTTCATCGGTCGAACGACCAACAAGTTCACCTTGCGCTCGCTCTAGGTCTTCGGCCGAGACAACGCGCACATCACGGCTATTGCCTCCGGTCATCGCCGAGCCTGCAGAGCTGAAGCCGCCAACGGACGCGGCGTACGATCGCGCCGAAACGTTATACTCAGCACCTACTTCTGCGGCTACAACAGCAATCGTCGCACTATCTTGAATAAAGCCGTTTGCCCCAACCGTTGTACCAGCAAGTGAGGCAGCTTCTGTACTTAAGAATGAGATTGCTCCAGCGGTAAATCGCGTACCGATCGGGACGGAAATCGGAGTGCTCGAAACAGAGGTGCGCGTAATCGTCATTGTCCCCGCGGCTTTTTCGCCCACCTTACCGGTACCTGTTGCGGTAAACTCAATTGTCTCATCGGCTTCGTCGCTCGCCTGAACCGAGCGTAAGGTGCCTTCATCGAAGCTTGTCTGAAGAGACTCCCCAATACTCACATTTGCGCTCAGTGGCGCAGGAGTTGTGCGGGCAGTAAGAATAACCGTTGCCGATGGCGCAAAGACGAACATCCACACAAGCAGGGCGATCAAACCAACCCCGGCACCGATGCCGAGAAAGAGCTTTTTACGGAATGTATCAAAGTTGGGAATTTTGACTCCAGATTTCTTGCCAGGCTTTGGAGTCACTGGTGCATCAAGCTCATCAAGCGAGATAGTTTCGATTGCATCGCTGCGCCCTTGTTCGACTGTGCCGTCTTTAATCGGTATCGTTCCGGCGTGGTCACCAACGGGAAGTGTTCCACCGTCTATAATATCATCGCCATCATCAGCGATTAAAGCAGGGATAGCTGCAATCTCGGGTTTTGACTGAAGATTCTTTGCAACCGGAATTTTTGCAGCTGCGGCTAGAGCGACCAAGGCCGCGTTAGCCGTAATGAGGACGAGCTTCTTCTTATCAGCACGTGCCATGCGGTCAAGCAACCGCAAATTAACGGCACTTTGCAAGGTGCCGGCACGCTTTGGAGGAACAATGGCAACAATTTTTTCTTTGGCTTCTTTAATTTTGCCAATAATTGCCGTGACATCGTCGTCTACATCGATATAAATAACGTCTTTATTCATACTAGATTTTGAGGAGGCGATTAATTTTTTCTTT
The DNA here is from genome assembly GCA_002422915.1 of Candidatus Saccharibacteria bacterium UBA6175. Taxonomy (GTDB): domain Bacteria; phylum Patescibacteriota; class Saccharimonadia; order Saccharimonadales; family Saccharimonadaceae; genus Microsaccharimonas. The sequence continues at coordinate 317,361 of DITV01000004.1, read as the reverse complement.
CATTGAATCTCCCTCTCCACTTCCTACCAGTGTATCATAGCCAACCCGCAGCAAGCCCATAGCGGTGATGAAGGTATGGTCGGTCACATCACCAGTTGTATCGGTCACACCAATAACTTCAGAAGGGTTAATGTGCTGAACAGTGACCTTCTTTGTGAAAGGCAGTTCTTTTTGCCAGTCGGATGCTTCCAGTGCTTTTACTAAGCTTTTTAAGCTTGACCCGCCGCCACACAAGAGAATCCGGTGTGGCAAGTGATCGACTGAATCAAACTCGCTCAGTGCCAGCTCGACGCCCGCTACCCAGACTTCGAGGGTTTTATCGATCGCTTCATTCACTTCTTTAGCAACCGTCGGCTTAATCTGTTCATGATCGATGTTGACCTTCAGCTTTTCAGCATCTTTATACGAAAGATTCATGTCACTGGCAATGGTCTGCGTAAAACTACGGCCACCAATCCCAAACATCTTTGTGCCTTCGACGCCACCATCGTTTACTACAGCGATGTCGGTGGTACCGCCACCAACGTCGGTCAAAATGGCGGTAAAGTTACTGCTCGCTTCGCTGCCAAGAACGCTGCGACTCACAGCAAATGGCTCGGCCGCAACTGCAAGTAGCTCCAGCGAGAGTTCATCCGCCACTCGCTCCAACGCACCGATGTGCACCATCGGCGCAAAGGCGGTGTAAATTTGAACAGCAACATCACGACCCTGAAACCCAATCGGATTACTCACCTTATAGCCATCGATGTGAATCCCAACGAGTGCACTGTTCACCAGCTTCACTTCAACTTCATCGTTGCCGGTTTCAAGGGCAATTTGACGCTGCGCCTTGCCCTGTGCACGCTCTTGCACTTTTTCAATAATGAACTCCATCTCGTTGCTATCAAGGGGGCGATCTGGTTGCGGGCGTCGGTAGCGGATAGTGTCGGTCACCCCTTTGACCAGTTCACCGGCAATGCCGATAACCACCTGCTTCGCTTGGATGCCTGCTTGTTCCTCAGCATCAGACAGTGCTAGTTCACAGTTGCGCACCACACCAGCGATGTCGGCAATTGCGCCAGAATGCATGTCACTCACCTCTTGGCGTGCTCTACCCACACCGATGATCTCAAGCTCTTCGCCTTTTCGCTCAGCAATTAATGCCTTCACGAATTCGGTTCCAATATCAAGGGCGACGATCAGGTCCCCGCTCGCTCGCTTTTGTTTATTTTTAGCTTTTTTATTAAAAACCATAAGTGCTTCCATTATATACCAAAGAGAGGGGCGGGGCCACCTTTGTTGATGAGAGCGTCTGTTTGTGGTATAATATTAGATTATGAACGAGTCCCAACCAATCTGGGAGCGTGGGCTAAGAATTTCTGATGAAGACATCGGTGCTCAACTTCGACGTGTAGTAGAACCTGAGATTCATCAAGCCCTCGCCTTGCGCGGCTTTAGTGAAACAGCAACTATGAGCAGCCGTATTCCCCTAAACAGCAGCTCAATTATCGCCAGTCGTGCATATGTTTCAGCACTGGAGTCACACCTTTTTGACGCGTTAAGTCTCTCAACAGTGACACACGTATTCGACCGTGAGAGAATTCTTAGTAGAAGTGATATTACACTGTTCAAAATAGGTGGGCTTGTTACGGGCAGGCTTGTTTCGCATGATGATATGTTTTTTGCGGGAGTATCAAAGACAAACGACGCACGGAATCCAGATAACACCGTTATGACACATCCGGTCGATCAACTAGCATTTCAAGACATAGTTGAGGATATTCGTGCTCACACACCTCTTGGTTACAGTAAAAGCGACAGTGCCCCTCCATTCGATCAGACCCTTAAAGAGATATCGACGCTCAGTCCCAAACTACTAATTGACAGAAATTTAATACTTTCTGAAATCACACACCCTGATCATGGCGAGATTGAGTTTAGACTTGGAGAAACGGCCGTCAACAAAAAGAACCGCGGGTCAAACAAAAGATACAATAGGCTCATGGGAAGAGTCTTTGAAGTATCCGCAAAGCAACCGCTCGGCCAAGGTTCCCTCGAAACAAAAATATCATATATATCCAAAAGAGGGAGGCCTCAGATGAAACTGAGTGTCACTATTAACGGGACTGAATACACCGAAGAAGAAAAGCAGGCACTATACGATGAAGAGATACGGCGTTTTCAAGATGTACGGTATAGTCGATTCTCGGACGCCGTGCTAAAAAACCTAGCAAAAATAAAGCAACCAGACAGCAACGCCATTAGGATTTCATAGCCTAGACGAGGACGGCTTTAATCCGCCGAATCCCGGCGCTTGATGACTCTTCTTTCACAATCTTGAACTTTTTGCCATCTGGCTCTGTGAGTTCGAGCGTGTGGTCGACGTGAGGGCCACCACAAATTTCAAAACTAAATGGTTTCTCTGCATCATCGGCGATCATTTTGTAGACCTTCACCGTTTCGCCGTAACGATCACCAAACTGGCCGAGCGCACCCATTTCTTCACGTGCGACTTTGGTTGGGTATTCGGCGTAGCTCACTTTAAGGTCTTTTGAAATCTCAGCGTTTACAATGTCCTCAACTTGCTGCAGTTGTTCAGCCGTTACTTTCTCTGGGTGTGAGAAGTCGAAACGCAGCCGTTCTTCAGTAATGTTCGAACCGTGTTGAACCACATGGTCTCCAAGCACCTGACGAAGCGCTGCATACATCAAGTGAGTCGCTGTGTGATATTTCTTGTGTTGAAGTGTCTGCCCACCAAGGCCGCCCTTAAAGGTTCCCTTGGCAGCAGTCTGTGAACGAGCGCGCTGTTCGGCCATTTGGGCGTCAAACTCTTCGCGCCACGTGTCACTTAGGCTAATTTCCTGCTTGAAGGCTTCTTCGGTCGACAGCTCAACCGGGAACCCATAGGTGTCATACAACGTAAAGATTTCAGCACCAGTGAGGCCACCGTCTTTTCGCTTCACAAGCTCGTTCAAGCCTTTTCGCAATGTTTGACGGAAAGTCTTCTCTTCTTTGACCAGTACGGCGATCACTTCATCACGTGCAGCAGCGACTTCCGGATAGTCGGCAGCGTACATGTCGGCGATAACCGGCACAACTGCCTCCATAAAGTTCTGCTCTATGCCAAGGTCAAAGGCAAAGCGAACGGCACGACGAATTAAGCGGCGCATCACGTAGCCTTGTTCCTTATTCGATGGCTTCACATCATCAACAGCCAGGAAGGTGGCGGCTCGAAGGTGATCGGCAATCACACGCATACTCACGGTATGCGATTCATAACTCTTGCCTGAAAGTTTCTGGAGCGTTTCAATGATAGGCCACAGGATACTAATCTTGAAGACATCAGGGCTGTTGATTGCGGCGGCGGCGATTCGTTCGAGGCCACCACCAAAGTCGACGTTCTTGTTTTGCAGTGGCTCAAAGCTCCCGTCTTCTAGTCGACGGTACTGCATAAAGACCTGATTACCGATCTCCATAAATCGTCCACTGTCGCTCGCTGGGTGGGCTAACCCGTACCCTTCGCTATGATTTTGCTCACCAAAGTCATAGAAGACCTCGCTGTCTGGGCCACACGGATCACCAATTGGCGTCTTATCGAGCCCCCCGCCTCGTGACCACCAGTTTTCACCGTCATCATACAAGAAAATACGCTCACCCGGCTTAATACCGCGCTCGTCGCCGTCTTTTTGACTGCCCATTTCAACAATCTGAGCCTCGATGCCACGCTCCTCAAAAATCTTTTGCCAAATCTGGGCCGCCTCATCGTCACGCGGAATCCCATGCGTTTCGTCACCAATAAATGCGGTCACGTAAATCTTATTCGGATCGAGTCCAACGACATCAACTAAAAATTCAAAGAACCAGCGAATTTGCTGTTCTTTAAAGTAGTCGCCGAGGCTCCAGTTACCGAGCATTTCGAAGAAGGTCGTGTGACGGTTGTCGCCCACGTCTTCAATGTCTTGAGCACGAAGACAGGTTTGGCTGTCGACAAGCCGAACACCGTCTGGGTGAGATTCCCCAAGCAAGTACGGCAGCAACGGCTGCATCCCACTCCCTGTAAAGAGTGTGGTGGGGTCGTTATACGGAATAAGTTTGGCACGTGGAATAATGGCGTGTTGTCGAGTCTTAAAGAACTCGAGGTACGAATTGCGGATGTCTTGGGCGTTCATATAGCCCTATTGTACCAGTGTTTTCAACTGTTTTACAGAGAGAAAACTATGGTGGACTCACGCCAGATATTGTCAACGTGTACGCTTGGGTGTCACTTCCTGCTGAATTTGTCGCCTGTGCAGTAAAGTTAAATGTTCCGGATACCGTCGGCGTCCCACTCAAAAGACCGGTTGTCGCATCGAGGGTCACCCCGGCAGGGAGGGCACCAGACGTGATACTAAAGGATACCGGCTGTGTCCCGGTGACAAACACGGCTTCATCATCACCCTGGGGGTTTGTCACATAGGGGTACGGGAAGTTAACGTACCCGAGCTGGAGCGTTGTGTTTGTAATAGTCGGGGCAATCGCCACAACACCTTCTGAAAGCTGACAGTCCGGAAGACCGGCGTCCCACCAGCCTGTTTCAACACGAATGCCCGTCTTACACTGTTCTTTTGCTTCATAAGTAACTCGAAGACCATACGCATTACCACTCGTTCCTCCGCGTATGTAGCGGTAATCGGCGTTTGGGTTACCGGCGTAGGTTGGATCTTGTGGCATCGTCGCCAGGTACGGTTTTAATGCTGTCGCTAAGTTCGTAACCGAACAGTCGTTGTTGTCCCCTCCTGCACAAACAGATGGGTACTGACTGTTTTCGGCATTAAACTTTTCAAGCGCAATCTTAATAAGCGCGATATCACTATCGCGAGTGGAATCTCGAGAACGTTGCTGAATGCCGTTATACGCAACGAATGTGAGTGTAGAAAGAATGCCAATTACCACGATCGTAATAAGTACTTCGAGGATAGTAAAGCCGTCCGACGATGCCCGTAGTCGTTTCATATCATCAGTGTACGCTGAAACCTCTTATGGCTCAAGCGTAGGGTTCTATAGTGGCTGGACAATGCCCCCGCCAAGACACACAGGGCCATCGTATATCACGATTGATTGGCCGGCAGTCACTGCTCGCTCTGGCTGGGTAACATCAAGGCGGACATTATTGTCTTCAAATGAAATCGTTGCTTTTACGAGGGTGCCACGATGACGAACACGCACGTGATACTCACCCGGTTCGGGCGGACTATCAATCCAATGAACACCTCCTAAGCGAATTGTTGTTTGCCATAGCTGGCTATCGTTTAGGTTAGTGGTCACGCACACCTCATTCTTGTCCATATCCTTACCGACGACATAGTATGGGAGGCCGCCGCCGATATCGAGCCCGTGGCGCTGGCCAAGGGTGTAGAAGATTGCCCCATCATGCTGACCGAGTGTTAAGCCGGTTTGTGTGTCGATGATAGGCCCGGCCGTCTGTTCAACATATTCCGACAGAAATTCACGAATACCAATTTGGCCCACAAAACAGATGCCCTGGCTATCCTTTTTGGTAGCGGTGTAAAGGCCCCGCTCTGCGGCCATAGTACGGACGTCACTTTTTTTATGCTCGCCAAGTGGGAAGAGTGTTTTTTCAAGCGCCGCTTTGGTCACACGGTATAAAAAGTACGTCTGATCTTTGGTACTATCTTCAGCCATTTTCAGCTGCCCATCTTCAACACGGGCGTAATGTCCTGTCGCGATCATATCCGCTCCGTCTTCAAGAGCAGCCTCAAGAAACAGTTTGAACTTCACTTCTTGGTTGCACATAATATCTGGATTTGGTGTGCGACCCAAGCGGTACTCTTGGATCATATAGTCGACCACTTTTTGTTTGTACTCGGTTTCAAAATCGAAAACTTTAAAATCAATGCCCAGCTGTACAGCTACCCGCTTCGCATCAGCGAGGTCTTCTGCCCACGGGCACTTCATGCCGGGTAGGTCTTTTGTCCAGTTCTTCATGTACACACCAACAACGGTATGCCCCTGTTCTTTTAAGAGTGCGGCCGTCAGACTAGAGTCGACACCACCACTCATCCCCACATAGACGACACTCACTCCGAGGTACCTCCCGCATAAAAGACACCAATCTTCACCACTTCGCCGACAGTCAGCCACCATCCTCGCGGCGTCAACCACCACCAGCCCGACCAATCTCTGTCGTTCAAGAGTGGATGGTTTAAGACACGAACACCCTCCGCTCGTTTTTCAAATTCAAGACTGGCTCGCTTTTGATGATAGCCAGACGTCACAAGAATCACTTCATTAAAATTGTTTGACGCAAGGATTTCCTGGGTATTTGCAGCGTTTTGCTGTGTGTTAACTGAAAGGTCTTCGATTAAAATCGCCTCCGCAGGAACACCGCTCGCGAGCGCCTGAGAGCGCATGACTTGAGCATTACTCGGACCATTGGTGTCCTTGGCGGCACCAGAAAAAATCAACTGGTCGGCCCAGCCAGCTTTATAAAGGGAGATACCTTCGGCTGTTCGAGCAGTGGTGTCTCCCCCGCTGACGACGACGATTGCATCCGCCTTGGTGCACCGAGCCCCAGTTGCTGCTGGAGTTTTTTCACAACCGATAAAATCGTTTGGTTGCAAGAAAAGTGAAAGAGAAATAATTAAAAGTGCGAACACGACAGGGATGATGACTAAGAATTTCATGGTTGTACCCGCTCTGCTTCACGCCGCACTTCCTCAATGATGATGTCGGCCGCAGCCACAACCGATGCGTCGTCATTCAAGTGTCCAAGCGTGAGGCGCAGACTGCCATCGGCGACCTCGTCAGCCATGCCAATCGCTCCCAATACGTGTGAACGAGTCCCCTTGTTTGCAGCACAGGCACTGCCAGTCGCAACATACACACCCCGTGACTCGAGCGCAAAAAGAATCCGCTCCGCATCGAGACCAGGAAACGAGATGTGAAGATGGCTCGCTAGTCGGTGCTTTCGGTGCCCCGACAATACAGCTTCAGGGAATGCTTCGGACAATCGCGCTTCAAGCGCATCGCGCAGCTTCGAAAGACGTTGAGTTTCATGCTTTCGATGAGTGACGACGAGCTCAATCGCCTTTGCAAAGCCGATCACCCCGGCAACGTTTTCAGTCCCACTTCGCAGACCTCGCTCTTGCCCCCCACCGACAATCTGTGGTGACAACCGGACATGTGATGATGCCCATAGCAAGCCCACTTGCTTCGGTCCGTACATCTTTGCCGCATTCAGCGTCAGGAGATCTACGCCGAGGCGTGAAACCGAGACATCAAGCTGGCCAACGCCCTGCGATGCATCGCTATGCAGGTAAAGCGGCGTATGATTGCCGCGAGCCAGGCGCTCGGTTCGAGCCTGCTTCACGGCTTCAGCAATATCGCGGATTGGTTGAATCGTGCCAAGTTCATTGTTAGCGAGTGCGACGCTGACAATCGTTGTGTCGTCAGTAATCGCCGCACGAATGTCGTCGGGAGACACCTGTCCTTTTTCATTAACAGGGACGATTGTATGTGCACGACGAGAGGCCGCCGCCAACACGGCGTGGTGTTCAATCGCCGTCACGACGCTATGGCCAGTCGCACTTTCGAAGGCCAGGTTAATCGATTCAGTTGCCCCCGCCGTCATAATAAGTTCGTCGGGCTTTGCACCAATTGCCTGGGCGATTGTGCTTTTTGCAGCCGTGTAGTCGCGGCGGACTTCGATTGCAGGGGCGTAGGGTGCGGATGGGTTATAAAAAAGCTCAGTGAAATATGGCTGCATCGCAGAGAGCACGCGGCGGTCAAGTGGCGTGGCGGCGGCATAGTCAAAATACATTGAAGACTGATTCACTCTTTCCATTATAGCAGTTAGGCGGCGTAGAATTCTTCGACTGCCTGATGGTACTCATCAATTCGTCGTAGCAAAGCCGCCTCTTCGTCATAGCCATCACCCCGTACGAATGGGACAGGTCGGCCGTTCGATAGCTTTTCACTGCCATCTCGCCGAACGATGTAGTGTGCACTCATCGATCCCTGTGCATCGGTACACTCGTAAAACCAATCATCGGCATCGGCCTCATGAGGCACGTCAAGCCAAAACCTTTGTGAAATAATTCCGTCTTGCAGTGGAAATAACGATCCGCCAATGTGGCTTTCGGTGTTGATAAGGCGGTCCATCAGCGGCTTGGTTAGATCAGTCGAAAGAAAAGCGTCCATTCGTTTTACGATGCCGTCAAGTGCACGTCTCGTCAGACGACGCGGTATGACTGTTTCGTCAGCTGAAGCGCGCCACCGTTGAATTTCGGCCGCCTTCTTCTTCGCCTCAATGTACTTACTTCCTCGGAACGTTTCGGGGATGTCAACAGGTACCTCAGCAAACTCCGCACTCTGCGGCCGTTGCTCAAAAGAAATAGAAGCTGGTACTTGATACTCGTCGTTCGCCATAAAAACTCTCTGTTAGATGCGCAGTGCAGCGCGGGCATTCGCGGTAGTCACGCGGGCACATTCTTCAAGGCTAATGCCTCGTCGAGCAGCGTGGTACGCGGCAATGTCGCGCACAAATGCGGGCTCATTTACTTTACCACGAAAAGGGTGTGGCGTCAAGAAGGGTGCATCTGTTTCAAACACCAAGCGATCGAGTGGGATGGCGTCAAACATGGCCTGTTGTACCGGGTCTTTGGTAAACGTAGAAATGCCATTGACGCCAATATAGAGGCCGCGCCGGATGGCTTCATACATGTGTGCTTCAGAGTCGGTAAAACTGTGCAGGATTCCAGTAATCCCTTCGTATTGGTCAAGAATTGGCCAAAAATCATCAAACGCATCACGAACATGGAAGATAACCGGGAGATTCTCGGCCTGCGCAATGTCAAGCTGGGCTTCGAGTGCTTCTTTCTGCACTTCTTTTGAACTATGTTCGTAGAAATAATCGAGGCCGATTTCCCCGACAGCGATGATCTTTTCAGATGTTCCGACAAGCTGCTTAATGTCATAGCCATCTTTCGTATCATGAGGGTGCACGCCGATGACCGCATGTGAACGGGGGTGCTGATCGGCAAACGCAATCGCCTGGGCGCTACTGTCAATGCTCGTCCCAACGCAGACGTACGTATCAACACCAGCCGAAGCGGCTCGCTCGAACACCCCGCTGATTTCAAGCGGAAAATCGTGTTCGTGAATGTGGCAGTGGGTATCGACAAACATATTACTTCGCCGCGTGTGGGTCGGGAGTGTGAATGTACTTCTTCGGGAATAGCACGCCGTCGAGAGGCTTGACGACACCGCTATCAAACTGGGCATGAATCGCCGTCGCAGTTGTTGGCAAGAACGGCACCAACAAGTCGCCAATTTGGAGCAACGCACCAGCACAATGCGCCAAAATTTCAGAAAGGTGCGCTTCAGCCTCGGGGTCTTTGCCGATCCCCTTAGCAACTTCCCACGGTTTGACATTATCGATGTACTGGTTGAGGCTTCGGACCATGTTCCATACCTCATCGATGGCGCGGTTAAATTGCAACGAATTCATCGAGTCGTGATACTGCGACATATCGTGTTCGGTTTGGGCCGACTCACCAATCACTCCCGCCTGGTACTTTGTGATCATGCTCGAAACACGTGAAAGCAAATTCCCAAGGTCGTTCCCAAGTTCGTTATTGTAGGCATTTTCAAACTTCTCCCAAGTGAAATCTGCGTCTTCAAGTGTCGGGACGTGTCGTGAGAAATAGTAGCGGAAGGCGTCAAGGCCGTAATTGTCGATAACTTCAACTGGGTCGATGGTGTTACCGACCGATTTACTAATCTTGGCACCGTCAACATTAATAAAGCCGTGCACTAAGAGTTTCTTCGGCAACGCTAAGCCAGCACCAAGAAGCATGGCCGGCCAAATACCCGCATGGAAACGCAGGATGTCTTTGCCTATGACCATTACGTCAGCCGGCCAGTAGTTTTGCCAGTCGGGATTATCAGGGTAGCCAAGTACCGTGATGTAGTTAGAGAGTGCGTCCAACCACACGTACATAATTTGGTCGGGGTCATTCGGAACAGGAATCCCCCAGCTCAGGCTCTTGCGTGGGCGAGAAATACTCACATCAGCCAAGCCGTCTTTAATCAGTTCAAGGAATTCTTTCTTACGGAAGTCGGGATAGATCTCCATCGTCCCATCGTTAATAGCGGTGCGAATTTGTTCAGTGAAATCGCTACAACGCAGGAAGTAGTTTTCTTCTTTGACGTGCTCAAACGGCTTCTGGTGATCCGGGCACACACCGGCCATTTCCTGGACCTCCTTGTCAGTAAAGAAGGCTTCGTGACCTATACAATACCAACCCTCGTAGATGTCCTTGTAGATATGCGGCTGAAGCACCTGCCACAAATACTGGACTGACGCTACATGGTGAGCATCGGTCGTACGAATAAAGTCGGTCGAGCTCGCACCCACTTTTTCCATCAAGTTTTTGAAGTGAACATACTGCTGGTCGGTATAGGCTTGAGGAGCAATGCCTAACTCGGCTGCCTTAGCAGCAATTTTATTACCATGCTCGTCAGTACCAACCTGATAACGCACCTGATGTCCATTTTGCGTTTGGTAGCGCGCCCAAATATCAGCCAAAAGATAGTCGAGGGCATTACCAATGTGTGGCGTGCCGTTCACATACGGAATGGCGGTCGTGATGTAGAGTTTTTTTGCTTCCATTACTGATCATTGTAACAGATTGCGCAATGAAGATAGAACAGGGGGTACCTGTCAACTGTCGGCGAGTGCGTCATCTGAAGGACCAAGGGTTGTACAAGAGGACACTGTTGACTCTGCGGTTGCTGAAAGTGTGAGCGTAGGATACGTAGCAGCACCCGGATTATAGACGCGAATACAAAAGTCGACGCCATCAGACACAATATCAACTACATTACCCTGTGAGGGAGTAAATTCAAGCTCGGGATCGATTCCATTTCCTGAGTACCATATCCGTCCGCCTGCTTGATTCTTTAGTGAGTATTCTGTTTGTAGCGTTTTTAGGGTTTCAACGTCAGACAACACTGCATTATCAGTGGCTCGCTGAGTTATTCCAGCATATGAAAGAACTCCGACCGTCGCCAAAACTCCAATCACAACAACGACAATCAGTAGTTCGACAATAGTAAATCCGCGATGAAAGAGGCGCTGAGTCATATGCTGCTAGTGTAGCATAAGCGCTATGGGGTCACAATTTGCAGAATCTTCTTCCAGTCTTCAATCGAAAGGTCTTCTGCTCGCCGATTACTATCAATACCGACGGATCCGAGGAGATGATCAATCTCGTCTTTGGAGCGATTCAAACCAGCAGATAAGCTGCTCCGGAGCTTTTTACGCTTAGCCGAAAACCCAGCTTTCACCAGGCGAAAGAAGGCCCGCTCTTCACTCGTCGAGATGAGTGGCTCAAGACGCCGCTTCAATACCACAACCTGACTTTCAACTTTTGGCGGCGGAGTAAAGAAGATGGCCGGCACACGGATATCAAGCGATACCTCGGCATAGGCCTGGGCACTAAGGGCTAAGATACTCATATCTCCTGGCTGTGCGGCGAGACGCTCGGCGACTTCTTTCTGTACCAACAAGACAATCCGCTTTGGTGTATTCTCGGCGTTCAGCAAATACTGAACTATCTTTGCGGTGATGTAATAGGGCACATTGGCGACCACAACGTAGTCTGCGGGCAGCTGTTCGAGATCAAAGGTTAAAATGTCTTGATTCACCACCTGAAGGTGTGTTCCAGGGAATTGAGCGGGCAACTTCCGCGCCAACTCATCGTCAAGCTCGACCGCGATCACACTGCCCGCTCGTCGAAGTAGCTCACTGGTCAAGGTACCAAGCCCGGGTCCTATTTCAAGCACCGTATCCTGCTCGGTAAGTTCGGCTGCATCGGCAATCGCTGCAAGAATCACCCGATCAGTCAGCCAGTGTTGCCCGAGTGATTTTTTTGGACCGGCCACTCTAGTACCACTTATTTTTTAGCCAAAAATCATACGCTTGCGCCCAGCCGCCGTAACGGCCATTCACGTAGCCGTTCATCCAGTTCAGTGCATTCACTGGGTCGTTCCATTGGCCAGGAATCTTCGAACATGGCAATGCTTGCGCAAGGCCACACGCCCCAGAGGTTCGGTTGATCGCATCGGGCCGCCATCCACTTTCACGCTGCACCATAAAGTCTGCATATCCCCAGCTCTCCTGCGGAATATTTGATGCTGCCAGCCACTCCGTTTTTGTTCCCCCGCCGGTATACGGCACAAAGATTGGCTTTGTTCCAACGACCTCAACTTGAGTTTGCGCGGGAGTGACTAAAAGACTGGCAATCTCTACTCGTGACACCTCAACGCCACCATTAATCTCAATTTCGTAGGTTGCACTGCGCACACCATTTTGACCAGCGGTGCGAATTTCTTTAAAATCGACGGTTCGGTCGGCGTCTTTAATTTGCTGAACCTCGAAAGGAACGGCTTCCTCAATTGTGACAGTCTGCTTTCCCTCACGCCACACACGCACACTCATCCCTTCGGTAATTGGTGTCGCTTCGGCCGGAGAAACGCGGCCAGCATCACCGAGCACGATCCCCTTTTCAATCAGCATATCGCCCACCGTTTCTGCCTGGGTGCGACTCTCTGAGGTGGCTCCATACAACTCAAACTTAATTGGCGTTGCACGGTCGATCACCGCATGTAGCCCGGCACCGTCTGTTAAAAAGTCGTTCGAACGCTGCATGGTCGCTGTGTCTTCTGGATACAATTTCACGCCAGCCGCTTCTGCAATCTGACTCGCTGTTTGATATGCGGATATAAGTTTTGTTTTCTGCTGGCCGTCGACAACAGTAACAGGTCGTGCACGGTAGATATTCACGTTATACTCTGCAGCCACGAGTGGTTCGGTTAATGCTGGCTCAACGAGGTCATGAACATCTATGGCAATTTCCGCCTCTTTCAAGACATCCTCAACCGTTGCGCCAAACGTCACAACTACTACTTCTTGGCCTCGATCATGGATGGTTACGAGTCGACCTTCGCCCGGGTTAGCCGTTGATTGAGCAGCGGCTGGTCGAATAAAAAGAAACGCAACAATTAGTCCAAACACAAGTAGCGCGAGTGCAATACTCACGCTCCAAACAGTGGTGGTGTTACGAATAATGAGCTTCATAAATGATGTCTGACACCCCTATCGTGTATCTTATTTAGTATAGCACGCTAGCGCTTTTCAAGTCGGGCATATTCGGCGTTTAATTTCTTCGTCTGCCCGCTTCGAAACGCAACCGTGACCGCCATGCCATCGATATCTATGATCTCGCCGTCACCAAACACGGAAGAGTACACCAAATCGCCAATATCAAAGCCAAGCTCTTCACTGTAAAATGGCTCATCAGGAGTGAAGCCCATCATCTGCGGCGCATCGGGCATGGTCGCGGCAATTTGATCACCCATGTCGGTAATAAATCGAGAAGCCGGATTATAGCTGCGCTGGCCAAATTGCAGCCGGCTATAGGCATAGCTGATGTGCAACTCCTGGCGAGCACGAGTCATACCCACGTAACAGAGACGGCGCTCCTCTTCGAGCTCAGCAGGCCCCGATTCAAACACGCGGGCATGTGGCAAAATCCCCTCTTCCATCCCAACAATAAAGACAACCGGGAATTCTAGCCCCTTTGCGGCATGCAGCGTCATCAGCGTCACTTTTTGTCCATCACCCATCGTATCAACTGAAGACATCAAGGCAACTTCTTCGAGGAAATCGGGTAGCGCGGCGTAATTCTGGGCGTCCGAAAGAAGTGAACCTAGGTTTGCTTCGCGGTCTTCAGCTTGCGGTGTGCCGTCTTGAATATACTCACGATACCCCGTTGCTTTTAGCAGTCGTTCAATGAGTTCGGTCGGCGTGAGTTCTTCGACCTGTTCCTGGAGCTTTCGAAGGATTGCCCCTAGCGCTCCAAGTGACTGCTTTGCTTTTCCTGAAATAATTCCTTCTTGGCCACTCCGTTCCAGTGCAGTAATAATGTCGAGCCCGCTGTTCGATTGCCAGTTGAGGAATTTCTCAAGACTGGTTGCCCCCACTCCTCGACCAGGAACATTTGCGATGCGCGTAAAGCTCATACGATCGTTTGGTTGATACAACAGGCGCAGATAGGCGATAACATCCTTCACTTCCTTGCGGTCGTAGAATCGAACACCACCGACGATTTGGTAAGGAACACGGAGCTGCAAAAAGGCGCGCTCAAGTGTATAACTCAGAGCATTCGTACGATACAGAATAGCGAAGTCACTATACTTTCGTGCCGCAATCATCACCTGCGCAGCAATTCGCTCAGCGACCATCCTCGCCTCTTCGGCTTCGTCGTAGGCTCCATGCACCTGCACCGGTGAGCCAGGACCTTCGGCAGTCCACAGCTTCTTATCGGTTCGCTGTGTATTCTTCGAAATCACGTTGTGAGCAGCCTCGAGGATGTTGCCCGTACTGCGGTAATTCTGTTCCAACTTCACCACTTTCGCACCAGGAAAATCACGCTCAAAGTTAAGAATATTGGTGAAGTCAGCTCCCCGCCAGCTATAAATTGATTGCCAGTCATCACCCACTACACAGATATTCTGCTGATCGTTGACGAGTAATTTCACAAGCTGATACTGAGCGGCGTTGGTATCCTGATACTCGTCGATAAAAATGTGTTTGAAGTGAGTGCGCCATTTGTCGCGCACTTCTTTACTATCACGAATCAAACGGACTCCTTCGATCAGTAAGTCGTCAAAATCAAGTGCTCCAGCGGCTTTGCGCATTTCTTCATACCGGACAAAAATCTGAGCCACCGCTTTTTGAAATGGATAGTGTGCCGATGCAGCCAGCTCTTCGGGCGTTTGCAAATTGTTCTTTGCTTGTGAAATAGCGCTGCTAACTTGTGAAGCCTTGATGTCACGGTCGCCGATCGCGAGCTGCTTCATCGCTTGCTTCACTAATGATTGTCGATCGTCTTCATCATAGATCACAAAGTTTCGAGTCACTCCAATAGCCGCCCCGTCCATCCGGAGCAGCCGCACACAAATACTGTGGAATGTCCCCATCCACGGCATAAAATCCCGGCGCTCACCGTCTTCGCCAATAAGACGGCCCAGTCGCTCACGCATTTCTTTTGCCGCCTTATTTGTAAACGTGACCGCCAAAATCTGACTTGGCCAGACCTGCTCATGAGCAATGAGGTGCGCAATCCGGTGAGTGACCGTTTTTGTTTTACCGCTGCCGGCACCCGCCAAAAGTAAGAGCGGGCCAGTGGTGACCTGGACCGCTTCAGCTTGCGCTGGATTTAACCCCTCAAGAACATTCATTATCTCTATTATAGTGGCAAGAGAAGATGAATTCTAGGTTAAAGCAGTGGTAATACGTAGAAATACATGACCGCGCCGAGACCAGCGCCGAGGATAATCAAGCCAATTATCCAAAGGACAACGAAGATGCCTGACTTTTTCTTTTCAGGATGGGCAAGGGGCTGATGGTAGGCTTCTGTATCAAAGATAGGACGAGACGGCTCGGCTGATGAGGCAGTCTCGGTATATTGCTGGTGTATAGACGTTGGACCGGTCTCAGACGGTGACACTGGAGTAGCTTCGGCCGTTTCGGTGACATGAGGAGCAACCGCAGGCTCTGGTTCTGGTTCTGGTTCTGGCTCTGGTTCAGATTCTGGTTCTAGCGCAGGTGTTGCTTCAGGCTCGGTCGTTGTTTCATCAAGTGAGACAGGTACCACTGCTTCAGGCGCGGTTGGTTCAGTAGCCGTTGGGATAATCTCTGCCTCAAGTGCTTCTTCAGGAACCACGGCCTCTGTAGGAGTCTCAGCTGTTGGCTGCTCGCCGCCAAGTGGACGTTTTTCTACTTTGGCATCGGCTAGGAATGGTGACTCAATTGGATCTGGCCAATCAGAGATGGAAGCAGCTACGGGTGTCGGTAACGGAACGTCAACCGAAGGCTCACTCACGACGGGGGCAGCAACAGGCCGCACAGGTACCGACGAGACGTTCTTCATATCAGAAGAAGGGTGCACCACATCCATAAAGCGACCGCCACGTCGTGCTGCCGGTGAGGTGGGTGTCGCAGAGGCAGCCACTGGCACCGAAGGCGCTGCAGCGACAGGATCTGACGCAGGTTCAGGTGTGGGCGCTAAGGTTGAACTTACCGCTCGGTCGAGTTCGTCAAAATCTATATCGTTCATCAGTCGTTCTCCTTATTTCGCTTCACACTGGCATGGGCTTTTTCAACAATGTTAGCAAAGGCATTGGCATCAAGGCTGGCCCCGCCAATCAATAGTCCGTCCACTTCATCAATGGCTAGGTAGTCCGCGGCACTCTGTTCAGTAACGCTGCCTCCATAAAGCACTTGTACTTCTCCGGCAGCACGGGCACCATACAGATGCTTGAGCTGACTTCGAATCGAACGTACCGCTGATACGACGTCGGCCGGTGTTGCGTTGTTACCAGTCCCAATAGCCCAAACCGGTTCATACGCAATCACGATCGTTTCAAGCTCTTCGCTCGTAATGTTTGCCAAACCACCAATGAGTTGGTCATGAATAATATCTTGAGTCTCCCCCGCAGCTCTTTCGCTCGCAGTTTCACCAACACACAACACGGGCCGAATTTGGTTACGTATCGCTGCTTGCACCTTTGCACGAGTGTCCTTATCTGATTCATGAAACACATGACGACGTTCAGAGTGCCCTACCAAACCATATTGCACAATACCGCGAAGCTGAGAGGCAGAGACTTCACCGGTAAAGGCCCCGTGGTCACGCCAATAAAAGTTTTGAGCAGCAAGTTTGAACTGACGATACTGTACCTGGACACTAAGTGTTTGCAATGCAAGCATGGTTGGCGCCAGCACCACTTCGACGCTACGGTGCACCTTTACTAACTTCTCAAGCTTATGGACATACAAACTAGACTCGTGGACCCCGAGGTTCATCTTCCAGTTGCCTATAATCAGTTTTTTATCTCTCGCCATAGTAATACCGCTTATGCTTTGCTGCTAAGTGTAGCTTATTTCGTAGCATCGAGCAAACTTTCTACCCCAGGTAATTGCTTGCCGGCCATGAGGTCAAGCCCGGCCCCGCCACCAGTCGAAACATGGCTAAAGCTTGCTCCCCCATTACCGTCCCATTTCAGAACAAAGTCGGCCGTATCACCACCGCCAATGACCGAGGTAATTGAAGGGTGCGTTGCCAACGCGAGCGCGACTCGAGCAGAGCCATGCGCAAACGCTTCTATCTCTGAATAGCCCAGTGGGCCATTCCAAATAACGGTCTTGGCTTCATTAAGCACTCTCACTGCTGTTTCAATCGACTCATCGCCGATATCAAGCGCCATCATATCTTCGGATACGGCTTCTCGTGACACCACCCTCCGCGGTACGGTCGGATCATCAGTCCCGGTAGCAACGGCAAAATCAGTCGGTAAGAGAATAAACTCATCAACTGAATCTTCGCCTACTTTTTCAGCGGCGGCGGCGTAAATTGCATCGAGTACCTCGCGCTGATCGGGTTCAACGAGGCTTTTGCCCATCGAAAACCCTTTGTAGGCCAAGAACGTATTCGCCATTGCACCGCCAATCACGATCGTATCGGCTACGGAGACAAATCGTTCAATCACTTTAATTTTGTCACTTACTTTGGCACCACCAAGGACGGCGACGAGCGGACGCTCTGGCGACTGCATCGCACCAGAGATCGTCGAAACTTCTTTCTCGAGCAGAAGCCCTGCAACGCTTGGCATGAAATGAGTAATTGCATCGGTACTGGCATGAGCTCGGTGCACCACACCAAAACCATCTTGCACAAAGTAGCGGGCCTGGGCAGCATCGGCCAGTTTCTTAGCAAATGCTTCGTCATTCGCTTCTTCCTCGGTGTAGTAACGAAGGTTTTCAAGTAATACGATTGAGCCGGGTGCAGCTTGCTTCACCGCCTGATACGTGACGTCGCCGGTGCAATCCTCCACAAACGTCACTGGTATATCGAGCTGCTCACCGAGCCGAGTGGCGACCGGGGCAAGACTTTGCGAGAGATCGCGACCGTCAGGGCGACCAAGGTGACTTATGATCACTACTTTGCAACGACGATCCAATAGATACTGTACGGTTGGAAGACTAGCACGAATCCGAAGATCATCGCTAATAGTCCCGTCTTTCTTCAAGGGAACATTGTAATCAGCTCGAACGAGCACCGTTGCACCGTCGAGCGGGACGTCTCGAATTGTTCGCTTATGAAAGTTGTATGCCACACCCACCCCTTGTTTGTTCGTTATTCTTATTCTAGCACGCGGACTTTAATTGTGTCAGTTGTTCCAATAATTCCTGGTTGTTGGCCACTCACGATAATGACCGTCACTGGTTCATCACCAAAGAAGCCGTCGCGCTTTAATTCCTTGGCAAGATCAAAGCCAGCTTCGCTACTATCTGGCCGGACATAGCTGCGGTTGGCGTAGCTCAGCCCTAACTGCTGTGCTGCCCAGAGTTCACTGGTCACGCTAATAATTGGCAAGTTAGGACGGTGGGCGGCAATGGTGGCTGCAGTCGCACCAGATTTTGTTTCAGCAATAATTGCGGCGGCTTTCAGTTGCTCTGCCAAACGAACAGCAGCGGTGCTAATGGCATCGAGCTGAGCGCTCTTCATCAGCATATAGTCGGTGATCGTGGCAACCGGTGCATTATCTTGGGTATACAGGATCACCTTCTTCATGGCAGCCACTGTTTCAAGAGGGTATGAACCGTTGGCGGTTTCATCAGAGAGCATCACGGAGTCGGCGCCCTGAATAACGGCGTTGGCAACGTCGCTTACTTCGGCGCGACTTGGCTCAGGATTATCAACCATGCTTGCCATCATTTGGGTGGCGACAATGCTTAACTTACCGTGCTTGCGGCACAATGCAATCAAGCGGCGCTGCACAATCGGCACGATCTCAGCACCAGCCTCAACCGCGAGGTCACCACGGGCCACCATAATGCCGTCGGTTGCTTTGACAATTTCTTCCATGACATCTTCGCGAACCGCTGCTTTTGTTTCAATCTTGGCAACAATCTGGGCCCGAGAGCCACCTGCCACAAGTAGCTGGCGAAGGTTATGAATATCATCAGCACTTTGTACAAAACTCAGTGCAACGTAATCAATATCCTGATGAACACCATACTCAATATCTTCGAGGTCTTTAGGGGTGAGGATGTCTCCACCAAAGTCGGTGTCGGGTAAGTTGATGCCCTTCTTGCTCATGAGCGTTCCACTGTTTTCAACGCGAAGTTTGATTGCGGTGTCTGAAGGGATGTCGATGACGGTGGTACGCACTTTACCGTCAAAAATGTAGATTGGTTCCCCAACTTTAACCTTCTCGGCTAAGTTATATTGCACTGGCAGTGTCATGCCATTGTGTTCAGCCGCGTGGTCAAGAACAATTTCGTCGCCAGCCTTCACTTCAACATTTTCGTTAAGCATTCCTAAGCGAATCTTTGGGCCTTGCAAGTCTTGAAGAATCGCCACTGGCTTACCGATGTCTTTACTGGCATCACGAATCCAACGAATTTGTTCTTCGCGTTGTGCGGTATCGCCATGGCTAAAGTTTAATCGAAAGCCGTTCACTCCCGCTTCAATCAGCTTATGTACCATTTCTTCTGAGTGTGTTGCTGGACCAATCGTTGCCAGTATTTTTGTTCGCTTAAAGATAACGCCCATGAATTGCTCCTTGTTTAAGTGGTGGATGTCGGCGCGCTTCACTGAATCGCTTGGTGATCTCACGGAGAATCGAACTCCGATTGCCAGGATGAAAACCTGGTGTCCTAACCGTTAGACGATGAGACCATCAAGCCACGCAGTGAACACATACGCGCTGACACTCGAAGAGTATAGCAAAAAAAGAGCCCCTTGACCAGAGGGGTAATGACCCGAGCGAGGTGCACGACGGTTTGGCTTTTGGCCTCTTCCGTCGCGCACCCGCTCAAAGGTCAGTTGGCCGGCGCCTCCATCGATGGGGGTGAGGTCCTGATGGATGCCGGATTGTCGAGATCCGCGCCCGTGACGAGCACGATCTTGACGGTGGTGACGGGGGTCATGCAGTCACCGGCTTGTTGCTGCGGAACTTCCGCGCGTGCTCAGCCAGACGGGCGACGTACCGCTGGTGGCGCGCTTTGCACAGCTTGGCCGAAACTGTGGTCAGCTGTGCCGGCACGAACCCGACGATGAACAGACCGAAGACGTACAGCTCTTCGAGCCGGTCCGCTGTGGTACGGGGGTCGGTCGGGTCCGGCTCCATCTCGCTGATGAGCACCGCGACTCGGTTGATCATCCCGACCGTCACCTCCGAGACGTACTCCGCGCCCTGATCGACGACCATCTGAATGGTGTCGCTCATGACGGCGTAGTCGATGTCCAGGTCGATCTTGATCGGGGTGTACTCGATGACGATCTTCTGCGACTCGCTCATGGCGATCAGGCCGCCGTGCTGACGACGACAGTCTTCACCCTGCGCTCGTTGCGGTAGCGAGGGTTGCGACGACGATCGTGCTGTCGACGCGCCCGAGCAGCGGCGTTGGCCTGCTTCTTGACGTCGTGGGGGCACTCGCCCTTCATGAGCGTCCTGAAGCCGTGGGTGCGGCCGTTCTTCGACCACTCCACGAGGCGTCCGGCTTCCTTCGCCTTGCCCAGCTCGCGCCGGACTGCGTTGAAGGTGATGCCGTCGTAGTCCTTCGACCACTTGCGCACCAACCGGGACGCGACGACATCGAGGTTGCGACCGGGCAGCTCCACGGCTTCTTCTGCGAGCAGGTCATTGACCAGCTCAGCGACGGTAGGGTGCATGTTTCTCCCGCACTTTTCTCAGTCTCTGCTTACAGCTCTTCGTCTTGGGTAAGACAAAGATGGGTAATGCACTGCAGTCGTTGGCGACGCACAGAGAATAGATTGTTTATACGCCTCTTGACAAGTGTTGTCAAATGTTTTTGTATATAGCGTATTTCGGCCCGAAAAAGACGCTAGATATGGTATCTCCGACCAAATTGAACAGTGGTGGCCAAAAAGCTTGTGTTTACTTTGTTTTATTACATAAGCATTGACAATTTAAGCATTATATGATAGATTAGAAACATCATTCACAGATACGGCGTGAGACCCATATCAAGGTGAGGAGGTCGTTAACAAGTCAGATTATTACAGCGCATGTTCTGATACAGGCGCTTTGCTTCTTTCCATGGAGACAGCTCCCCTTCGTAGTCACGCACTACGCAGCGGTGCTGTCCCCAAACCGGTGGGCAGGAACCGTGGCAACCGCCACACTGATTCCCCATCCGGGGAGAGGAGCACAGGCATGACAACCACTACTACCGCTCCCGCAAGGAGCAACCAGCGTGGCTGGGTGATTGCAGCGTGGACGCTGCTCGCACTCGGCCTCATCGCAGCGTTGATCTTCGCGCTGATTCACTGGCTTCCGGGCCTGCTGAAGTCGGACGAAGACCGTCGCGTCGACGCGCAGCAATGCGTCTCGGCGTACCTCATCGACCAGGGGTTCCTGGCCGGAGAGTTCACGACCGACCTCTCCGTCGCTGATGGTGACGAGGTGTTCGAGTCGGGTGACGGCCAGTACCGCGATGAGCCGGTTCTCAGCTCGGAAGAGCTTGAGTCCTGGCTCGCTTCGGACGACGCGCGTGCTCAGCTCGCCGCCGCTCGGGTCAACGAAGCCATCACTGGCATCGTCGATTTGGGCTGGGTGGGAGTCAAGTTCTTGACTCCCGTGACATTCGTCGGTAACACCGGCGTCGTCAACGGACAGGTTGAGTCGTTCGGTAACCGCGCAAGCGATCCTGGGGAGATCTTCTTTTACCCCGTCAACCTTGTGACCTGTCAGGTCATCGAGGGGATCGTCATCCGAGCTGGCTGTGCCAACCCAGGTGAGCGTGTCGAACCGCCGTGTCGCGAGACCGAGTGCCTTGAGCCGAAGAATCCCGACGACGACGTCACGGCGCCCGATGGCACCGTTCCGCTCGGCCCTGGCCCGCAGACGCCCAATGACCTCTCAGAGGATCAGCAGGCTGACGGCGATGTCAGTGGCAACGTCATCGACAACCCGGTGCCGGGAGGCACTGGAGCCGGTGACACCACCACGGAACTCCCCTCGGGGACAACGACCGCACCTGGTGCGGGAAGTGGTGGTGACAACAGGGCGAACGACACGGTGGACGACACGGTGACAAACCAGAATCCTGGTGGCACCAACGGTGACACCGAGATCCTGCCGCCGCCCGACTAGTCCGCGCCCATCGTATCCACCTGAGTGGACGGGTTGCTCCTTTGCGACCCGTCCACTCCCTATCCACTCATCACACTCCGATCAGTTGATCGTCGAGTGTGCCACGTGTGAGTCTCTCGACTCGAACATGCGCATTGTAATAATCTGATTTTTGACGTTTAACAACCTGGCAACAATGTTTAATTTTTAGTTTTTTATATATAACTTTGATTCATTCTGCGAGATGAATTAAGAAATGGAGATCATAATGAGTAAGTTTAAGACTCTCATCGCCCGTCTTCCAAAGCGCCTTACTGCTGTTGTAGCAGTGATTGCAAGTGCAATCATTCTTCCAACAATTGCCTTGGCCTATGGACCCGAGCGACCAACCTACACGTACGAAAACCCAGCCCCACGAGTGACTTTTAACTCAATCACCAACAACCCACAGGTTGGCGACGAACGAAACTTCGTTC
Organism: Candidatus Saccharibacteria bacterium UBA6175; assembly: GCA_002422915.1. GTDB lineage: Bacteria > Patescibacteriota > Saccharimonadia > Saccharimonadales > Saccharimonadaceae > Microsaccharimonas. The sequence continues at coordinate 294,676 of DITV01000004.1, read as the reverse complement.
GTATCAAAGAAGATGTAACAGGTGCCACCTATGGTGACAACGTTACTCTTACCCCAGGAAAAGTGTACTCAGTTTCTGTGTACTACCACAACAACGCTGCGTCGAACTTGAACGCAGGCGGAACAGGAATCGCGCATAACGCGAAGCTTCGCATGGAGCTTCCTGGTGTCGTGAAGCCTGGCGTAAATGCTGTGCTCTCGGGTAACATTTCAGCCTCAAACGCTATCCCAACGACTGTTTGGGATGAAGCATACGGCTTGAACTCTACCAACGGCGACATCGCCCTCCGATACGTTTCTGACTCTGCAACGTTCACTAGCAATGGTGCCGTGAACGGTCAAAAGCTTCCAGACACGCTGTTTACGACTGGCGCCAACCTCGGTTACGACAGCCAAAACGGCCAACTGCCTGGCTGTAACGAGTACGCAGGATTTGTCACCTTTAAGTTCCGTGTTGACCAACCTAACTTCACCCTCAAAAAGGAAGTAAGTACGGACGGTAAGACATGGGTTGAAACGACCGCTACCCAACCAGGCAGCACGATTCAATACCGAATCACCTACCAGAACACTGGTACGACACAGCAAGATAACGTTTCACTGCGAGATATTCTCCCAGCAAACGTCAGCTATGTTCCTGGTAGTTCGTTGATTGCTAACGCAACAACTGGCGGCCAATACAAGGCGACACTTGACGGAGTCACTACTAACGGATATAACGCTGGTTCATACCAGCCACGGGGTAACTTCTACTTTAAATTCAGCGCCAAAGTTGCTGACCAAGCTGCGCTTGCCTGTGGTGTAAACACCCTCAAGAACACAGCTCGTGTCACCACGAACGCTGGCTACAAAGAAGACGACGCAACCGTTACTGTCAACAAAACCTGTGAACCAGGTAAGATCAGTGTCTGTGAACTTGCAACGAAGAAGATCATTACGATTAATGAATCTGCCTTTGACGCGAGCAAGCACACCAAAGATCTGAGCAAATGTAGCGAATTGCCACCAGAACTTCCAAAGACTGGTGTCACCGAAAACATTGTTGCCATTGTCGGCCTTGGCGCCCTGATTGCAAGCATCGCGTACTACGTTGCTTCACGTCGCGCCCTTGTCTAACACCAGAGTCTGACCGCTCACCCGTCCCGTCAAAAGGACCTCTGAAGTGATTCAGGCCAAAGTACCCCCGTTTCAATGCGGGGGTTCTTTTTGTTATACTGAAATAACTATGGCAAACAAGCAAAAGAAGAAGCGCAACAAGGTCTATCGCGGGGTTGACGCAGCGATTGAAAAGCCTGTCGTGACGCGTATTACGGCAGTTAATCGCTCAAAACCGGCGCAATGGTGGCATGATAACAAGCGTGTTGCCAAACCAGTTCTTATTATTTCGGCCATCGTCTTCGCCATCATCTGGCTTATCGCCGAGCTCATCCGCATTGCTGCCGGGGCGTAGCTTACTTCTGTAGCTTCTTGATTGGCAGACGGAAGCCGAACGTACTTCCCTTGCCTTCTTTTGATTCAAACACAACACTGCCGCCATGCGCATCAATCACCTTTTTCGCCAGAAACAGTCCGACACCGGTGCCATCAGGACGCTGCTGGCGGGCATTTGAAGCTCGAAAGAACTTACTAAACAATTGGTCTTGCTGATCAGCCGGAACGCCGATGCCCGTGTCTTTAACGCTGAACTCAACCTGACCATCCACTTCGCGCAAACTGACCATAATCTTTGACCCTTCCTTAGAATAGTAGATGGCATTGTCGGCAAAGTTCATGATTACCTGCTGGAACTTATTTTCATCGATCATCAGCTCTGGAAAATGGGTTGGTCGTTTATACACAAACTTCAAGTTGCGAGTCACCGCATTACTTTCCAGTGCCTCAATTTCAGACGCCACCAGTGCCGCCAGATTCACTGGCTTCTTTTCAATCACAAACTTACCTGTCTGCAGCCGAGAGACGTTCAAAAAATCGCCAATCAGGCGGACCATCCGCTCGCTACTCACAAAAGCCTCTTCAAGCAGATGCTTCTGCTCTTTGGTGACGGCGCCGACATCACCTTCAACAAGCATACTGATATATCCTTTAATACTCGTTAACGGCGTACGGAGTTGGTGGCTCGCCATGCTGATAAACTCATCCTTCGCTTCGTCAAGCTTTTGCAATTGAGCGTTGCTGGCGCGAAGTTCTTTTGTCGCGGCGTCGATACGCTGCTGCAAATGTTCGTTCAATTCAGTCAATGCCTGCACTGATAATGCGTTTTGAATGGCAATCACAAGCTCGTCCGAAATAGTGGTCAAGACCCGTACGTCGCGCGGTGTATAGACTGACGTCAAATGCTCGCCGAGGCACAACAACCCAATCACATCCTGTCCTTGACGAAGCGCCATCACCAGCTCAATCTTGTGACTCAACAATAAACGCTTAAGTCGAATATTCTTTTCAATGAGTGAGGTTTGAATAATCTTGCGACTGCTTTCCTTCTCAAATTCATGGACAATGGCCGTTTTATCTTTAGCGGGAATCTTTGCATAGTGGCTTGTACCGGCCTGCATCTGTCGCCCATCCTGAAGATGTACGACGAAAGAAGCGTAGTCGCATTTTAAGGTTGTCGCGATCTCATTGGAGGTCCTCTCGAGCAGCTTCCGAAGGTCGGTGGTAGAAACCAGCGTCTGATTTAATTTCGCATAGAATACATCACTACGATAATCGCTTTTGTAAAATACACGGTTCGTCACTCTATCAAAAAACTGCTTAATCGGCTGGAAAACCAGTGCCAGCGTTAGGCTAATAACCACTCCACTAAACAGCTGCTCATTTGTAGCCAAAGCCCCTCCAATAACCGCAGAAATGCCCAAAGCGAGCACAATATACAGCGCGGCCAAGGTTAGCAGTACCATTGAGTAGGCGACACTCCGCACCGCAGCACGTTTGATGTCAAACATGCCATGGCGAACAATCCCATATGAAACTCCGCCGATGATGAATATACCGGCGAATAACCCAGCGAGTGAGAAGCTAAAGTTGTTAAAGGCGAGCGGGATTAGTGCATTTGTCAGCAATAGAATTGCCACCGCAATTCCGATACTTACAAATAGCACTTTTGCTCGACCGCGCTCAATACTCGACCGCTGACGCACACCCTTCATAAGCCTAAAGATGATACTAGCCGCCAAGTAAACAACGACACCGAAGTAAAAACCAGACAAAGTTCCAAAATCGACACCTACAGCCGAGCCGTCGATAAACACACCTGTCACTGTTTCCGGGAGAAAGGCAAGAATAGAACCGGCAACTGTGACTAGCCACACCGTCAGGAGAGAGGTGCTTGATGGCTTCTGGTGAGTAATCTGAACAATGAAGTTGAGCAGCCACAAAAGGCCCATTACAGAAGCGAAGAAAAGAAACCTATTCAAGAACAGCAGGGCATCGTATTCAAGCCACACGAGGTTACTGGCATAGTTTGCTGCACCCCAGAGCGCAAATGCAATCAAAAAATACAAGAAAGAGCGGCTCGTTCGCTCGGAAAGTCCACTTCTAATGATCAGAACGGCGAACAACACAAAGAAAAACTCAACAGTGATAAAAGCAATAAGCGCAAGCACGTTCATGCCGTGATTATACTACAGTTCAGCTGTTAGAGTTTTGGTTCGTTTTTGCCAAATCGGCTCTTAAATGAAGCGATAGCAACACTTCGAGCAAATTCAAATTGTCGTGATCGTACAATCCGAGTTCCATCAATTGCATCAACTGATCGTCCAATTGGTGCCCATGCTATGTTTTTACTCCAGCGATGATGCACAGGATTAATCAAGTGCATGATCGCCTGCGTTCCCGCATCACCAGCGGCAACATGAACCCCCTGAACCACCGTTGGCGTTGAGATTTCTCCACGCAACACCTTTCCAAGCACGGAAATGTGGGCGTAAGACGGGATATGAGGCGCCCATTTACCGATTGAAATATTTTCATCAGAATACACTTCAACTGGAAGGCTCGGTTTTAACCCTAAGTATTCTTCAAACGTCTGCCCTTTTGGATCAAACGACGTCGTGTATGACCCAAAGCCAACATTGAGCGCCATCAAAACCGGCAAGTCTTGTTCACGAGCGGCTCGAGCCAGCATCACGCCGAGTTGCGGCATTGTGTACTCTGTTTCATCAATAACCAGATCGGCACCCTTTACAAACTCATTGACGTTTTCAGGAGTTACCCCCTCGGAATACACTTCAACTTCTGCGTTGAGTGAGCGAAGATATCGAGCGACTACTTCAGCTTTATTGTGGCCAACAACATCGTAACCAGAACCTGCCTGTCGATTAAGGTTCTCAACTTCAAATACTTCAGGGTCGGCAAGACGAAACTTCCGAACTCCAGCTCGGGCGAGGGTGATGGCAAGCTCGCCGCCATCCCCACCAGCACCGGCAATCGCTACGGTTGAATTCCAAAGTCGCTCTTGTTCTTCTCTGCTATAGAATCCAAGATTTCGTTCAAATTGATCAGGGTTTGCCGTGCGAAAGTCTGTTAAAGATACCCGACCCAATCCATCCTGAAGAGAGTGTCTCTCAAAAAATGGTGCAAACATCTGTCCTTGGATTTTCTCTGCGAGACGAGGCTGTGTTCGCCGACGCTCTATGACGCGCAAATCTCGCTCGTAAATTTGAGAGGTAATCAAGCGTGGAGTCATCTCGACAAGCGAGTTAACTGTATTATTATATTCCGGCATCGCCACCGGCCCGGCGATCGTCTTCAAGCTAATCCCAATCTGATTACTCAGTTCGTTTTCAAGGTGAGGCTCTAAGACGGCGTAGATATAGTCACTTCTTCCAACTGTTGCCTTTAGGGTGGCGCGCATCATTGCAAGACTTACAAGCGCGCCTTCGACAGGGGTGAGTGAAGGGTCTCGGATCAAGCGAGAAATCTCCTGCGAACGCTCCCCAAGTTCCACGCCAAAATCTATCTCTGCTGGTAGTTTTAACGTCCCATCCCCACGATTTATCACACGGACCGTCCCAATAATCTCACCTTCATCAGTCATAGACACAAAGTGATCAGAATGCTCATCGAATTCGTCATACTCGGCACCATCCTGGTTTATATCACTTTCTGTAATATATCCTCTCGAAAGATATACTTCGGCGCGCATCTGACCCATCTTTAACCAAAGCTCGCTATCTGCGGGCGTAATACGCTTCGTCGTAAAACCTTTTTCGGCTATCGTCTCGGGTCGAAAGAGGGCAGCCTCACCGTCAATAAACGGGGGGTCAATGGGTGTATTTGACATAATTGACATTTTATACTAATATAGCAAACTTGTCCACCGTTTACGGTGTTTATTTTTGAGAAAATACACTATGATATAACCATGACCAAAATTGCCATTATTGAAGATGATGCCGTAATCAGCCAAATGTATCGCATGAAGTTCGAGACCGACGGTTTTGATGTGCAGTTAGCCACGAACGGTGAACGAGGCGTTGCGCTCGTCGAGCACTTCTCTCCCGACATTATCCTTATGGACCTTCAGATGCCCGAAATGGATGGTGCGACAGCCTTGGCTGAAATCCGTAAGAACGAGTGGGGCAAAGGTGTTCCTGTCATCATTCTTACCAACCTCGGTGAAGAAGAAGCACCAAAATCCCTGAAAGATCTAGGGATTCACAGCTACATCGTCAAGGCCGAACTCACCCCTCGCCAAGTCGTTCAGCGCGTCAAAGAAGCCCTTCACCTTGCTTAGGCATCTTCATCAACAGTAGCGCGAGCGGCCGTAATCACGTTATCAAACAGTGCCGCAACCGTTAGTGGACCCACGCCACCTTTCTCGGTTGTGATAATGATGTCGGTTCGAGTGCGCACGCTTTGGGCCACATCGCCGACAATTTTTCCGTCTTCGCTGGTTGTGCCAGCATCAACAACCACCGCACCGGGCTGTAACATATGCTCAGTAATGAGCTCCGGCACACCGGCACCACTCACAATAATCTGCATCGGACGCAAAGCAGTGGCTAAGTCAGGTGTGGCATCGTCAAATACCGAGATGTTGTAGCCTGCCGACGCCCAGAGCTTCTCAAGTGGTGCACCAACAAGTCTTCCCCGCCCCACGATGCCAATCTTCTTCCCGCGAAGTTCAACGTTATACCCAGCCAGTAGCCAGTCGATGGCGGTGGCGGTTGCCGATGTGTATACGGCATTTGGGCCAAGGCCATCCACATCTTTTTCGGGTGCAATTGTTGCGAGAATCTCATCAGTCAGGTCAGGAGAGGGGAGTGGTAGTTGCACTATAATACCGTGAACAAGAGGATCAGCATTCAACTTCTCTACTGTTACCTTGGCTGTTTCCGTTGAAGGACGAATAACCGACACATCAACCAAGATCTCTTCTCCGTATGATTGCTTCATCCGAACATAGCTCTCAATTACCGGGGAACCCCCAACAACCACAATTGCCAGATGCGGCGCCGTATTCCATGCTTGACGCAATGCACGCACTTGCCTTGCCTGCCGTTCTTCGATATATTCGGCCAGCTCTTTTCCATTGAGTGATTTCATTCTCTTTAGGGTAGCAAATTCTGCGTTGTGCTACAATCAACGCATGAATACATTCATCTCACTCGCACAGATCGAATATCAAACTTCATTCAATACGACAGGCGATGATGCCGCCTTCGCCGCACTTGGCGCCGGTTTCTTTATTTTCGCAATCATCTTTGGTATTGCCGTCTATGTGCTCTACGCCCTACTACTCGGGCGCATCTTTAAGAAAGCCGGCTTAGCACAATGGCCAGCCTGGGTGCCCGTCTACAATTCATGGAAGCTCCTTGAAATTGGTGGCCAAAAGGGATTTTGGTCACTCTTTGTTCTCATCAGCGGTATCCCTGTCGTCGGACTCTTAAGCATCGTGACCGCCGTATTTATGTACATTTCGATGTACCACATTGGTAAGAAGCTTGGCAAAGATGGCAGCTTCGTCCTTTGGGGAATCTTCCTGCCAATTGTCTGGTTTATCTGGCTTGCAACCGACAAGTCTACCTGGAAAGATAGTGCCAGCACTGCTCCAAGCCTCGCCACAGGACCAAAACCTGCGACGGCTACTCCAGCAGCAAAAGCCTAGTTACTTCCAAAAGCGACGAATAACCGAAAGGGCGGCTCCACTGGCCGCTTTTTTGGTGGCGTAGCGACTGGCGAGTATATTCACCCCACTTGCAAGCGTTGGATACGGGAACATGGTCGTTGCCAGCTTACTGAGTGGCACCTTATGGCGCATAGCGACAAGCAGTGGTGCAAGAATTTCAGAAGCATGTGCACCGACGACCGTCGCGCCGACGATCAATCCCTTGGCGTTAACCGCAACATCAATAAAACCGGTCTGTTTATCAGTAATAGCTCTGTCGATCTCCATATAGTCGAGGCGCTCTACGATGTACCCTTGAGCAATAGCCGCGACACTGTCGAGCCCAATTCGTGCAACTTCAGGGTCGGTGAACGTGATCGCCGGAATCTCGGAAAGGCTACTAATGGATGTTCGAAACGGACCGCTCAAGATATTGCGAACGGCCAAGCCAGCCTGTTGGGCTGCTAAGTGCGTAAACTTAGGGCTGGTTGTGACGTCACCGGCAGCATAGATGTGTTTTCGGTTAGTGCGGAGATACTTGTCGGTCACGATGCCCATCTGTGTTGTCTTGACGCCAATATGTTCAAGGCCAAATCCGGTGGTGCGTGGCGTACGGCCGGCCGCAACCAAGATCTTTTGGGCTTCGATAGCCTGGCGCTTACCTTTCACCTTCACTGCAATGCCAGCGGCCGTTTTGTCTACCGATGCCGTTTCTGCACCCAAAAGGAGTGTGACGCCCTTTTCACGGAGCGATGTGGCAATCAGCTCACTCACTTCTGGTGTTTCGCGTGGCAACAGCCGATCAGCCGACTGAATGAGTGTCACTAAAACCTTTAAAGAGGCAAGTGCCCCTGCGAGTTCGCAGCCGATTGGCCCGCCACCAATAATCACGATACTTTTTGGCAGTGACTGTTGTGAAAAAAACGTTTCGTTGGTGAGGTAGGGGACAGTGGCAAGTCCGGGAATTGGCGGGATGCTTGGTGATGAGCCGGTTGCCACAATAATCGATCTGGCTCGAATTACTTCAGAGCCAACTTTGAGGATTCTTTTTTTAAGGAAGGTTACTTCACCCTGCAACACATCAACTCCGCTTTTCTTAACGTGCACAATATTGTCACTACGGTGCTCGATCGCGTCAATACTCGCCCGCACGTGCGCCCATGCCTTCTTTGCATCCCCGTTAAAGGTGTGTGCCGCGTGAATCAGCGCCTTACTAGGCACACAGCCGCTATGTAGGCATTCGCCGCCTAGCTTCTCTTCTTTTTCAATAAGGACGACTCCTCTCAATCCTAGTTGCGACGAGACGTCTGCTGCAGAAAGGCCGGCCGATCCTGCTCCAATAATTGCGAGGTTATACTTCTTCATAGTGCTTATGATACCATTCAAGCTTAAAAGAGGTGGGACTTGGTCACCTTCGGCGACCCCGCGAGTTCACGATTGCGAAACCAGTTCGCATCGGAACATCGCCTTGCGAACTGCCACAGGCAGTTCTCACCCACGACTGTCGTGGGCTCAAGCACAGGCTTTCCAAAGAAAAAAGTAAGCAGCGAGCTTACTTTTTTCTTTGGAGGGTCAGGTGGGACTTGAACCCACGACATTCTGCTTAAGAGGCAGACGCTCTAACCAGCTGAGCTACTGACCCACGATCATGTGGTACACCCGGCAAGATTCGAACTTGCGACACCTGGTTCCGAAGACCAGTGCTCTAATCCACTGAGCTACGGGTGCGCAGTTTTTCTCTTAAATTGTAAAGAGTACAGGGGTGATTGTAGCATATTCTCCCCAGAAAGGCTATAATCAAATGGCAAAATGATCGACATACACACAAACATTCCACTCAAGAACTACACCACGATGCGGCTTGGCGGACCAGCTCGCTTTATGGCTGAAGTACGCTCCCTCGCAGAACTCACTGAACTCTGCGCAACTGCCCGTGCCCAGCAGCTAAAAATTGTGGTCTTAGGTGGTGGCAGCAACATGGTCGCCAACGACGAAGGCTTTAATGGCCTCGTGATACGCATTCGCCTCCCCGGTTTTGAAATCGTTAATGATGACTTAAATACAACAATAATAAAAGTGGGGGCAGGGGAGAGCTGGGACGAGACCGTCAAGAAGACCGTTGACATGCGCTTAACGGGCATGGAAGCTCTCTCGGCAATACCCGGGACAGTCGGTGCGTCGCCCGTACAAAATATTGGCGCCTACGGCCAAGAGGTCTCCGAGACTATTAGCTCTGTAGAGGCCCTCGATCTCACCACCAACAGCCTTGTCGTCTTGACCAATGAAGATTGCCAGTTCACCTACCGCAGCAGTATTTTCCGTGAATCAGCCAAAGGACGCTACATCATCACCTCGGTCACCTTCACCCTCTCAAAAAACACTCCTCAGCCGCCGTTTTATGATGCGGTGCAAACCTACTTCGACGCCCACTCTGTGTCTCTCTTCACACCACAAACCGTACGTGATGCGGTAGTAGCAATCCGAAGCGAGAAACTTCCCGACCCTGCCGTTCTTCCGAACTGTGGCTCATTCTTTAAAAACGCAATCGTTGAAGACTGGCGGCTCAATGAAATTAAAACGAAATATCCAGCGATCCCCTCTTACGCAATGGCCGACGGTCGATTCAAGATCCCTTCTGGTTGGCTTATTGAGACGGTTGGACTAAAAGGACAATCATTCCACGGCATGAAAGTCCACGACAAAAACGCCCTTGTCCTGATTAACGAGTCTGCGCAGAGCTATGCAGATCTCGCCGCTGCTCGCGACGTCATCATCGGCAAAGTACGCGACACGTTCCAAATAGTCATGGAACAAGAACCTCTTGAACTTGCCGACCTTGCGAATTAGCGACAAACCTCTTATGCTATAGGTATGAATCGGCGTGGGTTTACTGTTGTTGAGATGATCATTACCGTCACTATTATGGGCATTCTTTTATTGCTCGCCGTCGTGAACGTCAACACCAGCCAAGTGAAGGCGCGGGATGATGAACGAAAAGCCGACGTTGCGGCGATTGCCGCCAATCTTGAGGCCTTTTTTAACACCGGCACCGACGGTACGACTAGCTTCGGACGCTATCCATCTTCCGCACTCGCAGACTCAGAATCGAGCATCAAAACAGCGCTCCGTGATGCCGATATGAAGTCATTCTTGGCGCCTGGCGAGACAGAGGTGGCTCTCTCGTTTGTCGCATCAACAAATACCGGCACTAGCCCAAGCATTCAAACTACCGCAGGGGTTCTCCCCCAACCGACTATAAGCCAATACGTCTATCAGCCCATTAAAACAGATGGTTCTATCTGTGCACCCGGAAATACTGACTGCCGAAAATTCAATATCTTTTACCGACTTGAGTCAGACAATACTGTTTATAAAATAACGAGTAAAAACCAATGAGACGAATAAAAGAAGAGGGATTTACCGCTGTTGAGCTACTTGTCACACTTTTCGTAGCGGCGGCTTTTTTGATAGCTGGCTACCAGCTGTTTAGCCTCGTCATCAGAGACGGTGGCCAAACCCGCTCTGAATCAAGAGCAGGTAACGTTGCCTACGACTATCTTCGCCGCTATACGTCTGTTGCTACCAATCCATGTACCGCCCAGACGCCACTAACCAATAGTCCGGTTGAAATTTCCGGATTAGTAAACGCGCAGGTCACTGTGGACGTAAGCTGTCCGATTGGATCAACGCCAAGCCTTTCAAAAGTAACAGCGACAGTTTCATACAATAGCCTGGTAGAGTCAGTCAGCTATTCAACATTCGTTAATGGAGCTCAGTAATGGGGCGCAAGGGCATTCGAGATAGGGCGCAAGCAGGCTTTACCCTAATTGAAATGCTAGTTGTGGCACCGATTGTTATTTTGGCCATTGGCGCGTTTCTCACGGTCATTATCAGCATGACAGGTGAGGTTATCTCTTCGCGCGCCGCAAATACGCTTACCTACAACATTCAGGATGCACTAGCCCGAATCGAGCAAGATGTGAAGCTGAGTTCAGGCTTCCTCGCTGAAACCGACACCAACCTAACCGGTGCCGGTGGAAATACCCTTCAAACTGGCCAAGGACCAAATAACTCTACGTCACCGTTTCGCAACGTCTCGAGTGGCGCAAATAACTTAATTCTCAACATGATTGCTACTAATGGCAACCCCCTATCAGTCACCAGTAGCTACGTGTACCTACTTAATCAGCCCGATCCATGTGCGACTCCACAAGCAAATATTCCCCTTTCCTACAATGTCGTGTACTTTGTTGAAAACGGTACGATGTGGCGGCGAGTGGTTATGCCACAGAGCTATAACAACACGACAACAACCGTCTGTGCCGTACCCTGGCAGCGACCAAGCTGTAACCCTGACTTTATTGTGAGTCCCGGCAACGCTTTTTGTGCCGCTGAAGACATCCGCCTCGTTGAAGGTGTGACTAGCTTTTCGACACAATACCTAAATGGCGCTAGTGGCGATACGCCGATTGCTGCCGCACTGATTGAAGGGACAAACTCAGCGGGAGATATTGCCGCTCGAAACACCGCTCTTCAAGCGGCCACCACGCTCTCGGTAACCATTGCTTCAACCCAAACTGCAGCTGGGCGAGAGGTAAGCCAAGCATCCTCATTGCGCGTGAGTCGACTTGACATTAACGCGTCGTCAATTGCAGCAATTCCGTCACCAACCATTCCGTCCGCACCGACCGTCAGCGTCACCACCGCACCTGGTGCAAAGGCGGTTTTTAGCTGGCCAGCAGTGAACGGAGCAACCGGATACACGTTTCAATACAGTTTTAATAGCGGTATCGACTGGATAGTTGGTTTTACAAATCAAAACATTCGAACGTTTACTGTTGATGCTCCTCACAATGGGGCTAGCGTGCTAACGAGAACATTTGCTCGAAATTCCGCCGGTACTTCTGCAGAGGCTTCGCGCGGTGTCACAATACCTCTCTGGGAGCCACTCGTTCTTTCGGATGGGTGGAGTAACTTAGAGGGTGGTGCAAGCCGGGCAGCGTACAGCAAGACGAGTGCAGGTATAGTTGTAGTTAAGGGTGTTATTAAAAGAACCGGAACATTTACCGTCGGCGAAACTGTGGCTACGCTGCCGATTGGCTTTAGGCCTGGTGGAAATATAATGTTTGGAGGAACCGCCTCGCCAAACGTGACGTCTCGCATTGACGTGAACACCGCAGGGAACATCCAACTTAGTATAGGTAACTCTGCGACATGGAGCTCTCTTGATACGATTCGGTTTGTTGCAGCAGATGCACTAACGTTTACGAACGCAACTCCTCTCCAAAGTGGCTGGACGAACTTTGGTAGCGGTTGGCAACCCGCTAGTTACGCCCAAGATAGCTCTTCACGCGTCTGGTTGCAAGGACTCCTGACACCTGGCACAAACACAGACGGTACCCAAATTTTTGCACTCCCTGTGGGTATGCCCGCAGCTCAGTACCACCACATCGCGACGCGCGCAGCAACTTTCTCAGCAATTGGCGTCAGCGCCACCGGTATACAAACGAAGGGCTACGGAACATCCTATTTCTCGGTTACGTCAATGTATTATCCTACTACCACTGGATGGACAAGCATTACACCGGTAAGCCCGTGGGTCACTTACTCAGGATTCACAACTCCACAGTACATCAAAAATGCCGACGGGATTGTCTCACTCAAGGGCTTTATACGGTCCGGCTCAACAACCGCCGGAACGGTGCTGATAAGACTGCCGTCTGGCCAGAATCTATGGCCAAGAGAGCGACTTGTGTATACGACCGTCTCCAACAATGCTCACTCTCGAATCAATATCCTGGCGAATGGGGGTATCACCATCGAAACAGGTAACGCAACCTGGCTCTCGCTCGACGGAATCCACTTCATCGGTGAGCAGTAAAATGCTTGCGCTTATCGGCACTTCGTAGTAGATTAATAGCAGACAAACTAGCATTAAATAGGGGGCAACTCAACTATGAGTCTCAATAATATAAAAACTAACCTTCAAAACAAGCGCGGCTTCACCATTGTTGAGCTCTTGATTGTCATCGTCGTCATCGGTATTTTGGCCGCAATTACTATTGTCGCCTACAACGGTGTCACAGCGCGTGCCAACACGGCAGCTTCAGAGACAGCAGCGGGTAACTTTGCCAAAAAGGCAGAAGTATACCAAGCAGATGGTGGCCAAAACCGCTACCCTATTACTGCAGCTGAGTTAACCAGTGCAGCTTCTACAACAACGTACGCATTAACTGGTGTAACCCCAACTTACTCAACGACCGAGCTGACAAATTCATCGCCAAACAGCACTATTCGTGTGTTGAAGTGTAGCGCAGCCGTACTCACCCCAACGAACAACCAAGCTGCGGTTGTCGCCGGTAACATTACCGGACTTCGCATCTACTCATTCGACTACGCCGCTAACGCTGAGTCTTCACCGCTCAACATTGGTGACACGACCAACTGTCCAACAAGCTAATAGATCACACATACACGAAAGCGGCCCCTTGGAGGGTCGCTTTCTCAAAAGGAGATTCCGCTATGATCAGCAAGTACGTTCAATCAGGATTCACTATCGTTGAGCTTCTTGTGGTGATTGTGGTGATTGGAATTCTGGCGGCGATTACGGTTGTTTCATACAATGGCATCACTGATCGTGCAAACACGGTGAGTGGCCAAACAACAGCCAACAACGTCGTCAAAAAAGCGGATTTATACAGCATCGATAATACCACCTACCCTGACACGCCAGAGGATCTTACGAGTGCTGCCCCTGGCTTGCCGTACAGTTTGGCTGGTATCACATTTGCAGAAGCACCTGAGCCTGCAGATGGAACGAGCCCATCAACGCCTTCTATCCTGAAGTTTTACTCATGCGATGCAAGTGCTGGTGTACAGGTAAGTTACTACGACTATAGTCTTGATCAGTGGGTTGAACAACAAGCTGGAACCTGCGCAAACCCTGTATTTGTCGGCGCTCTCTAAAGCGTCTCTAAAAACGAAATGACTTCTTGATGAATCTGTTCCAATACAGATTCATCTTCTTTTGAAACAATCGCTCGGACCATCCAGTCTGCGAGCCGCGGCATATCATCTTCACCCATACCCCGGGTCGTCAAAGCGGGTGTCCCTAAACGAATGCCACTAGGGCGAAAAGGGGGCAACGGATCATCAGGAATACTATTTGCATTCAATGTCAGTCCAACACGATCAAGCACCTGCTCGGCTGTTTTCCCATCTATGCCAAAGCTTGCCTGGACATCTGCCAGAATGAGATGATTGTCGGTCCCACCGGTAATAAGCTGAAAGCCTCGCTCAGAGAGCTCTGAAGCGAGTCGTTTAGCATTTGCGACGACTTGGCGGGCATACACTTGAAAGTCCGGCTGAAGCGCCTCGTGGAAGGCCACAGCCTTAGCCGTAATCACATTCATGTGTGGACCACCCTGCATACCGGGGAATACTGCGCGGTCGATGAGTGTTGGTATGTTCTCAATTGTTTTTTCAGGGGCGCTAAGTGGATTTCCCACAACTCCTTTGCTGAGAATAATGCCTCCTCGTGGACCCCTTAACGACTTGTGTGTCGTACTCGTCATCACATGGAAGCCGGCATCAAGTGGATTCTCCAGAACTCCACCTGCGATGAGCCCGGCAATGTGCGCCATGTCAGCTACCAGCAATGCGCCAACCTCTTGGCCTATCGCGACGAATCGAGCATAGTCGAGGGTTCGAGGATACGCACTAAAGCCTGCGAGAATGATTTTTGGACGATGCGCAAGAGCGAGCTGACGAAGTTCATCGTAGTCAATCTCACCCGTCGTCACCTCTTTCATCTTGTAGCGCACAAAGTTGTAGAGTTGAGCACTCCGAGTGACGGGCGCACCGTGCGTGAGATGGCCACCGTGGCTAAGATCCATTGCCAATACCGTATCACCGGGCTCAAGCCACGCCGAATACACAGCTTCATTGGCGGCAGCGCCAGAGTGCGGCTGGACGTTGGCGTGATCGGCTCGAAATAACTGCTTGGCGCGATCAATCGCTAACTGCTCCACCTGATCGGTGTTTTCCTGGCCACCGTAATAGCGTCGCCCAGGATACCCTTCGGCATATTTATTGGTGAAGACACTCGACAACGCCCAACGTACTGCATCACTGGCATAGTTCTCACTTGGAATAAGCTCAAGGCCTCGCGTTTGGCGAGTTTCTTCGGCAGCAATCAATGAGGTGACTTGGTCATCTGGCAGGGGTGGATAGTGTGACATATCTCTTAACAGTATACCATTCAACAGTGCACGCTAGTCTACTTGATAATATACCGCCCATGATATACAATAAGCGCTATGGAAACACCCTCATATAGCGCAAAAATTGGCACCTTAATTCAAGAATTACGACAATCGAGAAGTATGACGCAGGCTGATTTAGCCAAAGGACTTGGCACCAGCCAGAGCGCCATCAATCGAATCGAAAAAGGTGGACAAAATATCAGCCTTGATATGCTGAATCGCATTAGCGATGTTTTGTCAAGTCCGATTTTAACCGTCAATCAACCCGGATCTATCAATTTTCGGATTGAAGGTGGCCATCAGCTTTCTGGTGAAATTACTACCAATACCAGCAAAAACGCCGCGGTTGCGCTCCTGTGTGCGTCACTGTTAAACCGTGGCACAACTACCCTTCGTCGCGTTGCCCGGATTGAAGAAGTGAACC
Organism: Candidatus Saccharibacteria bacterium UBA6175; assembly: GCA_002422915.1. Lineage (GTDB taxonomy): Bacteria > Patescibacteriota > Saccharimonadia > Saccharimonadales > Saccharimonadaceae > Microsaccharimonas. The sequence continues at coordinate 278,881 of DITV01000004.1, read as the reverse complement.
GTATCATTGAGGTACTGAATAGCATTGGTGTTAAAACTCGCTGGTTCGGTGACAATGACCTTGAGATTACCCCTCCGGCCAAGCTCAAGCTCGAAAACATGGACAAAGAGGCGGCTCGCAAGACCCGCAGCATCATCATGTTCCTCGGCCCACTCCTTCACCGATACAAATCATTCGAACTCCCGTACGCCGGTGGGTGTTCTCTTGGTGAGCGTACCGTTGAACCGCACCTTAGTGGCCTCGAATACTTCGGCCTGAGTGTCGAAACGGTCACCGGCCATTACCAAGCGACGTCAAAGCCAGTGCATCCCACTCGTGCCATTGTTCTCTCTGAACGCGGCGACACCGTGACAGAGAATATCATCATGGCCGCCGCCCTCAGCGAAGGCACGACAATTATTCGCAACGCCAGTCCTAACTACATGGTCCAGGATGTGTGTTTCTTCTTACAGACCCTTGGCGTCAAGATCGACGGTATTGGCACCACCACACTGACGATCACCGGACTCCGCGACATCAATAAGAATGTCGAGTACTGGCCGTCAGAAGACCCGATTGAGGTGATGAGCTTTATCGCCGCTGCGATCGTCACGAAATCTGAGATCACCATCAAGCGTGCACCAATTGAGTTTCTGGAAATCGACCTCAAATTCCTCGAAAACATGGGCTTTGAATACGAGATGACCGACGAATATGTTGCCGCCAATGGTCACACCCGACTCGTCGACATCACCACCAAAATCAGCAAGCTGCGCGCCCCGACCGATAAAATCCACTCGATGCCGTTCCCTGGCCTCAACATCGATAATCTCCCCTTCTTTGCCGTCATTGCCGCGACCGCCAAGGGCCGAACGTTGATTCACGACTGGGTCTACGAAAACCGCGCGATCTACCTCACCGAACTGACGCGCTTGAATGCTTCCGTACAGCTGATCGACCCACACCGCATCTACATCGATGGGCCAACCAAGTGGAAGCCGGCCGAAATCGTTACCCCACCAGCCCTCCGCCCCGCAGTGGTGATTATGCTGGCAATGCTAGCCGCCCCGGGCGTTTCAACCCTCCGAAACATCTACTCGATTAACCGTGGCTACGAAGACCTTGCCGAACGACTCAATACACTAGGCGCTAAGATAACGGTGATTCGAGATATTGCCGGCTAATATGGGCATTCACTTATTTGCCTTCTTTCGCCGTACCACCCTTACCTACGTGGAAAAAACCCTCGAGAAAGACGACGTCTACACGTTTTCATTCGAACCAAACACACCCATCCGGCACATCGCTGGGCAACATAGTCTGTTTGTACTGACCCACCCACTGAACGCCCGCCCATTCTCGCTCGCCTCTTCACCGGATGAGGCGTATGTGAAGGTATGGACGCATATTGGTTCGGGGAGTCGCTACAAGAAACAGCTGATGAAACTCGTTCCCGGTGATACTATCCAAATGTTTGGCCCCTACCTCAACTTTATTCCGACAGCCGACTCACTTCCGATTGTGATGTTAGCTCAAGGCATTGGCATTACCCCATTTCGCTCACTCCTTCTCTGGCTGGCCGCGCATGAACCAGATCGCGCCACCCACCTTATTCACGTTGAAAGCGAGCCGCACACCTACCGAACCGAAACCGAAACAGCTGCCACCTCAGCACGCTACGTCACTAACCCAGAAATGTTCTCGCAAACACTCCTTGAAGCAGCCGGTCAACATCCTGACGGCTGGTTCTATATTTCAGGGAGCCCTCGATTTGTCCGTTCCATCACCGAGCAGCTTAAAAAGGTGGGCATTTCCGGAAAACGAATCAAGAAAGACGGCTTTCTTGGCTACTAGTGCTCGGGCACACGACGGCGGCGAACTTCCCGTAGTATCTCTTTAAACAGCGCGACTGCATCCGGTGAAGACATCTCGGGGTGAAATTGCATCCCATAGATTGGCTTTCGAGCATGCCGAATGATTTCAATGCCGTAGTCAGAAGCTGCCACTGCTACCAATGGGTGTTTTATCGTTTGAACCGACCAGTTATGATTCTCAAATACAGTGACCTGTTCAGGGATGTGTACCGTCGCCCTCTTTGTAGGCCTCAGCTCGACCTCGCCTTTTCGGCGTTCGTTAAGCAGGTGAAGATGTGACCCATAGACATGAGCGATGAGTTCGAACCCAAGACAAATCCCAATAATTGGACCTCTGTGTTTCTTGACGAGCTTACTTTCTTCGGCATACGTTTTCTTGTGCCAGAGAATCGGGTCGCCGTGACCACCGGTCAAAATAACCGTGTCATTCTTGGCAATCCTTGCGCCAGCAAGCTCTTTGTAATGAATGACACGAGGTGACTCATCCTTAAAAAGAGCAATGAGCTGTTGCGAATAACTTGATTCGTTATCGACGATAATGAGTGACATAGGCGTATTTCAAAAATGAATTCGTGGTACCCCGGGCAGGATTTGAACCTGCGACCTTAGGCTTAGAAGTCCTCTGCTCTATCCAACTGAGCTACCGGGGCATATAGCGGCGGAATGTTCCACTTGGGCTATTATAGCGTATACTGAGGGTATGGCTAAGAGAGATCGTGCATCACTGCTCATCTATCTCACTCTTTTCGTGAATGTCTTCGACATCGCTTTCCATGTGATGATTGGTCAACCTGAATCATTACGGATTATCGCCAACACATTCATCGTTATCAGCGCCGTGCTTCTGCTGATACACAACACCTATCGAATGTTATTTGTTGCGTCGCTCGTGCTCTATATAGTCTTGAATACCCTCTTCGTGCTCCTCGATGGGATTGGTACATTGGGCGCACTGCTGATTGCCTTCACTGTGCTGGTTGGCGTGATTATTGTTCGCAGAAATAGGACGAAAGCTATGGCGGATGAACGAGAATAAGTGCTAGTAGCGAAGTCGCTGCAATGCACGTTCATATGCTTTTCTATTAGCGATCGTTCTACCCATTCCCCTTTGAGCCATCTCATGAAAGAACTTTGAAAACGCCTCTGGGTCTTCCTCGAGAAGTCGCTCTTCCGATGCACGCACTATTGCATCAAGTTCAACATAAGCCCTTGATTGTGGCTGGCCGACATATTCACCCGAACGTAGTACGCCCGGCTCGGCATCCCAAACGGTCACGATTGATCTCGCTCTTTTAGAAACCGCTCAACGCTGTGTCTGTGGTGGACCATCGAGTAAAGCGGGTGACTTGAGCCATTCGCCATGACACGTAGGACCTGCGGTAATGGGGAGTTTTTTGCATGAAACGGAACATAGTCATCTGTTCGAAATTCACCCGCATAAAAGGGAATGCTTGTGTATATAACATTGCCTTCTATCGGAGGTATCGTGCGATCGCGTCGCTTCAAAGAAAAGTCTTCGTAAGTGCTCAGCGTGGTTGCTTGATTACCCGTGGCAAATACAACTGTTCCTCTTGAATACAGCGCGTGTCTGGCAACATACTGGGCAGAAAAAGTCTTATTTGGGTCTACGGCGTCTCTATTAAATTCTCCACTGCTACCACCCATAAATGCTTCGACTAACTCAACGATGAGATCAATGTCAATTTCAGAACCATTATTCCATCCCGCAGCTTCCAGCGTACTCCGACCAACATTCAGGGCAAGTGCGTATGAAATAGCCGATGGAGTATTCTCTGTGAGGAAATGAATAAGCTCGGCTTCAGCTGGCAGCGTAAAGGCCTTATTTGTACCAATTTCAAACACAGTTCTCCTGTGTAGATCTTCTACGTCGAGATCTCTCCTTACGGCGAGCCATGAGATATCCTCAGAACCATTTTCCTTGTGTGAATCGTCGAGCTTAAGTGTCATCTGCTCAAAATAGCGACGGGCAAGCAAGCTCTCACGGCCGGCAACACCTCTACGAGACCAAAGGTACTGTTGGTCGTCACGATCAACAAAAAGCGCTGGTGCATCTGTTCGTTCGAAAAGCGGTACAAACTCTACCGCTTCCAGCCATGCGTGAGTTGCCTGGTCTTTGTGTGTCGTATCGGTCGGGAAAGAGGTTTCAGACATACCCAGATAGTACGCGAAGCTCACAAAGAAGTCAATTCAGCCGAACGTTCTACTTCCCATCAGGGGTGGAATTTGCTATACTAGCCTTCAGCTGCGGGCGTCGTATAATGGCTAATATGCCTGCCTTCCAAGCAAGCGATGAGAGTTCGATTCTCTCCGCCCGCACCAAGACAACAAAACAACATGGCGGATGTAGCTCATTTGGTTAGAGCGACGGGTTGTGGTTCCGTAGGTAGTGGGTTCGATCCCCATCATTCGCCCCACATTTATTCAGAACGAGTTGAGTCAGAAATGGCGTCAGCTCGTTTTTTTGTGTCAAGCATTGATTGCACCTGACCAAGCGAGATCTCGATGGAACCGCCGGGTTCAAGCGCTTTGGAAAGAAGCAGGTTAGCAACCGTATTCTCAACCGCGCGTTGCACCACACGGCGCATCGGACGAGCGCCAAGGCGTGGGTCGTAGCCAGCTTCAACCAGGTAGTCTCGGGCATCGTTCGACAAGCTCACACTTATTTTCTGGGCTTCGAGGTTTTTATTTAACGACGTCATAATTAAATCAACCACCTGGCGAAGTTCATTCTTCTCGAGCGGCCGGAATACCACCAATTCATCGAAACGGTTCAGAAACTCTGGCTTGAAGATGCCGCTCGTCAGAAGTTCTTCGGTAAAGGTTTCTTCAAACTGATCAAGGTTATAGCCGCGATGCAGGTATTCTTGAATGCGCTCGGCATTGGCGTTACTCGTCCCAATCACAATCGTGTCGCGGAAACTGACTTCCCTATTTCGCGTATCGCGCAACACGCCCTCATCGAGTAGCTGTAAAAGAGTCGTGAGTACCATTGGATGGGCCTTTTCAATCTCATCAAGTAGCACCACACTAAACGGCTTCTTCATCACCTGCGCCGTCAGGCTGTGTGGGTCTTGGGTGCCGTCGGCGATTAAACGCGCAACATCGTCACTCGAGACAAACTCATTCATGTCCAGCCGAATCAGTTTATCCTCTCCACCAAAGTAGACAGCGGCGAGCGACTTGGCGAGCTCAGTTTTACCAACACCAGTTGGTCCAAGAAATAGAAAGGTCCCTACCGGCCGCGACTGATTTCGCACGCCTGCTCGCGCTCGCCTTAGCGCGCTTGAAACGACTTCCACCGCCCGGTCCTGGCCAATCATTTGCTCATGAATCCGCGCTTCAAGGTTGAGCAACGTCTCACGCTCTTCTTCATCATCAACCGACGCCGTCTTGACTCCTGTGCTACTCTCGATAGCTTTTTGGACCGAACCAGCGGTTACCAAGCCATCCTCTGCAGATGCGGCGGCGGCCTCAAGTAATGTAATCGCTTGACCAGGCATCGAAACGTCATAGACGTAGCGCTTACTTAACGCATACGCCTCCTTAAGTGCCTGGTACATGTAGGTGACCGCTAATCGATATTCAAGTTTTGGCAAGGCTTGCTGCAATACTTTTAGCGTATCTGATTCACTCGTGGGATGAACCACTATTTTTTGGATTGACTGAGCCAACGCTGGCATGCGCTTACTAATTTGTAAGAACCGCTGCTCGTCCATCGTTAGAATAATCGGCAATCGAGCAGCTTCAAGGATGGGTAGCAGCAGTGCACTAATGTCAACCGAGCCTACCCCACTTTCAAAGAAAAGCTCTGCGCCGTCTAAGCATACAATGACGTTTTTTGCTGCATAGGCTTCACCAAGAATGGTCGCGACCAGGTCTTCAATACCCCCTTCTGACGCAGCAGCCACGAGACGACTGGCGTCGAGCAAGAAGACTTGTTTATACAGTAACGACGGTGGAACCCCGCTCGATGGATCCATTAGGCGGCTGGCGAGTTCAAACAATACTTCTGTTTTTCCCACACCAAGCTGGCCTATCAGCCCAATTGAACCACGGCCGCCGTCGAGTAACTGAACAAGCTGGTTAAGTGTTTCATCGCGGACCGGTGTGCTCACTGTCTGTACAGTAGAGATATTTTGACCAAATCGTGACAAGGTGGGGATGTAGCCAAATGACCAATCTCGGCCAATGCCACCGCTTCTTCGCGGCTTTTCATAGCGAGCATCAATCTGATCAGTCACCTGATGATACCACTGCACTCCACGAATCAAATCATCTTCTTCAAGCTGTAGGTGACCAAGCAGGGTCTTTTTTGAGGGAACCGAACGGAGAAGCGCGATAATAATAACTCCGGCGCTCATTCTACCGCCTACAAGTTTCGCAATCTTTTGAATCTCGTCGAACACCGCCTCGGTGTCTTTTGGATCATCGGAGACTAGTTCAGACAAGAATCCCCCGCCAACGCCGAAACGGACCTCAAAGAAGCCTCCCCCAGTTGTCAACGCAACACACTGTGCTAGCATCTTCGGTGAGAAAGCGACGGGAAGAGTACCTAGAATGTCGGCGTCCATACGGGCGTCAATAGTGTCACGCGAGATGTCGAGCGGAACCTTGACGAGCTCACGAACATACCATTCAGCAACCATAGCGGGGATAGCCGCAAAGCCAAGCGCTAGCCAGCCAAATTCGCTTCCGACAGCGAGCAATGCACCGCCAACCACAAGAAACATAACGGCAGTAAGCTGCAACACCAGCACCCACGGTTTTAAGCTATAGCCATACCGAGCGTGCTGTGCCCTGGTGCTATGAGGATTATAGGTAACTATTGCCATGATGGTACCCAACCAACAGCAAATAGAACACAGCCGATTATGGGAATAAGTGGAACAAGCGGCCAAACACCAAGAATGATACCTTCCACTGCTATCTGAAAGATGAGGCAAACAAGTCCAGCGAGTATAGTAAAGAACCGAACGACAAACCCAATCGTCCGAGAGATTGTTTTATCAAAAAAACCTCGCATAACATCACCTAGTGACCCCCCGGAACCACTGGCAGAGATCTGACGAAATGGATCAAAAAGTGTTCCCGCCAAATGACCGATAGAAAAGAAGTCGGCGGTAGCACTCAGTCGGCGACTCGCCTCACGGAGCTGACCGTGCCAGCCTCGGCTGTACCACCACTGTAATAAACCCACCAAAAACATAGCCTCATTATACGATATAATGAGCTATATGCCTCATCCCTTTGTCGTGATCTTTGGAAAAGCCGTTCGCTCTGTTGCCCGTCTTCGCGGGGGTGGCTCGGCCCTGCCCGGTCTGTTTGTTGAACGAATCGATCCACAATTCCTTAAGAAGACTCTGGCACCGTTGCCCCATGGTGTTGTCGTCATCAGTGGAACCAACGGTAAAACGACTACTACCAAAATGGTTGTTGCGTTGCTTGAAGCCCATGGACTTAAAGTATTCACCAATCGAACCGGAAGCAACTTTACTCGTGGTGTCGCAGCCGCGCTACTTGGTGATATCAACCTTCGCGGTCAACTCGACGCAGACATTGCGGTGCTCGAACTCGATGAAGCCCATGCCGTCAAATTTGTAGAAGTAATCCCCCCGACCCACAGTCTCATACTAAATGTGATGCGTGATCAACTCGATCGTTTCGGGGAGATTGACGCGACGGCCAAGCTTCTTCAAAAAATTGTCGAGGCTACAACCGAATCGGTCGTCCTCAACCGTGAGGATCCACGCATACGATCTTTAGCTCAACAAACGAAAAAGCAGCGAGTCAGCTACTTCGGTGTGAGTAAGACCCTGCGCGCCTCATTCCCAACTGATGACGAACTGCGGGGCGACGCCGTACGCCAAGATGCGCTTCCCGATAGTGCAGTACAACTTGAATCTCATACTCACAGTTCCGCTACGTTTGTGATTGACGGCACTCACTTCTCCACCTCATTAAGAATTACCGGCGTCTACAACATTCTCAATGCTGCCGCCGCACTGGCACTTACAAAATCAGTTCTTGGAGATACGTTTTCTTCAATTGAGGCAATCCACGCCCTCGCAAACGTCACCCCGGCATTTGGCCGCGGAGAAACCATGACCATTGGCGGTCAGCCACTTGAATTAGTACTCGTCAAAAACCCGTCCGGCTTCCGCCTCGGGCTCAGCTCATTCTCGCCAAAAGGCTATGCCACGATGATCGCCATTAATGACAACTACGCCGATGGCCGTGACATGTCATGGCTCTGGGATGTCGATTTTGAAAGCCTCACCGAAGCAGGTGTCGCAGCTGTCAGCGGCATTCGCGCCTACGATATGGCCGTACGGCTCCAATACGACCGAATCACTACCGAACTGGTCGAAACCGACCTCACCACTGCACTTCGGACTTTTATTGACCACTACCCTGATACCCCAAAGCGCATCTACTGTACCTATACGGCGATGATCACCTTGCGCAAAGAACTCTCAAAAATAACCACCGTGGAGGTTGTCGCCTGATGAATCGGCCAATTCATATTGTCCAGCTCTACCCGAAAGACATGAACATTTATGGCGACTATGGAAATGTCTTAACACTCGTACGACGACTTGGATGGCACGGATACTCGCCAATTGTCACCGAATACAATGTCGGCGACACACTTCCCGATGACATCGATATCGTCGTCGGCGGCGGTGGGCAAGATAGTGGTCAAGATACCATCCACAGTGACCTTATTGCAATCGGCCCTAAGCTCAAGGCGCTCGCCGAGAATGGCACACCCATGCTGATGGTGTGTGGCTTATACCAGCTCTTTGGACATTTCTTCGAAACATCAGCCAAGAAACGGATCACCGGTATTGGCATCTTCGACTGTGAAACCTTCGCCACACCAGAACGGTTGATTGGAAATATCGTGACCACATCTTCTGAATTCGATGAAATCATAGGCTACGAGAACCACAGTGGCCAAACGTTCCTCGGCAAAAGCGCCGTTCCATTTGCAACCGTTATTAAAGGTGCCGGTAACAACTCGCGCGATGCGCACGAAGGTGTGCGTTACAACAATGCCATTGGCACCTATCTTCACGGCTCACTGCTTCCGAAAAACCCTCGCATTGCCGACTTCTTGATTGAACAAGCGGTCACCCGCCGCTACGGGTCATTCAGCCCTGTCGATATTGACGATCGGTTCGCCGAACTTGCCCGCGAAGTCGCCCGCACTAGACCACGGTAACAGCCTTATTCAACCAGGTTAACTTCTCTTAGCCTGAACTTCGTCTTTCGCTGCATATACCAACAGAAACTGACCAGCCCAACAACATAGACAGGGACCGCCCATGCCAGCGACGAGGCATCTACCTGTGCCCAAGGCAGCTCGGCCAAGAAGCCAGCCACAGACGTCATGTAGGCAAGGAGCCAGCTCGCAGGTAGGCCAACAAGGCTCACAATCGCCGGAGCTACGAGACCAACGATTCCTACCACAAAGGTTAACAACATTGCAAGTGGTACAAGCGGAACAATCATTAGGTTGGCGATGATTGCAACGTGCGAAATAGTCCCGAATGACAAGACGATCAATGGGAGCGTGACTAGGTGCGCCGCGACCGTCTCGCCTAGAATCTGCCGGAGCAATCCTGGTGGCGAAGGTCCAAAGAAATATGCCTGCATCAAGGGTGCGACAATCATCACACCGGCAAATGCCGTCATGCTGAGCTGCCAGCCCAAGTCACCCCATACAAACGACGGTTGCCACAAGACTGTAATGGCCGCAATAAACGGCAGCAGGACGAATGGGTGAACCGATCGGCCGTAGTTGGCCGCGACCAGACTAAGCCCTGAAACTAAACCAGCCCTGGTCATACTAGGGCTAAGTCCCGTCACTGCAATGAATGATACAATCATCGCCATTGAGCTCGATGTAGCTAAAAATCGTGAGTGTTTGCTGAACAATCTGCGGGCAAGCCTGACAAGAATCGTTAGATTATAGCCGCTCGCCACAACAATGTGCGTCAGCCCTGCAATGCGCAGCTGTTCGGACAAATCTTCGGGCAAAGCACTCTTCTGCCCAGTCAAAAATCCGATCCCCAAGCTCGCTTGTGGCTCCGGAATCCCCAGACGCACCGCCTCCGCAAACCAGTCACGTACCACACGGCCGACATCTCCAGGTATGGGCCGAACAATCTCGCGTACTGATGCTCTATGCATTGTTCCCACAAAGTTACCAAAGCCTGCCGTCAGTTCACCATCCACTGTCACCTCGTCGCCTCGTACGATCGTTTCTTTTCGAGCCAGACTCACCCATATAGCCCCACTAACGTCGTAGCCGCCCAGGCGGAGCTTGTGCAACTGGAGAGAGATACTTCCATCGCCCGAAAGTGAGGGGTCTTCACGCACCGTGCCTGTTATAGTCACGACCTCACCGACAAGTGGGCTCAGCCGCTGCGCATCACTGAGGCTGGCCGAGCCATACCAACACCCAACCATACCAAACGCAACTCCTGCGACGGCGACCGAGTATCTTGTACGCAGAACGAACATAGCAACGACAGCCGCCATGCCGCAAAGTGCCCATACTCCACCTATCGAAACATACAGCGCCAACCAGACGCCTATCACTAACCCACTGCACCCGCCGGCAATTAACCACGACACGTGCGTTTTGCCGGAGAGCCACGTCAGCATAGTACTGACTATACTGAGGAAATATTAATATTTTCTTAGCACTTAACTGTTCGAGGGACCAAGACGCTTGAATATAAAGTAGGCCAACCGCTGCACCACCGTCACAAGCACGACAACAATAAGAATGCCGAAGAAGCCGTTAATCGAGATATATGTACCAAACAAAAGATCGAGGGCCCAGACAAAGACAAACTTCGAGAGGAACATGATCAGCCAGACACTCAAGAACGTCAGCACGCGGAAAAATGCACCTTGGTGATTCTTGAGCCATGCAATAGTGCGCTTCTTCAGTGCAAACGTGAGGTACGCGAGAATCGAGAGTACGACACTTGCGAAGAAGATCGTCGAGAAACTATTCACTTCAACAACGGAAGTGTAGTCGTTAAGAAACCCAAGAACAACTGCGTAAATGAGCGTGCCAATGAACAACTCTTGGAAGGCGAGCTGCTTTTGGCTGAAGGTGTGTTTTGGCGCTTTCATTACGTTTATTTTAGCAGGTTTGGTCGGGGCTTGGTCACCTTCGGCGACCCCGCGAGTTCACGATTGCGAAACCAGTTCGCATCGGAACATCGCCTTGCGAACTGCCACCGGCAGTTCTCACCCACGACTGTCGTGGCTTCAAGCGCAGCTTCTCCAAAGTAAATGCCCCTCACGTGAGGGGCATTTACTTTGGAGGGACCGGTGGGGCTTGAACCCACGACACCCTGCTTAAAAGGCAGGTGCTCTAACCAGCTGAGCTACGGTCCCGTAGTGGCAATAAAGCTTCTCACACTATATAGAAACAGGGGTGGAATGTCAATGCTAGCGACGTTTGTCTTTTTTCTCACTGGCGGGTTTCGTAAAGAACAGATCAATGATTGCCATGACCACACCCACACTAATGATAATGCCTTGATTAGCCAAAAGAACCCCGTAAAGGTCGGCAGCAGGGCCATTCAATGGTAGTGCGAAACTGAGCGGCTCGAGCAGAAATGCCATAGCGAGCAACGCAAAGAAAAGCGAGCCGAGCACCCGACTTACCGGTGATTTATAGGTGTAGCCATGAAACAGCAGCAGGACCGCAGGCAACAGCACAACCACCGATAGGGCGACGGCGTTGGTAATTGGCCCGTCGGGAACGAGGCCAGTACCAGAGAGCACGAGGCCAGCGTCATAGCTCCACAACGAACTCAACGTCGCGCCTGCGGTGAGCGCCAGCCCAAGCAGTCCAAAGCGTCGTTTTGAAATAAACGCACCAACAAAGAGCAGGACTCCCAAGACACCAAGAATAATCGCTACTTCCACTACCGTTGCTCCTCGTCCAAGATAAATATTGCTCGATCACCAATCGTGATACCGTTTTGAACAGCTCCCCCCGCAGCGATTTCCAGCACATACCGAGCAGCTTCCTTCGGTATATATGTTTTTGTATCACCGAGCTCGGGAGGCGCGTTCATAACAATATGCACAACTTCTCGCTTTTCATTAAGCCAGATGATGTCGATTGGGATTTTCATCCCTTTCATCCATATCCCCCACTTTTCTTCAGTATCGAAGTCAAACAACTTACCCTCTTGTGGGCCAAGTGAGGCCACGCCGGCGAGCCCTTTAATTCGCTCGGCCTCATCATCGGCAATAGAGACCGAAAATACCCCATCACCCAGGCGAACCTCGGTTTTTGGCTGGAAGGTAGTGAGCATGAACGCAACTGCAGAGGCAATAATCAATAGAAGCACCCCTGTGACTAAGATGACGGTGGTATGCGTTCGCCAGGCACGTATCATGCCTTCAGTATAGCAGAGGCGCTATACGTTTATGCTTAAGCGCCGACTTTGTCTTTTTTGCTGCCGCGCTTGGCGTTACGTTCAACGTATTCAATAATTGGCGCAGCCACATTGCGACCAGTCACCTTTTCAATTCCAAAGCCCGGGCTGGCGTTTACTTCAAGAATCAATGGGCCACGCTCACTGCGCATCATGTCGACACCAGCAACGTTTAGCCCCATTGCCTTAGCGGCCTTAATGGCCATCTTGGTCTCTTCTTCAGTCAATTTTATGATTGTCCCTTCGCCACCCTTGTGGAGATTAGAGCGAAAATCATCATCAAGACTCTTACGTTGCATACTGGCAATCACGCGACCACCAACCACAAAGGCACGGATGTCGGTACCAGCAGACTCTTTGACAAACTCTTGCAACAAGACGTTCGTTCCGTCTTCATTGGTAATGTACAGCGCCTGAAGCACAGACTTAGCTGCCTTCTTTGTTTCAGCCAGAACAACACCATTACCGTGGGTACCACGAGCAAGCTTAATAATGACCGGCGTCCCTCCCGCTTTATCAATAAGGTCATCAATGTCGGCCGAGTTTCGAGAGACGATTGTCTTAGGAATGCCAACGCCAGCCTTTGCAAGTAGCTGTAGGCTGCGTAACTTATCACGCGAACGAGTAATCGCAATCGAACTTGAAGGAGTATAGACACCCTGCATTTCGAGCTGACGCACAATAGCCGTGCCATAGCGTGTCATGTTTGAAGCAATTCGAGGAATAATGGCGTCAAAATTCGTCAGGTCTTCACCTTTGTAGCTCACTGCGGGGTTGTTCTTTTCGATCGAAGCATAACAGTCACGATATTTAATAATCTTGACGGTGTGGCCGCGTAGGATTGCCTCTTCTTTGAGGCGTTTGGTGGAATAATTTCCGTTTCCGTTTGAGAGAATAGCAATGTTCATAATGCCTCCTTAGTTCGATTGGTGGTATTTGAGGTGGAAGCCGTGCGGATCTTTCTTAAATTCTTTACGGAGGCCACGGCTAATTGTTTTTGGTTTTTCATACTGCTGGACCGACACGTCCACGACAAACTTCTTATTTAGAGTACGTCGTCCAAGCAAAATTGGGAAGTGGTTCTTACTTCGATCTGATAAAGACACCTGAGCACGAATTAATTTTCCATCGACACGAAGCGGGAGCTCTATCTTATATCGTATCTGCTCTTCACCATTTGAACTGCGAATCACTGCGACTTGGTACGAATGACGCTCAATGACTTCGCCGGTGTAAAATGGAGAGCCGACATCGAATAAAACAAATGAAAGAACACCGCCCTTGCTGACATGGATTTGACTCGCCCAAATTGATGAGCTGTCGGCACCGGTATCAACCTTAGCAGGAACCTGCGTTTGGTGACCTTTAATGTCAACGAGCGCGTTTTGACCAATAATCTGGAGGTCTTTCTCTTTCATATCTCCGATATTCTATCATTTTTACTTAAAAAAGTCAATAATAGCCATGAACGGAATGAGCCCTACGAGAAGAAGCCGCGTTTGCCACCGCCAAACTGTTCAAGGAGCTCGCGCTGTTTTTTGCTGAGTTTTGTGGGCGTATCAACGATAATCGTGACAATATGAGGACCGCGACGATCGCTGTTCATGTGGGGAACACCGTGAGACGACAGCTTGAAATCGGTGCCAGACTGGGTACCAGCAGGCACTTTCATGCGAACTTCACCGTCAACCGTTAGCACATCGATCTCGGCACCAAGGGCTGCGTCGATCATACTGACATGCTCTTCTGAAAGAATAATGTCTCCTTCTCGCGTGAAATGCTTGTGCGCCTTCACGCGGATATTCACATACAAGTCACCCCGTTCACCACGGCCGATTGCTTCACCGCGGCTAGTGAGGCGGATGGTGGCACCATCGTCAATTCCTGCTGGAACTTTCAGCTTGACTGATTGCTTGCGACGCTCAGTGCCCTTGCCACCACAGACCGTACAGACTTTTTCAGGGACCTTGCCCCGCCCTTGACAGGTCTCACAGGTAACCGATTGCTGAATCGCACCGAACATGGTGTTCATCACGCGAGTTTGCTGGCCAGCCCCCCTACAAGTAGGGCAGGTCTTCATATCGTGTCCGGGCTCAACCGTCGTTCCCTTACAGTGGGAGCATTCGTCGTCAATATCAAGTTCGATGGTGTGTTCAAGGCCAAAGACCGCCTCTTCAAACGTGAGTTGAAGGCCGACTTCAACGTCACGGCCACGCTGAGGGGCACGACCACGGCCCGAGCCACCGCCGAAAAACTGGCCAAAGATGTCGCCAAGTCCTTCACCAAAATCAAAATTGATATTCTGGCCTTGAAAACCGCCAAAGCCTTCAAAAGGATTGCCGCCGCTATAGCTGCCGCCTGACGCACCGCCAACACCAGCATGACCAAACTGATCGTACCGTTGCCGTTTTTGAGCGTCTTTTAAGACGTCGTAGGCTTCGTTGACTTCTTTAAATTTGGTCTCGTCGCCACCCTCTTTGTCGGGGTGATGCTGAACGGCGGCACGACGAAACGCCTTCTTAATTTCATCGGCACTGGCGTCTTTCGACACCCCTAAAACTTCATAGTAATCACGCTTACTCATATCTGTTATTAGTATAAAAAATTAGCACTCGAATGTAAAGAGTGCTAATTCATTATTGAGATTGTATTATGACTTTTTGCCAGTAACCAGCTTCCAGATAAAGAGAAGTACGACGGCACCAACGAGGGCGACCAAGAAGCTCCAAATGTTAAAGCCCGTGACACCGGCACCACCGAGCAGCCCAAAGAGGAACCCACCCAGCAGACCACCGAGAATACCCACAATAATGTTGCCGAGCAACCCTTGGTTTTTGTCTGTCCCTGCTATTTTAGAGGCAATCCACCCGGCAAGTCCACCGAGAATAATCCACCCAATAAATCCTAATCCACCATCCATATACGTTTCTCCTTGTTTCTTATGGTTTGTGTCTTTCTAGTATACCTTGTTATACTGGTGACTACTATGGAATTGTTCTTTCGACGAACCGGCGCTGCACTCGGCATGGTGCGAACCGTTTTTCGTCAGCTGGGTAACCGTTACTTCGGGAAGAACATACGTTTTGAGGGCTCAGCCAAGGAAATCTGCCGCCAGATTGTCGAAAAAGCCTGGCAGGGCAACTTTTATAAAACCAGCCTCGGTCACTACGATTTCTTTTGGATGCGCGACTTCGGAACCGTTGCCGAATCGCTGGTTAAGACCGGCCATAAAGATAACGTGCAGCACACCTTACGCTGGGCTATGGGCCATTACCGTAAAGCCGGGACAGTTGCGCTCTGCATTGACCCGCACGGCCACGTGTTCAATCAGCCCGCCAAGAAAAGTATTGATGCCCTCCCTTGGTTTCTTCACTCACTCTACGTTAGTGAATATCCGTTGAATAAGTCCGAGAAAGAATTCTTACAGACACGACTCCGCCATTATTCGATGAAGTTCGTCGATCGGCAAACTGGCATGCTCAAAAGCACTCACTATGCAGAGCTGCGTGATGCCGTCAACTATAACCGAAGTGCGTATAGTGTCGCCCTACTGGGTCGCCTCGCCTACTGCGCTGAACAACTTGGCCTCGATGCGTTTATTTTCCCGCCAGAAACCTACGAATACGCATTGAAAGAACAGTACTGGAACGGCGAATTCTTTATGGCCGACCTCTCGAATAACGTCTATAGTTCAGAATGCGCACTGATGCCGTTCTTTCTGAAGGTTGTTGATGATGCCGAGATGGCCGGGAAGACATTCGACTACATTAACAAAAAGAAGCTCAACAAACCCTACCCATTAAAATACGGCGAGCACGCCAATCGATTCAAATACCGGCCTGGCATGGGGCCGCTGACAATGCCAAACTACACCGGAACGACAATCTGGACCTGGCACGCCACCTTCTACCTACACACCCTTCGACGCTACAAAAGGCCTGAGTACGGAGAGCAGTACGCTCGCTTTGCCGAGCTCATCGAACGGCACGGCACCTACCCCGAGCTGGTGAATCCCGATGGCTCATGGTACAACGCGCCTTTTTACCGAGCTGACCCCGGGATGGTGTGGGCGGCATTATTCCTGGAATTACCGACGCCGAAAAGCGAGAAATCGCTCTAGATCATTGCCGCACATACGGGCAAGCCGTATCATTTGACGCTCGGTCAATGAATGTTCGAGTCGGACTGCCTCAAATGCCATTTCAATGCGTCGTTCAAAATCAATTGCATCACTAAAATCACGAGAGGTATTGCTAAAGAGCTGCTGCACTACATTCTCTTTGTAGCGTTGGTATTCTTCGAGTACCGCCTTCAGGTCAGGGTCAAGCATTACCAATGACAAACGAAGCTCATCATCAACTGTCAGCTCACCACGATCCTCAATGTCAGCAAATACTGCTCTCTCGTGTTCGTTCATTATGTGACACTATACCAAATAACAAACGAGCCCGCGAGAGCTCGTTTGTATTCGTCGGAAGAAACAGGTGCTACTTCTTCTTTTTCTTTGGTTCGTCGTCTTTCTTATCGACCACTTCACCTTCGACCGGTTCATCAGCATCAGCCTTCTTGTCATCACCAGATTCAGCTTCCGCATCCTTGGCGGCGGCTTCGTACATCTTAGCGCCGATTGGCATGATTGCGTCGTTCAAAGCTTTCATCGCTGCTTCGAGTTCATCCTTGTCGGTTGACTCTTTGTGCTTCTTGGCCTCTTCAACGGCGTCGGTGATCACCTTCTTGTCATCGTCAGAAATCTTGTCTTTAAACTCATCGGGCATTTTTTCAGCCTGGTAGATGGCATTTTCAAGACTGTTGCGAGCATCAACAGCTTCACGCTTTTTCTTGTCTTCTTCAGCATGCTCTTCAGCTTCTTTGGCCGCTTTTTCAATATCTTCTTTTGAAAGATTGCCGCTGTTTTGAATGGTAATTGATTGCTCCTTACCAGTTCCCTTGTCTTTCGCAGTCACATTCAAGATACCGTTGGCGTCGAGATTAAAGGTAACCTCAATTTGTGGCACACCACGTGGCGCTGGTGCGATGCCGTCAAGCACAAATCGTCCGAGTGATTTGTTGTCAGCAGACATTTCGCGCTCACCTTGCAGAACGTGGATTTCAACTTGTGGTTGATTGTCGGCAGCGGTTGAGAATGTTTCGCTCTTAGAGGTTGGGATAGTTGAGTTTCGCTCAATCAGCTTCGTGGTCACGCCCCCCATAGTTTCAATGCCGAGTGAAAGTGGGGTTACGTCGAGAAGGAGCACGTCCTTGACGTCACCTTGCAGGACACCCCCTTGAATAGCTGCACCAATGGCAACTACTTCGTCTGGGTTAACACCCTTGAGTGGTTCTTTACCAAAGATCTCTTTGACCTTTTCAACGACAGCGGGCATACGGGTCATTCCACCAACCAGGACAATCTCGTCAATGTCGCTTGCCTTGAGGCCAGCATCTTTGAGTGATTTGTGAACCGGCTCAGCAACACGATCAATCAGATCAGCAACCAGCTCTTCAAGTTTTGAACGGGTCAGTTTGTACTCGAAGTGCTTTGGCCCGTCGGCGTCAGCGGTAAGGAATGGCAGATTAATGTCGGTTTCAGGGGTTGAAGATAGTTCCTTTTTGGCTTTCTCAGCCTCGTCCTTTAGGCGTTGCATCGCAGCATTGTCACCCTTGAGATCAATGCCTGATTCCTTCTTAAATTCGTCGAGGAAGTGGTTGACGATTGCGTTGTCGAAGTCTTCACCACCAAGGTGGGTGTCACCGTTAGTGCTTTTTACTTCAAAGACACCGTCGCCGAGTTCAAGAATCGACACGTCGAAGGTACCACCACCAAGGTCAAAGACGGCGATCTTCTCTTCTTTTTTGCTATCAAGTCCATACGCAAGTGCCGCAGCAGTTGGCTCGTTGATAATACGCTTTACTTCCAAACCAGCAATCTTACCGGCGTCTTTGGTTGCCTGTCGTTGTGAGTCATCGAAGTACGCAGGAACCGTAATAACGGCTTCGGTGACTTTTTCACCCAGAAAGGCTTCGGCGTCAGCTTTAATTTTCGAGAGGATCATGGCAGAGACTTCTTCGGGAGTGTAGTCTTTGTCGCCCAACTTCACGCCAACACCAGCACCGTGCTTGACGATTTCGTATGGCATAATATCGAGGTCTTTTTGAACTTCTTTATCGCCGAACTTACGGCCGATCAAACGCTTGACGCCATAAATTGTGTTCTTGGCGTTCGTGACGCGTTGACGCTGTGCAACTTGACCCACCAGGCGTTCGCCAGATTTATTAATCGCAACCACGCTTGGGGTGGTGCGGTTACCTTCGGCATTTGCAATCACCTCTGGTTTACCCGCAACCATGTAGGCAACGGCGCTGTTGGTGGTACCGAGGTCAATTCCGATGATTTTACCCATGTTTTTGCTCCTATTGTATTAGTTCGTTTGAAATGAGGCGTGTGCCTCATTGGCAGTCGCTATACATGACTGCCAGATGGTCTTATTGTAGCGAAATTAGCACTCTCATGTCAAGAGTGCTAATTCACTTTTTTGTTGATTTTTGGCTGTGAGAGGCATACTATTGAATATGTTCCATAAGCGTCCCGCTTGTGGTCTTTTCAATGAGCAGGGAAGGAAACCCCGTGAGTACCCGTCTTGCCCAGCACGACCCAACGTTCGCTCCAGACGTGGAAACGCGTCTGATGTGCAACGAGATCGCGCTCGACATTAGTGAGGCGTTCGGTGTATTCCGGCTACCTAGGCGATTTAATGCCAAGTGTCGGACTGAGTTCAACTACATCATCCTCGCCGAGAACGTCCAGCTCCCGCCCGACTACGACACGCCGCACTGGCATGTTTCGCACTTCAGGACAGTGCCACAACCATCGCTTCCCGACACACTTGAGCAGCTCTTTGAGCGGCTCCGCGTCGAAGGATACAGCATTGGTGACGCTCGGCTTCTTCCGAGCAGCGTACCGATGTGCGCCTACACACTCAAGATTCGTGGTCACGAGCCCGACATCTCGACGTTGTTGTGACTACCCGTCACACCGTTGGTGGATGTTTGGGCTTGGAGTGACCCTCCCTGCTCAAACATCGCTTGAATTTATTGTCGTGTGACTTTCACCATCGCATGGCGAATCACCGATCCGTTCAGGGTGTAGCCCGCCTGAAGCTCTTCGGCGATCACTTCTTTTTCACCTGCCGCATCTTCGTCAAACTGAATCGCTTCGTGCAGCTCTGGGTTAAAGTCGGTACCTGCTGCCGCGTTAATACGACGGACATTCATGTTTTCAAGAGACTTCTCGACATTCTTCACAAGCCCTGCGACACTCTGCGCCCAGGCGTTTTCTTTAAGGTCATCCGGTAGGTATTGGAGTGCTCGTTCGATGTTATCAACAACGGGGAGAAGCTTCAGGATTGCACTCGACTGGCCACTCTCACGAGCCGCGGCCTTTTCGGCATCAACACGCTTTCGGTAGTTCTCGAAGTCAGCACGTGTCCTCTGCAGGTCAGCAGTTAGCTCATCAATCTGGAGCTGTTGCTTGCTTGGCTTCTTCGGGCTTTTTGGTTCTGGCATATTATAAAATCTCCTCTAACATTGCGCCGGCATGTCGAACAAGGCGCATCACTTTTGCATAGCTTTGGCGAGTCGGGCCAAGCACGCCGATGTAACTATTATCACTGTACGGTGAGCGGAAGCGGCTAATAATTAACGTAGCACCACTCGCCTTCCCGATTGGGTTCTCGGCACCAATGTAGACATTCAATGGTTCGTTTGGTGCGGCTTCACGAAGCCACGGCTCGAGGTTGTCGAGTAAACGGGCTACCGCCTGCACATGGTCACCTTGCAAAAACTCAGGCTGCGAGAACAGGTTGCCAATGCCGCTCATATACAGCTCATCACCAATCGTGGCGATCCCCAGATTCTGAGTAAGGTCCACGAGGCTATCGACAGCGCTCCGAATTGCTCGATCCGCGCGGTCTGAGTGAGTGTTTACACGGGCTTCGATCGCTCTCGCACTGCGATCGCTGAGCTGGGCAGGGGCCTCATTCTCGTGCGCTTCGTTCAACGCGTTCACGTAGAAACGATAGCCGGCATCAGTTGGGACGCGGCCCGCACTGGTGTGCGGTTGTTCAATCAGCCCCATCTCTTCTAGCCGTGCCATTTCGCTCCGAATCGTGGCGCTGGAAACACCAAACAACTTAGCGAGCATCACACTCCCAACCGGAGCAGCAATCTCGGCGTGCTGTTCAATAATAGCTGCAAGAATCTGTTTTTGGCGCTCAGTCATAGTAGTATTTTAGCGTGATTTGGCACTCGGTGTCAATGAGTGCTAGTTATACCGCACTACGCTATCCAGCGCTTGAACGCAGCAACAACTTGCTCGGCAGCCTCGTTGGGACTAACGTGTTCCGTATTGATAACAAGATCGTAATGATCGCGAACATAGGGGTTCACCCCATAGAGCGTGGCGTAGCGCCGTGCCTCACTGGCCAGTCGTTCATCGAGTTGCGTCGCATAGTGCGATGCATCTTCGCCAATCTTCTCGACTCGTCGTCGTTCTTCGTCCATTTCATTAATGATTCGCTTCGCCGCTACCGCACTGTCAAGATCAAGGAACACTCGGAATGATTGCGGCATCCAGTGCCACGCCATGCGGGAATCAATCACCAACTTCTCGGATGATTCACCAATATCCCTGAGCTTTTGATCAACGGCAAGATCAATTTGACTATTTTGCTCAGCATGAAGACTGCCTGACGCAAGATCCAATCCAAGCGAGTGAACCATTTCACGGAAAAGGTCACCCGATGAAAAATGCTCATAGCCAAGCTTTTGAGCAACGGCTTTAGCGGTCGTCGATTTGCCGCTGCCCGGACGGCCGGCAATTGTGATGATCGTTTTTCGATAGATTGGTGGCACTCGCATATTTCAACAAGTATACCTTAGTCGCGCTTCAACATCACCATAAAGGCTTCAGAAGGGATGTCGACTTTTCCAAAGCGCTTCATGCGCTTTTTACCTTTAGCTTGCTTAGCAAGCACCTTCTTTTTTCGAGACACGTCTCCGCCATACAGACCAGTCGTGACATCTTTGCGGTACGCACTCAAATCTTCACGAGCAATAAAGCGTCCTCCAATGGCTGCCTGCAGGGCGACCTGGAAGTTCTGCCGAGGAATCACGTCCTTTAGCTTCTTCACCATTTCGCGGCCAAGGCTTTGCGATTCTGAACGGTGAGCCATCACACTCAGTGCGTCAATCATTTCTCCGGCAACATAAAAGTCGATTCTCACCAAATCTTCTTCACGATAGTCATCGAGTTCGTAGTTAAACGAGCCGTAGCCACTGGTGATTGATTTGAGTTGATCGTAGAAATCGGTCAAGAGATTTGCGAGTGGTGCTTCAAAACTAATCAGTGCACGCTCGTCTATATAGCTGAGGTTCTTTTGGACGCCTCGCTTCGAGACAATCAGCTGAATCACCCCACCAATGTAATTTGATGGCACAACAATCTCACCTTTAATCCATGGTTCCTTAATCGACTCAACTTTACTAACGTCAGGCAGTCGACTGGCACTTTTAATGTCGAGTTCTTCGCCAGAACTGAGAGTGACTTGGTAGTCGGTTGAAGGGTTGGTGATTACGAGGTCAAGGTCGTACTCACGCTCCAGTCGCTCACGGATAATGTCGAGGTGAAGTAGGCCAAGAAAGCCAATACGGACACCGAAGCCAAGCACCGGTGAGTTTTCGGGTTCGAATTGGAGTGCAGAGTCACTGAGGCTGAGTTTTTCGACCGCATCCTTCAGATCTTGATAATCATCATTGCTCACGGGGAAGAAACCGGCATATACAAATGGCTTGACGAGTTTGTAGCCGGGGAGCATATCTGTTGCTGGGGCCCGTCGAACGGTAACCGTATCACCAACCCGAGCATCACGCGTCGTCCGAAGGTTAGTGACGATGTAGCCAATTTCTCCAGTCGATAGTGCATCGCGCGGTGTCATGGCGGGACTGAGTGAACCGACTTCGAGGGCTATGCCAGATGCACCGGTGGCCATCATATCGATCGTGTCGCCTTTCTTAATGCTGCCATCAACCGTGCGGACATAAAGAATCACTCCCCGATAATCATCGAAATAGCTGTCGAAAATAAGGGCACGAGTTGGGTCGCTATCGCTCCCCTGCGGAGCGGCAATTCGCTCAACAACGGCATCGAGGACTTCGGTCACCCCTTCACCTGTCTTCGCACTAATCTTGAGGATATCTTCTTCACTGCAACCAAGCAGATTTATAATTTCGGCACTTACTTTCGGCACATCGGCGGCTGGAAGATCGATTTTATTCAATACGGGAACGATCGTCAGGTCTGCAGCCAACGCCAGATAGACATTTGCAAGCGTTTGAGCTTGAATGCCCTGACTGGCATCAACCACCAAGATTGCGCCTTCGCAGGCCTGGAGGCTTCGCGAGACTTCATAGCTAAAGTCGACGTGACCAGGTGTGTCAATGAGGTTGAGTTCATGGCCTTTGTAGTTCATGCGAACCGGTGCCAGCTTAATCGTAATCCCCTTCTCACGCTCTAAATCCATGCTGTCAAGCAGCTGCGATTTCATGTCACGTTTTTGCACCGTCCCCGTTAGCTCGAGCATACGGTCAGCAAGTGTCGACTTTCCGTGGTCGATGTGGGCAATAATACAGAAATTACGAATGTGATCTTGGTTCATGGTCTACTTTCGGTCGTTTAAACAGAATCTTTAGGATTCGCTCGATTATCGGGGTGGCTTCTTTTAGCCTAAACAGGTAACTAATCAATACATACGAGCCAAGGCTCACGAGGGTAATTAAAGCAAATTTAGGGAAACTTGCAAAGAAGCTTTGGTCGGCTGCGTTCAATGGTAACCACGTTACCATACCATAGGTGATGAGGGAGACAAAACCGGCGGCGCTGAGCATCCGGCCAATTGCACTCAGGAACGAAGCATCAAACAACCCCTTGATGCGTTGCGCCATGATGTAAAACAGAATAGCAACCTCAACCACTGAAACAATCACCGCAGCAAGTGCAAGCCCCTGGACTCCCCATCCAAATGACATCGTAAAGAGTACAGCAAGACTGATATTAAGTCCGATGGTGAAGAACGAGATGTAGAGGGGCGTCTTTGTGTCTTGTTGCGCATAAAAGCTCCGGGCGGCAATAAAGTAGACTGAGCGGAAGAGGATCGACAGTGCAAGCACTGCAAGAATACTTGCCATGTATGGGTCACCGCCGTTGTAGATGAAGTTAATAATGTAGCCACGAGCGAAGAAGGCCACAACGGTGACCGGCAGCGCGAGCCAAATAATAACTCGCAGCACAACCTGAAGTTCTTTACGAAATAGGTCGGGCCTTCCCTGCCCCATGCGTTCAGTCATTTTTGGGAATGCAGCGGTACTAATTGCGACCCCAATAAGGTTCACCGGCATAAATGACAGCGACTGAACCTGTTGATAGGCACGAACGCTTCCGGCCACCATACGCGACGCAAGGTTGGTTTCAACCAAGCTATTCACATAATCCATTCCTTGGTCGAGTGATCGCGGAGGAAGCAAGCGGAGCACTTGCCTGAAGCCTTTGTTCTTCCAGAAAATCTTAAACTGATAATCGAATCCGAGTCCAATCAAGCCGAAGGTGCTAACAACAAGCTGTAAGATTGAGCCAAGTACCACACCAAGCGCGACACCCATGATGCCGCCTTCAAACACCTGTACCCCGAAGATGTTGATGCCGCCAGTAAAGAACAAGATACCGATAATGATACCGATGTTATAAAGTGCCGGAGCAAGTGCAAAGAAGGCAAAGCGACCAACCGCTTGTTGAACGCTGGCAATCACGGCAGCAATCGCAAACAAGAATGGGTTAACGGCAATGACCTGCATCATACTCACCGCCAATGCACGGCTCGACTCATCGAGCCCCGGACCAACCACATAACGCACCAGTGGGTCAGCAAATATAATAATCACTATACTCGCCACAAGCGTCGCAATCGCCAAAAGATTCACCAGGCTTGTCGTCAGCTCCCATGCCGATTTCTTGTTGCCCGCCGCAAGACGCTGGTTAAACACAGGAATGAATGTGACGCTCAGTGCACCAGAGACTAGCACAAAGAACATGAACTCAGGGATCGTAAACGCAACTGTATAGGCATCGGCTCCGGTCGGATAGGTGTCAAGATACAGGCTGTTAAACAAACGATCGCGGAAGATGCCGAGTAAGCTCGCGAGCAGGGTCGAACCAGCTAAAAGCGTTGCCGCTAGTTTGAGCGGCAATCGCTTGTTGAGCTGTGAGAGAGTCTTGCGAACATTTATCATTGGCGTCAAAAGCCGGCGTTACGAGTAAAGCTTGGCCTCCTTCGGAAGTGTTGCATCCTTCAGGATCTTCACGACAGCCTCTTCTTCAAGCGTCTCTTCTTCCAACAAGGCATCGGCCAACTTTTTCAGACTCTTCATGTTTGTCTTCAAAACAACTTCAGCCCGATACGCCGCTTCTTTAATGAGCGCAGCAACTTCTTCGTCAATTCGCTTAGCAGTGTCGTCGCTATACGGGCGTTCGTGTGTCATCCTATCAAAGACCATACCGCCGTTGTCCTCATGGAACACCTGATCACGAAGCTTTGTGCCCATACCTTGTTCGCGCACCATGTCGCGTGCAATTTCTGTCGCTTTGCGCAGGTCAGAGCCAGCGCCGGTCGTGATACCGTCTTCACCCATCACGAGTTTTTCAGCAATACGGCCACCGAGTGCTCGAGCTAAAATGTCTTTAAACTCATACACATTTGTGTAGGCGGTGTCTTCAGGAGGAAGGAACCATGTCACACCACCAGTGCCACCGCGCGGAATAATAGTCACTTTGTGAACTGGGTCACTGTCGGGAAGCACGTGGCCAACCAGCGCGTGGCCAGCTTCGTGGTACGCAGTGAGCTCTTTGTCTTTTTGGCTCATTACCTTACTCTTCCGCTCTGGGCCAATCGCTACCTTCTCGAACGCTTCAGTTAAATCAGCGTTGCTAATTTTCTTTGAGTTACGACGAGCCGCAACGATTGCCGCTTCGTTGGCAATGTTCGCGAGATCCGCACCTGACGATCCAGCAGTTTTTGCCGCCAGCTTATCAAGGTTTACCGTGTCGTCGGTTGGCTTGTTCTTGAAGTGAACCTTCAAAATTGCTTCCCGGTCTTTTCGCTCAGGAAGCGTGATGTTTGTCCGGCGGTCGAAACGACCTGGGCGCAGCAAAGCAGGATCAAGGACATCCGCACGGTTCGTTGCCGCAAGGACGATCACAGTTGTGCCGGTTTCAAAGCCATCCATTTCTACCAAGATTTGGTTGAGAGTTTGTTCACGCTCGTCGTGTCCACCGCCCATACCACTACCGCGTCGTCGCCCAACGGCATCAATTTCATCGATAAAGATGATGGCGGGCGCATTTTTCTTTGCCTTCGCAAACAAATCACGAACACGCGAGGCACCAACTCCCACAAACATTTCCACGAATTCTGAACCGCTAATGCTGAAGAATGGAACGTTTGCTTCACCGGCAACTGCACGAGCAAGCATTGTCTTACCGGTACCAGGGTTACCCACGAGCAGCACACCCTTTGGAATTTTGGCACCCAGGTTTTCATACTTCTTCGGATTCTTTAGGAAATCGACCACTTCTTCAAGGTCTTGTTTCGCCGATTCGTTACCGGCGATGTCTTCGAAGGTGACTTTCTTTTTATCTTCGCCATACAATTTAGCTTTCGACTTACCAAAGCCGAGCGCTTGGTTGTTCTGTCCTTGCGCTTGGCGCATCATGTACATGAAGAAGGCGATAATAATAATTGTTGGGATCAGGATGATCGCAAGATTCCACAGCACGTCATTATTTTGAGCAGGCTTAATGGTGACGAGCGTGCCAGAGTCGGCATTCAAGCCTTGATCGTTCAAGCTTCCGGAGGGATCCTTGACTGACTTCTGCGTCGGTGTGTCACTGCCCTCAGGAGTAATAATGAGGTTGTTGCCTTCAACTTCAATCTTTGTAATCTCGCCCTTATTGGCTCGTTCGATCACTGTCGAAAGCGGGACGTCTTCAAGGTTTTGCGTTGATGACGTCAGCGCAAAGACGGCGAGGGTACCAAACACGAGGATCGCCCAAAAAAGCGTAATACGAAGGATAGAGTTAGGTTTCTTTGGGGTAACAGAAGGCTTTCTCGCCATAACTAAGGATTCCTTTCAGGATATAGGGTGTATTTCTTCTCTTAATTATAGCAGTGCAACAGAGAATTGACGAGTAGTGAATTGGGCCGTTACCCCCGATCCAGCCTCGAAACGAGTTCCCGGTGCGGCTGTTTTAATAGCATGAAGCAGGCGGTCTCGCTGCGGTCTTGTTAACCGAGCTTCGGTAATAGTGCGGAGACACTCTTGTGCAACCGAGCTTGGAATGTGGGTGAAGAAGTAGCGACTATACTCTGGCCCCTTTCCTATTACGGCACGTACTTCCTCGTCGATTGCTTTCTTGTAAGCAAGCTGTCTACGCCTCAGCGCCAATACTTCGTCTTTGCGCTCTTTTGGTAGCTTCGCTACGTGCCGACGAATCCGATTGCGCAAATAAACATCCGACTGGTTCGAGGCATCTTCTCGCCACGCTAATTTACGGCGCGTTGCATACGCAATCAGTCTGTCTTTATCAATGCCCAGAAGTGGTCGGGTAATATCGCTGTCGTGCGTCGCAAGCCCCCGCCACCCAGTCCCTCTTAATAAGTGGATGGCGACCGATTCAACGACATCATCAGCGTGATGAGCGGTGACTATCGTGGCTTGGTACTTCTGGGCAAGGCGACGCAAAAAATCGTAGCGTGCACGACGCGCAACATCCTCGCTTGCTCCTGGCCCAAGTTCGTAGCGGATACTTTCAAAGAGGACGCGATAGGTTCGAGCAAGTGCCTCAACAAATCGAGCGTCGTCAAACGATTCAGGCCTGATGCCGTGATCGACATGTGCAACGATAATATCGTCCTGACCACGGCGAGCCATCATATCAAGCAGGGCGACCGAATCGACCCCTCCACTCACCGCAACGACAAATCGAGCCACTAACTACCTGATTGAAGGGCCTTTAAATCAGCGATGACTGCTTCACCGTGCCCAAGCGGTGTTGCTCTTCCGTATACCTTCACTACCATCCCTTCGGGGTTGATGATAAAGGTTTTTCGCAAGATGCCTTCTCGGCCATACATCTTTTTACCCCATGCACCATACTCGTTAATAACCGTCCCCTCTGCATCGGTCAAAAGTGAAAAATTAAGTGAATGTTTCTGCTTAAACTTCTCGTGGCTTGACGCGTCGTCCTTGCTGACGCCAATAATCTCTGCACCCATTTCAGCCAGCGTGTCTCGTGCATCACGCAAGCTACAGGCTTGTGTCGTGCACCCCGGTGTGTCATCTTTAGGGTAAAAGTAAAGAATCACCCACTTACCACGAAGACGAGAGAGTGAAACGGTGGTACCATTTGTACTTGGTAGTGTGAACTGCGGAGCGGAATAAGGGATTGTACTCATAATATTAGTATACCTTTTTACGCGAGCGCTCATCGAACTATTTTGTATAATAGGGCAATGCCTTCGCCCAAAAAACCCGCCAATCGATTTGCAGTACTCGATCATCTTCGTGGCTACTTTATCGTCGTTATTATCATCGATCACCTCTCACGTTGGCCAAGCGCATTTGCGTTCGTAACCGGAAAAGCCCAGCTTTGGGTGACCGCCGCTGAAGGTTTTGTTGCAATCTCCGGTTTACTGGTTGGGTATGTGAGGGGCTATAAAAATAAAGACCTGCCTCTTTGGGACGTATCAAAGAAGCTTCTTGGAAGAGCACTCCTGCTCTATCTATGGGCGATTATCGGAACGGTTGCTTATGTGGCCTGGCTATGGGCAGTCAATCCACTTCCTGGTGGAGCGCCAGGAATTAAAGTCGCTCAAGGTGATTGGCCGTCACTGCTAGTCCATGCCGTTACGCTTGAATAC
The DNA here is from genome assembly GCA_002422915.1 of Candidatus Saccharibacteria bacterium UBA6175. Lineage (GTDB taxonomy): Bacteria > Patescibacteriota > Saccharimonadia > Saccharimonadales > Saccharimonadaceae > Microsaccharimonas. The sequence continues at coordinate 250,507 of DITV01000004.1, read as the reverse complement.
ACCTTTGTGTGGGTCTACTTCCTTGCGCTCTACGCACTGTTTCTAGCCGCTGCGCCGATTGCCGTTTGGCTACTGCGCAGCAATATGGCATGGTTACTAGGACTCATCAGCACCATTCTGCTCGTTATCGGGTGGTTCATCGACAGTATGCCGCTCCAGTGGCAATTTCTCTTCTTTATTCCTGCTATCTTTGGGTACTACCTTGATCCGATGCTCAAGTGGTGGAAAGGACAATCACGTCAGGCACGACGTACTTACGCCGTCAGCGTGGTTGGCGCTACCGTCGGAACGGTTGGCGTTTCGGTGCTCACCACATTTTACCCCACACTTTCTGGCTCACTTATCGGGCTCAACGACCTCTTTCCAAAAGACACCATGACGCTTCCTCGTGCGTTGATTGCCTTTGTGTGGTTCACCGGTTTCATTTTCCTCTTCTCTTGGTCGCACCGTTTTATTTCAAAATGGCTTGGTTGGGTGCTTATCCCGATCGGCACCCGCTCACTAACGGCTTACATCGTACACGGTGTTGCTCTGATAGCAATTAGTAGTGTGGCCGCACCCACCGATTCATTCGTCATCAATACACTGCTAGGCGCGGCAGCCGTGCTGATTACCTGGGGAATCCTGAAGATACCCCGTATCAATGCCGTCGTCCCGCAATAATTACTGCGTGCGGAACTGAGCGCCGCGGTAGACAGTCTTGCCGTCTACCTTATTTGTCACGGCAAACTCATCAATCTTTGTCCATGAATCGCGCGGGGCGGTCAACCGAATGTCGCTGTAACCAACATACCAAACGGTTGGATGGTCCTTCACAAACGCGTCAAGGTCTGTGATTTTGTAACGATCGTCGTATTTCAACATGTCAAGCGAACCGTAAAGATACTCGACTTGTTCATCAATAAAGTAGACGGGGTTGCGTTCTGTCTGGTAGAAAATTGCTTCATAAAATACCCACGGTGAGTTAGCAATTATTGGCTCACCGGGCGCCGCGCGCTCCATCGCGGTTTGCACGATAGTTCGTGTTTCGATACCTGTCCCTGAATTTTTGTTGTAGTTGTTATAAAAGTACATATTTCCTATGCCAGAAACGAGCATAGCGATGACGATAGCAAACGCACCAATCTGATACCGAAGCTTCTTTCCTCTGAGCGCAATGACAAGGGTCACACCAACGACCATCATGGTGCCAAGTGCTGCAGGAAGTAAGTATCGCTCAACAAATGAAGGCGTTAGCGGGGGCAGTGAAGCAATGAAAAGAAGGAGCGGGCTCACAAACGCCATGCAAAGCAACAAAAGGTACGATTTCTTCATAGGTGCAGGCGACTTCTTCAGAATGCGCGTCGCCCAGAACGCAACAAATACGCCGAGCACAAGAAGAGCAGCCGCAAACCAGCCAGTCACTTGATAACTTTGGTGGAAATAAAAGATAGTGCCGAAGTACGTACCAATCGTATCAAGCCCGACCGGGCCAATCCAAAAGCCCTGGGTTTGAATGATTGCGAGCTGAACGAGCATCGCTGGAATCCACGGCAAGAATAGCCCGACCGCCACAATATGCGCGGTCATCCAGTTTTTGTCGAAGAAGGCCTTAGCTAATTTCTTTCCCTTTAGCCGCGGTGTTCGGAGTGTAAGGTAGCGCCACGCCCAATGTGACAGCCACGCCAGTGCCGTAAAGTAATGAGTCCACATCCCCAGTGAAACCAGCACCCCATACAGTACCCATGTTGAACGTTTTTTGGTCTCAGCGGCGAATAGCAAGACGTAGCTCGCGGCGAAGATAATCGCGGCGGCAAGCGTATACATTCGAGCTTCTTGACCGTAGCGGATGAAGAGCGGGGAAAGTATCATCAGAGCTAATGCGACCAACGCTGCGCGGCGGCCAAACTGCTTACGAACAAACAGATATCCAAAGATGGCTGCAATTACCCCGAAGAAAACACTCATGGAACGAAGGCCGATTTCAGTCTCACCAAATACCATCGTCCAGAGCTTCAACAACCAATAGTAGAAGGGTGGGTGGACGTCAGTTGCCGTATAGCGAGCAATGTCGAGAAAATTATAATTCAGAAGATAGGCGCTAAAGGCCTCGTCGAACCAAATCGAGCCAGCCGTCAGATTCCACGCAGCCAACCCAACAAAGGCCGTCAAGAGCAACCCAACAAACACCCAGTCAAATCGAGGGCGTACCTTTAAGAACATTGTCATGTTCAAGAAATGTTTCTTCATATCTCTTATCATACCACTAGAAAAAGCCCTGCCAAAGGTGTATAATCACCAAAGTCCACCTATCGGGGTGTGGCGCAGTTGATAGCGCGCTCGGTTTGGGACCGAGAGGTCGAAGGTTTGAGTCCTTTCACCCCGACCAAGAAGTATTTTCGCTTAAATCCACCATCATATCGTATGGTGGATTTAGCTTTATAACAGATACCACATTGTCTCTAACTCGGAGGTTCAACACTAGCTCACGATACACTGCGTCTTCTTCAATCAAATCTGACGTTTCAAGTATGGTTTTAAGATACGAGTGGACGAGTTCAACAAACTCCTCACGGGTTGGCAAGGCTTTACGCAAATCATCAAGCTCTTTTTGCGTAGAAGTTATACTGGCATTGACGGCGTTAATCTGTGCTTGATGAAACTCTAGCTTGCCAGCGTGGTGCTTTTTATACGTCTCTGGTTCGTCCACTTGAAAGGTTTGATATTTAGCGTACATATCCTTTTGGCGTTTTAGCTCAACTTTTGCCTCTGTTAGCTTGCGTTTTGCTATATCCTTGTCTATCGCTACTTGCCTTTCTATACGGCTAATATACTGCTTATGAGCCTCTAAAACGTTGGCGGTCATATGGCGTAGTGTCCACTCAATATGAGCCGTAATAAACCTAGCACTAACGCTTTTGGCTAGTTTCTTACCGTACACCCTTATCGCCTCATCGTCGTTATGGCGGACACACTCTTTATTGCGACAATAATAACTTAGTTGCCAGCTACCAGCATTTTTACCTCTGACTATCCTAGTGCGTTGAAAGCCCATATTGCCATCACAAAAATCGCAAATCACTTTCTCACGCAACAAGCCAAAATCTAGCCGTTGAGAGACGTTACTACGACCTACAAACTTCTTATTAAAGCTATCTGACATATTCTTGCTTAAAGCTATATACTCGTCGGGCGTCATTAGAGGCAAGAAGTTGTAATTGTCGTTTAGGTTAGCTATGTTATCGCCATACTTATAAGCACCCGTATAAAAAGGGTCGGCAAACATCGTAGCGACGGTCTTTTTGTCCATCTTAGATTTTCTATACGGTTCATCTTGATTTTTGCGATAGCTAAAGTTTGAGGTGTTTAGAAAGTCTGCTATCTCTTGGTTTGTTTTACCCTCTGTGAGCCTCATAACGACGGCTTGACGTAGTAACTGCCAATGTACGCCGTCTGGCATAAACCTACCGTTATCAGTGTCGGCATAGTAGCCCTTTTTCACTAGTCCTACATACTTACCCTCGTGGATAGCACCTGTGATACCCCTAGCAACATCTACAGCCAGCTTGTCGCTATACTGCTTGGACGTAGCAAATAAAATACCTAACATCATCTTGCCGTTTGGTGTGTTATCAAAAGCGTAAGTACAAAACAGCAAGTCTTGTATCTTTTCGTGGTCTACGTGTTCAATAATCTGTCCACCCTCTAGCATATTGCGTGATAAACGGTCGGGCGACCACGATATTAAACCGTGATATTTGCCAATTTCAAAACCGTTCATCATTGCGTTAAATATCTCACGCTTACCAGATGTTTTAGCCGACCATCTCTCTTCAAAAATATCCTCGGGTCTGACTTTTATATCAAATCGCCTTGCTAAATCTAAGCACTCTTTTCTCTGGTCTTCAATCGACCTAACCTGTTTTCTTTCGTCATCAGTAGATTTGCGTAGGTAAATAACGTAACGCCTTTTCTCTTTTGGTAATATCTTTCGGCTACCCTCTAACGATTGCACAAAGAAGTCTACGAGGCTTTCGACCGTGTACCTACTCTCTGGTAGATTAAATAATTCGGGGTTATCTTTAAGACTATCCGCAACTACTTGCTCGGCTCGTTTTAACTGCTCATCGCTAGAAGTTACAAACTCCTGCTTTTTGCGTACTCTGGTTTTATTATCACTCTTAGCCATACTACCTACTATTATACCCTTGCTTATAGGTTCAACGGTTTTATGGTATATGAAACGATACGGTATTTTAGTACAATGGTAACTGTTCTAAGCCTTTAATATACAACAAGATAATCCCCGTAGGGCTTTTTTGTCCTCACGGCGTCCGACTTCAAAAAGGACACCGTGTAAACAATAGGCGGACGCTTGTTGCTATAAAGGCTTAGAACACCTCACGGTGTCCTTTTTATTTTGACACTCTTGAGGATTAAACAACTTAAAAGGAGTGCCAAAATGAAAGACCGCAAAACCTATAAAACATTAACCTACTGTAGTTTCATATTTCCGATTAACCGTTGGTATCTAGGTAATGCAAAAGGTGCATTTTGGCGAAGCGTTACGGCTAACTACTTTTTCATAGGTTGGATTGGCGATATGCTTTATATGGACAAAACTTTTGATGAGGCTATGGCTAGGCGTGGTTTTGCAAACACTAACATACGCAACGAGCAAGGGCGTTAATTGTAGCTAGGGCGTCTTATGAACGGTCGCAATAAAGGTAAAAGTCTAGTAACATTTCCGACCTCGTTTACGGTTATTGACATCGAGACGACGGGGTTAGATACGTTATACGATAGCATTATTGAGCTTAGTGCCGTAAAGGTTAAAGACGGCGTGGTTACGCATACTTTTTCAACGCTTGTAAATCCTAGGCGACCACTTGACTGGTTTATAACCGAACTGACGGGCATTACGGACGAGATGTTGAAAGACGCCCCTTTAATTACCGATACACTAGATACTTTCACGGACTTTTTAGGCGACGATATTATAGTCGGTCATAATGTTAATTTTGATATTAACTTTATTTACGACACCTACAAACAGATAGCTAATAAAGAGTTTGCTAACGATTTTGTGGATACTTTAAGACTTGCTCGCTTTCTACTAAAAGATTTACAGCACCATAGACTTAGTGATTTAACAGAGTATTTTAGGTTTGGTGTAGATGTAAAACATAGAGGTTTAGACGACGCAAACGTTACCCTTGCTATTCTGTCTGTTCTAAAAGATACGGCAATTAAAGAGTATGGCGACGTTACCGATTTTGAGAAAGCATTTAACGCTCGCATTCACTTAGCAAAGATTAGGGCAAAAGATGTAACGGCTACAAATACCGACTTTGACATATCAAACCCTCTCTACAATAAGAACTGCGTTTTTACTGGCACATTAGAGAAAATGATACGCAAGCAAGCCTTTCAACTAGTCGTTGATTGTGGGGGTCATATTGAGGACGGTATTACAAAACATACTAACTATCTAATCGTTGGCTCGCTAGATTACGCTCGTAATATCAAAGACGGCAAAAGCAACAAACTAAAGAAAGCCGAACAGTTAATTATTAAAGGTAAAGATTTACAGATACTCTCTGAAAACACCTTTTACGATATGGTCGAAACGCCATTTTAGGCGTTATTTTGCTAACAAAAGTTTCCCAACAATCCCACCTCTGTTTGACGGCTCTAATTGTTGGGCGAAAACCAAACAAATCAAAAAAACCACATCGACGATAATTTAGGTAGGTAGTGCGTTTACTTTATTTTCTAAAAATACCAGTCTACTAGGTAGGGGGGGTGCTACGCTAAATCTTCTTCGTCTATGGTACGTATATACTTTTCGCCGTTAGGGTCGGTAGATACTTTATTGTCCCAGTTGGTCGTATCTGTTGCCGACTGTTGCGGTGGTAACTGTACAACCTCTGACGGTTGTACTACTGCGGTTTCTTTTGTTTCATCACTTTCGCTCATAATAACCCCATTATACTACTTACTACACAAACTTTATAAGCTCTAGCCCCTCTGGCTTGACGACGTTATCGAGTATGCGTTGTAGCCTCTCTAGCTTGTCCTTAAAGGCGTCGTAGTTTCTTAGGACTTGATATAATCTGTCTAGGTTATAGGTTCGTTGAGTGTCGCTCTGAGCCGACCAATTAAAAGCAGTCGCCTCGTGCGGCTTCTTTTAATTTCACATTGTTAAGCCATATGGCCAGTAATGTCTTTTTGCCTCGCTCATGCTATACTCATAGTAAAAGCAACCCACACAAACACATGCGCATCCAGCATAAAAAAGAATTCCTTAGCTTCTGCCTCACCTTGACCGGTATTCTTGTCGTTGCCGGGGTATTTCTTATCCCGGCAATGAGACCTTCGGTCCCTTCGCTTCCGCCTCCAATTACGCAAGAAGAGCTGCCGAAAGAGATTCAAGAACCCATTGCTGAAACTGAACCAGAGCCAGTCTTGATGTCGCGTAATGAAGAGGTAACCGTCACTCCCGAAACTCCGTCAGCACCCGTGACCTCGCCCGCGCCGAAGCAAGAAGAAATCGCCGCGACCATCGAGCAAGAGGTTACCTACTATCCTCTTTTGACGGCGAATGACCCTGGCTACGCCGGCAGCTGGGCGCTCCAAAAAATGAAAGCCCCCGCCGCCTGGGACATCTCGACCGGGTCATCGAGCACGGTTGTCGCCGTTATCGACAGTGGGTACGCCTTAAACCACGACGACCTACGTGACGCATGGTATATAAACCCAGGCGAACAAGGTACTACGCAGTCAGGAGATCGCTGCTGGACCGGAACACCGGCCAATAAGCAATCCAATAACTGCGACGATGACAATAATGGCTATCAGGATGATTGGCGCGGATGGAATTTTGTATTTACCGATAACAATCCACTGGCCGGGCGTGAGAATCCCAATGGCGCGGGAGTGTTCCACGGCACCGAAGTTGCTGGGCTCGTCGGATCAACAGGCAACAATGCTACTGGCATCGCTACACTGTCGTGGAACACGCGCATCATGCCACTTCAGGCGCTGAGTGATGATGGTCCCGGCTTCACGAGTGACGTTGCGGCTGCAATCTACTATGCGGTTGATAATGGCGCCGACGTGATCAATATGAGTCTTGGAAGCAATAACTTCGACCCAGCTATTCAAGTTGCAACAAACTATGCTTACGCCAATAACGTAGTGGTCATTGCTGCTGCGGGCAACTGTGGTACCGGGACCGAGCCAGGGTGTAATGGCTATGGAGCAGGCTTCATCAGCTATCCTGCTCGAAACCCCCACGTTATCGCAGTAGGCGCTACTACCAGTACCGATGCACGCGCAAGCTTCAGCAGTTACGGAAACGCCCTCGATGTCGTTGCGCCAGGGTCGGGCAGTATCAACACCCCTACCTGGACACCGGGTAATCAAACATCGCTCTACACCTCAGCTGTTTTCGGAACGTCATACGCTGCACCATACGTCGCAAGTTTAGCCGCACTCATTAAAGCCATTCGCCCGAGTACATCAGTCACCGATGTGCACGCGCTCCTTTTAGGCACAACGACAAAAGTAAGTGGTATGTCAGGACAACCCTACGGCACCCAGTTTGGGCACGGATTAATTGACGCTGAACGAGCGCTGGTTGTTGCGAGCGGCCTTAATGCGTTCGATGAAGCCCCACAGCTACTTCAGGCGGGCGGCCCTCGGAGCGAAGGGAGCTTCGCGAGTGCGTCTACGCTCGGAAGTGGGTGTGAAACAGCGACAGCAAGCACCTACTGCACTGTTTGGATGAGAGATAGCCGCAGCTTGTTTGAGCGCTTTCTGCCCTACTCTGTTTCATCAAGTGACAGACGAGCTGGCTGGACCTGGTCAACAAGCCTACTAAATGGATCGGGTGACTGGTCGATACGAGCGTTGCAAGGCGACTTTAGCTCGTCTCAATACTTTCTTTCAAGTAAGTAAGGCTATTTCGCGTATTCAATCGCGCGGGTTTCGCGAATGACGTTCACCTTGATAGTGCCCGGGTACTGCATGGTACTCTCGATCTTGTTGGCAATATCGCGTGCAAGTTTTATCGCACTCAAATCATCAATATTCTCTGGTCGAACAATGACGCGGACTTCTCGGCCAGCACTGATGGCGAACGATTTTTCTATTCCCTTAAAACTGTTAGCAATGTTTTCAAGATCACGCATTCGCTCCGCGAAGTTCTCGGCACTAATGTTACGAGCACCTGGGCGAGCGGCCGATAGCGCATCACAGACACGCACGATCAATGCTTCTGGGGTAGTAGCCTCAATATCGTCATGGTGGGCCTCAATCGCATGAACAATCTCATCGCTCATACCGTACTTGCGAGCCAGCTCGGCACCAACGTGGTGATGCTTGCCTTCAACCTTGTGGCTGACCGCCTTGCCGACATCGTGAAGTAATGTTGCGGTCTTCGTAATCCGCACATCAGCGCCAATTTCTTCAGCAATCAATCCAGCCATGTGTGCCATCTCGGTACTGTGCAAGAGCACGTTCTGGCCGTAGCTGGTTCGGAACTTCAGCTCACCAAGAAGCTCAAGCATCTCTTTCGGAATACCGACGACACCAACATCTCGAGCCGCGTCTTCACCGGCTCGAATCACTTCTTTTGCAATTTCCTTCTCAGCCTTCGCAACAACCTCCTCAATGCGGCCTGGGTGAATTCGGCCATCCTTCATCAGCATTTCCATTGTCAAACGGGCAACCTGCCTACGCAGTGGATCGAAGCTAGAAAGAATTACCATTCCAGGTGTGTCGTCAACAAGAATATCAACACCGGTTGCACGCTGGAGGGCCTGAATATTTCGGCCTTCCTTTCCGATGATACGGCCTTTCATTTCATCGTCGGTCAGCTTAATCGCCGTGACAGTTCGCTCAGCCGTTACTTCACTGCTCATACGCTCCATTGCGCTGACCAGAATGAGTTGGGCTTGCTCTTCGGCGGTGTCCTTGGCATCATTTTGGAGTTTATTCACGAGCCCCATCAAGTCTTGCTTGATGTCTCGCTCGGTCATTTCCATGAGTTTATCGGCGGCTTCTTTTTTCTTGAGGCCGGCAATCTTTTCGAGTTTTTCCTGTTGGCGTGAGCGAATGTCACGAATTTCATTCTTCAGTGCTTCGACTTCGTCTTCTTGGGCACGCAATCCTTCGGCGCGGCGATCGAGTTCATCTAGCTTACGATCGAGTGCACTTTCACGATCAGCCAACCGAGCCTCTGTTTTTTCTTGTGACTTACGGCGCTCGGTTTCTTCTTTCTTGGCCTCTTCGGCAAGTTTGATAGCATCGTCTTTGGCTTTCAGGACAATATCGCTGGCCTTTGTTTTTGCGTCGGCAATCAACTTATCGGCACTGTGCTTTCCGTTGGCAGCACGCGTGCGGACATAGACGGTAGTTCCACCAACACCAGCAAGGCCCCCAATAAGCGCGGCGATTATTCCCTCTAACATATAGATCCTCCCTCAGGCGTCTGGCTAAGTGTTCATCTTAGCGGTGTTGTATCACAGGCGCACTGAATGTTTCAAATTTATTCGGATGTCACGTAAATCGGACTGCTCCTATTGTAGCCCCGCGGAAGTCTTTGGCGCAAGCATATTTGGCATTATTGCCGTGGCGTAGTAATAGTTGGTTCACTGCCGTATATTGGCATCACTAGCCGATCGTTTTCTCCTTGTGTAAGGCGAGTGAGCCCTAGCTCACGCCAGTCTTCACCCATCGCTCCCACTATGGGCACAACCTGTGCGTCCGCAATCGTGTTAAGAACCGTCAAGCCAATCCGAAGTCCCGTAAAGCTTCCGGGGCCTTGAAACGCAACGATGCCAGTGACTTCTTCAAGTGGTCCGGTTGTCTTTTCAAGAAACGAAATAAGTCCACCGGCAAGCTCGCGACCCGCCTCCCATTCTTGCGTCATCCATGTATCATTCTCACGCCAATACAGACGACAGATTGGAGTTGAGGTATCAAGGGCAATTATCATAACTTCTTCTCCATAACCTCAGCTGGGCCAGTGACGGTAAGCTCGCGTACGGTATCACTAGCAGCAACCGCTGTTATGCGCAGACGGCCGGCAGGCAACACTCCGTCAACAATGTCAGCCCATTCGATGACGGTTACCACAGTTGGGTCGTTAATAACATCGCGTAGTTCATCAGCCATTATTCCAGGATCGCTCAGACGGTAAAAGTCGTAGTGCGCAAGCTGCAAACCGTCACGGGCATCATAGACACGGCTAATCGTAAAGCTTGGGCTCTGCACGTCTTCCTCAACACCAAGCCCGAGCGCAATCCCCTTCGTCAGTGTTGTTTTGCCGGCACCAACATCACCAACAAGCTCGATAACGATACCTCCGGTGAGCGCTTGGCCAAGTGTTTCACCCCAAGCTCGAGTTTCGGCTTCACTTTTTAGAACAATATTCATTCAGATAAGTATACCACCTAGTGCTTTTCTTCTCTGTGCGGTACAATTGAGCGTAAGCATTATGCGCATTTCTGACAGTATTTTAGAAACGGTGCTAGGGCGGGCAAACCTTGTAACACCTGAGCAACTCGCGTCCTTGAAAGAACAGGCGAGTCGTTTAAAGCGGCCCCTACAAGAGATTGTCATCGAACAGCGTGCCGCCGACGAAAAGACACTTGTTCAGGCGTTCGCCACCTACGCCGAAATCCCGTACATTGAACTTGATCCTGATAAAATTCCCCCAGATGTGCTACAGCTCATCCCCGAGCGCGTTGCTCGTCAATACAACGCTGTCGTCTTTATGATCGACGAAAACGGCGTGCGACACCTTGCCATGGAAGATCCCGATGATGTCCAGGCGGTGAACTTTATCCAAAAAGAGATTGGAACGAACTCACGAATCTATATTGCCACTCGTGAGAATATTCTTGCTGCACTTGATGCCTACCGTGGCGACGTCAATAAAGAGCTCAATGAGGTCATTGATGTCCAGCGTGATGAAGAGCTATCCGATACACAAACGGTGAACGAACAAGATATTGCTGAGGACTCCCCTATCGCCCAAACCGTTAACCTGCTGCTCGAATACGCCATTCGATCCCACGCCAGCGATGTTCACATTGAGCCACGTGAAGAGTTTGTTCAGATTCGCTATCGAGTGGATGGTATTTTAAAAGAAGTAAACCGCCTTCCTCGTAACGTTCTTGGCGCACTCATTAGTCGTATCAAGATTCTGGCAAACCTTAAAATTGACGAACGTCGCGTTCCACAAGATGGCCGTTTCAAAATTAAGGTTGCCGGCAGACAATATGCCCTTCGTGTCAGCTCGCTTCCCGTCGCAGATGGTGAAAAAATTGTCATGCGTATTCTAGACGAGTCAAACCAGGCGGTCACACTTCAAGAGCTTGGCTTCTGGGGGCGTGGTCTGGTTGACCTTCAGCGTGAGATGTCTGAACCAAACGGCATGGTCCTCATGACAGGACCGACCGGTAGCGGTAAGTCCACCAGCCTATTCAGCATTCTTACCATTCTTAACAAACCAAATGTCAACATTTCAACCATTGAAGACCCGGTTGAGTATAAAATCCCGGGCGTCAACCAAACACAGCTGAACGTCAAGGCCGGCATGACTTTTGCCAGCGGGCTCCGTGCCCTCCTCCGTCAAGACCCAAACGTGATTATGATCGGTGAGATCCGCGACAGCGAGACGGCCAACCTTGGAATTCAAGCCGCCCTCACGGGACACATGGTCTTTAGTACACTTCACACCAACAACGCTGCAACGTCATTGCCACGTCTGCTCGACATGAGCATTGAACCCTTTTTGATCGCCAGTACGATGCGCGCTATCGTTGGTCAACGACTAGTCCGTCGCCTGCACGCTGCTTCACGACAGAGATATCAGCCAACCGAAGAAGAAAAAGCAGCTATTATTAAGCTCTTCAATCTTAAGACGGGCGAGAACTTCAAGATTATCCACGAGCTCGAAAAACAAGCTGCCGCTCAGGGGCTTGGTGGGGATACTCCTCTTAGCACTGATGAAAACGGAATTATCAGCCTATGGCGAGCCGACAAGGACTATAACGACGATGACGCCCAAGAGGGCTACAAAGGTCGTATCGGTATATATGAGGTACTCACCAACTCACTGGCAATCCAAAAGCTCATCATGAGCCACGCAACCACCGACCAAATTCAACGACAAGCCATTGAAGAAGGCATGATGACGATGCAAATTGACGGGCTGATTAAAGCGCTGCGCGGCGAAACAACTATTGAAGAAGTGCTTCGGGTGAGCAGAGATTAGCCATGCCTAGATTTAGCTACATCGCCATCGATGCTGACCGAAAGACAATCAACGGAAAGACCGAGCTTCCTGATCGCGCAAGTGTGATTGAAGCCCTTCAAAAGCAGAACCTCCGACCAGTCAGCATTAAAGAGGTGAAGGCTAGTGGCCCCTCACTTAACTTCACGTTATTTGAGAAGAATAAGGTTAAGCAAGATCAGCTTGTCATTTTCACGCGTCAACTCAGCGCAATGACTGGTGCTGGCGTACCACTCCTTCGTTCGCTAACGTCACTAGAGAAGCATGCCGAAGATGAGGTAATGAAAAAGATTCTCGTTGAGGTTATCAAGAAAGTAGAGGCCGGATCACCCCTGGCCGATGCACTGGCAAAATACCCAAGTACCTTTAATGACATTTACGTAAACATGGTGCGAGCTGGTGAAGCGGCTGGAATTCTCGATGACATCCTTAAGCGGCTCGCGCTTCAACAAGAGAAGAGTGCCGCGATTCGCAAAAAGATTCGCAGCGCAATGGCCTACCCCCTGGTGTTAGTAAGTATTACTGTTCTTGCCTTCTTCGGACTCATGCTCTTTGTCATCCCCCAGATCGGCACCATCCTGACCGACCTTGGCGGCCCGGATGCTGAGCTTCCCGGTATTACCCTGTTTATGCTCGGGATCAGCAATATCATTACAACGTATTGGTACATTATCATTCCTGGCTTCATCGGCCTCGTCATTGGACTGCTTCGATTCATTAAGACACCCCGAGGAAAACGACTCTTCGACGGCCTTATCTTAAAGATTCCTGGCGTTAAAACGATTGTTCGCAAAATTGCCGTAGCCCGCTTTGCACGTACTTTCTCTGCTCTCATGGGCGCTGGTGTTGCTGTTCTTGAGTGTCTTGAAGTCACCTCAAGGGCAGTTGGTAATGTGCTGTATGAAGACGCCATCAGAAAGGCAGCGCTTGGCGTTAAGAATGGAAAATCTCTATCGGCAATCATTGAACAAGATGAACTATTTCCGGCCATCGTTGGCCAAATGCTCGCCGTTGGAGAAGAGACTGGTCAAACAGACATTGTTCTAGTAAAAGTTGCTGATTTCTATGAAGAAGAAGTCGACCTGGCAATCGAAGGCGTTAGCTCCATCATTGAGCCTGTCATGATTGTGATCATGGGTGGAATGGTTGGGCTCATAGCCGCCAGTGTGATGACCCCTATCGCCTCTCTGTCGCAAAACATCTCCGGATAATCTGTTTTGGCGTAGTGCTCATGCTATAATAAGCTACAGTTATTTACTGTGGGCATCATGTCGAAATTACTATACACTGACAAACCAATTTTCGGACTTGATATCAGTCATACTGGTATCAAGGTCATGTCGGTTGACCCAAAAAAGTGGCTCGTGCAAGGCTACGGATCAATCGACCTTGAGCCGCTCAAAGTGAAGGAAGCTTTGGAAAAAGAAGGAATTCCCTACCTCACTGATAACATTAAGCTTCTCTTGTCTGAAAAACTTATTGGCAGCGTTCCCGGCAAACGCGTAACCATTACGATACCGACGGCCCGTAGCTATTCTCGCACCTTCACGCTGCCGATGAGTGCCGAAAAAACACTCCACGACGCAGTAGTGCTTGAAGCCGAACAGTATATCCCGATTCCCTCAACAAGTCTCTATATCGACTACCAGGTAATTGAGCGAACTAAAAAAGAAATCACTGTCCTGATGAGCGCAGTGACCCGCGTGGTGGTAGATAATGTCGTTGCCAGCGTTCTCGCCGCCGGGCTTCAGCCCGTCTTAATCGAACCGGGCATCTGTTCAGTAGGAAGAGTTCTGACGGCCACCGAGCAAGGCGACCTGCCCACGGTCATCGTTGACATTGGCCCAGCCAGCACCGATATTGCCATCTTAGACAGAGGGAGCATTCGCGTTACCGGAGGGCTGGCTATCGGCGGCAACACCTTTACCCTTGATATTGCCAAAAAGCTCAACGTTGCTCTTGAAAATGCACATCAACTAAAAGTTCTTAACGGACTCAACGCCGGGCCACGCCAGCAGAAACTTGTCAGTGCGCTCGAGCCGAGCTTACAACGCATCCTAGCGGAAGTAAAAAAAGTAATGCGCTACTACGACGAACGGATTAATAATAACCGAAAACTCGAGCAACTATTGATTGTTGGCAGCGGAAGCAATCTCCCCGGAATTGGCGAGTACTTCACGAACTCTTTGGTAATGCCCGCACGAGTGGCGAGCCCTTGGCAAAAACTTGACTTCGCTCGGATTCAAGAGCCACCAAAGCAGTTTCGTCCCCGCTATATTACTGTTGCAGGTGTAGCGAGCATCCCGCCAGAGAGGATTCTCTCATGATCAACCTTATGCCCGATGAAGATAAGCGTCAGCTTAAAGCCGCTCGACTCAACGTCAGCCTACTCAATTACTTCATGATTCTCCTTGTGGCCGGTGCCTTCTTGGTGTTTATCCTTTACGGATCTGGGGTTCTCTTGCGTCAAACCGAGGAAAGTGCACGACAGCTCATTGAAGCAAACAACACAAAAGCCGATGTATTTGAAACCACCCAAACACAAATCACCGAACTCTCGGGGAAGCTAAGCGATGCGAAGGCAGTACTCGACACCCAACGTTCATATAGCGCAATTCTTGATGCAATTGGGAAGGGTATGACCCCAGGAACCGTCATTGACGAGATTGCGCTCACGCCAGCCACCGTTTCTGGTGAACCGCTTGTAGTCACCATCTACGCTACGTCTTCAACTGCGACCGTTGAACTGCAAGAGAGCCTTGAGCAATCAGGTCTCTTTACAAGTGTCACCATCTCATCAATCACCGAATCTACTGCCGTATCAGGATATAGCGTTACCGCCTCAATGACCCTAACCCTCACCCCGGAGGCAGGACGATGAAAAAAGCGATGACCGCAACATCTTTCCAAAAACTTCTTATTTTCTTCGTCGTGATTGTTATTGGTATCACCGCAGCGGGATTCTACTACGGTTTGGGAGAAATTCGCAAACTTGCGGTTCAGGTAAATAACAAAGTCGAGGATGCCGAGGCAAGTGGCGACCAGATTGATGAGCTGCGCCGCTTACAACAGACGCTCGCTCAATCCGACTCACTTGTGCAAAAAGCTAATCGTATGTTCACTACAGAGTCGGCCTTCACGTCAGAAGCAGTACGTGACCTGAATCGGTACGCCAGCGTTGCGGGTGTCTCGATTTTCGAAACTAACTTTGTTGAGGCCGGCGAAGTGCAAGGGGCGGGATCTGCAACCGACCGATTCATTAAAGTATCTCTCACTCAACCTGTCTCTTACGCAAGACTGATCCGCTTCCTGCAACTTGTCGAGGGCAATCTGCCGAAGATGCAAGTGAACACGCTTACAGTTTCACGACCCGATCAGATAAACGGCGACCAGGTCACGGTTGGCGACATAACTATTGGAGTATCGGTACGCTAGTATGAAAAAATCTGTCCACGCACCATCATCACGATCACTACGAGGGTTCTTTCACCGCTTTCATACAACAATGTTCATTCTTCTTGTTCTCGGCGGACTTGTCTACGCGACGATGTCACTTGCAAGCCTCCTGAATGACGCTTCCATCGGCGGAGACTACCAGTCGCCAATTACCGCAGGCTCTATCGACCAATCAACACTCGATCGTATTAATGCGCTCCACACCAGTGACGGTGTGCTACCCACAGAACAGCCACAAACTGGTCGCAGTAACCCATTCATCGAGTAAGAATAGGCTATACTAAGCATATGCTTATCCTTGGATCTCGCTATCTCGAACGGCCAGTCATGAGCCTCCAAACAGGAGCTCGTCTTGGGGTAACCGAGCGTGCGTTAATTGATCCTACTAACTTGACTGTTGCCGCCTACGAAGTCGTTGGGCCACTTCTGACCGAACATCCAACCTATCTGCGGGTCGCCGAGATACGTGAAATTGCCTCACTGGGTATGATCGTCGACAGTAACGACGACCTGATCGGTCTCGACGATGTCATTCGCATCAAACAACTGCACGAGATTGATTTTCAGCTACTCAGCATGCCCGTCATTGACGAAAATAAACGAAAACTTGGTAAAGTAAGTGACTATACGCTAGAGTCGGAAAGCTATGTTATCGAACAGCTGCACGTTAAGCGTGGTGTCATTCGTGGAATCACTGAAACATCGCTACTCATCCATCGAGCGCAGGTGGTTCGAGTAACCGATAACGAGATCATCGTGAAGAGCACCGCCAAGAGGATTGAGGCCGAGCCAGTCATGATTGCGAAACGTCACGACTACGTCAATCCGTTTCGACAATCAACTCCTCAAACCGAGTCGGCGAGTGATGCTTCATAAACGCTGACCGCCTGCCTGCTATCGTCATAGCTAAAACCAAGCCGTGCAAGATACGCAAGTAACTTTTGCGGGTCGTCGTAGCGGCGGTATTTCTTTGCGATGATCTTTTGAATTTCGCTTGCATCATTTCTATCAGACTGTGAAACAATCTGATCGATGATTGACCGGTCAACACCCTTTGCGGCAAGCTCGCTACTCAGTCGACGCATACTGGACCCTTTTCGTTGATTCCGGTTCTCAACCCAAAACTCAGCAAATTTCAGATCATCCACGTAGCCCTTCGCAACCAACCGATCAAAGACGCGCTCAGTTAACTCAACGGAGACACCGGACTTCTGTTGACCGTTTTTATCACGGCGAGGACGAGTCTTTCGGTAAAGATAGTCTTTTACCTCCCGTCGACTGCGCGGGCGGACAAAGCAGTACTCAAGCGTTCGGGTATAAAGCTTTCCGAATAAGCTTTCCTCTTCGAGTGCCCGTAGCTGAGCTTCTGTATATTCTTTTCCGGTACGAATACCCAGCTCAGCCACCTGATGAATATCAAGGCTAAACCGGTATTTCCCATTGACCGAAACATTGACTCGACTTTTATCGCGTGCCTGAACAGAAATCCCCGTTATCTTTAAAGAGAATTCCTGTTCGGGTGCATGCATAGGCTAGATTTGCTGTTCGGCAACCTTGGCGCGAACCTTGGCTTCAATTTCAGCAAGAATCTCGGGATTGGCAGCAAGATATGTCTTGCTTGCTTCTCGTCCCTGGCCAATCTTGGCATCGGCATAGTCAAACCATGCTCCACTTTTGCCAACAATCTCGTGCTGAACAGCAAGGTCAAGCACGTCACCGGTCTTCGAGATACCTTCGTTATACATGATATCGAATTCAGCAGCGCGGAATGGTGGCGCAATTTTGTTTTTAACAACCTTCACCTTTGTACGGTTACCGATAATCTCTTCACCCGATTTAATTTGGCCAGTACGTCGAATATCGAGGCGAACTGACGCATAGAACTTGAGCGCATTTCCACCGGTGGTGGTCTCGGGATTTCCAAACATTACACCAATTTNNTTCATACGAATTTGGTTAATGAAAATGACGATTGTATTACTCTTATTAATAATTCCCGTCAGCTTACGCAGCGCCTGACTCATCAAGCGGGCTTGCAGCCCCATATGGCTATCTCCCATCTCACCTTCAATTTCAGCCTGCGGGACAAGTGCGGCAACTGAGTCGACAACAACAAGATCTACTGCACTTGATCGTACCAGCGTTTCAACAATCTCAAGCGCCTGCTCGCCGTTATCTGGCTGGGCAACCAGTAGGTTGTCGGTATCCACACCAAGTCGGCGCGCATAGGCAGGGTCAAGCGCATGCTCGGCATCGACAAACGCAGCCGTACCGCCCTGTTTTTGAATTTCAGCGATGGCGTGCAGCGTAAGAGTTGTCTTACCAGATGATTCGGGTCCGTAAATCTCAATAATACGACCCTTTGGATATCCGCCGCCAAGCGCAAGGTCGAGACTGAGTGCTCCACTACTAATGAGCTCGACGTCAATCGTCTGCGTATCACCAAGGCGACGAATTGCACCGTCACCAAATTGCTTGTTGATTTGCTCTTGCGCGAGGCCGAGTGCCTTGAGTTTCCCTTCACTTGCGATTGGCCTGACTGGAGCGTCGGTCTTGTCTGATTTCTTGGCTGCCATATATTCCCTCTCTTTATTTCACCACTTATTATACGTGGGCAATTCTTAATTTGCTATAATCAGAAGTATGAATACAAAGTCTCGTGGGTTTACCGTTGTTGAAGTGCTCGTTGTGGTGACCGTGCTTATATTTGCCAGCATCCTTTTCTTCGTCCAGAAAAACAATCTTGAAGTAGCTGCGCGGGATGGCCAACGAAAGACCGCGGTTAACGCAATGTACTACAGTCTCGAAGAAGTGTTCTTCAAGCAAAATAATTACTACCCCCGCACCATAAATGAAACCAACCTCCCGTCAGTCGATCCAGCGTTATTTACTGATACAAACAACGTCAAGCTAGGTGAATCAACCAGTGAGTATCGCTATGAGCCGGCTAATTGTATCGACGATAAGTGTACCGCCTATACGCTCAGGACTTCACTCGAAAACGAAGCCGACTACGTCAAAACACAGCGTAAAAACTAGTATTTCGGATCGATATCAACCGGGCGTCCCAGCTTGAACGCTTCGACTGCATTATTCAGCGTCGCTATGTGTTCTTTTGGGTTTGCGACAAAAGTAAAACGGTAGGTGGTTTCGTCACCTTCGGTGCTTAAGCGAACAGAGCCGTAGTGGAACAAATGTTGAATAATGTTTGTTTGCAAATAACTTGCATCTTCGATGTTACCTAGGCTGACCGTCTGCTCATGCTTCGAGAAGATACTATCCTGAATCTCTTGAATAACGCTTTCGTTAGTCAGGAAGAATTTGTTGTTGAAATAGACATAGTAGGCCACGTACATACCCAGTCCTACAAGCACACAAAATAGAATGACTGGTAGGAAAATCGATGCTGGCTCTGCGGCAGTCCCACGAAGATCAAAATACTCAGCGACAAGATCATAGTTCGTGAGTAAGATGAGGGCAAGGGCGAGCAACAGCGTTCCCATAAAGATAGGAAGAAAAAGTCCAATCGGGTGGCGGTGCATGGCACGAACGACATACTCGCCTTCACTTAAATTAAGTGTTGGGTACTTTTTTCGAGATTCTTCATGACGGGCTTGCGCCTCAGCGCTTACTTCTTGTTTTGGTGGTTCAATCGGGCGAATCATTTGCACAACCGAAGGCGACTTGTCGTCAGACGCGACTGGCTGCGTCACTTGCTGGGGTGACGCGGTGGGTGCGCCATTAGCAGGTGGGTGGGCGTAGAGCGGACGCCCTTCAGCATCATACGCAACTGGCTGCTGATACGGATCATGTGGCTGAGGAGTGTCGGATGGATTCATATTACGTGTATTATACCAGTTTTATATGTTTTCGAGCCCTGGGTGTGACGCGTCGGCCACGAGGAGTACGCTCAATAAAGCCAATTTGTAACAGGTATGGTTCATAGAAATCTTCAATCGTGGTTGCTTCGTCGCCCGTTAATGCCGCGAGTGTCGTGAGACCCACCGGGTTGTCGCCATAATGTTCAATCATGTGCTTCAAAAGGTTGCGATCGCCGGCATCAAGCCCAAGCTCGTCAACCTCAAGCAGCGCCAATGCTTGTGTCGTGATGACCGTATCGATAATGCCGTCACCATTGACGTCAGCATAGTCGCGAACACGTTTGAGCAGACGATTGGCGATGCGGGGGGTAAGTCGAGCACGAGTCGAAAGCATTTCGGCTGCATCATCGTGAATGGTGCTGCCAAGGATCGCCGCAGCACGACTAATAATCTTGCTGATTTCAGATGGGTCGTAAAATTCGAGACGATAGATGTGGCCAAAGCGATCACGTAGCGGTGCTGCGAGTGCACCTGTGCGAGTGGTTGCGCCAATCACGGTAAACTTTGGTAGGTCAAGGCGAACACTTCGCGCTGCTGGACCTTTACCAATCATAATATCAAGCTTGTAGTCTTCCATGGCTGAATAGAGCACTTCTTCAACGGTTCGGCTGAGACGGTGAATTTCATCGATGAACAGAATGTCGCCGTCTTGAAGATTGGTGAGAATACTCGCAAGGTCACCCGGCTTCTCGATGGCAGGACCGGACGTAATGCGAATCGCGGCACCCATTTCGTGGGCAATTACCATCGCCATCGTTGTCTTGCCGAGGCCAGGAGGCCCGTACAACAGAATGTGGTCGAGTGGTTCAGCGCGCTTTTTCGCTGCATCAATCGCCAGACGCAGATTCTTCTTAAGACGATCCTGGCCAACATATTCGTCAAATGAATGAGGCCTGAGTGTGACCTCAATGAGGCTTTCGTCTTCGTCTTCAATCGGATGACTGGTATCGACGATCCGTTCGATTGCCATTACGCTGCACTCCGGAGGGCTTGCGTCACCCGTTCGGCGGTTGGTAGATTTTTTGGAACCGACTCGAGTGCGCCCATCGCGTCATTGAGTGTGAAGCCAAGCGCCATCAGCGCCTCAAGTGCTTCGTCACCCGCTGGAGTGGCCGAGACACCGCTGCTATGTGCGATCGCCACCGCAAGACCTACCTTATCGGAAAGATCAACGACAACGCGATCTGCCGTCTTTCGTCCAACGCCAGTCGCCTTCGCAATAAAGCCGCTATCGCTATTGGCGATGGCGTTGCGGACCGTTTCACTGTCACCAAGGCTCAGAATTGCGAGAGCCGCCTTCGGACCAACTCCCTGAACGGTTATCAGTAGTTCGAACAGTTTCTTAGCGGCGAGCGACGAGAAGCCATACAGCTCTTGGGCTTGTTCGCGGATATGATGATACGTGTAGAGCTTGGTCTTTTCGCCCAGGAGCGCTTCGTCAAAATCATTGAGTGGCACTTGGACTTCATATCCAACATCGTGAACATCGATTATCACAGAATGAGCAAACTTTTCGGCCACAATACCAGAGACATGAGCAATCATATGCTTAATTATGACACATTCTTTAGGATTGTGTGCGTGACATTAGCCCGTGCGTGATGGCGGCCGCCAGCGCGTCGGCACAGTCATCGGGCTTTGGCACTTCTTTGAGACCAAGTTGCATGCGGACCATTTCTTGCACCTGCTTCTTGTCGGCCTTACCGTATCCTGTCAGGCTTTGCTTGATTTGCATTGGTGTGTATTCATGAATTGGCAGCCTGGCTTTGCGAGCAGCCAGCACCACCACTCCCCTTGCCTCCGATACAGTCATCGCGGTGGTGATGTTTTTACTAAAAAAGAGTTTTTCAATCGACACCATGTCTGGCTTGGTTTCGGCGATGATCTCCGTCAAGGCATCGTAGATTTCTTCCAAGCGCTCGTCATGGGCGGTGTGTGGTGGCGTGCGAATGACGCCGGCATCAACCATGGTCGTTTTTTGGGCGTGCATATCAACCACGCCAAAGCCAAGGATGCCAGTGCCTGGGTCGATGCCTAGTATTCTCATAGCCTCAGTATAGGTCACCGACGCCCTCGCGCAAACCGCCAGACTCGTTTACAGAACTGCGCAATCTCACGTCGCCATTCAAAGACAGCATAGCTGATAATGATACCGACGACCAAAATAATAACCCAAACAATAAACCACTGGTCGGGCCGTGACTCAGTTTCAGCTGCCAGGACCGCGTAGTTAGCTGGTTCGAGCTTTTTAATGGTGCGACACCGGTTGGTTTCTGGATTGCGCTCTTGTCCTTCTCTGCACGGTTTTACCTCTGGCTCAATCGAAAGTTTTCGACAACGATTCGTCTCAGGTGAACGATAATACCCAGCTTGACATGCAGCCGGCGCCGAGGCAACTTGTATAGTGCGGCAGCGATTCGTTTCTGGTGAGCGATACTGATTCTCGGCACATGGTTTTGGTTCGACTGTTGTTACTTTCGGCAGGATGAGCGGGACGTCTGAGGATTCATTGAACAAGCCGGGTGTTGGTCGATTGGTATACTGCCACACACCATCGATGAGTGCCCATGACTCACCGTCTTTCGGATTCTCATACACGTCAGATTCATCAATGAGCACCCCCAAAGCAGTCGAGAGCCGGACTTGTCCTTTTGTGTTCACAAGACTGTAGCCGAACTCGGCATTTGAAAAGATACGGTATTCGCCGGGTTCAATGGCATACCCTTCCAGGACAAATTCTTTCAATGAGCTTACGCCCAAAACAAGACGGAGCTCGGCAATAATGACCGCTTCGGCCCCATAGTTCTCTATCTCGATAAACTCGGCGCCTTCATCACTCCCCGGTGCGTTCGGAAGCAGCTCGCTAATGCGTAACGTTGGCAGAATTGGCGGCGGTATTGTCGATGGATCAACACACTCGCCTAGTTCGTTATACACAAAGCCATCGGGCATCGTTGGCTGTTCACCTTCAATATTAAGGCAGGCGTCGGGCACATACAGCTCTGAAACAATCCCTTCTTCTGGAATTGGAACCGGCGCCACTACTCGCCATGCACCGGCATCATCGTCATCCCGCACAAACATCATTGATGACGAAAGGGAAGTCGTCCAGCTATGCCTATCGATGGTGTAACCCAGCTTATCAACCAGCCTCATCGATTCAGAAGACCCCACTAAACTCCCGCTGCTGGCTGAAGTCGTTTGATAGATCGCCGAAAACACTCCGTCCGGCAGTGTGTCGGCTAACTGCTGCGACACAAAACTCGCCATCGCCCCACCTGGAAGCCAGAGCGTTTCAAAGTTACTCTCCGGTTCCAGACAGGCAAATGAAATATCGGCCTTATTACGCAGACACCACCAGGTGACGTCGACCGGCTCCTCGCCCATATTCTTAATAACAATAAATTCTTTCGTCGCCCCACCACTCACCCCAGCCGACACGTGCGTCAGCCGAACGTCAGTTGAAGCGGCGCTTGTTGGGGGAACAAGCGCAATACTCTGCGTGAGCAGACAACATACCACCAGAAATAGCAGAGCTCGCTTCAACATAGTCTTATGGTAGCGAGCAAAGATTAACTTAGAATGAACGAAATACTATTCAACATCGGCAGTAATGTCGGCGTTGGTGTGAACGTTCGTCACATCATCAAGATCGTCGAGAGCGTCAAGCAGTTTCATCACCTTTTGAGCCTGCTCAGGGTCTTCAACCGGCACGGCACTATTCGGCACATACTGCAGTTCCGCGTTCTGGACATCAAGGCCAGCCTCAACGAGCGCCGCGCGGACCTTTGCCAGATCTTTCTGGTCGGTGTATACGACCAATGAGTCGCCTTCTTCAACGACATCTTCGGCACCCGCGTCAAGAACCGTCAAAAGCGTGTCTTCTCCACCAGCTGGAACCGTCATTACTCCTTTTCGAGAGAACTGAAACATCACACTGCCAGCATCGGCGATACGGCCACCATTTTTCGTCAGCGCGGTTCGCACATCGGGAAACGTCCGGTTCTTGTTGTCGGTCGCTGTTTCAATAATAATACCGATGCCGCCCGGACCCATACCTTCATAGGTGACTTCTTCAAGCACGGCCGCATTTTTATCAGCCACGCGATCAATCGCTCGCTGAATGTTGGCAGCTGGCATATTCGCCTGCTTGGCTTTTTCAATTGCCATCGCCAGGGCCGAGTTCATCACCGGGTCGATGCCGCTTCGCGCCGCAATCGCAATCTGGTTGCCTATCTTTGTAAAGACGGCACCGCGCTTGGCGTCTTTGGCGCCTTTTTCTCGTTTAATTGTCGACCATTTGCTGTGTCCTGACATAGACGTCTCCCGTTAGCTATTTCTGTAATTAGCTTTATTATACCATCTTACAGATAACGAGTGCTCCCAAACGGAATCTTCTGGCGCACATAGACGCCACTTTCCAGGGTATGCGCCGAGTGAATTGTGTGGTCGCCGTAGCGCCGATTAATCTGATCAATTGCTTCCGTCACGCTGCGCTCACGCACCATCTCGTCGTAAAACAAGCTGATCTGCTCGTCATGCAGCGGCTCCAATTCATACACGTGTATCCCTATTTCCTTCAGCTCATCGGGCGCTTTTTCGAACAAACGGCGGGCGAGTGCATAGATGGTTGCATCAGAATAGAAGGGGAGGGAAGCCAGGGTAGAGGAGTGCCAGTAGCCGTAGCGCCGGCTCTTACCGTAGACGTAGATTCCCCTCGCCGACTTTTGCTGTGACCGCATCCGCGACCCAACCGACTCACACAAATGATGCAGCCGCCCGAGTATTTCATCGTAACTTAAGTCGAACCGTTCCAGCACATACTGCCGCCCAACCCGCTTGACGTCGCTCGACACGTCATCGACCTCCCGGCCGCGCAGCCGATCGTGCCACCAACGCCCTATCACACTCTTAAACACAATCTTTTGCAACGTCACAACGTCTGCCGCCAAAAACTCGAGAGGGGTATAGATGCCGACCGAATTCAGACGGCGCTCATTGCGATGCGCAATCCCCGTCAGGTCAGTCAGCTCGAGCGTGCAGAATACCTCCCTTAGATTGTGCGACGTTAACACGGTCAGGCCGTCTGGCTTGTTCAACCCCGCTGCTGTCTTGGCTAAAAACCGATTCGTCGAAATACCGATATTGCAGCGCATCCAGACGCCGATTTCTTCTTTTAATCGTCGTTTAATTTCATGAGCAATCTCAACCATGTCGCGCGTCAGCACGTCGGGCGTGGCGTAATGAAAATCAATAATCCCCTCGTCGATGCTTTTCATGGTGACGTGGGCCGAATACTCACGCATGATGTCGAGGAGTTTGTGATACACATACCGATACTTGGGTGGGTCGCTTTCAATCGCGATCAATCCTGGGCATAGCACCTTGGCTTCGCGAAACTTCATCCCAACTTTCACCCCCATCGCCTTCGCCTCGTAACTGGCCGTCACGATTGCCGTATGTTCGGTTGCCCGGTTCACAATCCCGATCGGTTTGCCGCGCAGCATCGGCCGAGCCTGCTGCTCAACGGTCGCAAAACAACTATTCAAATCGATGTGCATAATCAGCGGCCGCTCCAGGTTGAACTCACTCATAGTGATCCGCCTCCATCGTCAAGCGCCAGGTCAGCCCTTCGCTATCAAATTCAAGCCTGTAGTCTGCCCCGCCATCAGTCACGTCGAACATGTGGACCGTCCGCCGGCCATTGAACACCGGGTGCCTCAGCCCTAGCTCGCGCACCTCAATCTCTCGCCCACTCGCCCGCCGAAATTTGACCGGCCGACACGGATGGTGCCCCATACCGAACACGGCAATTACTTCAACCCGTTCATTTAAAAAAGTTTCGTCATTCATTACAAATAGTCCCTAAAAAAAGTGATAGAGAAACGGTTTCTATTTGTCATGCCCGTCTGATTCGCTCGTTTCAACGCAGAGTCAGCCGAAGACATGTGAATGACCTTCGCGAGGGACGCTTAGCTTGTCATGATAAGCCAGTGAGTATCGCGTGGTAGTCCTTTTATTATACGCCACCCTAGAATAATCGGGCGAAATTTGCTACAATTTCCCCTGTACTCACGTGCGGCACCGTAGCTCAGCTGGTTAGAGCGCAGGACTCATAAGCCTGAGGTCACAAGTTCAATCCTTGTCGGTGCTACCAAAGAAAATATCCCACCAACGCGTGGGATATTTTCTTTAGGAACAAAGCAGCTAGCTAGGCGCTCCACGACATTGCTTCACTCACTCCACAATCCCCGCAAAAATCGCCCGAAACACATTCTCGCTCTCGTGCTCGGTTGCGTGGCCAGCGATCGTCCAATACATTCTGCTGTTCGGCGCCTTTTGATGAAGTTCATACGCCGTTGTCGGCGGACACACCATGTCGTAACGACCCTGTACAATCCATATCGGCATCTTCAGTGTATGGGCATTATTGAGAATGTGCCGGTCGGGCATAAAACACAAATTGGCGAGGTAGTGCATTTCGATTTGAATCTTGCTCGGATCATAGTCGTCAAAGTTCTCGGCCGTAAATCGATCATCGAGCTTAATCACACCAGCTTCTAAGCATTCGTAGGCATAACTCGACGCCTTACATTCTTTAGCGGTCCCATTGAACGCCTTATCAAAGTGATATGCCGAAGGATTATCCCGATACTGCTCAGGTGTTCGATCAAGATAGGCTTGCCATACATCAGGGTAAAATGATTTAAACAAGCCGCTATCAATCCAGTCGATCTCAGCCTTCGAGCCAGTAAAGACACCGCCGATAATCAAACCGCGAACCTTCTTCGGGTACGCAAGTGCATACGCGAGAGCTAATGTTGAACCCCACGATGAACCGTGCAAATAAAAGGTGCTGAAGCCGACTTTTTTGCGATCTTCGAGATGTCTTCAACCATCGCCTGGGTAGTATTGTATTCAAGGCTTCCGCTGGGAGTACTGGCACCGCCGCCACGTTGATCGAAAAAGATGATGTGGTGAAGAGCCGGATCAAACGCTGACTTATATTTGTCCTTTACCGAACCGCCCGGACCACCGTGAAGGAAAATAACCTTCGTCTTCGCTTTTGGGTTCCCCCAATCAATCACATTGAGAGAATGCCCGTCACTGACCTTTAGCATGAATTGTTTATTGGTGTGAGCGTCGTTTTGCATACGTTCAGTATACCATTCGAGTACTATTCTACTTTACCGGCACCAACCGTAACGTACTCGTAATCAGTCGCTTCATCTCTTTTCGATCAGCCTCGTTATCGCCGGTCATGCACACATACAATACAGCCTTCGTGCGGCTATCGATATGGATGATAATGGTGTAGCCAGAAATCAATAGTTCTTCGTTAGGTGTCCGCTGCGGGCGTGGCGGAATGAAGTTTTTTCCTTTGACAGAAAGGCCGGGCGTCAGTGAGTTCATCATTTCAGCCATGCCGTCCATCATGACTCGTGTCAGTAAGCTCTGAGATGAGGCGCCGACGTCGCTGCGTGTGACTCCCGCCCACGAGAACATGACCGCCGGTTTGCCCGAAACTTCCATATCCTTGATCTTTTTCGGCTTCGCAAAATCCATCATCGGATCATCAGCACCAAACCGCTTCAGCCACCCTTTTTGATCTGCCTCGGCTAATCGAACGTACCGAGCGTTGTGCCAGGTAAGTGGTTTTTTTGACTGAAACACGTAGCCCCCAAGCCAGGCCTGGTAGAGGTCGCTGTCTGGAGAATAGCGCGAGGTTACACCGTCTTTGAGTGCACCGACCGTAAAGTAGTTGAGGCCCTTCACTGGCAGACCATAGGCACGCCAGGTAAAGCTTAAATCTACGAGTGCATAACCCTTCAGCCAGCCTTCCGGAAGGTCGTGAAACTCAAGCGCATAGCCCACTTTCTTCTGGTGGGCCTTTTCAGCTCCAAGTACCAATCGAGAGACGATGTGCGTGATATGTTCCATTACTTCTCACAGTATACACGACTTGGTTGGTTGCCAACTTTATTGATTTATAGTATAAATACACCATCTTCGCGAGTCTGCAACGACTCCGACGTAGTTTGAAATGTTCACGTCTCCCAACCCAAGGTGGTGATTGTATTGTTTCTCCGAAAATGGCGCGAATTTCGTGCCGAGCAGAAGCGCAAGGAGTGGCTCTTCGACCTCCTGATGCGACGCTTCGCAAACGAGCTCTTTCCGCTCATGGAGGTTCACTCGCGAAGCGAGCTCCAAAAGCAGTTCCCGCTTGTCCAGTTCGAAAACGGGCAAGAAGTCCAGTACTTCAAGCCCGACGCGCTCCAGGCGCTGAAGATTCGAAACGACATCATCCACGGCGGCATTTTCTTCACCACCGACGAGAAGCAAGAGCTGCTCTACGCCCACCCGACACCCGATGGCCTACACACATTCCAACCGCTGACGGCTAACAAGCTTGACGCCGTCAGTCTGCGCGAAGTGCTGACTCAGGTGAGCGCTCAGATCAAAGAGCTCGAAGTGTTTCGCGACGCAACACTTCGTGCACTTGCGGCTGCTCCTAAGCGATGGCCGCGCTGGATGATGCTCCACGATCGATTCGACAACTCCTACAAGCATCTCGCTAGGCACAACCGGTAGGTGGAGGTCGAGACGTACACCTTCAAACGTAAGTCCCGTCACCATCAGGTGGCGGGCAGTTTTAATTTAGAACGGCTTTACCGTATCACCATAGCTCGAAAACTTAAGGTTGTAACAATTCGTTCCTGCTTCGGTACTGATATTCGTAAAGTTTTCGCTAAAGCCTCGTTCGTCAGCTGCAACTCCGTAGGTGTACTGATCACGGCTTTCGTCAGCATAGTCAAAAGTGGCACAGACTTTGTAGTAAAACGTCGTTACTTCATCTTCAACCAATGCCGGAAGCACGTTTGGCGTATACGTTATCCGGCCACTAGCAAGGTTTCGCTCGAGTGCATCGACGCCAGTATCACCACTATAACTATATTCAAGCGCATCTTCTAACTTTTCAGGAAGGGCGGCTTCTGCGAGCACATACCCAGAGATAATGTTGCTCGTCGACTGAAGGGCCCAGACGGTACGTTCATCTTGCTGGCGGATGACGACTTGGGTAGCGGGGCCGGCAATTGCCCAAACTAATACGGCCGACACCAACACCAAGAGAAGGCTGCGCACAATCAAACGGAGTCGCGATTTGGTGACTGGTCGCATAATCCGTACGAAGATGAGGCCGAACAACACCACCGCAGCACTTGCGGCAGAGAGCATTGAAATCATATCACTCGCTTCGTCGGCAAATACCACCATACTAACTACCGAGAAAAGTGCGGTTGCCAACGCTATCACTGCGAGTAACGCAGCCAATACCGCGTGGATCACCATCAATACCATCCCAATGCCGTTTTTATGGTCTCGTTCGTGGCGTGAGAAGAAGTGGTCGAAGGTTAGAGCCAGTGGAAGCACGACAAAGACCGCTGCAACCACAAAGATAACTGAGTTCAGCATGTTCGAGTAACCGTTCACGACTAACTCGGCCGAAATCGCGACCAATGCCGTCGCAAGTGCTGCCGTCACTCCCCAAAATACATACGTTAACCATTGAAAAATCGCCACAGCGGGCGAGTTACTTTGAACGTCTTTATCTGTTGTGCTGGGTTTTTTAGTGCTCATGCTTACAGTATACACCTAGGTACAAAAAAAGCGGCAGGGGAGTGCCGCTACACTTCAAAAAGGAAGAGGGGAGTGGTCTCCCCTATCGATTATTTGCCTGAAATCGCCGCTTCACGTTGAGAGATGAAACTTCGCAGCTCTTCACTCGTTCGTTGGCGTTCCCAGCTGGCAAGCTCTAAGACTTCGCTCATTGTCACTGGTTCGATTTGGCTTGTTTGTGTATCCATGACGCTTTTTTGTTGACCTTTTTTGTTTTTATTGGCTTATGTACCTATTTAAGCACAAACAGTATTAAATGTCAATGGTCTTTTGTCTCTTTCTTTGACCAAGGTGTGACGCTTATGGTATAAATAGGCCAGAGGAAACTAAAAAATAAACATATGGACATCGTCACTTCCCTCGCAATCGTCACCCTGGCGGCGCTTGTGCACGCAAGCTTTCAGCTGAGCGTCAGTGTTTTGACGTTGCTCAAGAGCCACTCTTTGGGCGTACAACGCTCTCATGCTCGCACTCTCCGGCTCACCTCAAGCTACGTCGCCGGAGCCGGCGTCATGACCTTGCTGCTTTTGTCCCTCTTCGCGCTCATCTTCAGCCAGCTCTTTGGTACCGAAGCCCCTCACCTGGTATGGGCCATCGCCTGCGGGCTGCTGGCTGGGGTCGGCATCGCTGTGTGGGCCTTTTACTACCGCCGCGAAAAGGGAACCAGCCTATGGATCCCCCGCTCATTCGCCCGCCATCTCAGCGAGAGAAGCAAGGCCACCAAAGACGCCGCTGAGTCGTTTAGCCTTGGCCTTACGACTGTCTTTAGTGAATTACTGTTCATTGCGGCGCCACTCATCATCAGCGCCTTGGTATTGATTCAACTACCTGCCCCATGGCAGCTCGTTGGCATCGTCATCTACACGCTGATTTCACTGATGACGCTTTTGAGCATCTGGGTCCTTTCCAGCGCTGGCCACCGTTTGAGTGAACTGCAAAAATGGCGCGAAGCCAACAAACACTTCCTGCAATTTGCTGCGGGCGGTGCCCTGATTGTGCTTGGCTTCTTTGTCTACGTCTGCAAGATCTTAACTGACGTTGCGGGGCTTGCCTAGCATGCAGCACCAAGGGGTGGTTGATATCGTCAAGCGCGGCGGCGCACGGCCAAGCGAAGGCTTTCAACGTGAAAAGCTGCACACCAGTATTGTGACGGCTTGCTTGAGTGCCGGCACCCCGACTGGCCAGGCCGAGACGATCGCCAAAAACGTCACCGAGGCCGTGATGGGCTGGCTCCGGACGCGCCCAGAGGTGACGAGCCACGACGTCCGCCGAATTGCCGCTAAACACCTGAACACGCATCACCCTGACGCCGCCTATTTATATGAACATCACCGGACGATACTTTAAGGAGAATTTATGGCTCAACACACATTTGATTACGACTTAATTGTTATCGGCAGTGGCGCCGGCGGGAGTGCTGCCGCAACCATCGCGGCCCGCAGCGGCAAACGCGTGGCGATTGTTGAACGTGACACCTTTGGCGGTGACTCACCCAACTGGAGCGATGTTCCGACCAATGCCCTCATGCATGCTGCTCGCCTGTTCGACGAAGCGCGTCATGGCAGCACGTTTGGCCTCCGCACCTCGACCCTTGGCTACAACTACCCTTCAATTCGCGCCTGGAAGGACCTGGCTGTCAAACGCACCGGCGCTGGGGGAAGTCGAAAGTTCTACGAAAGCCAGGGCATCAGCGCCTTTAACGGCAGCGCCCACTTCTTGAGTCCTCATGAAATCAGCGTCAATCGTCGCCATCTGTCCGCCGCTAAGTTTTTGATTGCGACTGGCTCAGAGTGGATTGTCCCCTCGATTCAGGGTATTGAGGACGTGACCTTTTACACGCCTCGCACCATTCTTGAGGCAATTCGGCCACCAAAAAGCCTGTGTGTGATTGGCGGGGGCAGCCACGGCATTGAAATTGCCCAACTGATGGCCACGTTCGGCACCAAAGTCTATATCGTTGAAAAAGCCGCGCGCTTACTTCCTAAGCAAGATGCCGAAGTAGGCGAACTACTTGAAAAAATCCTGACCGAACAAAAAGGTGCGACCATCCTGACTCACACCAAAGTGTTGTCGGTCACCAAAGAAGGCCTTGGCAAACGAGTCCTGATTAGCCGCGGAGGTGTTGAAAAACACATTAAGGTTGATGAAATCCTCATCGCAGCCGGACGAGCGCCGCTGGTTGACCTTGGCCTCGAAAACGCATCAGTGAAATACACGCCCAAGGGAATTGAGGTGAACGCTCATTTGCAGACCAGCACCAAGCATATATACGCCGCAGGTGACGTCCTTGGCGGGCTCAGCAACACCCACACAGCCCTGCTTGAAAGCCGTGTCGCTGCGCACAATCTCTTCCAGAAAACCCCAATCGTCCCCGACTATACCGCAACCCCCTCGATTATCTTTACCTTCCCTGAAATTGCTCACGTTGGCCTCAGCGAAGATGACTGCACCAAGCGTGATCTGGCCATTAAAAAAGCAGTTGCACCATTGAACATTATCGCCCGCAGCAACACGGCTGACTTCCGTGATGGCTTCGTCAAACTAATTGTTGACCGTAAAGGTGTTATCTTAGGTGGTACTATTGTTGCTCCTCATGCCAGCGAGATGATCCACGAGGTGACCTTGGCCGTCAAGCACTCACTCACCGCCAAACAGCTCGCCGATACTCCCCACGCCTTCCTGAGCTGGTCGGAAGCAATTCGCGTGGCTGCGACCAAACTCGTCTAATTGACATATTCTAAAAAGAGTCTATAAAGGTACCTGGAAGTCCCCCGACCAAGAAGGTGGTAAAGCATGGATGCTGGGCTTATGTGGACCCTCGCAGTCGTTCTTGTCATCACTGTGATACTTGCGGTCGTCACGTACCGCATGTTCTCAGAGAGCCGACGACTCGGCTTCGCCTGCTCAATCGTGATGGGCGTCGTCTCCATGGTTGGCGCAGTCGTCGCCAACTCAGGAGGAGCACCCGTACTCGGAGCACTGGCGGGAGCGATGCTGGGGTTCGCGCTGTTCTGGGTCACCCTGTTCCTCTACGAGGGATATACGACCTAGCAACGACGCGGCGACTCCCAACCGGCGGGCAGGAGCGTGGACATTATCGTCTGCGCCCTGCCCGCTGGGCAACACACCTTGAAAAGTATCCGTTCATCTGTTATTATTGACGTTGTATCGCGGGGTGGAGCAGTCCGGTCAGCTCGTGTGGCTCATAACCACAAGGTCGCAGGTTCAAATCCTGCCCCCGCAACCAAGAAATAACGCCATCCTCGCCGATGGCGTTATTTCTTTCACGACAATCTGATATACTCTGATTCCATGAACCACCAACACTCTCCAGAACAGCCCGATGAGCCGGTGACGCTGAAAAAACTGATACCCGACGAAGAAGTGGAGGCGGCTCGAGAGTTCGCGGTTGAAGTTATTGGGATACATCAGCCGATATCCTACTCACGGGCTGCATTTATGGCAATTCAAAGTCCCGAGATCAACCAAATTCGCCTTTCACGATGCGGTACGCCAGCTCGGCAAAGAAGGAATCGTTAACGCAACAGCGTATGTTTGGCTACGGTGACCTCACATTGGCCGAACAAGCAAGTTAATACCAGAGCCAACCTCCTCTTGCAATCCTAAGATAATTATGCTAATATTAAGGTATTGTTAATATGACGTTGAGCTAAGTTCAGAGTTAAAGTTTACTCGATTTCATGACGACAATCGAAGTAACACTATAACCAAAGGACAAGAATGCCCTACTCATATCGCTCTTATAACGGAGCATCTTCAAACGGGCGCCCTGGCAACAAACAACGCCGTGGCCCCTCACAAAACAACCGTAATCGTGGTGGAAAAAGTGAATACATTGACGCCCGTCGCTTTGTGGCTGCAGCTGTTGCTGTTGCCCCAGCCGAGGAATACGTTCCAACGCACAGCTTCGAAGACTTTGCCTTCACTCCTCTATTGCAAGCCAACTTGATTCTCAAGGGCTACACCCAACCGTCACCAATTCAAGACCAGGCAATTCGCCCGGCCCTTGAAGGAAAAGACGTACTGGGGATGGCCGGAACCGGTACCGGAAAGACAGCTGCCTTTGCACTGCCAATTCTTCACCGACTCATCGAGAACCCAGACAGCTCTGTGCTGATTATCGCGCCAACCCGCGAACTCGCACAGCAAATTGAAATGGAATGTCGCAGCCTCGGAAAAGGCAGTGGACTCATGGGTGCCATCCTCATCGGTGGAAGCCCAATGCGCCCACAATTAATGGACCTCGCTGCCCGCCCACGTATCGTGATCGGAACACCTGGCCGTATTAAAGACCACCTTGAACGTGGCAGCCTGCGCCTCGAGCAGTTCAACATTGTCGTCCTCGACGAAGTTGACCGTATGCTCGACATGGGCTTTGTGCGCGACATCCGTAGCATCCTTGATCAGATGCACGATGACCGCCAGTCACTGTTCTTTTCAGCAACCATGAACAAAGAAGTTCGTGCCCTGATTGAAACGTTCAGCAAAGACCCTGTCACCATTAAGATCCAGTCGTCTGTTGCCTCTGAGAATGTTCACCAAGACGTCGTCCACTACAGTGGCCACGACGACAAGCTGAACAAGCTCAAAGAACTGCTTTCAAAAGACGAAGTCAGCAAGGTGATCATCTTCGATGAAACCCAACGCGGCGTGGAACGACTTTACAAGTCACTCTACGACCACGGCTTCCCGGTTGATTCAATGCACGGTGGCAAAAGCCAAGGTCAGCGCCAACGCGCCCTGAAGAGCTTTAAAGCAAACCAAATCAACTTCTTGGTTGCCACCGACGTTGCTGCCCGTGGCATTGACGTTGCCGACGTGACGCACGTTATCAACTACTCAATCCCTAAGGTATACGACGACTACGTGCACCGTATCGGTCGTGCTGGTCGTGCTGGTAAAACCGGCTACGCCTACACCTTCGTTGAAACCTACCAATCTCGCTAAGACTTTCTAGGCACGCTTACGAACCACCTGTCGCTTGTGCGCAGGTGGTTTTTTGTGGTAGCGACGCATCATGATCAAGTAGACAGCAAAGCCAGTGTTAATAATGAACAGTGTTAACGGGTAGGCAGCCGTTACAAACGTAATGCTGCCGAGGGCCACAAATGAAAGCAAGAACTTTGCACCGTTGAGCGCATAGCTGGTGGCCGTCTCTTCAAAGGCATTCTTTGAGGCCTTGCGAAGGGTTGGCATAAAGCCAGCTAGGAAGATGATGATGACGATAATCACCGAAAGTGTAGCGTCGCCGCTTTGCGACCACCAGAGGAGCATCAGCGCAATCAGCCCAAACGAGGCCCAATCAAGCCGCGTGACCGACCGCTCGCCATAATGGAGTGAGAGCAGGAAGATGAGCCCCGAACCAAAGCCCGCGCCAATCGTCACCCAGGCACCCTCTTGAGCCCCAGCAGCAACCTGTTGACTGTACACAAAGAAGTTCAACCCCGACCACACCAACCACGTCATAGCGTGTGGCTTGGTTTTACGCTGCAACGTATGGCTAATATAGAGCGTGTAGCTGACCAGTGCCAATGTAATCGCGATGACGCCGATAATCAGTTCCATCATTCGCCCGAAATGCTCTTAGAATATCCGCCAAAGAGGAAGTTGACCCATTGTTCAAGATTGCTCGACTGGGCAAGAGTTGGCGCTGGTGTTGCTTCAACGGCATCTGCCTTGGCGGTATTCTCGGGCAAAATCAGTACGCGCTCGCCCGGTCGCACCAGGCCAAGCGACTCTCGAACCGCCAGCTCTTGATACTCAGGTGTTGCCACAAATCGGTTCTCAAAAGCCAACGTATCGCGCTGCAATTCCGCGAGTTCCAGCTGGCGCTTTTTGGTGTCAACTTCTTTCTGAAGCGTGTAGTTTCGCTCCATCATCCCTAAAGATCCCCATACCCAGCTGGCCGCAATCAAAAAGGCCGCCACAATCACAGCATTGTTCAGGGTGAGATATCGGTGGCGAATATGATAGATAATTTTGCGGATGTTTATGTTTTTCATGGGCTTTAGCCTTATTATACCACCAGTATCACCGAGAAATACGCTATAATATCCTCTAGCGGGGCTGTAGCTCATCGGTTAGAGCAGGCGGCTCATAACCACTTGGTAGATGGTTCGATTCCATCCAGCCCCACCATTTGATATAATACCATTTTGATGGT
Source organism: Candidatus Saccharibacteria bacterium UBA6175 (assembly GCA_002422915.1). GTDB lineage: Bacteria > Patescibacteriota > Saccharimonadia > Saccharimonadales > Saccharimonadaceae > Microsaccharimonas. The sequence continues at coordinate 215,022 of DITV01000004.1, read as the reverse complement.
ATTATTTTATTTATGTCAAAAGAGGTTATCCTGGTCTCTGGTCTTGCAAGCAAAGGAAGCAACCTTGCCCCACTGAAGTACGTGAGCGAGCGTATTCAAGATGGAGCTGTTAGATATGTCGATGGAGCACATATTTTAGAATCTGGGGAGCTTGCAGTTTCCTCTCCTTCACATCAGACACGTGAGATTGCAGAAATCGTTGAGTCAAATCCAGCAATAGATTTCATCATTATTTCTCATAGCATGGGCGCACTCGCAGCACTACGTTGCGTCGAAAGCTTTAAAAATGTCACCGCGATATCTATTTCACCAACTCTTCTACACCCGATCTCTACAATGTATCAATCTCGATTACTCGGAAGATTACACATCAAAGACGATGGTATCGTACTTCCCAGCTACTCATTTGCATTAGGTGACGGAGGACCGAGCACTTCGCTACCCGCTCCAGTTGAAGCGAAGTTTTCGTCTATCACTTTTGACGAGATAGCCAAATTATCAGATACATATGCAACACGAACAAATAGGGCGATCCGGAGTAACACACTACGCATTGTCATGCCCTCTCAGGATTGGAACGCCTCAGCCCTACAAGCCGCAGGACAGATAGATCAAGTGGTCCATATTCAAGCACCACACTCTCTACAAACAAGTCAAGATATGCTCGAACGAAACGCCAACATCATTGCTTCGATTGCAGAACAGTTCTAAATTCGTTTATAATCCCCCACCATTGAACTAATACTTAATAGAAGCTCCTTAATGAGTTTCTATTTTGTTATTGGACTCGCCTTCGAAACGCTCGAGCCCTGTAATGATAAGTTCAAGTCCGAATACAAACTCATCCATCACATCATATCCTCGCTTCAGCATATGCTCACTCACCATCTCACGCATATAAGGATATTTGTCGGGTGCAAACATGGCGATCACGTCCTGTCCAACCACCGCTGCATCCTCCTTGGTTGAAAAGCTGAGGTTTACCAGCTGTGCGACGAAGCCGTACGTAAATACGTCGACTATGGTGATGGCGTGGACTGCGTTCGACACAGAAAAGCCAGCTCGACGAAAGACGCCCAGCAACCTCTCTCTATCTTGCATCGTATACTCCCCTGGGCGCACACCAGATTCCATCAGGGTGGCTGCCCATGGATGATGACGAAGCACTTCGATGACACTTGCCGAACGTTGTCGGACAAAATCTTGCCACGCAATATCCGCTTCTGGAATACTGATTTCTGCATGCACGCGATCAAGCATCGCTTCAATCAAAGCCTGCTTGTTAGGAAAATGGTAGTAAAGCGCCATCCCCTCGACCGAAAGTCGCGCACCAAGCATTCGCATGCTTAATGCTGGCATGCCCCTTTCATTTACTAAAGAAATCGCTTCGTTGACGATCTTTTCTCTACTAAGGTTTGGTTGAATATCTTTTTTCATAAGAATTATTATAGCTTGCACTTTTGGTGCCCGTTCATTATACTTTACACTGTAAAGTTAAATATCGCAAGGATTATACATGCAAAAAACACAGACCACACTAGGCACCTTAAAATTAACAGGCATCGCACTACTTATTACCGGATTCCTTTATACAATCGTTCAGTTTACACATCCCATGGATACCATCCTAAACACAACTTCTCAACAATGGCTGATCGTGCATGTCATCAGCCTCATTATGGACGCCGCAGCCATAGTTGGAATCGTCGGTTTGTTTACTATTCTTGGCAACAGAATTGGTTGGGTTGGGAAGACCGGTCTCGGGCTCTTCATGACTTTTTGGTTCTTAATCTTTGGCTTTCACTTTGCTGAAGCATTTATTCTTCCTGCAATTGCAAATAGCCTCCCAGAGTTCGTATCCACATGGCAAGGACTCATTACAGGAGAGACAGGAACGTATACCCTTACCGCAGTAAGTGTCGTGTATAGCTTCACCGGAATCACCTATATTCTCGGTGGTATTATTTCCGGTATCGCAATAAGTCGGTCAAATGTACTTTCACGAACAGCCGGCATAATTCTTGCCGTCGGGTCAGCGCTCACTGTCCTGGGTGCAGTCATTCCACACCCAATAGACCGAGTTATGGCTTTGCCGGTTGCCGCTGCTCTCTTTTGGATTGGAATAAGCGTCCTGCGTCTGGCGCGAGCAAAATAGTTCACATTTAAGTGTCTATACGCCTAGACGATCAAGGATCTTACGTCCTGCGTCAGCGACAAAGCCTTCAGTTGCGTAATCAATCCAGTACGTTTGCACCTCTTTGACGCCGTTGGTGCTTGTCTTAACAAGTTGACTGGTGACCGCGATGATGTGATCTCTCATCTCGGCGTCATCAGTACGCTCAAACAACTGCCGCAAGTGCAAGAATACAGCCGCACCTCTCATCGGTAGTGCCTCGCTTTCAGGCGTTTCAATGGCAACATAGCAGCGAACGCTCTCAACACCTTTTTGGCCTAAAGCCAGCAATCGATGACTCCCGTCAAAAATGCGCACCTCACCGTTTTTTTCTTGTGCCAAAATAATCTCAGACTCTAGATCCTCAAGGCTCTCATCGACAATAAATTCAACCAAGTCTGGGTCAATATCCCCTTCATTATGGTGCTCAAAATATTCACGCAAGTATTGTGCAAACAATAAGGGCCTTCTTCCAATCCTTTCAGTCTGAATAATTTCATCGACTCGAGGTTTAATGCCTGTTAAGACAATCTGGTCAATCGGCAGTATCACCTCAACCCATGAAAACTTTTTGTGACCAACACGATAGAACACACCGTTAAGTCGATAGGTAAAAGAAAAAGCCTCGAGGATGCGGTAAAAACTTGAGGTGCTCAGGCCTTTAATTCGCTCCATTTCAGTATCAAGACGACCCTTGTGCCAGCGGAATAACCTATGGAGTTCTGCACGAATATACTCCTCACCCACTTTTCTTGGGTCAACATTCGTGTCAATCACATTAATTGCTTTTTTCAACGTAGCCGAGTTAAGAATGTATTGGTCCATTCAAGCCAGTATAGCATCTCGTATACAGTGTATTTGCTTCATAAAAAACTCCGGCGAACCGGAGTTTTTTACTAATTGAGATTCTGTTTTGGATAACTCGTTGCGTTAACCGCGTCCATGCGCTTCTTTTGGGCTTTCGGCCCAGTCTCCCAAAGGGGTGAAAGTTCATCACGAACCGCTCGACGAGCCGCCATTGCGTAAAGATCGTCAAATCCTGCCGAAAGAAGAGCGGCCTCGCCCGTGAGAACACGTCGGGCGATATCCGCATCACGCTCAGCAAGAATCGCTTTATTCTCCATGCTGTCTGCTACTTTAGTAGGGTCGGCATACCTCGTCCGAAAATCACTTCCTGGTGTTGAGAGAGCAACACCCGCTCCCTTTGCTTGATTGATCGTGCTGACCGCCCTAACAAAGCGGCTCATTGCCTCTGAACGATCATGTAGCTTAATGCTCGCGCCTGGCTTTCGATCAATCTGGGCTTCAGCGGCGGCAAGCGCAGCTGCTTTTTGACGTGCTTCAATCGCGTCTGCAGTAAACTCAGCGTTCAAGTCGCTCAAGGCTTGAGTTCCTTTTTCACCAAATAGACGAAGTGCTCCGTCATGGACGGATTCTACACCCGTTTCAACAAGTGCGTCGTGAGAAATAGTTTCTGCAGTGTGTTCCTGAGAAGAAAGTGGACGAGGGTGTAACATAAGAAAATTATAGCATAACCGTAGTTAAAAGTCAATCTAGTCCCAGCGAAACACACGAATGGCGATCGCGTAGATCACAATGATCCAAATCGCAATCAATCCAAGCTGTGGCGCGATATCAATCAGGGTCTTTGCTTCGGTCATGATCATGCGCATGCCATCAATCACTGGCGTCAGCGGCAAGAATGCCGTGACTGATTGCAGCCAATCGGGCATGAGGAAACGTGGGAAGAAAATACCAGAGAGGAACATCATTGGCAAGGCGACGATCTGCGTTAATGCGGCCGACTGCGTTTCATTCTTAGCCCACCCACCGATCGCGAGGCCAAAGCCAAACATCAGGATGATGCTTATAATCGCCACCACACCGAGCTGGAACCAGTCCCCTCTCATGTTGAAGTCAAAGACATAGAGAGCCACCAGTACCATAAGAACAAGGCTGATAATACCGATCAGCATGTAGTAGAGCATGTTGGCAAAAACAAGCTGGGCAGCGCTGATTGGTGAGGCCCGTAGTCGTCGTAATGCACCTGTTTTCTTCTCTGCTGGGAATTGGTTGGCAAGTCCAAAGATACCCAGGCTCAGCACGGTAAAGCCCAAAAGGCCCGAGAACACGTAGTCAAACGCTGACAGGCCACTCACCGATGTCGGTTTTTGCTCAACAGTGAGGGGCGGCGTTGGCTGGCCAAGCTCAGTATTAATACCGTCGAGCGCTTGCTCCATAACGGCCGCAACCGTCTGGCCCGACTGTGGGCTGGCTTCAGCGTAGTACACAACGATTGAACCGCTCGGCTGGCCTTTTTCGTTGATATCACCAAACCCGGCCGGAAGTTCAATGATCGTATCAAGCTCACTGCGGCCCATGCGCTCTTTTGCTTCATCAAACGTCGTGGCGGCATCGCTCACCGTAAATGTGTCGTTCTCACGGAGCTGTTTTTCAAATTGCTCAGCAAATGCCGAGTCGGATGAATTAATCACCGCGACGTCGAAGTTAAGGCTTGTATTGCCACTATTAAGGTAGCCGAAGATGAACAGAAATAGTAGCGGGAACAAGAAGGTGAAGAACAGTCCCGTTTTATCACGGAAGAATCGACGAGTGTAGGCAGAGGTTAAGGCACCAATAGTGCGGAAATAGCGAGTGTTGAATTTCATTAGTCTCGAAGGTCCTTTCCGGTCAGGTCAATAAAGACATCCTCGAGGTTGGCCTGCTCGACGCGCTGCTTCTTCTTAAAACCTCGGCTGATCAGTTCTTTCACGAGATTTTCAGGCGTGTTTATCGTCATGATCTTCCCGTTGTCCATAATCGCAATCCGGTCACACAGGAGTTCAGCTTCGTCCATATAGTGGGTCGTCAGCACAACGGTAATTCCCTTTTCTTTAATTTGCTGAATCAGCTCCCACAAGTTACGGCGGGCCTGTGGGTCGAGGCCGGTAGTCGGTTCATCTAAAAACAGCACGCGTGGTTGGTTCACAAGAGCGGCAGCAATACTAAACCGTTGTCGCTGGCCACCCGATAGATTCTCAACATAGCTCTTGGACTTTTCGGTAAGCTGCACTTCTGCCAGAAGCACGTCGGGGTCACTCTGTGAATCGTACAGTGAGTTGAACATGCGAAGCTGCTCTTTAAGGGTGAGTTTATCGAAAAAGGCAGTTGATTGCAGCTGAATGCCAATAATCTTCTTTACCTCAGATGGCTTCTTCTGAACATCAAGGCCGTCAAGAATGACGCTCCCCCCATCGATCGGCCGAAGCGCTTCAATCATCTCAAGCGTAGTGGTTTTGCCGGCACCGTTCGGACCAAGGATTCCGAACACCTCTCCCTCTTTGACCGTAAAGCTAATCCCTTTGACAGTCGTCTTGTCCCCATACTTCTTCGTCAAATTCTTGACGGTGATGATATTACTCATTACCCTTTAGTATACGCTCGGTATCAGAGATGCACAACAAAAACTGCCTCCGGGGAGGAGGCAGTTTGGCACCTGTTTGTTTGGCTTTAGTATATGGCCAAATTGCTTATGGTGCAAGCTTGTTTTTTAACCTATTTCTTCTTAGAAACAGTGAGGAATCCGTTGCGTGGGTTTTCCTTCACAACGCGGTCCGCTGGCAACTCAACTGGTTGTCCCTTAGCGTTCTTTTCTACTTTAGCGAAAAAGTAGATGGTTTGTGGTTTTCCACCACGAAGGGTTACTTCAGTGCTGTGCAAGTAGTATGTAACGCCCTTTGAGTTAGTGTGACTGTAAGCCATGGTAGTTCTTATACCTCCTATTAGTGCTATACGAGTGTAAGCGTACATCCAGAGCGGCTCCCCTGTCAACACTTACGCGTTTCGATAGTGTCTACGGAGTAGCAATCGAAGGATGGCAATACTCGTCAGTCGCGCAAAAATAACGATGATGATGGCCACGCAAATGAGGACCGACCAACCTGCAAAATCAGGTGACCAAAGGGGTGACGTGAATGAGTAAATATAGGTCTCTTGGCGGGGTTTTCCCGATCCATCGGTGGGGTCGGCGGCAGCAGGAAACTTAGCCAGCTCACTAGTGGTGCACTGCAAATAGGCAGCCGAATAGCTGGTGAATTGTGGGGCACAAATCTCTTGTGCGCGCTGGTAGATATTACCATTAGGATTTTGGTCACCAAACTGTGCGGCCTGCCAGTCCTGAAGGGCTCGATTGTAGCTTGCCTCGAGATACACGCCACGCCCCAAATCAGTATTCATGTGTGAAGTCACATACTGTTGTAGATCATACAATCTTGTAATTGTGGCTGCCTCATCTCCCGTTTCATCAGCAGCAATCACTGCTGCCCGCCGCTCTACCATGCCAATATTATTCAACCGAAGAAAGGTTGCGGTCATAAAAAGCGCAATAATTAACAATACAACCAGCTGCCAGGTCTTCACCCGCTGCAAGTCACTAATGCTCCGCCGAACTGTTCGTTTATTTACCACGTCGTCAAGGAATTCCCACCTTAGTACTAGCCCCTATTGTAGCACGCTACTTCTTTCGGTAGAGCGGGAATCGGGCCGTGAGCACCAAAAGAGCGACTGCAGCAGTTATAAAGAAGAGCGTTTGGAGCGCCGATTGGTCGCCAAACGGCGCTATCAAGAGCATCAACACAACAGCAGCGGCGGTAGCACCAATATTGGCAATGACCTCAAGTACACCCAGATACGCAACTCGCTGCCCAGACAGGTCTGCATTATCAAAGATTGCTCGGTTATAGGCCATCATATAGCCAGTAGTAGCCGCCTCATTAGCGACGTTGAGACCGGCAACATTAACAGCGCTATTCGTAAAGGGACGAGAGGCATGAGTGAGAGCATTCACGATGGTTGAAATGACCAGAAGCTCCCTTCCCTTTCGTCGATCAATCAACAGACCGTAGGCGTACGATGAGGCCAAAGCAGCGAATAGTACCACCGAACTGAGTAGGCCACTGACAGCGTAGACTTCATTTGAGCTAGCGATTCCAATAATAAAGATGGCGTAAAACAACGACCACACCGTCCCCGAAGTAAATACATCAAACCCAACGGCAAAATGTGCGACACTCACAGGACGAACCAGGTGCCAGGCAAAGCCCTTGAAGTTGAGCTTTTTTCGCGGTGAAACTTGTTCGGCTGTGGCAAGCAGGGGGGCCGCCGATAAAGCAAACAGTACCGCTGCCATGATCATCACCACTGACGGACCAAACGCAAAGGCTAACAGCCCTCCGATGAGAGGGCTAAGCCCGGCGGTGAGCTTTTCGATAATGTTCATGATGGCGATCTCTTTGCCTGCGTGGTCAAAGCTCTTTACCTTTGAGAAGTCAGCCATATAGGCAATGCTGTAGAGAGGAATGGATATCGCTTTAAACAGAAGTACCACAACCAGTGCCGAAACCCCAAACTGAGGCACTAACGCGAATGCGATCATCGATGGAATGTACAGAATATTCGAGAGAAGTATGGCATGCTTTGGACCAATCCAGGCCGTAATCGCAGCGGCCGGTAATGACAGGATCGCCTTTAGGGCAAAGAATACCGCCCAAAACCCAGCAATAAACAGCACGCTGTAGCCAATTTGATAGAGATAGATCGACATAAACGAGGCAACGATATGCAACGCCATCATCCGCAGCAGTCGTGAACTGTATAATTCGGCTATCTCACTAAATGTCGCGTAGCGCCAAAAATGGCGCCGAAGAAGAATGCGATGAATAAGTTTTTGAATCATGTTTATGTTTTTCCCACTACTTCTCCATTACACCATACCCGCTCACCACGAACAACTGCCATACCATGTATACTAATGGGTATGAACATCTACTTCTCTGGCCTCGGCGGCGTTGCAATTGGCCCTCTCGCTGAAATTGCCCGTGATGCTGGTCACACAGTGGCTGGCTCGGATTTAGCTGAAAACTTAATGACCGAGCAGCTCCGAAACGCCGGCATCGCTGTCTCTATTGGCCAAGATGGAAGCTTCCTCAGAGCAAGCCATGAAGCTCTACCAATCGACTGGTTCGTGCATACGTCGGCACTCCCTGACGATCACCCAGAGCTTCTGGCGGCCCAAGAGCTGGGCATTCGTACCGCCAAACGTGATGAGCTGTTAGCAATGATTATTCAAGAAAAGGGTCTCAAGCTCATTGCGGTTGCTGGCACCCACGGCAAGACCACAACAACAGGGATGCTCATTTGGTCCATGCAGCAACTGGGGATTCCTATCAGTTACTCCGTTGGAACTACCCTGACGTTTGGCCCAAGTGGTGTCTTCAATCCTGAGAGTGAATATTTCGTCTATGAGTGTGACGAATATGACCATAATTTTCTTCATTTTTTCCCAACGGTCGCTGTTATTACCTCAATTGATTACGACCACCCCGACACCTATCCCACCGAGCAGCAGTACAAAGAAGCATTTATTCAGTTCTTGCGCCAATCCGACCACACCATTATGTGGCGAGCTGATGCCGATTTCATTGGCACCACTCCCGAGAACGCATGGGTACTTGAACGGCCAAGCGCCTTGACGCTCGTGGGCGAACATAACCGGCGCAACGGAACGCTCGTCGTTAAGGCCCTAGAGTACCTCACGCAAACACCAGAACCTGAGGTGTACGAGGCACTTGCTTCGTTCCCAGGGACTGATCGACGTTTCGAAAAACTCGCCGATAACCTCTACACCGACTACGGCCATCACCCAGAAGAGATAGCCGCCACCTTGCAAATGGCACGTGAAGTCAGCGATCATGTTGTGCTTGTTTACCAGCCCCACCAGAATAAGCGGCAATACGCCATCCGCGAACAATATAAAGATGCGTTTTTGGCTGCAGAGAAAGTGTATTGGCTTCCCACTTACCTTTCGCGAGAAGACGATCGTGCAATACTCACGCCGAGCGAATTGGCTGGAGCAGTCTCAAATAAAGCTGCCGTTCAAACAGCAGAATTGTCAGATGAACTATGGACGGCAATCACGAACGACCGTGCCGAAGGAAAACTTGTTCTGTGCATGGGTGCCGGTACGATTGATGAATGGGTGCGCCAGCAACTACTCGCTCGCAGCTGAAGAAAACTCGAGGAGTTCTGGATTCAATGGATCACCGTTAAAGGCATCCACGGCCTTAGCCTTGGTCGCTTGCTCATCATAGAGCCTTAAAAACTCATCAATCGTTGTCAGCGTTACGTCTCCAGAAGCGCTGTATTCATCAATACTGTCATTCCTAGTTACTTGGTCGCTGACTGCCTGATACCCAGGCCTACTCAGGTCTAGCTGAGCCGAACCGCTCAAGTTATAAATTACCAGTGAAATAGTCACGAGCGATAATGCAGCAACTATCGCGGCACTGACAAGTAGAAAGAAACGGTGTTTCTGCCAAAAACTGGTGAGCTCTCCTCTGTGCGCCTGGCTTGTGTTATCGTCCATTACGAAGCTCCTCCTCCAGAGACTCTCTCGAAGTTTAGGCGAAAGTCGGCGGCGGCATTACGATAGTCATCGATTAGTTGGTGGAGGCGCGTCACGTCTTGATTAACGATGGCCCGCTTTTCGCGTGCTTGAAGAATTGAAGCATGAAAACTATCAGGGTCTTGCGTACAGTCAATCCGAATAGTCGCTGTTAGTTGACGTTCGTAGTCAACGTAGTGCGTTCGAAAATCGTCAAGTGCAGAATTGTAGCTCCCAGTGACCACGACAACCCCTCTATTATCGAGATCCTTGCTGGCAAGCCGGGCATTAAAGCGGTCCATTAATTTAGAACGCATCGACTCATAGACTTGGCCTCGATTCACTCGAAGTAGTGCGTCGCTGACTTTCAGCTGATTTATGGTGTTCTTTATCGAAATACAATTCGTCCGAATGAGCGATCGTTGCTCATCAGTCAGTGTTGTTTGCGCCGAAGCACTACGAATACCAACAAAAAGGGCAACAATGGCAATAACAAGTGACAGTCCGACAAGTAGTACGCGATATTTCACTCTACTAGTATACCTGCCTCTCTAGGGTAATGCGAGCTGGTTGTGCTCCTCGGTGATAAGTTTCTCGGTTAGGAGTGCGTCAATCGCCGAATACATACGCGCATCATCATTGAGCAGCACCAGAAGTTCTTGCCGTGTACGTGGCCCGTTCGCCAATGTCTTTAAAACAATGCCCCGTGCTTCACGGAGACTTCCCTTCAACGGGGACTGTTTTTTATAGTGAGCACTTTTGTCGATGGCTCCACGGCCGTTTCGTTTTAACCAGCTGCCGTAATCCATCAATGCCCAGTACCACTCTCTGGGGTGTTCGTTATCGAGCGTGGCTGCTACTAGTTCTCGTAATTGAGTATCGGTGACATTCAGCTCATGTTCAAAGAAATGCTCAAAATAAACTGTGCGGATATTTGTTTCGACGTACACCACTGGCTGGTTAAAACTGTAAGCAAGGATAGCGCCAGCTGTATTTGGCCCCACGCCCGGAAGGGATACAAGATCATCATGGTTGGCAGGGATCTCGCCTCGAAAATCGTGAACCACCACCTTGGCGGCAGCGTGTAAAAATTTGGCACGACGGTTATAGCCAAGGCCGCTCCAAAGCGTCAACACCTCACCCAATGTAGCCCCAGCCAAGGCCTGGACGTCAGGAAACGCCTCAATAAACGCTTCGAACTTCGGTATCACCCGATCAACCTGGGTTTGCTGGAGCATGAGCTCGCTTACCAATACATAATAAGCTCGCGTGTCCTCACGCCATGGCATTGATCGGTAGAGTTCGCGGCCCTTCTCCCAAACGATTTCTTGAAAGTCTTGGTATTTCACAGCTTCTAGTATAACGGGTATACTGAAGCTATGACGACATACGTACTTGCCGGTGGTTGCTTTTGGTGTTTAGATGCGGTCTATCGACGACTTCAAGGCGTGACGAGCGTTGTCAGTGGCTACACAGGCGGTACCGTGGCCACCCCGACCTACGAAGCCGTCTCCACCGAGGCAACCGGTCACGCAGAAGCGGTAAAAATCACGTTTGACGAATCAGTCATCCCTGCCGACGTGATTCTCGATATCTTCTTCTTAATTCATGACCCTACCACCCTCAATCGGCAAGGCCACGACATTGGGACCCAGTATCGTTCGGCTATGTATTACACCGATGAAGCACAAAAAGAAGCCTTCAGCGCATCAATTGAACGTGCCAAGACACACTGGAGCGACCCGATCGTGACCGATCTCACCCCGCTTGATGTGTTCTACGATGCCGAGGACCACCACCAAGATTACTTCAACAACAACCCCGGCAATGGCTACTGCTCGATTGTGATAGAACCAAAGATTGTGAAGGCACGACAAGCCTACAGCAAATGGTTCGCTACTGAGTAAGGAGACTAGGGTCAAGCGTCTCGACCTGCTCAAGCAGGTCGGTTGGTACATACGTATCAAGGCCCGGGATCTGTGGGACGATTTCGAAAAGCGAACCGTCAAGAAGACCCCCGACAACGTAGGCAAGGCCCGCAATAATGGCACCGCCACCAATTAAAATGGCAGCTCCAAGAATTAATGCATAGATGAGCACGAGTCGATGGGTGAACTTTTTGTATTCATCGACACCCAGCGTCAGTCGCCCCTGTTTGTCCTTCACAGACCCGGTCATAATAATAATCATGTCAACCAAAACCCAAATACCAAACCCGCCAAACGTGACGAGTTTTAAGAGACCGGTACCAACTTTCCCTAGGTAAAAGCGGTCAACGCCAAAAACACCCCACATGAAACTCAGGAAAAAGACGGCTAAATAGTGTCGTTGCTTGGGCATGCGTTCATTGTACACGAAAGACGCTTATGGTGTCAGACGATTGATGTCGCGCGGGAAGAGTGAGGCTTCTTTGACGTTATTCAGGCCAATTATTTTTTGCGTGAGTCGCTCAAGCCCCATACCAAAGCCACCATGGGCTGGCAAGCCATACTGGAATGCTTGTAGGTAGTAGCGGAAGCCATCAGCTTCTGGGTCACCGCCAGCAATCGTTTTGAGCTGCTCAACCAACGCATCGTAACGGTGCTCACGCATGCTAATGGTCGCGATTTCAACGCCGCGGAAGATCAGGTCGGCACGCTCGGCAAGATCGGGGTTTTCTTCAGATTTCTTGTGGTAAAACTTCATTTCGCCGGCAGGCCACTCGGTCACAAAAACGGCTTCACTCCCCAAGTGTTCTTTGGCATAGTCAGTGATCCAACGCTCTTCGTCGGGGCGCATATCTTTTTCACCGCGGGTATCTTGGCCAGTTGCTTCGCTGTAAAGGCGGTGGATTTCTTCGAGCGCGAGCTGAGGAATCTGCTCAGGCAATACAGCAGGCTGTGCGTTCCATGCAGTCAATTCTTTCTCATGAGTCTGCCAGATTGATGTTGAAATGTGCTTCAGAAGGCCGCCCACGGTCGCGAGTAGTTCTTGAAAATCAACAAAGCCCATCTCGGCATCAATGTGAATAAACTCGGTCATATGGCGGGTCGTTGCCGATAACTCGGCCCGGTAGGTTGGGTTAATTTCGTAGCCGCGCTCAAACACCCCGACCATCATTTGCTTATAGAACTGGGCGCTCTGAGCGAGGGTCGCTTCTTTACCAAAGTAATCAAGGGTAAATACTTCAGCGCCGCCTTCAGTCGCTGCGGGAAGAAGTTTCGGTGAGTTAAATTCGGTAAAGTCATTGTCAGCAAAAAAGCTTCGGGCAGCCTGCTTAATGCCCGCCTGAATCTTGAAGATAGCCGTTTCTTGCAGATTACGGAGGCCAATCACGCGGTACTCAAACAACGTATCAAGGTTTTCAGATTTGTGATCAAGTGGTTTATCAATTTCGATCGGGCTTTCGTCGGTCACCGGGACTAGAACAGTCAACACCGCGTCGTGAATCTCAACGCTACCAGGTGCGCGTTCGTCAGACACCACAACACCTTCAATTGAAAGTACCGTCCCAATCTGGAGCCCTCGCAGTTTTTCCACTTCGTCCTTATTTTCAATTTTGATTTGCGCAATACCACTACGGTCACGAAGCGTTAAGAACGTCAGACCTCCAAGCAGTCGCTTTTTGTGAAGCCATCCTTGAATCGTGACGGTTTCAGTAACTTTTTCGGCGAGTTGAGTGGTAAGTAAGCGTGTCATTATCACCCACTATACCATTTTGACCTCTATTATCCTAGCGCTGGTCGGTAGGATCGTCTTCATCAAGAATCTTGCGTCCGATGAGGGCTTCCAGCACGTCTTCAATGGTAACGAGTCCTACCGTTTGACCATCGTCGTTCAGCACAATACATAAATGGTGGTGGCTGCGCAGGAAAATACCGAGCGCCGTTTCAAGTGTGTCGTTGTGTCCTACGTAATGGACCTTCGGGTCCATCGCCTTTTCGGCAGTCAGCGACTTCTTGTTATTAAGCGAGAGTAAATCCTGCAAATAAAGCACGCCGACGACGTGGTGTATGTCCTTGCCAATAACGGGTAGCCGACTGTGTCCGCTACGGTGGAGCTCACTCAAGACAAGCGGCCCTAAAAACTCACTGGCCGGTACGGTTACCATATCTTTTTTGGGTGTCATCACCTGCTTTACGGTTTTGTCACGAAACACCAAGGCGCTGGCAAGGAGCGTCTTCTCGTTGGCGGTAAGGATATCGCCGGATTGTTCGATGGTGTGTGCTAACTCTTCACGAGAATGGAATACCCGGTGATCATCTCTTGTACTATGTGCCAGAAACGGAGCAGCTTTGATGAACGCCTTATGCCGTACTATCCACGGCTCAATCTGCTCGTAGTACTTCTGGGCTGTACGGTAGATAAAGCCAATGCGACTCACCGGCTGAAGCAGCAGAACGACAGCGAGCATCACCAGGACACCCCATAGCCAGCCGAACGCCAAGACAGACACCCACGCGGTCACCACCAATAGCACGAGTTGCTTGATCATGATAATTGCCTGCAGTGCCGGCACTTTTTTGTCACGCGACAGCACTTTTTTCATCTGTGAGTCGCTGAGCGCACGTCGCTTTAGTTCAAACTGACTAAACCCGCTTGGGCGAATACGAATCGAAAATACCCAGATTAATAAGGTGAGCAAGACAACAAATAATATCCAGAGGATGGCACCCATACACGCTTATTGTACGCCCTATTTTCGTACGATGCGAGGGCGGCAATTCTGCTATAATAAAACAAGTATTTACTGGAGGTTTCTACACATGAGCAAAACTGCTTGGATCATTTTTACGGCGATCGTCGTCTTACTTCTTGGAGGACTCGTCCTCTACTCACGCTCGACATCAACCCAAATCGACGTCTCATCTGTCGACGCCAACGTCGTTCAAGCCGCCTCAGAGCAGAGTGGCAACATCGGCGATCGCGTATTTAACAATACCGAGAGCAAGGTCGTACTGATTGAGTATGGCGATTTTGAATGCCCTGGTTGTGCCAGTGCACACCCAGGAGTGAAAACACTTCTTGCCGAGTACGGCGACAGGATCTCATTCGTTTTCCGAAACTTCCCACTCACTTCAATTCACCCGAATGCTCGTGCTGCTGCGGCCGCAGCTGAAGCGGCTGGTCAGCAAGATAAATACTGGGAAATGCACGACCTCATCTACGAAAACCAGAATGCATGGAAGACCGCCAGTGGCACTGAACGGACCGACATCTTTACTTCCTACGCTGAGCAAATTGGTCTCAACATAGACACTTTCACCGCCGACATCGCCTCAAGCGCCGTTAACCAAAAGGTATTGTTCGACCAGGCACTTGGCAATAAGCAAGCAGTCGACTCAACCCCAACCTTTATCCTCAATGGCGAGAAGCTCTCATCAGCAGTAAGTGCAGGCTTCTCAAACGGTGACCTGACAGAGATTAAAAAGTTGCTCGACGCAGCCCTCGCTGAATAATTAGTCATAAAAATGTAAAACACCCCGGTGCCTTGGGGTGTTTTTTCTTTTTTTCGAGTTTTGGGGTGCTCAGTGTTTCAATCGAATTGAAGCACTAGTGAGCAATGAAGATTCGCCATTCGGCGGGCACCACATCCACTGCTATCTTTTTGCGCCGTGATGGCACAAATTCGATGGCTATAGGCATGTGATTTTACACTCCTTGTACTATGTACAGCTTCACGCACTCCGACCTTTATTACTTAGTTTTGGCGTGAAACACAATAACAATAGTACTAAAAGCTTACGAAAAAAGCAAGCAAGGCGTTTTATAAAACGCTACTGTTTTAATCATATGCTAAGATTTGCACCAGCACAAGCATTTTCTTAAATTCCGTCAAGGCGTCGTAATCTGATGCAGTTTACGATATGATAAGCGTAAGGAATATACAATCTCATGATGCTTCGTCGACTGCCTTACCCGTCTACCTCTCTGCGCCCCCTTCTGGCGGCGGCTTTGATGATTGCACTGTCCATCATGCCAATCGTACCCGTGTTGGCGGGGCCACTTATTTCTGAGGGATACAGCTCAAGCGAAAACCTTTCTGTCAGCACCCTCGTCAGCTTACGTGAAAACTCTTCAGACGAAGTCACCGCCGCGACCAACGAGAACGTCGAGAACTTGCTGGGCGTTGTGGTAAGTGCCAATAGTTCTTCCATCTCTATCACCAGCTCCGTGACCAACCAAATTCAAGTTGCCACAAGTGGCACCATGGACGTGCTCGTGAGCGATATCAATGGTGAAATCGCTCGGGGAGATTACATTACCGCCTCGCCAATTGCCGGCATTGGCATGAAAGCCACCGACAATGCCCGAATTATCGGCGTCGCCCAAGGGACGCTGCAACGACCCGTCGTCCAGTCAATCAAGAATAGTGACGGAAGCGAAAGAGAAGTGAGCATCGGACAAGTCCCCGTTCTTGTCAACGTGTCGTCGTACTTTAAGCAGCCAGAACGAACGATTATTCCGGCAGCCATACAGAACCTGGCCAACTCATTTGCCGGTCGAGAGGTGAGCCCACTGCCTATCATTCTCAGTGCAGCTATTTTCCTTGTCAGCCTCATTATCGTTGTTATTATTGTCTACTCAATGATTCGCAACGGAATCATTTCTGTTGGCCGCAATCCTCTTTCTCAGTCGGCCGTCTATCGCAATGTGATACAGATGTCAGGGCTGGTTCTCGCTATTCTTGCGGCCGCATTTGTGGCAATATATTTAATATTAACAAGACTATAAGTGGGCAACGCAAATGAGTGGGTTTGAAATATTCTTAATGGTTAACGCGCTAGCTGTCGGCATCATTGCCACACTAGCAGTGCAGCATGCTATCGCTCATTACCGTCCCGAAAAATCCGAAAAGCGCCGTGAAGAGGACCAAACACCCCACCTGACCGCTGGAATGAAAGCCCGTCTAATCGGTGAGGCCGAGGATGCGTTTCGAAAAGCACTAGAGAACCAAAAGCAGGGCTTTGAAAAGGACCTGGCAGGAACTGCTGGAATGCTCACCGACCAACTTCATAAAATCGGTGCAAAGATTGTGAATGACGAGCTCGAAGGCTACAAAGCAGCCTTGAAAGATATGCACGTTCAGGCCGATGAAGCCATCAATGGCGGTCGCAAGGAAATGGAAGCCTACAAAGAAGAGATGAAAGCGAAACTCGCCGAGGAACTCAAGGTCGAAAAAGAAAAGGTGCTGGCACAAATCGATAGCAAATTATCTGATGCAGTCCTATCCTTCCTTCTCGAAACGCTTCAGCACGATGTCGATCTTGGTGCTCAGACGGCTTATTTGACCAAGATGCTCGAAGAGCACAAAGACGATTTTAAGAAAGCGGTCGCCGATGAAGCGTAAAAAGTTCGCACTTCCGGATTCTATTGCCACTCCCGAAGAATTGGTGCGGGCTACTCTTGAGGTGAAGGAGTACGCTAAGTGGTTTAATCAGGAGTCTATCAGGAGACGGGTCAGCAAGAAAAAGGGACCAGCAGCCCCCGAGCTAACCGAACCGGCTCGAGCAATTATTAGCCACTGGGGTGATGGCGGGCCCACAGACAGCCGCGATATGGCAACGCTCATCAAAACTCTCGAGGATTTCAAGCGTCACACCGAAACAGTCACCATCACACTGGCTGCCCCGGTCACCAGTTCTCTGAAACGGACGCTCGTCGCATGGTGCCGTTCATCGATTTCTCCGTCGATTTTTGTTTCTTTCCAGTTCAACTCCACCATTCTTGGTGGTGCAGTCATCAGATACGGCAGCCGTGTGTTCGATTGGTCATTCCGTCGTCAGCTACTCGATAACAGCGCCGCTTTTGGCGAGGTGCTTCGCCGTGTTTGATAATCGAACATTTCAAAAACTTGTCGAAGCCAATCACCTGACCGGTGAAGTGATTGCCGTCAACAGCTTTTTGATTGAAGTACGCGGGCTTGAAGGTATTCGGCTGGGTGCGCAGGTCTTATTTGAAGATGGTCAGCGTGGCTTAGTTCGTGAAGCCTACGGTGACAAGGTGATTCTATTCAATATTGATTCTGAGGCAATGGCGGTGGGCACACTGGTTGTCGAGCAAGAGGATCTGCTGCGTATTCCCGTAGGGAAACAGCTTATTGGTCGCGTGGTTGACCCAATGGGCAAGCCTCTCGATGGCAAAGGACCAATCAAAACCACCCAGACCTCCGGGGTATTTAATGCGGCACCCGGTATTATGGATCGAAGTGCGCTCAACGAGCAACTCGCGACAGGTGTTACTGCCGTTGATATGTTCTTCCCCGTCGTGCTTGGCCAGCGTATTGCCTTTCTGGGAGATAGCAAATCAGGAAAAAGCACCATGCTGAGCCAACTGAGCGCCAACCAAATCGGCACTGATCGAGTTGTGGTGTATGTGCTTGTCGGAAAGCGTAAAGTCGATATCGAGAGCCTGCTGGCTGGCCTCCGAAAGTCGGGAGCGATGGATCACACGATTGTCGTGTTGGCCGATATTTACGACTACCATATCGGGGGTAATGCCAATACCCGTAATGTCTCGGTTATCGACGCCGTTACCGGTATAGGTACCCTCTGCTGAATTCGCCCCTCCAAATGCAACGTAGTAGTAGACTGCCGCACTGGTATTATCGCTTGCGCCGACGTTAAAGTTTGTTGCTCCGAACGAGGCAATAAAGGCGCCCGTCGTATCGGCGGCGGTGCTCACAAAGTACTCCGTCCGGTTGGCCGGCATACTTGCTGTACGAAAATGCCCGGCAATGTTGGTTGATCGCTTCACTATTACTGTTTCTGGCTGAAACCCAACCGTAATGGAGCGGGTACCACCCGTGCCGGTGTATGTTCCCACACAGAAGTTGCCAGTTGCCGTACAGTCCGATCCGCCAACCGCTGTCCAAAAATACACCACACCGCTTGCGTTCACGTTCACCAGTGTACCCAGCGTGAAGCCATCAGAGTCGAGGGTAATAGCGGTAGCGGTATTCACCGCAGTTGCGCTTAAGAATGCCGTGGTATTGGCTGGCATTGCGCTGGTTTTAAACAACACCGACCCGTTTGTCGTGGCCGATTTAATCATCACAAAATCAGGCTGAAAGCCAAGGCCGCTCACAGCGAGTCCCGTGACCCCAGTTCCCACGTAACTGCCCGTCTGCATCTGGAAGTCGGCCGCCGACACATTCTCATCTGGCGCAAACGAATAAAGCGTCACAACGAGGACAAACGAGAGGAATATGAGCCCGAACCGTCTCATTGTGTTGAATCGTCTTTTTTAGCCTGTTTATTCATACGGCGCTTTCGAACAATAATCCATATCCCCACCCCAACGGCTGCAATCGCCATTAAAATGGTAATGATCGAGCTAACACCTTCGACACCTTCAACCAAGACTGTTGCCGCTTCAATGCCGCTATAGCCAATGTAGAGGTAGACGAAATCGCGCACGATCGTCCCAAAATAGGTAGTAATCAGGAACATCTTCTTCGGAAGAGACAAGAAGCCCGCCAATATTGAAATAGGTGCACTCGGGATAATCGGTGTAGCACGGATGATAAACAGCGTAATGTAGTCACGCTTTCGTCCCGAAAAGCGAGCCCCGAAATGCTCAACTTGTTTGTGCGTCAGCCCAACGTATCGACCCACTTTACTGAGGACAACATCTTCTGCTTTATCGGCAACAACGTACCAAATCATGGCGGCGATCGTTTTACCAAGCGCAGCGATCATTGCGATAATGAGCAGGTACCAGAACGGTGAGCCTTGGGCAGCGGCCATTGATCCGGCAATGGTCATCACAAAAGGCGAAGGGATGGGCGCAATCAGTTCTTCAAGGAACGAGGCGACAAAGGCGAACACTTCAACAGAGACATACCCGGACAGCTGCTCGATAAATTGGAGAATAGACTCTAACATAGGAAAATCCAATACATTGCTTGTGCTAATTATACCACTTATGCAGCGGGTTGCAGTGGCACGACAGGTGTTTCATCGCCATCACCGTCTTCGGGTCGACAACCGTTCTCATCTACGACTGAGTTCACAGGTGTCCCGGCGCATCGATCATCAGCATCAAGCACTCCGTCACCATCGGTATCTATAGTGGCGCCGTCTTCTGCAACAACGCATCCGGTTTCGTCAACAACACTTCCAGTCGGAGTGTTCGCGCACACGTCAGTTTCATCAATCACCCCGTCACCGTCGGTGTCAACTGGTGCTACCTGAACTTCGCAGGTGCCCGATGGCACTGCACCACGAATAAAGTACTCTTGGTAGGTTCCGTCAGTGCCACCACCCACTGCACGAAGTCCATTGCTACGACAGATCGTGAGTCGCTCTACGCCACCTGGTGTTCGGAATGGTTCATTCTGTTTGCCATTCATCCCCGCAAGTAACACACGCTGCCAAATCGGACCAGCCATTGATGCTCCTCCGTTACGCATCGGGGTATTGTCATTATTGCCCACCCATACGCCAACCGCAAGCTGGGTGGTATAGCCAATCGACCACGCATCTCGAGCGTTCTCGGTGGTTCCAGTTTTCACCGCAGCATCATAGCGACCCGTATTAAGGCTTGATCCAAATATTGGCGCCCGCGCAGCTTCATCATTCAGTATGTCGGAAATAAGGAAAGAGGCTTCTTCTCCCATTACCTGGCGCGGGCTATTCGCTCGTTCACGAAAAATGGTGTCGCCAAACTTATCTTCGATTCGAGCAATCATCCGTAGGTCGTACTGGCGACCACCGTTGCCAAGTGCCGCGTAGGCATTGGTCATTTCTGTTAAGCGCGACTCTCCTGTACCCAGTGCAAGTGACAACCCGTAATCTGTTTCGTTGCTGAGTGTTGAAATACCCATCCGCTTCAATGCCGCGAGAGCGTCTGCAACGCCCAGTTCTTGCATCACCTTCACCGCTGGAATATTCAGTGACTGAGCAAGCGCATTTCGAACGCTAATATCGCCGCGGAACTGACGGTCAGCGTTAAGCGGTCGGTAACCACCAAAATCGGTTGGCTCATCTTGGTAGATGGTCGCTGGTGAAATCAAGCGCTGTTGCATCGCCTCGGCAAAATACAGTGGCTTCACGCTTGAGCCTGGCTGGCGTGGCGTGGTGGCCATGTTTACTTTTCCAAAGTCGGTATTGGCGTAGTCGGCGCTTCCTACTAACGCAAGGACGTGTCCGGTCTTCGGATCTACTGCCACAACAGAGGCGTTGAAGCCACCATTCGATTGAATAAAACCAATACGCGCATCAACTGCGTCATTGGCAGCGGCCTGTAATGAACGGTCGAGTGTTGTGGTTACTTTATACCCAGAGCGGTTCACCGTCTCTTCGCCGTATTCACTATAGAGTTGGTTCAACACCATTTCTGCAAAGTGTGGCGCTGCACCAGAAATTGATTCGGGCTCTGCGTAGGTCAACACCTGCGCCTTGGCAGCATCAGCTTCAGCCTGCGTAATCACCCCGTTATCAACCATACGGCTAAGCACCGTAGCTTGCCGTTCAGTCGCAAACTGAGTACTGCCAGAAATAGGCGAGTAGGCGCTTGGGGCTGGCAAGATGCCGATCAGCATCGCACTCTCTGCAAGGTCAAGGTCAGCTGCAGATTTATTGAAATAGGTTTTTGCGGCGGCCTCAATCCCAAAGGCACCCTCACCGTAATAGACGGAGTTCAAATACAAATCGAGAATCTCGTCTTTGGTATACTGTTGTTCAATGGCAACGGCAATCGCCAATTCTTGATACTTGCGTATGATTGTTTGATCATCATATAGAACCGTGTTCTTGGCGAGCTGCTGCGTGAGCGTTGAACCACCATAGGCAGTAAAGTCACCACTCGAAACATTGGCAAGCAAAGCGCCCAGGATACTAATGATTGAAAAGCCACCGTGCTCGTAAAAGTTCTTATCCTCTGAAGAAATCAGCGCTTTTTCGGTAAAATCAGAAATTTGATCAAGTGACAGTCGTTCACCTCGATCGGCCGTTCCAAAGCTGTAAAACGCTTCGCCGTCCTTGTCGAGCAAGACAACTCCCGTGTTGTTATAATTCAGCAACTGGTCGGGATCAGAAATTACATTGGCAAAATAAATATAGGTCGCAAGTGGGATGATAATCATCACCGCCAGAATTGGACCGGCCACCAATGCTACTTTTTTAGGTTTGCTGAGACCTTTATACCATTTCCAACGCGCAGCGAACCAGTTGTTAACTGGTTGCAGTTTCTTTTGAAGCGCAGGGGGTAACGTAATACGTCTATTACGCGACCGACGGGTCTTTTTCATACTCCTCTATTATACCCCTTAAGCGAGTCTGGCCACAAGGCCGGCGACCGAAAGCTGCTCTGAACTTCCCGTTTCCATAGTCTTGAGCGTAACCACCTGTTGGGCCGCTTCATCATCACCGATTACCACCACATGCTTGACGCCAAGTCGGTCTGCATAGCGCATCCGATCACCAAATTTTCCGTATTCCGTGTTCAAAAGGGTGTTAATACCAGCCACTCGAAGCTCGGTTGCGACGCCAAAGCCAGCCGTCTGATGCGCTTCGTCAATCGGAAGCACAAGTACCGATGCGGGGCTTTTTTGATCAGTCTTTATAACGCCTAGTTCGCGCATTGCGTAGAACAAACGAGTCAAGCCAATTGAAATTCCCACACCGGGCAACTTCATCGACGTATAGTAGCTCGCAAGATTGTCGTAACGACCGCCCGAGCAAACACTTCCCACTTGCGGATAGTCAACCAAAACGGTCTCGTACACAATACCCGTGTAATAGTCGAGTCCCCGAGCAATCTTTAAATCAATCGCAAAACGGTGCTCGGGTACCTGCATATCACGTAGTGCTGAAACCACTTTTTCCAGTCGATCGATCCCTTCATGATACAGGTCTGAAGAAACTTCTAGGTTTCGTAGTTGAGAGATATGTTCATCATTTGAGCCGGTGAGTGACGTAAAAGCAATAATCTTTTCAATCTGCTGCTGTTCGAGGCCAATTCCGGCTAATAACTCGAGCAGCGTATCGTGACTAATCTTTTCCATTTTATCGATGGTACGCAGAATCTGCTCCGAAAAAGCCGCCGCACCAATCCCTTCAAAGAAGCCGTTAAGAATTTGGCGATTGTTCATACGGACCACAAACTCTCCAAACCCAAATTGCTCAAAGATTTCATTAATGACCGCCGGGAACTGGGCATCTACCGCAGGGCTGGTTGATCCAATCGTATCAACATCACATTGATAAAACTCACGTGCGCGGCCAGCTTGAGCCCGCTCCGCACGGTGAACCTTACCGATGTGGTAGCGCGAAAATGGAAAGACCAAGTCACTTTGGTGCTCGGCAACATAGCGGGCCAGCGGCACGGTTAAGTCATAGCGCATCGTGAGGCTCGTATCAGACCCTTCACGGGTAAAACTGTACACCTGCTGTTCCGTTTCACCGCCGCCCTTGGCGAGCAACACCTCGGTCAGTTCAAGGTCGGGCGTATCAAGAGGGCTAAAACCGTACTTTTCATACGTCGAACGAATGATCGTTAACAATCGGTTAAACTCGATCTGCTCACCCGGCAAGTACTCCGAGAATCCGCTTGGTCGCCGTGGCTGTACAGTATTCATAGATTCATTATACAGAAAGAGGAGGGGCTTGCGACAAGAGTCTGTCGCTTTGTATACTTATTATATGAACCTATTCGATTCACTCAAAGACATCATTACAAACGGCGTGGACCTACCGGCTGACCTTCCGGTGGTTGGTGACATTCAAGACCAGATTGCGGGCATTAGCGAAGGGGTCTCTGGTATCACTGAAGGATTGACCGATCAAGCCGCTGGCGTTGTGGAGCAAGGCCAAACGATCGTTGAAGATATTACGAACCAGCTTGGCCTGTAGTCTTTTTATCGCCTATCCGTAGAATTATGTTGCCTCTTTTCTTGCCGGAATCGAGTCGTCTATACGCATCCTGAATCTGATCAAGCGTAAAGGTTGAGTCAATGAGGACGGTCAGTTTTTTCTCGGCAACCAAGTCTAAAATGAAGGCAATGTCTTTTGCTTTTTCAGTAGCGGTTCCTGTTTTCACCCGTTTGTTAAACGTGAACATCTGGCCAAGGCTTGGCACCATCAACAGAAGTTGCCCGTTGGGCTTCAGTAGCCGCAGACCTTCTTTAATGGTGACATTCCCGACGGCATCAAGCGCTCTATCGAACGTTTCTAGACACTGCGACAACGGCTGCGTCTCATAGTCGACTACCTTCGAGGCCCCGATTGAACGAACAAGCTCGTCATTATCTCCACTCGTCACGGCGGTGACAGTCGCTCCATAGTAAGCAGCAAGCTGCACGGCATTGGTTCCAACCGCCCCAGAAGCACCGTTCACGAGTACCGACTGGCCTTCCTTAACATGGCCAACATCGCGAATAAAAAAGAGTGCAGCCGTTCCTCCAAATAACACACCGGCGGCATCGTCATGGCTGACAGCTGTCGGCTTTTTTACCACCGATTTCTGTGCAGAAATCACAAGATACTCTGCATGCGCCTTCATGCCCACGCCAGTCATCCCCGCAACTTCGTCACCAATTGAAAAATCGGTGACGCCTTCACCAATCGCCTCAACCACACCCGAGAAGCAGCTCCCAAGAATGTGGTTTCGGGGAGCAAATGCACCAAAAGCAAGCTTTGCAACCACGCCAAATCCTTTCGGAAAACGTGCCGCCCGAATGCGACCATCGGCGGCGGTAACCACGCTACTCACCACTCGAACGAGAAGCTCATTCTTTTTTGGTGTAGGTGCTGGAACATCTTTAACGCTCACTACTTCTGGTGGACCGTATTGGGTGTAAATTGCTGCTTTCATACACGTATCTTACCAGGTTATTGAAGTCGCAGTGCTTCGATTTCTCGGGCTAGGTCGGCAATCGCCGCCCAGCTGGAACCTTCAGTCAGGATCACTAGTACATATGTACCTGTTGGTGCTGTCACGATTGCGGCGTCGTGCAAGAGAGCCTCCAGGAATCCAACCTTATTTGCGACAGTGGCCGAAGGAATCCCCTTGGGAATCCCTTGTCGATAGACGTTACGCTGCAGGGCACTAATAAAGGTGTTACGGCTCGATTGCTGGCTCAGAATTTGACCGGTTTGCAGCAAACTGAGTAGAAGGGCTTCGTCATTCGCGGTTGACTTAATGCCATCGCTGCCAAGAAATGAGGTGCGGCTCGCACCAATCGCTTTCGCCTCATTAGTGATTTGAGTATAGCCAATTTTACGAAGAAGTGCGTCGGCACAAGGATTATCAGATTTAACAATCATGTCGTCAAAACAGCGTGCAAGATCACGACCACCAGTGATCTGGTCACTCCAGCTCCAGGCACCACTTTCAATCCGAAGAAGCGTGCTGTAGGCAACGAACAATTTATAGGTACTCGCGGTCGTAAACTGACGATCGCCATTATAGCTTGCATTACGTCGGGCACCTGATAACTCAATCAGTCGAATGCCGTACACACCAGGGCGTGATTCAGCAAAGTTCTTCATTAACGCCGAAAGGCCGGTATCGGTGGGGCTGTATGAACGGGTGTATTGTACGCTCGGCGCGACCGTGCGTGTTTGAATAACGGGTGAATTCTGACTTTCGCTGTTAAAAAATGAGCCGAGAACGGCTGCGGTTGCCTCAACATCAAGCGCTCGGCCCGATGCGCCATTTACTCGAGACACCTCAACAAAGTCACGCGTCGTAACTTGCGATACACCAGCAGCAATAGCAACAATGCCGCCAAAATTTTCAGTGAGCCAGGCGCGGGCTTCGTCGTTAACAGAGGCTCGTAAGCTCCCGTTTTCCTCACTAAATGCCAGCCAGCCATAGGCCGTTGCTGCCGGCACCGACTTCTTCGTCCCCTCCCAAGCGATCATGAGTTCGTCACTAATTTGCTCAACTACCGATATGCGGACCACTTCAGCCTCCGCTGCCGTAATGGCGGCCGGGATCGTTTCCCCGGTTATCGTTAAAGTAGCCGGCGAAAGCGACGGCAAGACGCCTTCAAGGGCATCGGTGAGCTCTTCTTTATCACACAGTGATCCGGCTTTTTCTGGAACCACCACTAAATCACCTGCTTTGAATTCGATCGTGGCGTTGACCGGCTCAACACGGCACTCCTCGCCAAATGTTGTGTTGGTGTATATCAGCAATGCTTCAGCACTTCGAACGAGAGTCGGCTCAGCAACCCGTAACATGGTGTGGTACCAAAGCCCTGAAGTTGGAACGAGACGCCAGTACCAAGGGTAATCAATCACCCCAATTCGAGCTTCGTTTTCGACTTCGACCCCAAGCTCAGAAAGCGTCGGCGATGCCTTTGGGGTAGCGGCATCATCACTGAAAAAGACTGGAACGGTAGCGTTGGCATAGGCATCGTTCAGCTTCTTTGTGGCTTCATCTTTTGTGAGGCCTCCGACACTTATACTGTCTACGTTTGCGAACATGACCAACTTATCGGCTGGCCAAGTAAACTGAAAGACGACAATTGCAATCAATACCAGCACGGCTGAGCTCACAGCTATAAGTCGTGGCGTGCGAAAGGCGTGATGATGAATCCGCTGCGCAGCAACTGAAGCATGCCCCAAAGCTATATCGAAGTGACGACGAACGAATTTCACAAAACTCCCCTTATGCTTCTAGTGTACTATAGCAGGGGCGAATTAGGTGACTCAGGACTTTCCGCAAGATCAACAGCAAGGCGCTGCAGCAGTAGTATTTCGTCTTCTTCTTGTTTTGTAAGCGCCCGACGAAAAAAAGTCTTCTGGTTCTGAAAGTGCGTACCAAATATTTCTGCCTCGGTACCAATCGTCGTATGAGGCCATCGATCGGCGATATCGTGCATTAAATTAGTCACGCTGTTAAACATTTCAAGCCGACCAAGGTCATGAGGCAAGGCCGCTAGATGGTCAAGCGCCCTTAGAGCGAGGAATTTTGACGGACGAGGGAGGCCAGACATCTCGCGGTGTAACCACTTTTCATCTTCCTCTGGCATCATCACCAACATACCCGGGTGGCGACGCCACATTTTTGAATATCGTCGCTCATTCATGGTGCGAGCTTCAAAAAGGGTGTGCTGGCCAATAATGCCCTCTGGGTAGCCTTTGCGGGTCATGCTACTCTCTGCGGGGGTGACGCCGGGAATTCTCGAATACGCAACCCCTCTTCAAACCGCTCCCAGGTCCGCTCGTCTTGACTCCGTGGGTAATATGTTTTTCCGTTATAGACTGCCTTGTAGCCGTCGTTGTGATCTATTAAAATCTGTTCGACCTGAAATGGCCCGTTCCCCTCCGTATAATGCACAACTGAAATTCCGTTCTGCCAGTTTTCTTGCCGTGGAACAATCTCACCGCCGGTATCAACATCGTTATGGAAGCTTGGTACTGAGCCCATCGCACTTGCGAGGCAGCCGCTGCTAATCGCCTGAATGATTCTTCCTTTATGGGATTTCATGGCACGCTCTATTCGATGGGTGTGGTTAAAGAGGACTGATTCGTCAATGAACTCCTTCAGGTACTCGTGCGCGGTCGAGCCATTGTTGACTGATTTATTCCCGTGAATCATCACAAGGCGTTCGTTTATTCGAACGACGGCGGCATCATACCCAGCAACGTAATCGATTTCTAGAGCCTTTAGGCCTAACGCTCTTTCGAGTGACAAAAGTGGCAGCCCGTTAGGGTCATCGGCAGGTCGGACTTCCATTAGCTCAGCTGCATTTGCGAGAAAAAAATCGACCCAGCGCTGGTGGTGATTTGATGAGGCCATTTTGATAATGGCGTTTTCGTTATCGCGTCGAAGCTGTGCATAGAACGCGTGCGTTGCCAGCACACCGCGACGAAGATTATAGGGGCTCATAAAGTGAACTGAGTCTGGCTTGTACCTCCCTAGGCGTGATAGATCCATTTCATCACCACCGGAGCCAATGAAGTCTGGCTGCACATCGTTAGTGATCTGCAGTGCCACGTCCATCGCTCGTGGGTCGTGAGTTGGCGTGAGTGTTCCGTCTCGGTGTTCACGAAAATCAATCTGCTGATCGGCAAGGATCACTCCGACCTTTTCGGCCCTCACCTTGCCCGGTTTACTCTTTGTGGTATATACCTTGAGTGGTGGAGGCGTCACGACCCAATCTGAAACATCGATTACCCCTTCTTTCTTTGGGCGAAGTTGTAGTTTTCTACCCCTGTTATCGATGTGCTCGATGTCGTTAACGGTGTGCGACTTTCCGTCTGATGCCACTTCGATACGCTTCTTTTTTACAGCCGTTTGCCAGTATGAAAAGTCGGCATGTGTAATGTTCAAGAGGTCTTTAGGCTCTAGTCCGGCTTCATTCATATCTTCAGCCAGAAGCGCCAATTCGTCATAGGTACTCTCGGTTTTCGGATCTTCA
This sequence comes from Candidatus Saccharibacteria bacterium UBA6175, assembly GCA_002422915.1. Lineage (GTDB taxonomy): Bacteria > Patescibacteriota > Saccharimonadia > Saccharimonadales > Saccharimonadaceae > Microsaccharimonas. The sequence continues at coordinate 187,053 of DITV01000004.1, read as the reverse complement.
TCAAGTGGTGTCGTGTCTAAAAAATCACTCAACATTTCCGGAGTAATTCGTGACTTTTCGCTAGCCTGCTCCGCTCGTCCTGCTTGTCGTTCTCCGCCCATGATGTCTCCTCTTTTTTCGCAGTATGGCTCGCCCTCTACGAAAAATCAGCCACATACGTATGAGTCACGTGCGCGTGAGTCGACATGAATTGACTCGTTTTATGTTGACGCGCAGTAACCCAAGGACTACTATTCAGGGTGGGAACTGTGAGTCACCCTAAACGAGATTCTGCCAGTGTATAGCAACCAGGACATGCACCACATCCAGAAAGAAATTATTCTCAGCCTGGCTAGCATTTCTCCTCAACGGTTCTCAGAACTCCAACCACCTCGAATTCCTAACAACACGTTCTCCTATCACCTAAAACGTCTGGTCGACTTTGGCTACGTGCTTCACGACCCAGTTATGGGCTACACCGCCACTCGCAAAGCCCTCAAACTTGTCCAGTTTCGCCACGAACACAAGACCGCTCGGCCCACAAGTCCAGCGGTTATTTCAATCCTGCATGTCACCAACGAAATTGGCGAGGTGCTTATATTAAATCGGAGCAAGCAACCATTTATCGATTACTTTGGCCTCCCTTCGGGGCTCATCCACAAAGGTGAAGCGATTGAGCAGGCGGCGGAACGAGAGTTGAAAGAGAAGACCGGTATTGATGCAACAGGAAAGCTCCAATTTGCAGGTACACTTGACTTCCAGTACCTCGAAAAAGATTCTGCCGATATTTTTGTTCATGCGATTGCATTTATCTACCACTACGACCACGGCAACAGCACACTCCCCGAGCGCACCACAGAATATGGCTATTTGAGCTGGTCGGGGCTTACCCGTGAAAAGATTTTGCCGGAAGTCCGAAAAGTACATGAGCTCGTGCAGCAACCGCCAACGCTCACTTCCGTCAGCTTTGATGAGCCGGTTTAGCGATGAGCAAGCTCAATTCCCTGTATATCAATCGCCTCATAAAAGTAGTCGATCAGAAGTCCCGCATACCGTGACCATGTTTTGTCTTCAACTTCTCTACGTCCATTGCGACCCATTTCATTGCGCATCAGCTCATTATCTCTGAGAAGAATAGCCATGTCCCGCAGCGCTCTGTCATCTTCGGCATCGTAAATTAAGCCCGTTCGCCCGTGTGTAACGATCTCGGCGGGCCCTCCCGCACTCGGTGCAATCACAGGGTTGCCCGCAGCCATTGCTTCCTGAACCGTCTGGCCGAACGTATCTTCAGTACCGGTGTGTATGGAAAAGTGTGCAGCACTCACCGCAGTCGCCAGTTCCTCACCGGTGAGCTCACCGGTAAATATAGTTCCTTCGGGCAGCTCGGAACGTAGCAGTTTTTCGTACGCCTTTTCGCCCTTTCCAACAACAACAATTTGTACACCGGTCTCTTTCAGTGCGGCGAGTCGCTCAACTCGCTTTTCGGGCGACAGTCGACCGACGCAAATCGCGATAACTTTTTCGCCATTATTCGACCACACTCTTCGCTGCTCTTTAACATGATCAAGTTGTTTTTTGTCAGGGTGGTACAATACGCCATCGACGCCTCTTCCCCATTGGCGTATTAGGGTATGGATGTTATAACGCAATAGATCATCTTGTGATGCGTTGGAAGGAACAAGTGCCAAGGTAGAGTGGTTGTAGATTCGCTTTGTTCTTTTTATAACGCTTTTTCCGAAGCCATCAACAACAGCCTTCCTTACCTTTTTGTCCTTAAATATTTTTTCGGCAGCGTTATTACCAAACATCTCGACACGTGACTGATAGTTAGAGACTGAGGGTAACAAGAAATTATTAGCAGCGCGAACCGCGTGACCTCCCAGCAGGTAGGGGCTAGCAGAGTAAACAACTGCCGGTTGAAACTCTTTCATCGTTCGCTCAACAAAAGCGAGTGAGGGAATGCCGAGGTTGAAATTATACCCTGGAATCTTTACTTTTTTTGTTTTCACGACCGGAAAGCCGCTATACGAGTCCTCGGCTGGCTTTGGGCACATTATCATAACCTCATGACCTTGCGCCTTGAACTCGGGCAATACCTGCAACACACTGTTTGCAACACCATTTCGATGATTTAGCGGTGTCTCGCTGGCAATGAAAATTCGTAGCGATTCAGGTTGACGAGTGTTCATGAGCGTTACGCTTGAGATTCGTACTTTCTAGACCGAAATAGCCCCTTCTCTGGTTTATACACTCGGTCGGGAAAGTTTTCGACGAGCCTCCAGACACAGCCGTTGATGGTTTTTGGATGAAAGGTGGGGTCGTGTTCCTTCAGTAGGCGGGACAGATCGACCCAGCGAATACCCTCAGGTGCATCATCAAGCAGTGCGAGCGCCTTGCTGTTGATGCGTCCGGTAATGGTTGCTGGGTTAAGCGTGCTCATGCTTCTATAGTAGCAGAGTGCCCCATGCCACTCATATTTTCACAGCCCGTACTTCGCGCGCACCTGCTGCTGGTTAATACCGTTCACCAAGTTGGTATAGCCTAGCTGGCGCAAAATGTTCATCGAAACGTTCGAACGGCTGCCAGACACACAGTAGAGGATCAGTTCGGCGTCTTTTGGATAGGCTTCTAGTAGTTTGGCGCCTGCCACTAAATCAGCGGGCGGTATATTAATAGCCCCCGGTACATGGCCTTGGCTAAACTCGAATGGTTCACGAACATCGACAAAAACACGCTTGCTGCTCATCAGGAGAGCTCGCTCCTGTCTGTTTCGGCAACAATAATGTGCCATGCGCTATCCATGTCTGAAGAAACGAGGCGCAGTTCAGCTCCATCAAGCAGTCCAACTCGTTCTTTTATGTGCTCAAAATAGTCGTCGGTTGACATACCAAGTGCCGTTGCACGACGATCAACATCAGTAAGTGGAGCGTATTCAAGTGGCGAAAGCGCCTGGTTGTATCGAAACCAATCCTCCTCGGTGGGGTTTGCTTTAGTAATGTACGACTTCGCTGGATCAAAGCGAAAGGCGGTCGTGTCAACAATTTCCGCTCCCTGCCGTTCGTAAAAGGCATGCGCGGCTTGGCGTGATTCCCGTGAAGTGAAGATGAGCGGAACGTTTCGCTCAACACACCAGCGTTCAACTTCACCCCACAAGCGCGAACCAATACCCTGACCTTGTACCTCGGCATCGGTGACGAAGTCGTTCAAGTAGCCAACTCGGCCTGCGATCGGGCCCATTACGGTACTAAGAGTAGCAGCGCCAACAATCCGACCCTTTAAACGGGCGACAAGTTGATCGGCGTCAGGCGATGTGATGATTGCCTGTAATAGCTCTTGGTCGATTGGGTGGCCATCGTACCGTTCACTCAGTGACTTCATCAAGAAACCGAGTTCTTTGGCGTCTTGTTCGCTGTAGGTATGAAGTGTTTCAATTGAAAGCTCTGTCATACAGACAGTATATCAGAGGTACAACCAAACCTTTAGCTCACCGGTTTTGCCTGAACAATGACACGTCGCGTAAAGGTACTCTCCGAGTCATCGTAATCTCCGCCACACGTAATTAAATTAAGTTGTCGCGCAACAGTTGGGTCTTGCGAGAAAAGAACCGCTGGCGCGTCTTCCCGAGTCACATCCTTCACTCCAAAGACCACAAAGTCCTTTTTCAAGCCATCTCCAAACTCAATCGAGAATACATCCCCTGTTTTTACTTCCGAGAGGCGCTGAAAGATAGCCTTTTCTGAACCGGTTGAAATATGCCCGTCAATAACACTCAGTCCTTTTTCACCGGGCCTCACTGAATCGACAAACCAGCCTGCCAGGGCAATGTTAGTTGGCACTGCCACCTCCCCATTCTGATCGACACCAACTTTTTGGATAAAACCTTCAATACCTAAACGTGGGATAAAGAGCTTCTTGGGCTCGTTTGGTGCACCGTCCCATGTAAAATCTGGCCCAATTGGCACAGTACTTGGCTCAGCTGATACGGTAACGATGTCGCTCGTTGAAGAAGGTTTGGTGTTCTGAGTTTGGAATTGCCAGATGAGCGCAGCGATCACTAAAACAAGGATGATTCCCCCGGCGAGCCAGAGGAATCGTCTGTGTTTTCTCAAAGCTCTCTTCATCAAGATCCTACAACACAAACATGCGGTATTGAGGCTGCGATGAAACCACGCCTGTGTTTGGCGCGCCAGTCACCAAGACACCAAGGCCGACCGGGTCAACGATGATGCCATTCTCTTGCCCGTCGATATCCAGCGATCCACCGTCAGTGACTTGGTAAGAGGCCACAACTACCGCTTGACCGCCAATTGTTTCCGCGGTACGTGTTGCTGCGGATACGGTAAGGTAGGCATTTTGGGTTGGCAAGTATTTTCGTACAACAGCGTCACTGATTGCTGCTCCATAGAAATAGAGTGTTACAGTGGTCTCATACCCCGGCGTTCCGCAATCAGCTGCGAAGTTAACAAATCCTTCTTGGTACTGGTAGCCAGGATCGGCTGAAGTGTGGCTCGTTTCAGCAGTCACCCGTACGTCTTGGAGTACACAAGACTGATCAACGACGACCGCAACATAGTTCCCGCCGTTATTTCCTGGCAGGCTTGATACATTGCTTTGTAAACTATCAAGGATTCCATCGTTGTTAGCATCACCTGAGTTCGGTGCGGCGTTTTCGACAGAAGTTTGAATACCGTCGGCGTCTTCGTCACCGATCGTGGCACACGCCACATCGAAGGCACGAAGGCAAGGGTAGCCGTCATTAACTCCCGGCGAGATTCCCCAGACAGAGATAAAGTTCCAAAGCACTGGGTTATCGTCGTCGTCCAATGAGGCAAAGGTGGACTGACGTTGCATTTGTGCGGTTGTCTTTCCCTCACCAAGTACAGACGAATCAACACCGCTTGTCTCGACATCCCAGTATCCACCATTCAGGTCACAGTCACCCTGTCCGTTCACCCCAAGAAGTCCACCAAAAGATGGCTCAACAGAAGTAACGGTTCCGGTTGAATAGACACGGGTGAGGTTGTCGCCACAACGGCCAGCAAACCCACCAACATTATCATTACCCGATACGTTACCTCTTGCATATGAATCGAAGATGTCACCACCATTGGCGCCAGCCAGTCCACCAACTCGACTATAGCCTTGAACCGTACCCGTCGCGTAGCTTCGTTCAATCATTCCTGAGTTGCGACCCACCAAGCCGCCAGTTCCGTTGCCCTGTGTTGTTCCGCCGTTGACAAGCCCGGTTGCAACACTCTCTATGATCCGAGCATCTCCGTAATTATTACCGACAAGCCCTCCAACATCTCCATCGGTTCCCGTAACGAGCGCACTGGAAGATGAGTTGCGTATCACACTATAGCCACCAAGCTCACCCACTATTCCGCCCACCTTACTATCCTCTACGGACACCGCTTGAGTGGTGGTACTGTCCCGTATCGTGAGCTGTGCTTCGTAGTCAGAATACACCGCACCAGCTACACCTCCGGCGGTGTTGTAAGCGCTCACCGCACCATTAACGTTATTCTCGAAAATGAGAGTCGATGAAACATCATAGGCATTCACTAGACCAACAACACCACCCACATAGTCATACGTTGGGAGTGAGATTTCGGACGAAAGCGTGTTGTTGTTTATCGAAACTTCGGCATCGGAATATGCATAGAGTTGGCCGATGATTCCGCCCATCGCATAATTCTCGTCCACTCCAATGAGCTCGCCATTAAATTCATTTGCTTGTACGGTGATTTCGGCACCCGTTTCGTCGGACTCGTTGGAAATAATGCCGATAATTCCACCTGCGGAGTACTCGGCACTCACGTCGGCAGAGACGATATTGTCTTCGATGAGGGACGCTGCGGTAGACGATCCTCGCTCACAGCCGACCAGCCCACCTACTCGATAATCACCATTAACAGAGCCAGAGATGGTCACCTCGCTGATTGTTGCTCCCATTGAAACACCAGCCAACCCTCCAACACACTCAACGCCTGATATATTGACATCCAGTACGGTGTCGGTAATTACTCCCCCATTCACATATCCAAACAATCCGGCCGCACTATCGTCAGAAGAATTTACTGTTAAGTTGTTAATCGCAAAGCCCTGGCCATCAAAAGTTCCTCGGAAGCCGATGACACCAAAGGTAGGATCGTCTTCACTAAAGAGTGGCTGCACGTCTTCGCCAGTACAGTCAATGTCTTGAGTGAGTGAGAGTGTGTCATAACGAGTATCTTTTTCAACACTAAAGCCGTTAACGAGGTCAACGCATGAGTCAATTTCAAACGTATCAACCGAAGGGATGTTAACCGTCACTGGTATCGAAATTTGCTCAACTTGAGGGAGGTTGCCGCTTGTACCGAACTCAACAACATAGTACGAAAGATACGGATAACTACACGGCAGGTCGTTCCAACCACTTCCGCTGCTGTAGAACTGCGCGCAGTCCTCATCGCCACCAGAGTCGTTGGGCTCTCCGCTAGCCCAGTTCGAGAAAAGACCGTCGACGGGCTGACCATCGACATTAGCCCCAAGCCCCGACCAAAACGATGTTCCCGCTTCTGGACCGGTACTCCACTGCCAGTCACCCTCTGTAGTCTTGTCGCTTGCCCCAAACCATCCATCACCACTCAAGCGACCAACCAAGTAGTCGTTCTCTTCTTGACTGGTTACCGTTGCGAGGTACCCCGGAACGCCGTAGCGGGTGAGCCCTTCAGCCGCAATCACTGCATCGTCGTGTGTAATTCCACCAGGAACATTGATGATGGAATACAGGTGCCCGTTACCAGGGAAGTAGACTTCATCTTCAGTGGTTAAAGAAATGTCGATCTGGACCGGACCGGCGGTGATGGTTCGGTAGCGGAGGGTTGCAAGGGCAGCGCTCACATCAGACCGAGAGCCAGTAAAGCTCAGCGACCGCCCCGTAGGATCGCTCGAAAACGTCAACCCAGTGGTCACCGTCATGGAGAGTTCGCCGTGGGGAGCACTGATCTTTACCGGAATAGTAGGCTCATCAGAAGTAATCGTAATACCGCTGAGGGGAATGTAGTCTTCAACTAACCCCGTGGCAGGACCGCCAGAATAGGCGAGCTCACTATCTGCCTGTACCGATACAGGGATGCTAAAAAAACTTGCCATCGATGCAACGTATAACGCCGCTACCCACAAATACTTTGCTCTCGCCCTTTTCACCGTCTTCACACACTACTCCTTGCTGCGTATTTGCTTTCATTCTAGCATATGCGGGATGATGAGGGATGAAAAATACTATCGTCGTGTGTGTTGATTTTATGCCGGCTGCTTGAGCATATCGGGAACTGGTGCATCGAACGTTACTTCAGGGAGATTTCCGACTGTCTGGGCTTCTGCCAGGTGAGGATACTGCGCCCGATAGGCGGCCATCACGTCACCAAACACAGCGTTCTCCCAGTCAAATCCGAGTCGTCAGCCATGGCACGCACTTCTTGCTCTGATCCAGCCTCAATTTCAATGTATGGTTCAAGCCAGGGCCATTCGTCGATCATGAATTCAACGTGGTCGAGCTCCCAGGTCTCGCGTTTTGATTCTTGAAACGAGCCGTGCGGCAACCCGGCTGCGGCGAGCAGCTGGACGGTTTCATCGAAATCACTCACCGTCACTTGAAACTCCTTTGCACCATCGACCGATAGTTGGTCGAACTGTTTATACGTCAGTGTCGTACGATCACCTTCGTCACGGACGCGCACAAACGCATCTTTTTGTTTCAGTGCCGGTGTATCGATCGTTACCCGCCGCATCATGCGCATTGGCTTGACCAGCTCGGCGCCACTCGACTTTAAGCGCTCCCGAATTTCATCAATGTTAACGGAGAGGAATTTGACTTCGTATTCGGTTTTCATGGGTGTAGTATAGCAGTTCGAAAAGAGGCTATTTACAAATTTTATCGTATCGTTTTATAATATGGCATGGGTACACCAATTCTTTTTGACACCCCAAACATAGATCCAGCATCTATCACCCCTGACATGGTCAGGGGTTTGTCTTTAGGAAGGGTTACCGAAGAGTTTGGGACAATTGGTCTCTATGCTCGAACTATAGATACTCTTGAGCGAACTGGGTTTAGTGATAACGAACTGATAAACTTGAGTCTTCAGCTAGGGCTCGCTCTTCACGCGGACGATATGCGCACGAATGGTCACTACAACGACCACCTCATGCGCGTTACTCTTCGTATGATTGAGGATTTTGGGATTCGAGATCCAAACCTCATTGCCGCTGCGCCACTCCATGATTCATTTGAAGATCACCCTCGCGACCTCGTGCTAGCACTTACCGGCGAAAAACCCGAAACACGTGAAGAGGCCCGTATCCTTGGCCGTAAAGCACTTGCATTGCTCACCAACGAAACCGTTGTCGAACTGATTGAAGCAGTCACAAACCCAGAGGTTCCCGAAGGTGAATCGAAGCTTGATGTCTACACGCGGCACACCCTAAAGCTCATCTACAACTCTCCGCATGGTCGCGTGCTAAAACTCTCAGATTTTATAGACAATGCCGGCGGCAATCATGCGACCATCGGCGACAAGCAACGACGCCTCGACGAGAAATACATTCATCAATTCCGAATTCATAAGATGGGACTCTTTTTACCAAACAGTATTATTAAGGGTGAAGAGCGGCAGAAAGCGTTGCATATGCTGAGCAAGGGGCATGCAAGGGCCGTAGGGCGACTAGCTTTGCGAGCAAAATAAAAAAGCCCTCCGAGGGCATTGAGATTGTGCGTGCTCGGGCGAGAGAGAAATACTCTCGCCCGAGCTACACAGAGAAGCGAACTACTACTTTTTGAGTGTGGAGACAAGCTCCATAACCTCAACTTCTCGAGAAGTGCCGGCGTTCATGTCTTTGAGGGACACTGTTCCGGACTGCATCTCCTTCTCGCCAATCAGGACCGCATACGCGAATCCCATTCGACTAGCGAAACGGAGCTTCTTCTTGAGCTGGTCAGGCTCGGTGTATAGCATGGCACTCACACCCGACTCGCGAAGTGCGGAAGCGATGGCAATAGCAGTCTCGTTTTGATCCGAGCCGATCGACATCACGACAACATCCGCAGGGCTCTTGCGTTCGGCCGGGATCAATCCCGGAATCTCCGAAAGCTTCGAGAACAAGCGGCTGAGTCCGATTGAGATTCCAACACCAGGAAGGTCGGTGGCTGTGTAGTAGCCGGCGAGATCGTCGTAACGACCGCCGGAACACACGCTACCAACCTCCGGGTAATCATTGAGAATCGTCTCATATACAGTGCCCGTGTAGTAGTCTAGCCCCCGCGCGATCCGGAGATCGATGCGGAAACGAGACTCGGGGACGCCCATCGTACGAAGTGCGCCGACGAGGATACCCAGCTTCTCCACTCCATCCCTGAAGAGGTCGGAATCCACGTCGAGCACCCCAAGGCGCGAGAGTACTTCGTCGTTAGAGCCGGTGATGGACGTGAAGTCCAGAACCTTGTCGACCTGAGTTCGGTTGAGACCGATCTGTGACAGGTTTTCTTTGAGCTCTTCCTTGGAAATCTTCTCCATCTTGTCGATCGTGCGGAGCACTTCACTCGAGACGTGCGCAAGGCCGATGCCATCGAAGAAGCCGTTGAGCACCATCCTATTGTTGAGCCGGATGGTGAATTCACCGAAGCCAAATTTCTCGAAAATCTCGTTGATGATTGCCGGAAACTCAGCGTCGATGAGCGGACTTCTCGAGCCAATGACATCGATGTCGCACTGGTAGAACTCGTTGAACCTCCCCTTCTGCTGACGCTCGGCGCGGTAAACCTTGCCAATGTGATAGCGACGGAAAGGAAAAACGAGATCACTCTCGTGCTCAGCGACATATCGCGCGAGCGGGACGGTCAGGTCGTAGCGCATCGTGAAGTCCGTTTTCGAACCCTCACGCTTGAAGCTGTAGACCTGTTGCTCGGTTTCGCCGCCACCTTTTGCGAGCAGGACATCCGTCAACTCCAACACCGGGGTGTCGAGAGGCGTAAATCCGTACTTTTCGTAGGTGGATGCGATGATTCCTTTGAGCCGATCGAACTCGATCTGGCCAGCCGGGAGTAGCTCATTGAACCCTCCTGGTCTTCGCGGTTGTACTTTGTTTTTCACGTTGATCTCTCTGTTCTCTGTGCGACGAATGGCTATCTGCCAGTCGTAAATATATTTATACATTAAAAAGGTATTTTGGTCAATAACGAAGGATCAAGGTGTTGCGTTGGTATTGGTCTGGTATAATAGGTGTATAAAATGTATTGACAAATTAGCAACTATATTGCTACGATTTAGTTGGTCACTAGAGACCACAGAAATGGAGAAAAGGGTGAGCAAAGAAACACTGATCACCGCCGCTGGTGGCAACGGTACTGCAATCAGCATCATCGAGGAACCGCTGACTCGCTCAGAATATGAGCTTCTTGGTAAGGACCTGGGTGAGCGCTGGGAGCATGACGGGGCCGAGCAGGCGGGCTTCCTGGTTCTGAACAAGCATCATTTCGAGATGGCGGGCGGAGAGTTCTGCGGCAATGCGTCGCGGGCTGCAGCGCTCCTCTTCTCGAACGCCGATGGCGTGGAAGACGTGTCTTTCACGGTCTCGGGCTTCGACGGAACGGTGAGTGCATTGGTCAAGCAGACCGACGACACTCACTACCAGGTTCGCTGTGTTTTTCCCGGACTGCCGACTGACGTCAAAGAGGTTAACCTCGATGACGGTACGCCGGCATCCATCGTCGATCTCGGCGGCATCGTGCATGTCGTGATCGAAGCTCCGTTCCCCGTTGACCCTGCGGTCTACGAATCGGAGCACCGTGCAATCACCGAAAAGTTTGATCTCGGTGAGCGTGACGCGGTTGGCGTTGTCTGGTTCGAGAGAATCGGCAACGCAATCCAGATGCACCCGGTTGTGTGGGTGAAGGCAATCAACACCTTCTTCTACGAGACCTCGTGCGGTTCTGGAACGATCGCTGTCGGAAGGGTTACGAAAGTCCCTTCCATCATCCAGCCGTCCGGCGAGAGCATCTCGGCGGACATCACTGAGGATGCTGTCATCCTCGAGAGCAACATGGAGGTGATTTCCATTGACCATCAGGTACGGACGGGCGCTTAGCGTCCGCTCGAGCAGCGACTACAGCGGATTCATGGAGGTGTATCGAGAAGCTTTCGGCGGCGAGCCTTACTTCGAGACCTACACCGACGATGAAATCCGTGCGATCTGGGATGAGCACGTGTCAAACGGCCGCATCATCCTGGCATGGGACGAGGAGGACCTCGGCAGGGTGGTCGGTTTCGGCTGCTCCCTGCCCCTTCATCACGCCCACCACGATGTTCAGGAATTTCTGGCAGGATGCATCGACGATGGTCTTCTTCCCGAAGACTTCTCGTTCGACAACTCCTGGTACATGTCAGAGCTCGGCGTGCTCGAGGCCTACCGCAACCGCGGTATTGCCTACGAGCTCGTCCGCAATCGACTGCTGGACGTCAGCCACATCCGTGCGAAGTACTACATCATGCGGACCGCGCACGACAAGCCGTCGAACTCCCGGCACCTGTATGAACAGCTGGGGGGACAGCCGGTCAGTCGTCTGCATGACGTCTCCGACACGGCGCAAGTTACCGAAAACGAGTCCGAGTCGGCCATCCGCGTCTACCTCTTCGGAAGTAGCGGCGAGGCACTCACGAGGATCACTCGGAAGATTGCAGCAAAGCAATCGGCGTCCGCAACCGAGGCTTCGTAGTCACGAAGCCAGAAAGCCTCTAGTGATCAGAGGGGGAGTCGCATATAATGGCGCACTCCCCCTCATCACAAAAATAAACTTATAAAATACTTACTTGTACAGCGCCGTAAAGCGCTTTTTTGTTATAGAAAGCTGCCCACTCACGATCTCCATAAGAAAAGTGCCACCACTCTCCGTAAAATGGCGCGAATCCTTCAGAAAGCATTGCATCGTGTAGAAGAGACCTGTTAGCCCTCTGCTCTTTCGTGAGCCTTCGATCCCAGGTTTGAATCAGCTGTGGATCTGCGTAATCCGCTATTTGCGTCCCCATGTCGATCTCATTGCCATCTTTATCAATAATCGTTAGGTCCACTGCACCACCGACAGGGTGACCAGCGACATCAGGAACGGCGACAAAGTTGTGAGTAAGGCGATCAAGCTCGTCCTTACTCATTCCTGGGTTTTCATTAGCGAGGACCGCTTGACGCTTATCGAAGTACCGCTTTTGGACGTCCGGGTGCCTATAGCCGTACACTACCTTCAATAGAAGTCCTAGGTTTGACAAATATCCGTTAACGACCGCGAGCTTTCTCGCAAGCGAATCACGAACTAAGATAGTCTCTCCGGTAATCTCAAGCATGTCCTCTTTCAGGTACTCAGTAACTATAGTATCGTCATAAGACTTAACATCTACAAGCTTCTCGGTACTGTCGCCTTGACCAAAAATGACTACGTCATCGTAGGTAAGAATTTTTTTATTCTGGATTGGATCGTCCATTTTTACATTCCTCAAAAAGCATATCTCTGCTCATTACTTTTCTAAGGAACGAAAGTTGGATTAACTTCCGCGGTCCCATCCTTATTCCAGACGCATTACTGCGAAAAGGCTCTTGGCACCGGCTCTACATTGCTGCGATTTCGGCTACAAATTTTACGGTTTTGCTTCCGTAGCGCATTTTACGCTCAGCTTATTCCGTCGTGACTGGAATTCAAACGCTTTATACTTATTACTATTTTACCTTTTTATGATAGATGTGTCAACACAACTTAGCTTGAGAGCACCTCATACACCATATGCATGTACGAATCATTCGCGCCTTTAGCCTTCAGCAGAAATTCCTCACGTGGCAGCCATGCAAACGATTCGTGTTCCCAGCTGAGGCGCACTTCTGGCCGTTCACCAACTCGGGCCACGAAAAGAGTTTTGTGAGTACCGTGAACCGAGTAGTCCAGACCGGCGTAGAGTTCTTCAACATTCTTAACAACAATCCCCGTTTCTTCTTCGGTTTCACGGATGACCGTTTCGATGGTTGATTCGCCTTCTTCAAGCGTTCCGCCTGGCAGGTCTGGGTCATTACCAAATACCGGATGATTACTGCGGTAGAGCAACAAGTAATTGTCGTCTTTGTCGATGAGAACGATTTTAGCAACCTTCTTCACATTAGCCCCTCAAGCACCCGAGTGTATAGGGGTACTCCGTCGTCACCACATAGTGATACATGGTGACCATCTTGCCATCCCACATCACTTGGCCTGTTTTTCCGTGGCACTCATCGAGCTCGGCATTCGTTGGATTCTGCTCATATTTAAAGATTCCAAATCCATCAAGCGCATAGCCAACTAGCAGCGGTTCTTCGCTCTCGACATCGTTGATGCAGTCACTGTAGTCGTGATAATGGTAGCTGCCTGACCGCTCTGGGTGTCCACCGCACGTATCTTGAATTTCGTGGGCAGCGGCGTCGCGCCCACCAGCATCGAGTGCGTTATACAACGCCACCCCGTTGGTTGAATAACCAATCGGCCCCATTGAAAGGCAGGTCGGTTCACTTTTTACGGTCGGATTGAGTGGTAATGAGACCGACACTGATTGTGAACGTATCGAGTTTGGGTTTCGGTCGTATGAATAGGCGTCGTCGGATGAACTAATAGGAAAAGTTCCTGTTCCATGGTTGATCGGCAGGCCGTTACCGATAAGATCTCTGGTCTGTTCAGTTTGGTTGATGGTAAACTCTGCGTTTTCCCACGTAACGTCACCATTTACGGTCACGTTTTTGCCAGATTTACTCCACACCCCTTTTGTTGTATCGATCCAAGGGCCTTCTTTGAACGCCCCGGGGCCATTGAAATTAGATTGGCACGAATAAATGTATCCAGCGCGTGGTTCTGAGCCGTATTTTCCATCGCCGAGCGGAATGCTTGAAGGATTAATCGGCTCCGCCGCTTCGGGCGCGTCCGGTGTGGTTTCAGTAGTATCAACTTGTGTCACCGCGGGCGCTTCATTCTCGGGTATATTTGTTGAAGAAAGTGCAAACGCAACCACGCCAGCAGAAATAATGACCAGTGCAACCACGCTGGCAATCAGAGCAATCTTTAGCTTCCTCTTGGGTGGTTTTGCTTCAGCAATAATGGGCTGTTCAATGACTGGCGCCGACTGCTCAGTATCTGATGTTTGGGTATTGTTGCTCTCCATGGGGTGGATTATAGCACTTATGCTCGACCCGTTGTTTACCTTCGTTTTTTGGTTTCAATAAGCGAGTTTAGTCATTCAGACGGTCTTGATACCGTGACCGTATCCAGCTGCACTAAATCTTCATCAAAATCTATCGCGTGTGTCTTATTAAAATCAGAACCGTCGATCCAGGCCTCTTCCGGCAAGAGTTTTGCGCACATCGCCGTCCAAAGATAATACCCCGAGTCACCTCTCCGCAATACAACCACGATAGAACTACATGGGATTGGCGCTCTATTCTTTGCAAAACGACTATAAGCATCTCGGCCAATACGCTTGGCGTATACAATTTCGTCATCATCAGTTGTTTCAACAAGGTTGGTTGTCCCAATAATCCTGCCAAAATCTCGCTCAACAACAACTTGCCGACGACCCGCTACATTTATAGTTGGTAGAACCTCACCGACAAGGCTGATGAGATCTGGGGTCTCCAGTAAGTGGTAGTCAATGTTTGTATTCAGCCAATCAATACATACAGGTTCACCGTCAGCAGTTGTGCCTATCGTCTCGATTTGCTTTTCTTTCATTACATCAATTATAACAACTGGATAATTTAGCTTTGCATAGAAACAAAAAGTCAGAACATTTTATATAGTTCTGACTTAAGCAATTCTCTGTGGCTCCGGCGGCTGGGTTCGAACCAGCGACCTTGTCGTTAACAGCGACCTGCTCTACCGCTGAGCTACGCCGGAATACAAGGGCTATTATACCTTTCGCCCCTCTTGAGAGTCAATGGCAAAGCGCGGTTGGTTAGTTAACGGCAATTTGTTCGGTATACACAATCAGGCGCTGATCATAGGTATTCTGTTCAGGAATATATGTGCCAATGCAGGTCATCAAGTTAAGCCCACGCAATACGTTTCCATGAGGAAGCAAGGCGGTGCGCATATTCAGGCCTTCCCTCGGCACCGTCTCCATATGCACCACGCGGTATCGATAGGTGGTACCATCCCCCATTTCAATTGTCATTTCATCACCATTCTGAAGTGTATCCAAGTAACCAAACAGGCCTTCTCGGAGCTGCCCGGCGGCGTGGCCATCAATAAAGGCTGCGCCAACTTCACCTGGGGTAGCGCTCCCTGTGTACCAACCGGCATCAAAGACATTGACCGGTGCCTGAATCGCCCCCTTATTATTGACGCTCATCGGAAGCACGCGGGCGGCCACATCAAGTGAGTCAATCCGCAGATAGCGTGGCTTGTTTGGTGCCACGGTATATGCATTAAATACTTCGGATGAAATAGGGGCGTCGTCGGTGCCCTCAACAGCAGCGTCGGTTGACGACACCACACCGGCAACGGCTGGGCCACCAGCAAGCTGCTCGACACTCCGGTTGGTCAGCCAGGTGTCTACCGATACATACCCCGTAATTGCCAATACCATTACAATTGCGGCGCTCAAGGCAAATTGCGGCTTTCGCTTTTGAGCCGTGCGCTTGCGAGACACTCGCACTAATGATTTCTTCTTTGAAGCCACGCCGTGTTTCTTCAATGCCGTCGTGAGTAGCTGCTTCTTGGCCTGAGGCGCTAGTCCACGATACGACGTGCCGACCGGAGATACCTTCTGATACTGCACCGTCGCAGCGTGAGTTGATGCCGGCTTTACACTCGATCGACTTCCGACGTTGACTACTCCCCTGGCTGAAGGACGAACAGCCTCACGAGATGCTACTCGTGAAGCCGGACGTGCATGCCGAGTTCGTTGAACTTGGCTCCTTCTTGGAGGAATAATATCCTGCATTGGGTGTGGTGGCCTTTTTTGTTTGTTTTTTTGTATGTGAACTATACTCGTTGTCGGGCGACAACCTTGCTGACGATGATGAGTGTCATGACTCCGATAAGTCCAGCTGCAGCAACAATCGCTGGGTTTGCTTGTACGAAGGCGGCAATACCTGTGTTTGGTGCGTCTGGGTCAGTGCCTGAGTTAATGGCTGTTAAGACCACGTCGTTTCCATCACCACCCACATACGAGATGCTGAAGGTGATGCCGTCGACGACAAACTGTGTTCCTTCTGAGAGGCCGGCGAACGCACCCGAAACAGATGTTGAGCTACGGTTGTCGATGATGCGGAACTGGTCACCTTGATCGACAGCCCAGCCGTCGAAAAGGATAGTTGAAAGTGTTCCAGCGAGGGTAACAGCGTTTCCGACCCCAGCGTAATCCTCGCCAACAACGAGTTGGTCGTATGTGTCTGCGTTGAGCAGCTCCATTTCGAGTGTTGATGAGCTTCCAAAGTTCACTTGAGTGAGTACGGTGATCGTTCCAGGGCTGTTTCCTGGTCCTACCAGGCCATCAACACTTAGATTAGACACGGTGCCGGTACCCTTTAGCGTAGCGCCCTGAGAGACAAAGACCGTTCCCCTCATTCCTGAAAGTATTCCGACCTCTTTGTTGAGTAATGTAACGTTAGTTGAGGGTGCATCTCCCGTTAACTGCTTCTCAATTACTGGTACGGCAACTGTTTGACCAGAGACGTTGAGTGTTCCGAGTGAATTTTGCGTAGGAGTTATTGAGTAACCGTTCGAAACCACTGTTCCAGTAATGTTGACTGTCGAATTCTGGGCAATGGAAATCTTCATGTTGGCGTTCAGCGTAATAGTGCCGGTGAGCGTAAACGTTGCAGCTTGTTGAGTACAGCCTACAGCCTGTGGACCTACGGACGCACCCCCTAAGCTACTGTTACAGTTTGTAAATGAAAGTAATGCGTACTGGTTTTCGTTAGCCGTGAAGTTGAGCGGTATCGTTGCTGAAGGCGAATTAAAACTAATTGAGCCGAAAGTATTGGCGACATTTGAAACAGTCCCCCCTACCGTTAAGGATGGGTGGGCGGTTATCAAATTTGACGTTTGTATGTTTCCTCCAATGGTGCTGCCGCTGCCAAGACTAAAAGACGAACCGGAACCAACTACCAAATTTCCCGTAATATCGACGTCTGCCGAACTGCCGGCTCTAAAGTAGCTGCTGGCTGGGATAGTAAGATTTCCATTCACCTGTAGGCTCTCCGTAACCGCTAGAGTTGCGACCGCAGCACCCGATCCAGTCGAGCTGATAACCGGTGAGACGAGCGACAGTGTGTCTACTTCATAGTACCTAGTATTCGCAGAGCCTGAAAGACCGAGTGTCACACCGGCAAATTCGACGTCAACGAGGTCGTTCGTGAGGACAACTGTAGCAAATAAAGGTGAACCCGTGAGGGGCTCAAACACAATCACGTCCCCATCAACCGGCACCGTGTCGGTGCTCCAGTTTTCAGCTGTACTAAATAGCCCGTCGCCGGCACTACCGTCCCACGTAAGGGTTGCTGCTGAGGCGTTCTGGACTGAACCAAAGGGGAGAACAATTGTAGCGAGCATAAAAAGCCCCGCGACAAACGCGTTCTTCATACGTGAAGTGTGTGATGTATGGGTCATGTGCTGTTCCTGTTTGTTTTTTGTGTTGGAATATATCTATAGCTATTAACGCACATAGCGCTTATGTACGATAGTGTATTAAACACAACGAAACAGATGTCTTTATAGCAAAAAAGTCGTTAAAAAGTCTGAAAATTGTGTTGTATTATCGCTTGGCAACTGCTACCATAAGCAAGATATTAGGAACAATATTTTGAGGGTACATATATAACATGAAACAAATTGTAAAACTTATTGCTGCATTTAGCGCTGTTTTAGCACTTGCTGTTCTTCCAACAGCCACCGTTCTTGGTCAGGCTAACTCAGACGTCACCCAAGAAATTAACGGTGGCACACTCAGCACAGCAATTCTTGATGCAGGGCGTACCGCAGTTCCATCACCAAGCTTTGCGATGAGTGCCCAGGCATTCTCGTTCAACTGTACGACATCAACGGGAACGCTCGGATCGAGCACACAGCGACTGTACGTCATTAACCCGTCTGGAACCACATCTGGTCAATCATGGACCCTTACTCTTGCAGCCACTGGCCCGTGGACAAGCGGCGGTAACAACTACGCATACAACCAAGCTGCTGGATCTGGCTGTACGAGTGGACAACTGACCGTAAACGCAAACGCCGGCACCGTCACTACCGACTGTGTAAGCTCAGCTTGTACGGGTGCGACCGTTTCAAAGGGAAGCTCGACAGCAATGACCGGCTCAACACCAGTCACCATTCTTAGCACCTCTGCCGGCGTTACCGTCTGGCGTGGCTACATTACTGGTGTCGCCCTTTCACAAGCAATTCCACCAGAAACACCAGCAGGTGCCTATGTTCTGCCAGTGACGCTTACTGTTACTGCAGCCTAGTTCACCCCCGATAAACCTCTGGCCATAAACAGGACCGTACTGTACAGTAATACATATTATGAAGAAGCACTTCCTCCTCGGCCTCGCAATTTTTGCCATCGCCATCATTCCCTCAGCAGCTTCTGCCGTGGAGTACGGTGGTATTGGTGGACGGCCTGCGAACCCTCGTGCCGACAACCCTCGATCTGAATCGATCTTTATCTACGAACTCGAGCCGGGCGCATCTGCCCAAGATGGTGTTCGTGTCTTTAATAACACAGATACCGTTCGAACAATTGCCGTTGGTGCAGTTGACTCGTCACTTGCGAGCGATGGAGCCTTTGCCTGTGCGCAAGCGAATGAACCTAAGGTAAGTGTTGGGCGCTGGATAACGCTCGAGAAAGACACAGTTACGGTTGCGCCAGGCAAGTCGGCAGTTGTTAACTTCACCATCACAGCCCCCGATTCTGCCAATGTAGGTGAGCAAAGCGGCTGTATTACCATGCAAGATACTGCCGCCACCGAAGCACCTGAACAAGGAGGCGGTGTCGTGTTGAGCTTCCGATCAGCAATTCGAGTAGCAGTCACTGTTCCTGGCGAAATCGTCAAAGGCCTCAGCATTGCTGGCGTCACGCTGGCACCAAGCCCTTCAGACGGTAAGCTCTACACTGCAACACCATCAATTAGAAACAGTGGTAACGTTTCCCTCGATACCAATATTACGGTAACTCTCACGTCATTATTCGGCATTCCCGCCGACTCCAAAGAAGGCACCTACCCCGTTATTGCCGGCTCAACAGCCAGCTGGAACTACGAATTTACCTCACCCTTCTGGGGAGGTTTGTACCGAGCTGACGTAGTGGCTGAATACAATGATAATGTCAATGACAGCATCGGTGAAGATAGTGCGGCACCTCGTCAAACGGTCAGTGGCAGCTCGTCATATGTCTACATCGCACCGGCTCCGGCCGCAGCACTCATCCAGCTCATCGCACTTGCACTTGTTGCAGCCGGTATCGTCTTCGGCATTCGCAACCTGCTTCACAAACGAAAAGTTGCCAAGTACTGGCGGCTCTACGAAGTAAAAGAAGGCGATACGCTCCAGAAGATTGCTAAGAATAAGCACGTCTCGTGGAAGACACTGGCTCGATCTAATAAGATTCGCGCACCATACAGCCTGGAACCAGGCCAGAAGATCAAAGTTCCGCCAAAGTCGGAGTAACCGAATGTTGCGACGAAGCCTCAGGATCGTCATCGCCATCTTTTTGGCTGGATTCCCGCTACTTGCCTTCGCCCCCTCCGCACAGGCCATTAACGGTAACTTACGTCAACAAATTCTCCCACTTGAATGCATCTTTCAAGTCGTAAACGACGGCTCGAACACTATTATCTATATCACACCCGATGAGTGTGGCGTGGTGGTTCCCCCTGACCCAGTTGACCCGATTGATCCCATTGAACCTATTCCGACGATCCCGGGTGTTGAAGGCACTCCTACTACGCCAACCCGACTTCCTTCACGCATCGTGCAGACAGAAGAAGCCGTCTCAGAAGAAACCGCTAGTCTTGGCTCAGAGAGTGCGCGCCTGCTTCCCTTTCGACCAGTCACCAGCAATCTCACCCCAGAAGCCGCGGCCATTCAACGTGAAGAAATTCTCGCTGCCATGCCAGGAGCCGCCGTCATCGTGACGATAACCGCCCTGGGCCTGGTTGTATTGGTATCGATTATCTAGCTTCCCCGTTTGCGGACACGAACACCGCCAGCATAGAGGTGTGAGGTCATAAAACCAATCATAATAATCAGCCCAACAATGAGCATAAAGCCAGGGGCAAATCGTTCGCGAAGGGTCAGGCCATAGTAGTCTGGAGCGGTAAACGTAAACCTCCAGGTTTGGCCAGAAACATCGAGAGAAATGTTCTTTTCAATACGCACACCAGGTATATCTTCTGGGGAACTATAGATACGATCACCATTCACCGTTTCAACACGCACACTCACAGGTTCGGTGCTCGAAATTTCGTTCAACCCCTGTTTGATAAGTGTTTCTGGGTGAATTGAAAGTGCAATATAGCCAGAAAGTGCATCAATACGCTCGGCATCAGTGGAAGTTGCTGAGATTTCCTTCTCGTAGACCGCAAGAAAAATGATAACGTCTTTCGTTCCCTCACGAGCAGGATTACGTGACTTAAAGGCCTCCGTTGATTCTGGTAGTCCCGAAATAGCTGCCAGCTCTAGGGCAGGAACAAGTGCCTCACGACCATAGGCATTCAGCCCCAACACCTGATAATCGTCGGTGACTGTGGTTGAGTAGGTAACGACTGCCAATCTGTCGGTCAGCGGCTGGGGGTATAGTGAAATTGGTAACTGGTCTCCCAGCTGAGCTGATTGGTTAAGCTCTCTTTCAATTCGTGAAGCGTCGGCAGGTGTCGCTACCTCTAGGTACGCAATATTATTAATACCCGGATATCGTTCAAACAGGTTTTGGCTCTCCATAAAGGTGTCCCACTCGACGCGAGTAAGTTCAGGGTCTTGCAAGAAGAGCCCACGGCCTCCATACAAAAGATCACCGTATACCTCCAGCCGCTCCTCGAGCACATCGATTGCTCGGTCGGCTTGCACGTCAAAGTTTACTGCGGCAAGGGAATCGTTCGTCCGCTCCATGAATGTCCACATTCCAAACGTAAAAGCAAGGCACACCACCACTATGAGTATGCCAAGAATACGCCAGCGTAGCGTTGGAGGTTCGCGAACTTCAAGATAGACGGGGACTTTTTTCATAAGAAACTGCTTTTGCTTATTTTACCACAGCAAGGCTTAGTTCAGCTTTTGCAAACGAGCCTTCGTAGCTTCATGCGCCCCTTCAAGCCCCAGAATCTTGAGTGCACCAATCAACACATAGAGTTCATCGAGGGTTCGCGCACTTGGGCTCGTTTCATACTGCAAGAACCGCTGCGTGATTTCGTCAACCAGCCACTTTTCTTTGGCGGCACTCGGCGCCTTCACAGCACCGGCAGCACTGTATTGTGTCGAAACTACCTCAAGTGATCGGGCTGAGTTATCGCGTTTACGTAGATAGCCTTTTTTGATGAGCCCATCAATGTGAATGGCAACTGTCGATACCGACTTATAGCCAAGGCCTGTCATCACTTCTCGATAGCTTGGTCCGTAGCCGTGTTCTTGAATAAACGCGTCAACGAAATCAAGCAGTTCTTTTTGACGTTTTGTTGACCGTTCGGACATACGTACCTCCTATCGCGAGGCCTGCCAGACCCCACCAAATTATCGACACCGTATCATCTACCCACACTGGCAGCAGCAGGCCAATCAATGCCAAGCCAACACCGCTGGCGAGCACCCCAAGCGCAAGCCAGTCGTGGCGATGCTTCCACAAGCGATGCAGAATCATCAAGAAGAGCGTCAGGAATATGACCACGCCAGCCCAACCAGACTCATGCGCAATAAACAGGTACTGGTTCTCGATGATCACCGGTTCGTCGGTATAGAGTGAGGCCGACCCGGTACTACCAATGCCGGCACCGAGCGGCTGGCGAAGCTTGCGGTCGGTGCCATCAATCAGCGACTCCAAGTGACCGTCGTTTGATGTTTCCGCTGGCCCAGTGGATGGATTATCGTGGAGAATCACATTCTGCACAAAGCTGGTGTCGCGCGCAGCGTAGAGTCCGCCGAGCGTGGCGAAGCCAACGACAAAGGCGGCTACCCACAGCCAGCGCGGCATCCTTCGGCCGATAGTGAGTACAAAGACAATAGCGACCGCTGCAACAGCTGCCACAAGCGCACTTCTTGAGTAGCTATACCAAAGAGCGATCAGCGCGCCAACACTCAGGAGTGCGAACACGCTCGACACCTTCCAGGTGAGCTGCGGGCGGCGGCGCCACAGGTAGGCAAATGCGAGTGCAAGTGTTACTACTGCATAGGCTCCGAGTGGGTTCGGCCCACGGAGCGTACTGCTAATTCGGATATACTCTGGGTTCTGATCGACCGTCAGGTATGGCTGAATCGTTTGGTCGCCGTAGCCAAGTACCGTCAAGAAGTCTACCGGCAAGAAGAATACCTGAAGCATCGCGAAGCTCCCCACTAACAGTGCGCCAGCCAAGAACACGGTTAAGAAAAATCGGCGAAACTCTGGATAGAGCTGAACGAGCACCAGAGCAAGCACGAAGTAGACAATATAACGAAGATCGATCGCAAGGCCAGCGAGCACCGCGGCGGCATTTGTATAAAACAATGGTATGAGCGCCAGGTGTACTGCAACGTATAGTGCCGCCAGGAGCACGAATGGATTTTTCAGAGTATCCCATCGACGCTTGCGCCACACAATAGCCAACAACAAGAAGCCAGCCGGAATCATCAGCAGCTCTTTCCAGGCTTTAATCAGCACGCTTGCATCAGGGAAAACAGTACCGAGCCAAACAGTGAGCGGGGCATGGAGCACAATAAGTGCGAAGATGGCAACCATCAGACCAATAAAGAATTGATCGAGTACCCCAAGTGCTTGCGCTGCTTTTTTCATCTCTTCCTAGTGTACCGCAAACCGCCCCACAAGGGTGGTATAATAGCCACACATATGCGACGACACAACAGTAAAGTTTACAGCCTCATCCTTATCCTCATCGACGCACTGGTACTCATTAGCGCTTTTAGCATTGCCTACGTCGCCCGTGTTCAGTTCGACCAACGGCCACTTCTGCAAGAAGTCTACGCCTTCGACTACCTCCTTTCTTTCCTGGTGATTGTTCCCTTCTGGATTCTCATTTTTGCCCTCCTTGGCCTGTACAGCCCCCGCACCTATACTCGTCGTCTCGTCGAGTGGGGAAAGATCGCGGTGGGTGTCTTTATTGGTATTCTATTTATTATTGGCTGGGAGTATGCCCTCGATCGAACGCTCTTCCCTGCCCGTCTGGTTGCCGTCTATGCCCTGGTTGGCTCGTTCTTACTGATCGTCCTTGAAAGGGAAGTCATGCGTGCCATTCGGACTGCCATGTTCAAGTATGGCAAAGGGACTCGCCGTGTACTGATTATCGGATCGTCAAGCATCGCCAAAGATCTTGCAAGCAGCCTGGCAGATACCCGAAAGAGCGGCTACGAAGTCGTCGCCATTGCTGGGCCAAAGCAGATGATGCCCGATGGTGTGCACGCCCACCGCTACTCACGACCTGAAGAGGCGCTCAAGCATCTGGATGTTAACAATATCACGGCTATTATTCAGACTGACCTGTACGAAGACGGCGAGCGCAACCAGAAAATCCTGGCAGCAGCACAGACCCGCCACATCGATTACAGCTTCATTCCGGCTGAGTCTGAGTTCTACTCGGGCAAGAACACGGTCGACGTGTTCCTTGGCTACCCCATGATTACCGTCTACCAAACCCCTTTGGTTGGATGGGGCTCTATTCTCAAGCGGGTCTTTGACTTCATCGTCAGCCTCATTGCCGTCATCCTCCTTTCTCCTCTCTTTATTGTCCTCGCCATTCTTCAAAAACTTCTTAACCCCGGCACGGTCTTCTACGTGAATCAACGGTTGTCACGCTTCTCTGAACCAGTCAAACTGCTCAAATTCCGCACCATGACCCACCTGCCCGGCTTCGACTCAAGCAACGTCGACGATGCCGCTGAATACCGCGCCATGGGTAGGGAAGACCTCGCACTTGAATACGAGCGTACTAACAAGGCACCAGAAAACGACCCACGCATCCCGCCATTTGGTCGCTTCCTGCGCCGGACCTCACTCGACGAGTTGCCGCAAATCTTCAACGTCCTACGCGGCGACCTGAGCCTAGTTGGGCCACGCCCGATCCTTCCACAGGAAGTAAAGTACACCAAGGGCAAGGCGGCCCTACTCCACAGTGTGAAATCTGGTGTGACCGGACTATGGCAAGTCTCTGGTCGTAGCGAACTAAGCTTCGAGGAGCGTATCGAGCTTGAATTATTCTATGCTCAAAACTGGTCTTTCCTGCTCGATATTAAGATCTTGTTCAAGACGGTCCTGGTAGTGATTCGCGGGCGTGGTGCAAAGTAAGGATTTAATTTAGAATTAACTTTTTGTATGTACAGTTGCGTGTATGTACAAAAGGAAACGAAGGATCGGCTCGTTAATTATTCCTGCTGGCGCTCAGCCAGAACCTCATGAAGTAAAGGTTGCAGCGCAACTACAAAGGTCCGGAAAGAACATCGTGTTCATTGTTCCCCGAGATGGTTATAAACAGAAAACCGCTGATATATACGTCGATGGTGTGCCGTGGGAAATCAAAGGCCCTGTTGGGAATACTAGGCACACTATTTCACGACAAATCAAAAAGGCATCAAAGCAGTCAAAATCGATCATTATCGACACATCACGAACCAAGATAAAAGATAAGGACATTGAAAGATGGCTCAAAGCCGATGTCATGCAGCACAAATCTTTACAAAATCTTAAACTTATGACGAAAAATGGAAAAATCATTGATATCAAGTAGTGCTCAATGGTATTATAGGAACACAAAGAGACCAGGCGGTTCGTAGGGACAGTCGGAGGAGTACTTTGTAAGAAGTACATAAATGGCGTCTGATCAACGCCATTTTTCTTTTGTCCAGGATCTGTCGCCTCGCGCTATAATAGACCCAATGCCGAACTCCCAAAAACCCTTCCCAAAGATTGCCATCGTCCACGACTGGCTGACCGTTGCCGGTGGTGCCGAAGTGGTCGTTGAAGAACTGCACAAGCTATTCCCGAAGGCTCCTATCTACACGTCGGTCTATAACGCCCAGGCCGTTCCCGCGCTGAAAGACGCCGATATACGCACCACCTACCTGCAACGTCGCCTTCCGGGCTTCCTGCGCTATAAGCACGTGCTCTGGCCAACGCTACGTGCCAAGGCCTTCCGTGCTCTCGACCTCTCAGAGTTCGATATTATTATCAGCAGCTCGAGCGCCGAAGCAAAGGCAGTTCGCAAAACCAAGCCTGGCCAAGTCCATATCGCCTACATCCACACCCCGATTCGCTACTACTGGAGCCATTACGAAGAGTTTAAAAATGAGTTCAGCTTCGGCCTCCTCACCCCAATTATTCGACCGGTTATCCCCTTCTTCGTGAAACAGATGCGCAAACTCGACCTCGAATCCGTCCAAGGCATCGACGTCTGTATCGCCAACTCCAGTGTCACCCAAGAACGGATTAAGACTTATTACAAAAAACCGAGCACCGTCGTTCAACCTCCGGTCAACGTTTCGCGATTTACCCCGCCACCAAAAACGGAGCGAAGCGGCTACATCATTTGGGGCCGACACGTCCCCTATAAACGATTCGACCTGGCGATTGAAGCCGCCAACAAAATGAAAGTCCCGTTAACCGTCGTTGGCTCTGGCCTCGATACGGAACGACTGAAGTCACTGGCCGGCCCTACCGTCACCTTTACCGGGCGGGTCAGCGACGATGAATTGGTGCGCCTGGCTCACCACGCCAAAGGATTCTTGTTCCCAGGTGAAGAGGATTTCGGCATCGCCGCAGTTGAAGCCCTCGCGGCCGGCATGCCAGTGATTGCCTATAAAAAGGGTGGGGCGTTAGATATTGTCCAAGACGGCGAAAATGGGGTGTTCTTCGAAGAACAAAGCGTCGAAAGTATGGCGGCAGCCATCACACGATTCGAGACGATGAACTTCCTTCCGGCAACCATGCACCGAAAAGCGAAACGATTCGATGCGGGATTATTCAGGACAAAGATGCAGAAGATCGTTGAAGACTCTATTGCTAAATAGATTTTTTATGATATAGTTTTCATTAGTATTGCTCTTTGTAAGTTCGTTGCTCGAAGTGTGAGCACCTAGCGAAATGTGGTCTCTATTGGAACTCTCTGTGATAAACAGTGTGCTCATGGGTGTGGTGATGTCGTTCCTGTGGACGAGTCGTCGGCATCCCATGCGCACGCTTAAGGAAAGTATCGTACCCCACGAGCGGTTCGAGGAGTTTCGTAGTGTCGTGTACGCCATGGTCCTGATCAACATCGCCGTGGTGGTGTTTCTGACAGGAACTGTCGAACTCATCGGATTCACCCCTGATCAGCTCGCTTGGCTCCGGCTGTGCACTCGCCTCACGGCACTCATCTACCTTGCCTGGGCAACGCATCTGGTCGAACGATTCATACTCGAAGAATCGCTCCTGCACTGGACCGAGAAAATTGCAAAAGCAAGAACCTAACCCCCGAAAGGAGAGTCGAAAGGCCCCATCGGGGGTCTTTCATTTTAGGGCTATTCTACCGTCACACTTTTCGCGAGATTCCGCGGCTGGTCGACGTCATTGCCCTTCGATACGGCAACATAATAAGCAAACAGTTGCTGAACCACATTCAACACAATTGGTGCGAGTACGTCGAGGTCAGTATCAACTTTAATCACCGCCTCAGCATCGATCTGTGCTGAGCTGTTCGTAATCGCAATCACATGACCGCCACGAGCATTAACTTCTGCTACTGCACTCAAGCTCTTATCGAGCAGCCAGTTGTCAGCAAGTAAAGCAACTTCAAAGAAGCGATCATCTACCAGTGCAATTGGACCGTGCTTCAGCTCACCCGCCGCATAGCCTTCGGCCTGGATGTATGAAATTTCTTTCAGCTTCAGGGCACCTTCAAGCGCAACAGGGAACAGTGTGTCGCGGCCAAAGAAGAGCGCGTGCTCGAAGTGAGCATAGCGCTCAGAAAGTACTTTTATCTCTTCAGCCTTAGTCTCAATCACCTTCTTAATTTCGCCGGGGAGTAGGCTCAGTTCTTTCACAAACTGTGCGGTCATCTCCCGATCAGCACCCTTGGCCTGAGCGACCTGTAGTCCAAACATGATCATGGCAGAGGCCTGAGAGGTAAACGCCTTTGTACTAGCCACTGAAATCTCAGGGCCGGCGTGCACATAAATGCCACCGTCGACTTCACGCGCAATCGTCGAACCAACCGCATTTATAATTCCCAAAGTTTTCACGCCGCGTTGCTTAATCTCACGCAAACAGGCCAACGTGTCAGCCGTTTCACCAGATTGAGACACCACCAGCGCTACGGTGTTCTTTGGTAGGTTAAACGATCGGTATCTTAGCTCAGAGGCAACCGCTACATCCACCGTCAAGCCATCAACCAGCTTCTCAAGATAGTAGGATGCCAAAAGGCCGGCATAATACGCGGTGCCACAGCCGATAATCGTCACGTGCTCGATTGCACGCAGCTCTTCCTGAGTCATGTTGAGGCCACCAAGCTGTACTCGCTGCTCATCGAGCACCAAACGGCCACGCAGAGTCGATTCGAGCGTCGTAGGTTGCTCGCTAATCTCTTTCATTAAGAAGTGGTCATAGCCCTGCTTCTGAATCGCCTGCATGTCGACTTCAATCGTTTCAACTTTTGCCGACACTGGCTGAGCGGCGAGGTTAAGCAGCTCGACGCCATCAGCGCGACACACCGCTAGCTCACCATCATTCAAGTAGATCGCCTGGGAAGTGTGGCCAATAAGGGCCGAAGCGTCACTGGCAATGAGCGTTTCATCTTCACCAACCCCAATAATTAACGGGCTCCCAGCTCGAGCTACGACCACCTGTGATGGATCACGCAATGAAACGACGGCAATCCCGTAGGTTCCCTTTACCAGCTTGAGCGACTGAGCGACCGCGTCGACGAGCTCGGTCTTGTCATCGTAAAACGAGTTAATAAGTGCGGCTAGCACCTCGGTGTCGGTCTCACTCACAAACGTGTGGCTTGAAAGTTCTTGTTTCAGTTCTTTGTAGTTCTCGATAATCCCGTTGTGGACCAGATAGATGTCGCCGGCCTTGTGCGGGTGCGCGTTCTCAACCGACGGCATTCCGTGTGTGGCCCAGCGAGTATGGCCAATACCCACGGAATCCTTCGTTTCGGATGCTGCAATCAACGCGTCCAACTCCGCAACCTTACCTTTCGCCCGAAGGAGCGTTGCGTTGCCATCTTTCGAAAGGGTGACTACTCCCGCCGAGTCGTAGCCACGATACTCGAGGCGGCGAAGCCCGGCTGATAAAAATTGTTGCGCCTGTTTATTGCCTACATATCCGACGATGCCGCACATTTAATCCTCCATTCCAGTCGCTTTATTAATTCGGGTTGAAGAATCCGGCTTCCCCTCGCCCATGCCAAACACGAGTTCAATGCCACGCTCTGCGCACACCGCTGTCTCTGGAATGGCTTCGTCTGAATCGCGGTCACCACCGTTCGCAAAGACCAGTTCGTCATCCGGGTATTTGTCGGCAATCATGCCGAGTGTTTGAATTTGGGTTGGGTCTTGATCGATTGAAATAATCACTTCGTCGACATTTCGGAGTGATCGCATTAAGCGAGCCCGGTTATCTTCAGTAAGAATAATCTTTCCCTTTTTTAACATTTGCTGCACATCGTTGTTAACGACCACAATCAGGCTGTCGCCAAGTTCCGCCGCTGCCTCGATCATATCGAGGTGCCCACCATGAAGGGGATTAAAGAAGCCGCTCACAATTACTCTTTTCATATCTCCCATTATATACTGGAAGTATGAATATTATCGTTACCGGCGGTGCGGGGTTTATCGGCTCGAACTTCATACATCACGTCTACAGAGAGCGCCCCGACTGGAATATTACCGTACTCGATGCACTTACCTACGCCGGTAACCGTGCGAATGTTAAAGGTCTTGATCCTGCCAGGGTGACCTTTGTTGAAGGAAGCATTACCGACGCGGCGCTGGTCGACAAACTTGTCTCTGAACATGACGCCGTTGTCCACTATGCAGCTGAGTCGCACAATGATAACTCGCTCCAAAACCCTCGTCCGTTCCTCGACACCAACATCATCGGCACCTACACCATTCTTGAAGCCGTTCGCAAACACGGCAAGCGCCTCCACCATATTTCGACCGATGAAGTATACGGTGACCTAGAACTCGATGATCCCGAACGATTTACCGAACACACGCCGTACAACCCCTCGAGCCCTTACTCATCTACAAAGGCCGGCTCAGACCTGCTGGTACGTGCTTGGGTGCGAAGCTTCGGCATCCACGCCACCATTAGCAACTGTTCAAACAACTACGGCCCCTACCAACATGTAGAGAAGTTCATACCTCGCCAAATCACCGAGGTTCTTGAAGGTCGCCGCCCAAAACTATACGGAACCGGCGAGAATGTCCGCGACTGGATTCACACCGAAGACCATAGCTCCGCAGTATTAACGATTCTTGAAAAGGGTGTTAGTGGCGAAACCTACCTGATTGGTGCCGATGGCGAAAAAGATAATAAGTCAGTCGTTGAGCTCATCCTGAAGCACATGGGTAAAGACCCGTCAGACTACGAACACGTCAACGACCGACCAGGCCACGACATGCGCTATGCCATAGATTCAACCAAGCTCCGCACCGAGCTCGGCTGGGCACCGCAGTACACCGACTTTGAGGCTGGGCTGAAACAAACAATCGACTGGTATACTAATAACAGAAGCTGGTGGAAGCCTCAGAAGCAAGCAACTGAAGAAAAGTACCAGAAAGAAGGGCAGTAATGGCCGAACGAAACGGACCAGAATTTAACAAATCGCTTGAGTTGCGCACTACGGATATCCCAGGCCTTGTATGGCTAGACCTCCCCGTTCACGGTGACAACAGGGGTTGGTTTAAAGAAAACTGGCAACGAGAGAAGATGGTTGCAGCTGGCTTGCCCGATTTCGGTCCTCGGCAAAACAATATGTCATTCAATGAAAAAGCCGGTGTTACCCCTGGGATTCATGCCGAGCCATGGGACAAATACGTTGCGGTAGGTACAGGGAGAATCTTTGGTGCATGGGTAGATCTTCGTGAGGGCGACACATTTGGAAAAGTGTTTACGCTCGAAATGGATCCCTCAAAAGCGATCTTTGTGCCTCGAGGTGTTGGAAATGCCTTCCAGGTGCTTGAGGATAACACGCTCTATTCTTATTTGGTTAATGACCATTGGTCTGCCGAGAATACAGATTACGCATTCTTGAATCTTGCCGATCAAACAACAGGTATAGACTGGCCTATTCCGCTTGAGGACGCTGAATTGTCAGATAAAGACAAGGTTCACCCGGCTATCACCGATATTGAGCCGGTCAAGCCACGAAAGATTCTTGTCACCGGAGCGAACGGCCAGCTTGGTAAAGCACTCCAAATCGAATTCCCAGATGCCGAGTTCGTCGACCGCTCAACCTTCGACATAGCCAACCCGTCGAGTTGGGGGGGTCGAAACTGGCGACAATATAGCGCAATCATTAACGCTGCTGCCTACACAAAGGTTGACCTGGCCGAAACTCCAGAAGGTCGTGCCGAGGCATGGGCGGCAAACGCAACCGCCGTCCAACACTTGGCGCGAGTTGCAATTGAAAACAACCTTACTCTCGTGAACGTTTCAAGCGACTACGTATTCGACGGTACCAAAAAAGAGCATGACGAAGACGAGCCCTTTTCGCCCCTGGGTGTGTATGGACAGTCTAAGGCTGCAGGCGACATCGCCGCAGCAACCGTACCCCGACACTACACCGTGCGAACCTCGTGGGTCGTGGGTGACGGAAACAACTTCGTCCGAACCATGGCATCATTGGCAGAGAAAGGCGTTGATCCAGCGGTTGTTAATGATCAGCTCGGAAGGCCAACATTCACTGAAGATATCGCCAAGGGAATTAAACACCTACTTGAAACAAATGCTCCTTATGGAACATATAACCTGTCAAACGACGGAGAGCCTATTACCTGGAAGCAGTTTGCCGAAAAAGTCTTTGAGCTAACCGGCCACGACCCAGAGCGAATTGGATCGCAATCAACACTGGATTTCATTGATGCAAAAAGTACACAAGGGGTGCTCGTCTCTCCCCGACCTTTACAGAGCACGCTAAATATTGCTAAAATACAGAACGCAGGCTTTACGCCTCGTCCTTGGGACGAAGCGCTCGAAGAGTACCTACGCTAACACAAACCCCCGAAAGGAAACTCCATGAAAGGTATCATACTTGCCGGAGGTTCCGGCACACGGCTCCATCCAATCACGAAGGGAATCAGCAAGCAGCTGATGCCCATCTACGACAAGCCGATGGTCTACTACCCTCTTTCCACGCTGATGTCGGCGGGGATCAAGGAGATCCTGATCATCACTACGCCACAGGACCGCGATTCATTCGAGCGACTGCTCGGTGATGGGTCCGACTGGGGTATCCACCTGTCATACGAGGTGCAGCCGTCTCCGGACGGGCTGGCGCAAGCTTTCATCATCGGTGAGAAGTTCATCGGTGACGACAAGGTCGCGCTGGTACTAGGTGACAACATCTTCCACGGCGAGTCGCTCGACGACTCGCTGCAGGAGTGCACCGATCCCGCGGGTGGTATTGTGTTCGCATATGAGGTCAGCGACCCCGAACGCTACGGCGTGGTGGAGTTCGATGACAACATGAACGCTCTCTCGATCGAAGAGAAGCCCACGCACCCCAAATCCAACTACGCCGTGGTTGGGTTGTACTTCTACGACAACGACGTGGTCGAGATAGCCAAGAACGTTCAGCCGAGCGAACGTGGCGAGCTCGAAATCACCAGCATCAACGAGGAGTACCTGAAGCGCGGCAAGCTGAAGGTCACCACTCTTGGTCGCGGCGATGTCTGGCTCGATACTGGCACGATCGACTCGATGACCGACGCATCCGAGTACGTCCGAGTGATGCAGCACCGCCAGGGTCGGATGCTCGGTAGCCCCGAGCTGACGGCCTTTGAGCAGGGCTTCATCACTCACGAGCAGCTCAAGGTGCTCGCCGGGCCGCTCAAGAAGTCTGGCTACGGCGAACGCCTCGTCAAGTAGAAAGGGGGTGCTTCTGCACCGGCCGGGATGGCAACATCCCGGCCTCTTTCTTTTTGGCGCAAGCTAGGCTGACCAGGCCTTCTTCAAGGTCTGAATTCTCTTTGCCATTTTTCTTTTG
The DNA here is from genome assembly GCA_002422915.1 of Candidatus Saccharibacteria bacterium UBA6175. Taxonomy (GTDB): domain Bacteria; phylum Patescibacteriota; class Saccharimonadia; order Saccharimonadales; family Saccharimonadaceae; genus Microsaccharimonas. The sequence continues at coordinate 154,653 of DITV01000004.1, read as the reverse complement.
TGAGCAGGGCTTAGGGCGAGTTTTTCTGTCAATTTTCTGTGGATTTCGAGTATCTCGTTAATGTGATCATGAGCTTTTGTATTTGAAGATACATTGGCACCGTGCACACGGTAGTAATTAAGAACTCTATCTGTGTATGCAACATCCCCATATAGCATGTAGTTTACATACATTAGCCAATCTCCCGCCTGTCTATATTGCCTACAATCTGCAAAAAGCTCTTCATAATTGATGTCGTCTCGTTTACGAAATACTACCGAAGAAACGTTTGCGATTGTGTTGTTGGCATAAGAATACTGCCTTGCCTCCTCTAGTCCGTTATTTACATAGCTACTGTTCCAGTGTCCCGTTTTCTGGTAGTCAATATCATTCCTGACATCACCAATCAGTAGACCTTTCTCGTTAATATACCCAGTGTTGACATAGCTAATAACGACGTTGTTGTTTACTTTCATAGGTTTGAGCGCGGCTGAAAGAAAAAGCTTGCTTGAGTAGTCGTCGGCTTCGGCTATCCATACTAACCAATGTTTTGCCATATTAAATCCCAGCTCCCACTGCGAAAATGTGCCCCTGTTTACTTTATTGTTGATCAGTCTTACCGTCACATGCCGGCCAATTGCTTTTTTAATCTGTCTTGCGAGAGCGACACTACCATCGGTTGAATTGTCGTCGAGCAGAATAATCTCCCCGATCTTCTCTTTTTGATAAAGGATGCTATAGACCCGCTGAAGCATGTACCTCTCGTAGTTATAGTTTGGAATAATAACTGAAACAGGGTCGTCGGAATGTTTCTTACTTTGACGAATCGCGGCATCGATAAGATTATCCATAGTGACTGCCTTTTTAATCACAACTTTACGGCGTGAAAAGGTCTTTAGTCTAGAAGATAACCTTCTTATAGAATCGACCGGGTGAAAGAAAGTATGCTTCATCTGTCTAAGGAGCCATACCGCCAACCTCACGAAACTAATGTGATTCTGGATAAGTGCATAAAGACCCATAAGCACGCTTGCAATGAAAAATCTTCGATTATTCAGGCTCTTAACGACTCTCTGGCCATAAATATTATCGATCTTATTGTCCTTTAGGTATTTGATAAAACCTGGATTTCTTGGACTGATTTTAATTCCATGCTCTTTACATGCATTGTAAAAATCCTTTATCAAACCCTTCCGCGCAAAAACACCCTTAGCACGAGGAAACACATAGAGGTACACGGCAAAAACCTGTTGCCAAACAATTGCATCCCACAACTTTTTATCTATCTTTCCTCCCACATTTTTTCTTAGAAGAGAAAGCGCAATGAAGACATCGAGCCTTTTTTTAGTCACCTGTCCATTTTGAATAGAACCGTGTCTTTGATAGTAGCTAAAGTGCGTTTTATCAGTGTACGCAACCTTATACTTGATCAACATCGCAAGCGTGACCGGAATATCCTCGTTTACTATTCCGACGGGATACTGAAAATCGTTAAATAGCTTCGCTTTAAAGAGCTTTGCGCTCGAAGTAGCCGCTAAGCCAGTATTAATAAGTCCACGTTTATCAGGTTTGCCGTTGTATGCCAGGATACGACGATCCCTGGAGGTGTCATCATACCTTAAGTAAACGTCACACATTGAAATGTCAGCGTCATTCGAAACTAATGTTTCATACATCTCTTCTAAAAAGTTTTCGGGTAGCCAGTCGTCGGAATCAAGAAATCCAATAAACTCTGACTTTGCTGCGGCAATACCGACGTTGCGGGCGTTACCTAATCCACCATTTTTTTGATTATATATGGCATGGAAGTTTTCGTACTTTTTTTCGTACCTACGAACAATTTTTTTCGTACCATCAGTTGAACAGTCTTCAACCATAATAACTTCTAAACTATTAAATGACTGACGCACAAGAGAATATAGGCACTTCTCTAGATAATTTTCGACATTGTAGCAGGGTACAATTACTGTAATATCTTTTTTGAATTTGTTCATTGCTACTATTTTAACACTTTAGACGCATTAGCGCCCTATCTAGCTGTGTAGTTTGACACAGGGTGTTGCTAAAGACTATAATTATGTTAGATGAAAATTAAAAATAAAAAGAAATTAATCAAAAAAAGACTCTTCATACTCGTTGCGTCAGTAGTCGCGATTTCAATTGTCGTTTTATCGTCTCTTGCACTTACAAGCTTCTTTGGTGAGGGGGGCAATCAACCCCCCCTTGAGCAGCCAAGTCCCACGCAGCCCACTCCAGCCCCGGGTGAAGATATACCACCAACCATAGACGCAGATAAGCAGGACCTGGGGGAGAAGCCAAATCCAGGTGAGCAACAAGACACTTCAGTGACAATTACGTCTACGTCAGTCGTAAACGGCGCACTAAGGGTAAGGTCTCTCATTCAGGGTGTCTTTAATGAAGGTACTTGTACACTTTCTGTAAAAAGGGGCGAGACGGTTGTAATTAGTCGCGAAGCTCCGGTACAGGCCGGTCCTTCCTCGTCAACGTGTCGCGGTTTTGATATTGCAATTGACTCGCTGGAGGATGGCGTACTATCAGTTAATGTCAGCTTTGACAATGGATCCATATCGAGCATAAGCGAAACAAAAGAGATAACCCTAACAAGGTAGCCTGACGATGATAACTATTAAGCAAATATACCTAGGCAGCACCCTACTGATCACATCCTCTTTCTTCTTGAGTCTTCTGCTATTCACACCAGTTAGTGCAAACCCAGTAATTGGATTTCAAGCAGGTCGCATCATGGACGATACCGTTTTTACAAACAAGGACACCATGAGTGCACAACAGATACAGGCTTTTCTTGAGGCGCGTGTACCCATCTGTGATACTTTTGGTACTAAACCGTCTGAATTTGGTGGTGGCACTAGGGCGCAATGGGCGGCAGCAAGAGGTTACTCACCGCCCTTCACCTGCTTGCGAGACTTTAGCGAAAACGGTAAACGTGCATCTCAGATCATATACGAAGTGTCGCAACAGTTCTCTATAAACCCACAGGTTCTGATTGTATTGCTCCAGAAGGAGCAGAGTCTTATAACAGACGACTGGCCTATTCCTGGGTCTTCACAATACCGAACAGCAACCGGATACGGATGCCCTGATACTGCGCCATGTGATGAACAGTATTTTGGCCTTACCAACCAACTCACCTGGTCAGCAAGAATGTTCAGAGCAATCATGAACCAGAGCCCAACTTGGTTCACGCCTTATGTTGTGGGCAACAACTACATACAGTTCAGCCCAAACACATCTTGTGGTGGTAGCATTGTCAACATCCAAAACAGGGCAACTCAGGCACTCTACAACTACACTCCCTATCAGCCAAATCAGGCCTCACTAGATGCAGGGTGGGGTAGTGCCGCCTGCGGCGCATATGGCAATAGGAATTTTTATCTTTTCTTTACCTCTTGGTTTGGGCCGACGTATTATAACAACTTTGAGACCCTGACTAGGCCAAGGTGGATGCAGGTGAAAAGAGACGGGGCACAAAAAGTAGATGTAATGACACTTAGCGGCGTTGGTGAAACTTTTCAAGTTGGAAGACAGCTCAGATTCATCGATAAAATAGAGGTGCTTGGTAAGTGGTACTTGAGAACAGAGTTTAATAACAATGACGGAGGGCTTTTTGCAATACCCCAGCAAGACCTTGAAGAAATACCCTACACTCCGATTGAGCCGAGGTGGGTCACGATTACAGTAGACGCCAACAGGTCACACCCTGCATCACGTACATCCGTTGGTGGTGAGCTGAAGAAAGGCACCTCAGTAAGGGTTGTCGAAGAGATTACTATTAACGGGAACTTGTATTACCGAACTGAATTCAACAAGAATAACTCTCAGGATGTCGGTATCCACTCTCGCTTTACTTCTGGCTTTATGCCTGTTGCGCTTGACGGTCCACGCAACTTCTGCTCAAACTCAGCCATAGACCTCACAGACCCAACAGCGGGTTCCGTCACGGGTGTTTCTGCTCCGGGTACTTACTTTGTCACAAGAAAGACGCTTGTTAATGGTGTATGGTATTTTCAAGATCAGCAGAGAGAGTCTACAAACATCTTTTTTGTAGCTTCAGATTTGAGAAGCGCCTGCTTTGAGCCATTTGAGAATCCTCGAGAACTAAAGCTAAGCAGATCTTCGCTTAGATTCAATCCATACAGTAACCAAATTTACGACACACTAGAGCGTAACAGGACAATTAAGTTTTCGAGCAAAATTCTGCTGGATAACCAGTGGTACTTCAGGACGGAGAATAATACACTAAACGGAATAGAGGCTGTGGTATCAGCAAAGGATCTTGTTGAGATATAGACTACAGCTTAAAACTTAAGCTCTTTTACGCGATTTCCAGACTTAAACCACTTTTTAACCTGAGCAAGATCAATATCCATGCCCCGAGCATCTTTATAGCCTTTACCTGATTTACCTCCGTAGTGGTGTAGTTGCGTTTCATGATCACGATACGCCCTTACAACGTTTTCTTGGAGTATCATTGCCTGTTGTTTAGTTATGCTCCACCACCACTGATATTCTTCGTCGAGTGGGTATTTTTTATATAAAGATGCGTCAACAAGATAACAATAGCCGTCCGCCCTTCTTGGATTATCGACCAAACCGTAAGCAGTCACACCAGACTCGTGTCTACTATATAAATTAAATAGCCAATCTGAATCAACAATTTTGATATCGCTATTTAACAAAAGGAGCAGGCTGGAGTCCTTCGATGCAAGTGATGCTGCGATGTTGTTGCCACCCGCAAATAGGTCATTGTTTGAGTTGAAATATAACTTGTCAATCATACCGAATAATTGCAACATAAATAGCAGCGCTCTTGTTGGGTTCTTCGATTTATTATCAACAACAACCAACTCATATGTAAAATTCGGTGTTGTTGTTTTTGTTTTTAAACCCCAAATACTTCTTAACACATAAATTGGCGCATTATAGGTTAGCATAAGGATCGATATTTTCATTTTATTGCTTCTTCCGTAATGTAAGAATAGAGTTTATGGCTGACCTTGCTTTGCGAGGGTACCTAAGCACCTTGTCTAATTTTTTCTCCATCGTCGTTATCTCACGTCGTAGCTCATCAATCTGCTTCGTTTTACTCTCAATTTCTGCCTCGAGATTTAGAATGTGTAGCTTGTGGCGATTGGCTTCAAGGTTGCTCGTAAAGCGAGCGTCCTTTTCCTTGGAAAGTATGAGCCTAAGCAGCTCCCTACTATCAGCCGCCTTTATTGCGTCATATATTCTTAAATCAACGGAGTCTTGCTCAACTATATCTTCTCTACTAATGCTAAGCCTCTTCATGTAGATAGCTGCCAAGCCGAGCTCAGCCTCGAACACATCCGCAAGAACAAGAGAATAGATATTGTAGTATACATTCTCCATGAATAGACGGCTGAAGCTCCTGTGATATCTCTGGGGTTCGGGAGTTGTGCTATTTATATACTCATAAAGCTTATCTAGTGCAATGAAAATGTCCTTATAGTGGGGGGCCATGCTGTCACTATTTGAAGAGCCTGTGTTGACTCTATATTCAACAAGTGGTTTATCGATAACAGCTATGCTTTTAGCAAGTAAGAGTGCGGGATATGTAAACGGTATGTCTTCAGCTCTCTTAAGTGATTCAATGAATGTTAGGTTATTCTTATCAAGAAAGTTTCTTTTAAACGCTTTGGTCCAAACTTGATTTCCGAAAACGTTAAAAATTATATCCGCTATTAACGTAGGGTTAACGCACCCGCGTCTAGATAGCTCGTCGAGTTCATGTACCGCATCGGTTACATAGCCGCTCTTGTCGTCAAGCACGGAGTGGTTGTACACAACTATGTCGGGATGTGAACCATCGACTTTTTCGTAAATAAGTTCTAGAAGTTGGTCGGAAAATCTATCGTCTGAATCCAAAAAAAGAACGTACTCACCTCGAGCTCTTGCGTATCCGCAATTTCTTGCGGCCGAAAGTCCGGCATTTTTCTGATAGATAACAGAGAATCGTGGTTCATTTACTAGTTTACTAAATAGGCGCTCGACAGATCCGTCAGTCGACCCGTCGTCAACAATGATACACTCGAAATCTGTAAATGATTGGTCTAATATACCTGAAACCGCCTCTTCCAAGTACCTCCCGGCATTATATGCAGGCATAATTATTGAAAAGACAGGTCTCTTTATTTGTCTCAGGAGCTCGCTAATACTCAGTTCGGCATTAGGGTCAGCCTGCTCAACCATGGTTTCGAACGAATTAAGCTCACCGACACCAACCATACGAAGAAAGGATCCTTTCGGGCTATGTTGTGTGAACCCGGATGCCGTCTTTATAAGTTGGTTTCTGATTTTTTTGTACTTTGGTGGGTTGGCTGGGGGGTTGTTATAATCATATTTATATTTTCTCGCCAAAAGGTTGTCTTTATTTACGCCGTTGACCAATGATGTGAGGCCATCAAACCTTGCGGGGTCAAATGATTCATTCTCTTCAAGAAAAAGTACCGGTGTTTCAAGAGCTAGGCACGGTAGCATTGTGTGGAGCTTTGTGGTTACGACACAAGCCGCGGACTGATAAAGAGCAAGGGTATACTCTGCAATCCTCAGTTTATCTAAGTGTCCAAGGCCTCGATCAACATAAGGGTTAATTCTTATGACCTTTCTAGATGTGTTTTCTTTTATGTGTTCATATGACTCATCAGAAACTGATACGGCGAGCATGAAGTCTCTTTTCCTTATTCTTTGGTCCTTTTGAATCGTAAGGGTCATACAACCAGAGAAATATGAGTCTAGTCCGGCTTTGCTTAATAGCGACAGGGTTGACTTGCCCCTAGCGCCGATTGGACTATGATTATTTATATAATCTATGCTCTCTTTGCTTGAAAAGCTTTTCATGACCTCTGGATCTGTTTGATTAACATGGATCGAGACGAGGAGTGGGTCTAGTGTCTTGTCGGTTAGGGGCCACTCGTATGGGCTGCTCATAAACCAGCCGTTTGCAATCAGCTTCACTCGCTCGTCCTGATTGTGGTTAGCCCAAGATCCAGCCCTATCGCGATCTATATAATAATCGACTCGAGGCAAGAACTGCCTAGCAGCAATGCTCTGTATCTCGTCACCTATATTGTTACTCGTTGAATACTTGAATAGAGCAAACTTAACTTCACTCATTTGATAATTACCTCTGCCTTAACCGCTGGCTTCCAGTTTGAGTCTCTCTTCTTTGGATTCGGATTAACGATGTCGAATGTACAAATCTGATTGAATATTCCGTATAACGTCGAGCGGTCAACCGTTTTCACACCTATCTGAACATCGTATCTCCCGTCGGGAAAGATGTTGGCTATTTTTAGCCTAATAAAAACGGGGTTTGACTTATTAATAATGATTGGTTCTTCCGACTCATGATCTGTAGACCATTGGAAAACTTTCTCACCTGAACTCTTGTTTATAACAATGGTGACGACGGTGTCGGGCAACAACCGGGCTGAGCCTGCACTAATGCTAAAGCTAATAAAGTCGTCACCGACACTACAATCCGCTTTAACATCGACTTGACTTTTTGTAGCTACATTTTTTGATTTGATTTTTTCTGTCAACGTAGCACGCGGAATGTTGTTAAGCTCTGTATATTTTTCAGCGACCCTGCTTGTCTTCCCTATTTGTAAAACCTCGCCCTTGTCTATAAGCATGGCACGAGTACAGAACTGCTGTACAGAATCCATACTGTGTGTAACTAGAATGACTGTTTTTTTCTGTTTCTTGAGCTCTGCGAAATATGCAAAGCATTTTCTCTGAAAGGCTTCGTCGCCCACGGCGAGCACCTCATCCAGAACAAGAATGTCACTTTGAGCCCTGATAGCGATTGAGAATGCAAGCCTTACCTGCATTCCTGAGCTATAATTCTTAAGTTTCTGGTCCATGAATCTATTCAGTTCCGCAAAATCAACAATCTCTTTATACATGGTGTCGATCTCTTTTCGACTAAATCCAAGTAGTGCGCCGTTCAAAAAGACGTTTTCACGGCCCGTAAGCTCTGGATTGAAGCCAACACCTAATTCTATGAAAGGAACGAGTGTTCCGTTAACCGAAACCTCTCCTCTGTCTGGATTATATATGCCGGCCAAGATCTTCAGTAATGTACTTTTTCCAGACCCGTTTCTTCCGACAACACCAAAAAACTCTCCTTTCTTTATCTCAAAATATACATCACTAAGTACATGTTGGTTTTCATAGCCTTTCTTGACGCCCTTTGTAAGAGCGTTGATTAGGAACTGCTTAAATCCGCTGTGCTGCTCGTGCGGAAGACGAAATGATTTACTAACATTCTTCACTGAAATTGCAATATCATCACGCATCAAACAATCTCCGCAAACTTGGATTGACTTCTTCTAAAGTACCAAATTGATATAAAGATCGTCGCCAAAATAATCATATAAGGAATGGCTAGCCATAAAGTACTAGAAAAAAGCTGGCTTGGTGTTACTACGTTTTCGTAACCAAAAAGTTGTGCCCTTGAATTTTGAAACAGTGCTGCAAGTGGATTCAAAAGTAAGAACTGTGCGGCCGTAACGCTAAACGCCATGACCATTTGAACCGGGTAAAGTATTGGGGTTGCGTAGAATAGGGCCTGTAAAAGTATTTCCCATATATGGCCTATGTCTCTAAATTTAACGTTTACTGCCGCTAGAAAAAACGCTAGGGATAGTGAAAAAATGTAAAGTAGCAAAATAGTAAAAGGGAACAAAAGCGCTGTCCAGCCAAAGTTCACGCCATCCAGCAACATAAAGACGAAAACTACGATAAGATTTAGTGTGAAATTTATAAGTGCCGATATTGTAGCTGAGATGACTAAGATGTATTTCGGGAAGTTAATCTTTCTTAGTAGATCTCCCCTATCGATGATTGCCCGCATTCCCTGGTTTGTGGCTTCTGAGAAGAACGTCCACATAACAATCCCCAACAAAAGAGATACAGCAAAGTGCTCTATGCCCTCTCCGAATCGAAGGAAGTATACAAATACAAGATACATTATTGCGAACAACAAAAGGGGTCTAAGGAGTGACCAAACGTATCCTAAAAATGATCCCTGGTACCTTAGCTTAAAATCAGTGATTACTAGCTCGCGTAGCAGAATAATATTTTTTCGTTTTAGCGTTCTTCTGAGATTTACGAACATATCCTAAATATTATAAGTTATACTCGGTTATATGAACAGGGTTGCAATCATAGTCCCGAACTGGAACGGAGCAGATCTACTGAAGAGCTGCCTTGACTCACTCTTAAAGCAAACTTTCAAAAACATTTCAATTATTGTGGTCGAAAACGGTTCTGTCGACAATTCCACGAAAGTGCTCGATGGATATGGCAAAAAAATATCCGTTCTTGAGCAGCCTAAAAATCTTGGTTTTGCGGGTGGTGTAAATGTTGGCATAAAATTTGCTCTCAATAATGAATTCGATTATGTTTGTCTTTTTAACAATGATGCCATCGCAAGTCCTTCGTGGATTCAAAATCTTGTACGCGTTCTTGATGAAGAGGATAGTGTTGGGATTGTAACCAGTAAAATTCTTATCTCTGACACCGGAAAACTTGATTCAACGGGCGACTGGTATACTACCACCGGAATGCCTTTCCCGAGGGGCAGAGGCGAGAAAGATATCGGTCAGTACGACAATAGTTTAGTCGTATTTGGGGCAAGTGGCGGTGCTAGTATGTATCGCTCTTCTCTATTTAAAGACATCGGCCTATTTGACGAAGATTTTTTTGCGTATTACGAAGATGTAGATATAAGCTTTAGAGCGCAGCTTGCCGGCTGGACAGTACGCTATGAACCGTCTGCGGTTGTTTATCATAAACTTTCCGCAACAAGTAACAAGCTTGGCTACTTCGCCATCAAGCAGTCTGCAAGAAACTTCTGGCTACTCTTCATAAAAAATGTACCTCAACAACTTTTATGGAAATGGCTGCCGGGTGTCTTTTATCGCTACGGGAGAATGTTTGCAGCACGAATTGTTAAGGGTGGATTCACTGCTTTCTTGAGCGGTTTTTTACAAGCAATCGCTCTTACTCCTAAGAAAATCGCCGAAAGAGGTGTGATACAAAAAAAACGTAAAGTCACCAATAGGTATATAGAGTGTCTTGTATATAAAGGAAAACCACCTGTCGCAAAACACTAATCCAGAATTGTGCTATATAGTAGAATCATGAATATTCTCGTTACTGGTGGTTCTGGTTACATAGGTTCACATACACTAATAGAACTCATTGCAAAAGACCATCGTGTTGTGGTTGTAGATAACCTCTCAAATAGCTCATCCGAATCAATACGGCGGGTAGAGAAAATCACAGGACAAAAGATAGTCTTTTACAACGTTGATCTACGTGATCAGAATGGCCTTAATAAGATATTCAAAGACCAGGACATTAGCGCGGTGATCCATTTTGCGGGTCTAAAGGCTGTCGGTGAGTCGGTTGAAAAGCCCCTGCTTTACTATAGAAACAACCTTGAGTCTACACTAAGCCTTCTTTCAAGCATGGATGCTTATGGTGTAAAAAAACTAGTATTTAGTTCAAGCGCTACCGTGTACGGAGACCCTCAGAAGCTTCCTGTCTCAGAATCTCACTCACATGGAGCGACAAATCCGTATGGTCAGACAAAACAAATGATTGAACAAATACTGAAGGATGTTTCTGCCTCTAGGCAAGGCTGGTCTATTACTAGCCTCAGATACTTCAACCCTATCGGTGCCCACGAGTCTGGACTAATTGGAGAAGACCCCGATGGACCACCCAACAACCTGCTTCCATTCGTTGCACAAGTTGCTGCGGGCAAGCGCAGCATTGTTAAGGTGTTTGGTGATGATTACGACACACCAGATGGGACAGGTGTTCGTGATTATATTCACGTTATAGACCTTGCGAGAGCACATATTGCCGCCCTCGATAACCTAAAAAAAGAAAATGAATATAAGGCCTACAACGTTGGCACGGGAAAAGCCGACTCGGTACTGGAAATGATCAGTGCCTTCGAGTCAGTAAGTGGCAAGAAAGTTCCTTTTGAAATAGTTGGACGACGGCCCGGAGATATAGCCAGTTGTTATGCGGACGTTTCTCTTATAGAAAAAGAGTTGGGTTGGAAAGCGGAACTTTCAATTGAAGATGGGTGTAGAAGTATGTGGAACTGGCAGCAAAAAAATCCAAATGGTTACGCAAAGTAAATTCCCACGATTAGTTTAGATAAATGAACCTCCTCGAACACGAAGCCAAACACCTCCTCCGCGACGCCAGTATTCCTGTTCCAGCTGGCGTGCTGGTAAAGAAAGGCGAGCCTGCACCGCGCGTAACACTTCCGGCTGTGCTCAAGTCTCAAGTTCCAACCGGTGGCCGTGGCAAAGCGGGTGGCATTAAGGTCGTTGAATCCGAAGAAGAACTTAAAGGAGCAACCCAACAACTCTTCGCCCACCCCATCAAAGACCTGCTCCCCAACTCCTTGCTTGCTGAAGAAAAGCTCGCTATTGAGCGCGAGCTCTACCTCTCACTCAGGGTCGACCGTGACCAATCGGCCATCATCCTTATGGCACACAGCACGGGCGGTATTGAGGTAGAAGACAACCATGATTTCAAAGAGTGGGTGGTAAAAGACTATTCGGCCGACGTACTGGGCCAGGCCCTGGCTGATTACTACGAACTGCCCGAGCAAACGTTCGCCCTACAAGATGTGGTCGAGAACCTCAAAACGTGCCTCGTTAAAAACGACGCCCTGCTGATCGAGATTAATCCGCTCATCCTGACGAGCGATAATCGTCTGGTGGCCGGCGACGCCAAAATGACGCTCGACGATGCCGCCGCCTTCCGTCACGACTGGCAGTTTGAAGAAGCTGGGTCTGAAGCCAACTTCGTCACCATCAACGAACAGGGTAACACCGCAACCATCGCTAACGGCGCTGGCCTGGCGATGGCAACGGTCGACGCTGCTGTTGATGCTGGCCTACACCCCGCTAACTTCCTCGACATTGGCGGTGGCGCCTCAACCGAAACACTTCTCGCAGCCTTTCACCGCCTGATGGACTACCCGCAGCTACGCGTCATTATCATCAACATCTTTGCCGGTATTACTCGGGCAGATGAAGTTGCCCGCGCCATTGTGGCGGCCCGTCAGCACATCAGCGACCTGCCACCATTGTTTATTCGCATTGCCGGCACTAACTTCGAGGAGGCTGCCGAGATCCTTGCCGCCGCCAGCATTCCCTTGTTGCCAACCCTCGATGAATGTCTCGCCGCCGCCAAAAAGGAGCTCTATGAATAACCTCTTCACCGGCAAGAACGTGATAGTGCAGGGGATTACTGGCGCACACGGCAGCTTTCAGACGAAATCGATGCTGGCAGCGGGTACGAACATCATCGCAGGCACCACGCCAGGAAAAGCTGGCCAGCTCGTCGAAGGTGTCCCCGTCTACGATTCTATTGCCGACATTCAAAAAGAACACACCGTCGATATCTCGGTGATATTCGTCCCTGCTAGGTTTGCCAAAGGCGCCCTGCTTGAAGCCATCGCCGCCAATGTCCCGCTGGTCATCTGCATCACCGAAGGCATTCCGGTACACGACATGCTAGCAGTCAACGAAGCGCTCACACACTCTGGCACCACGCTGCTTGGCCCTAACTCACCCGGTGCGCTATTGCCTGGTGTTCATAAACTTGGCATCATCCCGGCCGCCATGTCACTCCCCGGCTCCACCGCCATCGTCAGCCGTTCGGGCACCCTTACCTATGAAGCAATGGCTGCTCTCACTGCCAAGGGCATCGGCCAAAAGTACGTCATCGGCATTGGTGGCGACATGGTGCACGGCATGGGCTTTATCGACTGCCTGCGGTTATTCCAAGACGACCCCGATGTCGACCGCATTATCGTGATCGGTGAGATTGGCGGACACGAAGAACTGCGCGCAGCCGACTTCATCAAAGAACACGTCACCAAACCGACCTTCGCCTACATTGCCGGTCACCATGCACCGGCCGGCGTTCAACTGGGACACGCTGGGGCAATCTTAGGATCCGAAGGGGAGTCGGCAATGGCCAAAACCGAGGCACTCAAGTCGGCTGGCGCAACTACCGCCACCAGCCTCACTAGCCTCCTCGCCTCTATCGTCTAACCCCTGTCAGTGGTATACTTATGACAATGAAAAAAATCAGTATTCTTATTCCTGCCTACAACGAGGAGCTCGTTTTAAAAAAGCTCTACGTTCGCCTGCATAAGCTGGCCCAGAACACGCCCGCCTACGCGTTTGAGTTCTTATTCGTCAACGACGGCAGCCGCGACGCGACGCTCGATATGATTCGTCACTTCGCCGAAACCGATGAACGCGTGTCCTACGTCAACCTGTCACGAAACTTCGGCAAGGAAATCGCCATGATCGCCGGCCTTGATTACGTCACGGGCGACGCAACCGTGATTATTGACGCCGACCTACAAGATCCACCAGAGCTTATCCCCAAGATGATCAAGTTCTGGGAAGAAGGCTACGACGACGTCTATGCCAAGCGTAACAGTCGGGACGGCGAAAGCTGGTTTAAGCGCCTGACCTCAAAGTCGTTCTACTTTATTCTTGAAAAGATTAGTCACGTCCCGATTCAGAAGGACACCGGTGACTTCCGCCTGCTCGACGCCCGCGCAGTAGAGGCATTGAAACAGATGCGAGAGTCGCAGCGCTACACCAAGGGGATGTTTAGCTGGATCGGCTTCCACAAAAAAGAAATCCTGTACGACCGTGATCCACGAGCTGCTGGAGAGACGGGTTGGAACTATGCAAAACTGATTAACCTGGCTATTGATGGCATCACCTCGTTTACCACCGCACCTCTCCGTATCTCAACCTTCCTTGGTGTCTTTGTTTCAATCGCTGCCTTCATTTACCTTGTCGCGGTTATCCTGCAAACGATTCTGTTTGGCAACGAGATTGCCGGCTACCCCTCAACCCTCGCCGTCATCCTCTTTCTTGGTGGCGTTCAGCTCCTCTCGATTGGTATCATTGGAGAGTACGTCGGACGGATTTTTAATGAAACCAAACAACGACCGTTATATTTTGTAGAGGAGTATAAAAATGGAACTGCTAAAAAAACACGCCGAAAAGCTTAGGTTCGCCATTGTTGGTGGAGCCAACACCGCACTCGATTTTGCGTTGCTATTTATATTCGTGGCGCTTGGGCTGAATAGTATTGCTGCCAACTACATTTCCACCTCTATCGCTTTTGTCTTTAGCTTCTTCGTCAACAAGTCATTTACCTTCAAATCGAAAGGCGGCAACGTCAAGAAGCAGTTCGGCTTATTCCTCCTCATCTCAATTATTGCTCTGTGGGTGATTCAGCCGCTGATCATCCTCGCCGTCACCTTCCTGCTGGCGCCGTTCGGTTGGAATGAATCCCTCGTCCTCTTAATCGCCAAGCTTATTGCAACTGTTGCTTCACTGATTTGGAACTACATTTTGTACGCCCGCTTCGTCTTTAAGAAGACCGAGGAATAGATGGCACACATTGCAATTGATGCCCGAATTGTGAACTCCAGCACCGGCCGCTATGTTGAGCGCCTGCTTCACTACCTGCAAGAAGTTGATAGCAAGAACCGCTACACTGTATTGGTACCGGAGAAAGATCGTGACTACTGGAAGCCGGCCGCCAAAAACTTCACCGTCATGGTGGCCGACTTCGACAACTACTCAGTCGAAGAGCAGGTTGGCTTCAATCGCCTCTTAACCGACCTTTCGCCTGACCTGGTACACTTTTGCATGCCGCAGCAACCCGTCCTCTACACAGGCAAAACCGTGACGACCTTTCACGACATGACGTTGGTGCGCACCTACAACAGCGATAAAAACTGGTTTGTCTTCCACGCCAAGCAGCTTGTCGGCAAACAAGTCTTTAAGAAAGTTGCCCGCAAGACTGATCACATTATTGCCATCAGCAAATTCACCAAGAAGGATCTGCTCGACTTTGTCGATATTCCTGAAGAGAAGGTCACGGTGATCTACGAAGCGGGGGAGACGACAGCGGGTACATCGACCCCCTATTCTGTTCCCTTCAAACAGTTTCTCCTCTACGTTGGCAGTCAATCCGACTACAAGAACATCAAGCGCCTGACCGACGCGCATCAACAGCTTTTGAAGAAATATCCGAAGCTCGGCCTCGTGCTAGCCGGCAAACTGAATGCTGCTGCACTCAAAACACAAGACTACGTCACTAGTAAGAAGTACAAGAACGTCCATTTCACCGATTTTGTTTCGGATGAAGAACTTAACTGGCTCTACGACAACGCCGCCGCATATGTCTTCCCCTCACTCATGGAGGGCTTTGGGCTGCCAGGGCTCGAGGCAATGGGTCACAACCTCCCGGTCGTCAGCAGCAACGCCACCTGCCTTCCTGAGGTGTATGGTGATGCTGCGATCTACTTCGACCCGCTAAACGTCGCTGACATGGCCGAAAAAATCAGCCTTGTGCTCGACTCAAAAGAAATTCAAACGCAGCTCACCAAAGAGGGCCAGAAACAGCTCAAGAAATACTCTTGGAAAAAGATGGCGAAAGAAACCCACGCCGTCTACATGAAGGTGTTAAAAACTAAGAGCTAATTTGGGTGATCGTAATTGAGCGATCACGGCCCTCACCCTCTGAGAAGGTGCGAATATCGGAGAACTCAGTGGCAACCTGGTGAACAATGCGCCGATCGGCAGCGTTAAGCGTTTCCACGTGTGAGCTGCCGGTGCGGCGGACTTCTTCAATCCACTCACGGGCTTGAGCGGCCAGCTTTTCATTGCGAAGCTTTTTGTAATCAGCAATGTCCACATTTACGCGAGTGAGTGCGGCGTCCTTGTTACGAAGCACCGTTGAGACGAGGTATTGCAGGCTGCGCAGTGTCTCGGCACCGCGACCAATCAGGAGGCTATTGATATCGGTTGAAGGCACAGAGAGCTCGATGACGTCGTCTTCCACCGATGCGGTGACTTCAACATTGACCCCAAAAAACGAAACGATGTCTGAAACGTACTGTCGTGCAAATTCAATCGATTGTTCTTTATCCATGCTGTCCTCCTAGCGTTTCTTTTTAGCCGTGTCCTTCGCCGTAATGCGCGTCACGTTCACCCCGGCGGTGACCTTTCCTTCTTGCGCTTGTTTTGCTCGGGCTTTGGCAGTGGCTTTTTTACCCTCTTTTTTGATCTGTTGGTCGGCGAGTTGATCCATCTCTTTGGCGTCGCGTTTCAACAAGAAGTATTGTTGCAGGGCGGCAAAGATGTTTGAGGTTGCGTAGTACAATGCTAAGGCCCCTGGGAGGCTCAGCATAATGATGAGCATCAGGATCGGCAGGAACTTGATCATCTTTCCCATCATGACGGCGTTGAGTTCAGCCTGGTCGGGTTGTTTACCTTCTGCGGCCTCGGCCATGACATCACGGAATCGCTTTGTGGTGGTGGTTGGGCTGGTCTGCTTTGAAATAACGTACTGAGTCCAAGCGGCAACAATCGCAAGTGCTACCAAGAAGACAAGGGTGATACCTTCTGATTGAATCGTCACGACGGTGAGGTCGATGACACCAAAAAGCTTTTCATTAAATGAGGCGGGGTCGGCAATAAGTGCGGCAATCGCAGGAACCCCTTCCAGGAAATCGTACGTGAACTTAGCGATCTGATCGCGGCTGTTTGTGAAGATTTGAATGACTTGGAAAAGCGCGATGAAGATTGGGAGCTGAATCAACAGAGAGAGGATTGAACGGAATGGCCGCACGCCGTGCTTCTTGTAGAGCTCAAGCATTTGCATGCTCTCAAGTTGCTTGTTGCCCTTGCTAGCCTTTTTAATTTTAGCGAGATCTGGTTGTAGCTTACGCATTGCCTTCACCTGGTGGAGCTGGCTCACCACTAATGGCCACAAAGCAAAACGGACGATAATCGTAAAGATAATCAGGGCGATACCGAAGTCGCCACCCGGAATAACGGCATACAACCCCATCAAAAGGTTGAAAATAGGTTGCACAATAAGAAGTTCAAAAATGTTCACGCAGTCGGCCTCACACTAAATATATCTGTTAAAGTATATCAGTTTTTTGAGGTTTTAAACAGTTCAGCCTTGGCAAGCAACTGTTCGAGTTGATCGGTTAATTCCGCATATGTAATCGTGCGAAGCTCGGCTGACGTGACAATTATCACAATGTCGTACGTATCGTTAAGGCGGGGAAGTGCGGTGCGCATGTACTCGTAGAGCCGCCGCCGAATCCGGTTTCGGCCAACTGCGCCTTTCAACACTTTTTTGCTCACGACGATTGAAACGCGGGGATTATGACGGTGGGTGTTTTGAGCCCACTTAATCGTCAAGGTCGCTGAGCGAACAGCTCTTCCATTTGAATACACATAGCGCAGGCTATTGTGTCCATGAAACCGAAAAAGACTTGAGATCATTGTTTTTCTAGTATAAATGAAAAACCGCCAGTCTGGCGGTTAATCTTAGACGCTGATTTTGGCGCGGCCTTTAATGCGGCGTCGCTTCAAAACGGCAATGCCGCTTTTTGAAGCCATACGTGCACGGAACCCGTGGGTGCGGGCGCGGTGACGTGTGTGTGGTTGGTGAGTTCGTTTTGGCATATCTGTACCATTCTACTCTATTCACCTCTATTCTTCAAGTGTTAGGGCTCCATAACGTTTGATTTTTTGACAAATCGTGACGTCGTATATAAAACTTGTCCCCACTTTCCTCCCCTTTATCCACACAATTAACAGAGGTAGTAAATATATGTGTATAAGTCAAACCCCTGTACGCCCCTCCCCTATCTCTCTTTTCTATAACCCTTTTATGGTTGTGGAAAACTCTCTTTTTGCCGTATAGTAATGGTAATAACAATTCGCTCACTTTTGGAGGTGTATCGGGTATGAACGCGTTGTGGCAAAGTGTCTTAGGTGAAATCGAACTCTCGGTTTCGCATGCGACGTTTACCACCTGGTTCAAAAAGACTGAGCTGGTCAGCCATTCTTCTGAAGAGATTGTCATTGCGGTACCAAACATTTTTGCGCAAAAGCAATTTCAGGTAAAGTTCGATGAACAGATTAAGAAAGTACTCGAAAAGAACGGCGTTACTCCTGAAAAGATCACCTACACCGTCCAGGTAACGGGTAAAAAAACTCGGGTCAACCGCGAGACAACTCTTCAAGCAACGCAACCACAGGGTGGTGTGCTCGAAGCGTCACCGTCATCACACAGCTTTGGCCCGCCCGTCTCTTCACTCGCCTCTCGTGGTAACCTAAACCCCCGCTATACATTTGACTCCTTCATAGTTGGGTCGAGCAACGACCTGGCGTACACCGCCAGCCAAGCCGTCGCGGCGTTTCCAGGTGTAAAGTACAATCCCCTCTATCTTTATGGTGGCGTTGGGCTTGGTAAGACACACCTTATGCAGGCGGTGGGAAATGAAATCCTCAAGAATAATCCCGACGCTCGCGTGATCTATGTCAGTTCCGAGACGTTCATGAGTGAGTTCCTCGACTATATTCGTTTTAAGAAAAAGGGCTTTTCTGACAAATACCGTAACATCGACGTGTTAATCGTCGACGACATGCAGTTTTTTGCTAACAAAGAAAAAACCCAGGAGGAGTTCTTCCATACCTTCAACTTCCTTCACCAGAACAACAAACAGATCATTATGAGTAGCGACAAGCCGCCGCGAAGTATCCCAACATTAACCGAACGTCTCCGCAGCCGGTTTGAGATGGGAATGACGATTGACGTCCAGATGCCTGACTTTGAAACGCGTTGTGCCATCTTAAAGGCAAAATCAGAAATGTCTGGTGTGGTGTTGAACAATGAGACGGTTGAATACCTGGCAACCAACATAAAAACCAACATTCGTGAGCTTGAGGGCGCTTTGAACCAACTCTTAGCCTACGCGGAGCTACACGGGATTGATCCTGATATTTCGACTGCCGAGGGTCTCCTTGGTAATGTTCGTCAGTCCCGCCCGCAACACTTAACGAGTAAACAAATTATCGATAAAACGGCCAAACACTTCCAATTGGCGATTGAAGAGATGTGTAGCGACAAGCGTGATAAACATATCGTCGTTCCCCGCCAAATCGCAATGTATCTTTTACGAAGTGAGCTTCATTTAAGCTTTCCAAAGATCGCTGGTGAACTTGGACGAAAAGACCATACTACAGCGATTCACTCAGTTGAGAAGATCGAGAAAGCGATCAAGCTTGATTTTGTGATTCGTGAACAAGTGGCATCAATTCGGGAGAAATTATATGCCTAATTCTGTGTTTTATTCATGGGTAAAAAATGTGCACAACCTGCGAACACAGCCATGGATAACAGGTGTACGATTCTCCCCCATTCTTAACAACTCATTACATATAACCCCACAGCACTTGCACAACTCCCTATTTATCCGACCGTTTGTCCCCGCCTTTTATCCCCTATTGTCCACCTCGTTTTTGAACCATTTCAATCTGTTATACGACCGTTTATACACACAATCCACAGTACCTATTATTAAGAAGAAAAAGAAAATATAAGAAAGGAATAACATAATGGAGCTCAGTGTCACCCAAGAAAACTTCGCTCGTGCACTTAGTGCAGTGGGTCGGGTAGCCAGCAACAAGACTGGTCTTCCTATCCTGAATAACATCTTGCTTCGAACAGACGGTAATCGTTTATTAGTTGCTGCCACAAACCTCGAAATCGCCACCACACAGTATATTGGTGCAAAGATTGTTACACCTGGCGCTATCACTGTCCCCGCTCGCCTTATCTCTGAGTTCGTTAGCAGCCTTCCGAAAGACACCATTGAACTCAAGGTGAAGAACGACAACATTCATATCAAATCTGGTAACTACAGTTCAATTATTAACGGGGTGATTGCGGATGACTTCCCCGAACTCCCGACCATTAATGAAGAATCGTCGATCACCTATTCATTTAATTCAGAAGATTTTAAACAAGCAGTCTCCCAAACCATCATTACTGCGAGCTCAGACTCAACACGACCCGTTCTGACAGGCGTCTACTGGCATTCACACAACGGAAGCCTGTACTTGGCGGCAACTGACGGATATCGGCTCTCAGAGCGTCGCTTAGTTGAAACAACCAGCGAAGTCTCGGCCATTATTCCGGTGCAAACCCTGCAAGAAGTCCTCCGTACCGTTCTCGACGATTCAGACACCGTTGATGTTCTCTTCGATGAAACCCAAGTTCGCTTTCGTGTGAACGAAGCCGAGATTATTAGCCGACTGGTTGACGGTAACTTCCCCGACTACCGCCAACTTATTCCTGCGAAATCTGACACCGTTGCGGTGGTCAATAAACAAGAATTTACTCGCGTGACCAAAGTTGCTGGCCTGTTCGCCCGTGAATCAGGCGGCAGCGTCACCCTTACTGTTGACCCAGACAAGAAGACCGTCTCGGTTCACTCGATCGCCTCAGAGCTGGGTGAAAACACGTCCGAACTGACTGCTGACGTCACGGGTGGTGGACAAGTCACCCTCAACTCGCGCTATGTTTCTGAGGCACTGAGCGTGCTCGACGACGACACGATTAGTTTCAGCTTTAGTGGAAAGCTCTCCCCTTGTATTCTTAAATCGGTTAAGAAAGACACTAATTATTACCACGTGATCATGCCACTCAAGAGTTAACCGTGTCACGGATTAAGACCCTTCGGATTCAGCACCTACGGTCGCACACCAAACATCAAGCGGCCTTAGCTGAAGGCGTCACCGTGATTACTGGCCCGAACGGAAGTGGAAAGACGACACTTTTGGAAGCGCTGTTTATAGCCCTGCAAGGCACCTCATTTCGTGGTTCCGATAAAGAGATTCTCCAGCAAGATTCACCCTGGTGGAGAATCATTCTTTCATTCGATGAAACTGATGATCGCACCGTGACGTTTGACCCCGCCCGCCCCACCAAGCGAAAACAATTTACCATCGATGGAAAAACTTCCGGCCGCTTAGCACCAAAAGATAAATTTCCGGTGATCTTGTTCGAGCCAGAAGACCTTCGATTACTCAACGGCTCCCCTGCTCGCCGCCGCACCTTCATCGACCGACTTATTACTCAACTCAACCCTTTCTACGGCACCACCCTTCGCAAGTATGAACGTGCGCTGAAACAACGAAATAATTTACTCAAACGCGCCCGTTTTAGCCAAGACGAGTTGTTCACCTGGAATATCTCGTTGGCTGAACACGGCGCCTATATTATCGAGCAACGCATTGCCTATACCGAGCAGTTGAACCGTGATTTAACTGATGCTTACCGAGATATCGCCCGCACCACTGACGATATTTCAGTTCACTATAGTTACACGGTTGTGGGAGACATTCGCCAGCGGTTACTCGACGACCTGATGACCTCGCAAGAACGAGATGCCTATCTTGGCAGCACCTCAGTAGGACCACACCGTCACGACCTTCTTTTCTCATTCAATGGCCAGCCGGCGACCACAGTCGCCTCTCGTGGTGAAATCCGCACTATCGTGCTCGCTTTGAAATTTCTTGAAGTCGCCATTACTGAAACCCTTACCGGTAAAAAGCCCCTCATTCTCCTTGACGATGTCTTCTCGGAGCTGGACACCGACCGCCAACAAGCGCTGAGCTCACGAACTAAGGAGTATCAAATCGTCATGACAAGCACTCACGTGGTGTCAAATGATGCGAGTTTTACGCACATTGAGCTGAGCTAGTCGGCGAACTGACGAGTTTCACCGGTATCGAATGTTCCACCCGCTGCATTTGTTGGATCTTCAATAATCACTCGTAGTAACCCAATATCAACCGTATTGATAGTGATTGGCAAGACAGTGTTTGAATCTCCAAGACGAATTGTCGTGCGTATCGTTCCGTTATCAGACTGAATATCCTGAGGGCGAATAGTAATGGTCTGATACTTACCTTCAAGTCGCTCTTCAGCGAAACGAATGATTCTGTCTCGAATAGTGACCACCTGAGATTCAATAAGACCAAAGTCGTAAAGAGTTTCCAGGCCGAGCACAATCACCTCACGTGTTTCGCCTGGTTCGACGGTGTTTGGGTCGTTTACAAGCACCTCCCCAGTATCTTGATCTCTGACAAGCGGAACAGCAGTCTCGAGATAAGCATTGTTTGAGCGTGGCTGAGAGACAAGGGCAATAATTGAAATAATGATACCAATAGCGACGGTTCCGCCGACGATAATGAGAATAAGTTTTCTACGTGTATCCATGATGCTCCTTAAAGTGGGGTTGTTGTCGTTGACGCAGATTTAGGTTTAACTTCGAACGTGCTTCCTCGGTACGTCTTAATGGTCTCAACAGAATAGACGTCAGACGAACCGCGATACGGGTCGCCGATGACAATCTGCCCGTCTGCGGTAATACCGCGCATCACGACTACGTGCCCACCAGCAGTGAATGGCGCAGGGCCCTGGCCGCCCATATACACAAGCGAACCACGCTCAATGGCACGAATAGCTTCATCGAACGGTTGTCCAGTTAAGTTCACATACTCAAGGCCATACGTACTCTTCATTGCTTCGAGTAATGGGAAGTGAGCAGTACCAACTCCTGGAATCGCAGAGCCATTATCAGCGCCAAGCTTTGCCATGATTGGCGGTGTGACCGTTTTGTTGGCAAACGTGGCGACAATCATAGCAAGAGAGCTTGGGCCACATCCAACGTATTTAATCGGACCAATAGTGCCATACCCGATGTCGCCCCAGAGAGGGTCTTTTTGTGAGTAGTAGACGAAGTTGCCCGCTCCTACTGATCGACAGTCGGCTGCGAGGCCAGTTGCACTACCGTATTGCAAGAATACATTCTCTGAAAACTCGGCGCGCTTTCCCTCCTCACCTTCCCCATACCGTTCAAATGCTTCACCAAAGATGATCGCGAGACGGCCAACATCTGTTGTTTCGGCACTTTTAAGAGCATTATAAGACGCACGCTCGCTCCCCTGTAGTTCGGCCCAGAGGTAGTCGAGCTGTACGCCCAGCTCGGCTTTCACATCATCGACCGAATCACCCGAATAGAATGCATTTTCAAGCAGGCGTTCTTTACGCGCGCCCAGCCACTGCGCAATTCCATAAGCCCCACTTGATTCATTGAGGGCTTTTGGATTCAGCTGTGATTCTTGCTTTAAATTTCCTATAATCGCTGAAGCTTCGCGATCATCAAAACCTTTCTCCTTTAAAAAACTGTATGCTGTCGCGGTAGCATCGCCACTTTGTGCAGCATCGGCAGAAGTACTACACGGTTGTTCATCGGGGTTGAAAAAGAGCACATTATTGCTTGAATAGAATTTACGATCAAACGACTGCGCGGTTACTTGAGATACCGGCACACCACTTAGCGCAATAACAAACGCAAGAACGAACAGTACAAAACGCTTTATCATACCGCCAACCTCCCACCGATAGGCTGGCCACCCTCAAGATACTGAAGGTCGGGGTCGGACGACGCCGGCAAATCAAAGTGTAAGTGGTGACAGTAATCTTCAAAATAGATAATTTCAGGAGCTGCCGGTGGTGGTGTTTCACCCGAGCATTGCGACTGACCTATCTTTGACCGAGCACCGGCAGCCTGCGCTGCTTCGATTAAGATCGGCGTAATAATTTGAATAACACTCACCGATCCATTATTACGACCGTTAATAACCCGCCCATCAATTTGGTCAATATCAAGCGCGCTCCCATTTCCCGCATAGTGGCGACTGGTTGTGTTGCCATCGATCACACTATCACTACAGAGTCGATTGAGGCTGGTAATACGAATAGCGTGTACGTCGGTAATCGCATCTATAGCACGCAGGATATTAATGTTCACCCCACACCTTAGCGAGTCGACATCAACAGAACCATCGGCGATTTGTTCAAGGGTTGGTACTGGGTTGAGTGCATAGGTCACTTTATTCTTAGCAATAATCTTCTTCGCTAACTCTTGTTTGCTTGACGAGCTGTTAGTAGCCCTTGCAATGTCTTCGCCCGCGAGACCGTCGGCAATCAGCGAATCGGTGTACGAGAGAAAGATATTAGCTGTTGATGCTGTGATGATACACGCTCGCGCAGCCGCAGCACTAAACCAATCTGTTTCGGCATCTTCAAGATATCCTGGTGGGTTAGGGTTTTCGATACAGTCACGCACAAAGTCGGTATACCGCTGAGTCGGCAGCTCATCGCCAGTCATATATCCATCACGGATTAATTCGTTAATAACAGTAATCGGACTTTTGTCGAGATATTGTTTTGGAATACCGCGAAGTGGATTACAGAAGAGCCCCGTTGCGTATCCCGCTTCTTTACTTTCTTCGTCTTGGCAGGCCTTAAGCGTCGCTTCGTTTTGAGCTGCGGTTTGTGCCTTGGTTTTTGGAATGACTGAATTCACCGACGTTGAAAGTAATGATCCGAATGACCCAAGTAAGCCAGACGGACTGTTGGCAGATGAAATACTCGGCATCATCGATGAGAATATACTACCAACAAAGGTATGGCGGCTGGTTGGGTCGAGCGGGCTTCGTGCACGGCGCTCATCCTCTGCGTAACGAGCAATTGTGTTGTTGTGTTCAGAAAGATACGCCAAAGCGTCTTCGTTTGACATAAGAGCGTTACCACTAAAGCCAGCTAGCTTGTCGGCGAGCGATGCTTCAGTTCCGGACGCAATGGCGTTACCCGCTTCTTCACCAACAATACCTTCAGTAACTGTCCCGGCAACAATGTCAGCGAGGAGATACGGCAGTACGGCAAGGCCGATACTCGCTGTCACACTCACCCCGCCCTGAATAGCAACCTTTGCAACGTTCACTCCAGGAACGGCCAGAAGCGCCAATCCAGCTACTACTGAGCCAGCCTGTACGAATGGGTTTGCTAAGAATCCGCAAGTTTCTGCGGCTTTTTCTCTGCCCCCAGGAAACCCATTTGCAACAGTTTCTGAAATACGAATTAAATCACCAGCAAAACCACCACCAGCAATAAAACGAGAGGCGATATTCATACTTCTGTTTGATGCAGTTACGTCGCCAAACTGAGCATACTTAAACCCAAGTGAGTCTGTCGCCGATCCACTGATAATTTGTCGAGTTGTACTTCCAACATCGTAGGTAATCTCAGTCAGGATTCCAGCCATAAATGCCATAGTTTCTGGCTCAACGTTGCCCGTCGCAACGAGCTCGTCGGTGACGTTATAAAACGCCATTGCATACCGCGCTAACTGAACAGCCCGAATTGTCTTGCCAGCATAGCCGATTGCTCGGATAGTTGCGTACGCACCACAATAGGTATCGAGCACGCCAGTCGCTTTTACGGTGTTTGTTAAACCTTCCCCGGTTGCGCCCGCAAGTGCACCGCTCAGCTTTCTTCCAGGGTTGTCATTCGTAGTCTGATCGCCAACCTCAACAAGCACCCTGTTTGCATCGCTTGCTTTTTGTTGTGCACAGGTATCGTCACAGTCGGCATTTTTGTAGTCATCGGGAGTCTTGGGAACACTTGACTCTAGATCACCTATCTGGGCGATTGATTGTAACTTCCTAAAACGCTCTGCCCTATCTTCACCAGACACATCCACCTTTGCCTTACTAAAACCAAAGTGGGCCGCGGTGCGCGCCCAAGCTTTTCCCCAGAAGCCGGCGAACTTTGGGTTATAGGCTTGTCGAAGAGCGGTTCTGAATTCAGGGTCTTCTCGTGCCAGGATCGCAAACTGGCTGGGGGTAATGACCTGGCCCTTAAACGTATAGCTCGTTGGCTTCGTTCGCTCGAACGCTTGGTTCGGCTGTGCAGGGTTCACCCCAATGCCCGCGTCGGCAAAGTTTTGTACTTGCACCTTTGACATGGTTGAGAATTTGCAACGCAGTGTTACGGTGCGCCCACAATATCCGGTTGTTGCTTCATCGATTTGAGCGTTAATAACGCGAGTGGTTCGCGCCTCGGCGCTTGTGGTACTCAGGTTGAACTTATCAACCATAATCTCCTTCATGTGAATCAGAAGAAGGCTTGGTGAAAAGAAGGCTGAAAAGCCAAGGCCAGCACCAAAGATAAGGGTTGTCAGTGCAATGATTGGTGACGATTTTCGTAAACGCCCCGTCACCTTACCGGGGCTCTTCTTACCGCCAGGCGATCGCTCATACAGTCCACCACCGAGAGCACCAACACCCCCGCCATCGCGCTCGGCAGCATCGAGCTGATCTTGTGCGGCTAATTCACCAGGTGTCAGCTGAGGCTTCACCTCTTCCTTATAAAGCTCACTGCCTGCTCCGCCAGGATTAAACTTTTCGTCCTGGTCTTCGTCAGGCCGCGGCAATGTAGAAGTTGGAATAGCCATATCTAAGTTCCATTATACCTTACAGCGGAGGTGTTTGTGGGGCTTGTGCTGGTGGTTCTTGTACCACCTGAGGGTTAGTGGTGATCAACTGTTGTTCGGTGGGGCTGGCTTGAATTTGAATATGAACGTGGCTTTGGCCAGCGAAGAACAACCCTTGCCCAATTGGGAAGTTTGCCAGGCGCTTTTTTTCTTCTTCGGTCAGTTTAAACACATCTGAAAGCACATCAACAGCACTCGACGATTGCTTTAAAAGAAGCTGCATCGAGCTGTTGGCGACAATTGCGCGGCCCATTTTGCTGCCCATGAAGTCTTCAACGTCTTGGGTGATGGTGGTGAGACCAAGGAAATATTTACGGGCTCGCTTAGCAAGGCTAAATAGGAAGTTGGCCGAGTCGTCGTATTTCATGAGCTGCCAGGCTTCGTCAACGATAAGCATGCGCTTCTTTTGGACGGTACGTGTGATGTTCCAAATGTGGCTGAGTACAATGTACATCGCGACCGGACGAAGCTCGTCTTCAAGATCACGGATGTTGAACACAACCATCGGGTTGTTGATGTCGATGTTCGATTGCTGGCTGAAGATGCCGGCGAATGTTCCGGTCGTGTATTTGCGCAGTCGCTGCGCCAGCTGCGGCCCGGTGCCGCCCATGTGGAGCAGTGTGTCGTACAGGTCAGAAATGGTTGGTGGTGGTGAGTTGTGCGTGAGGGGGTCACTGGTAATCCCAACGCGAGCGTAGGTGTCAATGAGGGCTTGGTCGAGATCGGCTTCTTCAACAGGGTTAAGCGCCCCAACTGGTGCACCATTTGCGCCCATTTGCGTGCCGCCCAGCATCAGACGAAACAGGCCGTGCAGGGTGACGAGGTTTGCACGGAGCGCATCATCAGCTTCATCACTATCGATGACGCGAGGCAAATCAAATGGGTTGATACGCGTGCTCGAGTTAAGACTCAGGCGAATGTAGCTCCCCCCTACTGCGTCGGCGAGCTTTTGGTATTCGTTTTCTGGGTCGATAATAATAATTTCACTGCCGAGCATCATACTGCGCAGTGCTTCGAGCTTAACGGTAAACGACTTACCGGCACCAGACTTCGCAAAGACGACCATATTGGCGTTCTCGAGTTTGAACCGGTCGAAAATAACAAGCCCATTGTTATGCATATTGATGCCATACAAGATTCCGGTGTTATCGGTCAGGTCGGCGCTGGTGAATGGGAAGCTGGTGCTAATTGCACCAGTGTTCATGTTGCGACGAATCTGCAGTTGGTCAGACATCTGTGGCAGGGTACTATTTAACCCCTGTTCTTGTTGCGACGAAGCAACCTTGCTAAAGATTAACTGCTGGCCGAACATTGTCTCAACTTTGTTCTGGACGAAATTAAGTTCATCTAAGCTGTCGGCGTAAAGTGTCACATATAAACCAAAACGGAAGAAGCGCTCAGCCCCAAGCTGCAGCTGGTCACGCAGCTCTTCAGCATCGTTCACCGCTGCTTCAAGTGCAGGGTCACGGGTCTTGCCGCGCTCGTTATTGATCGAAGCGCTGGCTTCGAGCTGAGTTACTTTCTTACGCAGATTATTAAGGACTACCTGGGTATCGACTGGATACACATACATACTGACATCGAGCACTTCGTCGATATTTACCAGACTGCTTAACCAGCCGGTGTAAATCACACGAGGATAGCCGTACACGTAGAGCGTTCGGCCATACTTTGTTCCCAGGCGGAAGTACGATGAGTGTATTTCAAGACTACTTGGGGCGATCAGATCACGAAGCGTTGACACGCCCTTCAGGAACGCTTGCTCTACCTCGGCCTGCTCGCGCGCGCGCTGTTCGGCGGCGACATCAACGGCAGATTGTGGCTTCTTGGCCATTAGAGCGCTCCTCCGGCTTGTGGTGCATCGGCAGCTGCACCCTTCTTTATGTACATACCAGTGACGTTTTCAAAGTTTCCAATCGGTTGGCGCATGGCTGTGTCTGGGTTGTAGAAGTTGTAATATAGTTCACCAAGCGATTTTGTTTCGAGCTGCACGCTTTGTACACCAATCTGCGCAAGTCCAGAACGGACAACATCAACACGGTTACCAATTTCATCCTTAGCTTTTTGATATGCGGCAGTATCGATTCGCGTAATGGTATTTTTTGGTTTCGAGAACAGCTTTCCAAAAAAGCCCTTCCCTTGCTCAATAAAGTTCTGTGCGTCACCAAGCGGAAAGTACGGAATAACAATATAGAATGTTTTCTCCATAATGTTTGCTTCCTGTGAAAGAATATCGATGAAGTTGATGTAGTCATCCATCAATACACCGAGCAGCATGTTGTCCTGCGCACGGCGCGTCGCCAACAACTTTTCAATGTACGGGCCGATATCAACACGCTGTGAGCGAACTAAGATTTGAATCGGAAAATTAAGCGAGTTGAGGAAGTTTTGGTAACTGTACTCTACGCCCTCTTTCTCCCGCTCACTCATCAAGTCGAAGTTAATCGACTGACAGGCGATCACAGCTCGGAATGATCCGTCGAGCATGATCACCATGTTATCCCTCACCTCAGAGAGCTGGAGGCTGTTTTGGGTTGAGTTCGGGTTGCGAGGCGTTGGTCGAGCAGCGGGCTGCTGAGACCCTGCGACAGCTGGCTGTGCAGGCATCGGTGGTCCCTGGGGTGGAAGCGTGGCATTTGCCACTTGGGGACCAGGAGTTGGCGGCACCCCAAAGGCAGGTGTTGAAGACGTCACCAAAGGAGCCCCCTGCTGAGGTGGCTGTGGACCTAAAAACGGATTGTTAGGTGGCATGCCAGCTGTCGTCCCACTCCCTTTAGACTAACTATCTGAGAGAGATGACTACTTCGTCAGACGCCGCGTTTTCTTTTTCCTGAAGACGGTGCGCTTCGTGAGCAATGGTCTCAATCGAGATATCAGAGTTATTTGCAAGGTTCATTATATCAGCAGAGGGTGTGTTATCGCTAGTGGTTGTCGGCGGTTCGACCGGTAATTGGCTGACGGGTGGCGTATAGATATGGCTTGGGTCATCGATTGGCTGCACAACTGTCTGATGAATGTCGGTTGGATACGGGTTATACACCGGGGTCGCCGGGTCTGGTGTTGGTGGAGCTGCTGGCGTCGCAAACATGCGCGCCCTTGCCTCTTCTTTGAGTTGTTCGGTCCGCTCATTCATGAGCATATCGAACGATTGGGCGACAGAGTTGCTGGTATCAAGAACGTCTTGGGCTGACTGTGCTTCAAGGAACACGTCACTATTCATGGCACTATTTGCAACGACCGGCCCATTGACGCCCCGAATCGCCCAGCCTTGGCTATCGACAATGTTAGCGAGGTAACTAAAGCGTTGCTCGGCATCATCTTGAGAGATGTTTTTACTTCGCTGTACTTCTTGCACCTTCGGTGCCGTAATTTCAATGAACGACTCGATACCCTCTGGGTCCCACAGTCTGCGATGAGGTTTGAGGTAGTATGAAATAATTGCCGCCAGGTAAATTTCCATCGGCTGATCTTTGCGAAGCGGGAGCGCCAGTGCACCAAAGAATAAAATGATCGGTAAAGGAATCACCGCCAGCCCGACGAAAAGCTGCGCTAACCCCCATGCCGCTACTCCGGCAAGCGCCACAATAATCAGGTAGATAAACTGACGAAAGCTAAACGGCCCAATCAGCTTGTCATCTGCCTCAACATCCTGTGGAACTTTATAATTTGCCATAGTGGTTATAGTATATCAGCTACTGCTTCTCTGCGTCGTCTTGCGGAGGTTTTGGAGCATTACGAATTATGTAGTCTGCATTTGCGTCGATAGCCTGCTTTTCGTCGAGGCTAATAAACGCACCATCGTTCCCACTCGTGTTCGACGGGCGAATCGGTGCGCCAACCGAGTTGAGACGGTAGAGACCATTTTCAACAGAAGTATCCTGAGGAGTTGTGGTGCTTTGTTGTGGCGCCGACGCTCTTCGAGAGTTGGTCGCAGTTGGCGGTGGAGTAATAGTTGGTATTGGCGCTGACGCTGGTGGCGACGTAACGGGTACACTCACCGTGCTAGCCCCGCCAGCTGAAGTCAGATCCATGCCCTCTGTTGATAGTGGTGACTCAGTGGGCGCATCACTATATTCGAATACAACTGTTGGCTCAGCAGACGCAGCTTCCGCTGAGTGATCAATACGTATCACTTCTGGGCCTGGCGCGGGAACTGATGTTGCCCTTTTTCCACCACTTGCTTTTGTTGTCACTGTCGTTACAGGAGTTGTTGTTGGTGTCACCGTTCCGCCACTGCTCGCCCGACGGCTCGTTGCCGAGCTACTTGTTATCGGGGTTGCCGCTGTAGCTGGTCCTGATGGTGAGTCGCCGGTAGACGCGCTTAGGTCTATGACAGTCTCGGGCTCACTATCTTTTGAGCTAGCTTCTTCGGGCGTCCCTGCAAGAGCTGCGCGTCGTTCAAGAACTTTCTTTGTGCCGTCTTTAATATCTATTGCAGACTCTGACCTAAGTGCCATTTTGGCTGCCTCGGGACTAATATGTTCTTCTGCAAGTTCCGCTGTGCCTGGGTCCATTGTGATAAGTTTTGCTGCTTCGGCCGTGCCGTAAGCCGCACTGATAAAGCTCTTCGGTGTTTCACCCTCTTTAGCGGGCGCTGCTTGAGTATGAGAATATCCATTCGTTTGCATTGCAGCCTCACCAGTCCCAAGCCAGTTTGCAACATCGACGGCCTTCTTCCTGACTTCACCTTCATTTCGTCGTCCCGACTCTACCAAGCTTCTTGCGTGTCTTGACATGATGGACGGGTCGCTCACGGTTTGACGATATTCATGTACTCCACCAGCGGCTAGCATTAAATCACTCGCTGCTTCCATCTGCGTGTCACTCATGTCGCGGTGTTTATCGGCTATATGCTTTCGAATTGTCTCAGGGTTGCGACCGAGCTTAGACTCGAGTTCAACCATCTCTTGCTTAACTGCTTCGCTTTGAGCTTTTGCTGCAGCACCTCTTGCGGCACGACCAATTGCTTCACGCTGAGATTTTTGGCTTTTCGTTATGCCAAGGGTCGACAAACCACCAGCTGCCGCTCGGCGCAGCTTAGCCATTCGTCCGTCACCCTCAAGACCCTTAGCAAAGTTTCTATCTTGGTCAACAAGCCTCTGTTGTTTACGAATTGCTCGGCCGCGTCCGACGATACTACCCTGATAGGATTCTCTCGCCCTTTTTGCAACACCCTTGTTTGCGGCATTGGTTGCGCTGCTTGCGAGCTTACCAAGCATCGGAACGGCCTTGAGACTTCCCTGGACAACAGGTATCGCCAAGAAAAGTGCTAGAGCTGGAACGAGGGCGGCGATAATTTGTCCGATTAAATCACCCTCCTCCCAAGAGACTCTCCCAAGGATGGCCGATGCAAGTGTCGCCCCACCATAAATGAGAGCGATAGCTGGAAACAGTATGAGCATAGCGGTGAAGATAGACACCCATTTCTTGAATAAGCCCTCGGTGTTTGGGAGGATCCACGCAACGAAAGCGAGCGGCGCTATGACAATGGCAATGATAATTACCACCTCGCGCAGTATGAGAATAAGTAGTGTAACGATTAACGCCAGTAGTGCCGCAAGAAGTAGCGACCCACCGCTGACAATCAAGAAGTAGCCTGCCGCTGCAATCGTGCCAGCCGCAAGGATACCGCCAAACACACCAAGCAAGCTGTCACCCGTCGCCGATCCAATCGGATCGTCTTTAATGAAGTTTTCGTTCACCTGTTCTGCGATTCCATCGAATACGTCACGGATGCCATACCCAGCTAAGTTTGAGAGGTCAACCGCGATTTGTGAGGCTAGGAAGGAAAGGTTCACTAGAATGGCACCAACAACTAGACGGGGAAGCATTTTCTTCACTCCGTAATTTGCGATGCCAGTGCCGGTGAGCTGTGAGAATATAATGATGAGGAACACAAGAACAAATGCTACGTTTGCAACGTTTCTAATAATACCCCATGCAATGTAAGCGCCATTATCCTCACTCGACTCTACGATCGATGTGTTTGTCTGAAGGAAGTTGTCCGAAAGAACAGCAAAAGCAGCATCACCCGCCCCCGCCATAAAGTTGATGACCGGGCAAACAATCCAGCCGATGCCGCCAACTGCACAGGATGTTTCTCCGTCGCTAGATCCTGGGGTTTCGGCGGTATCTTCTCCAAGTGAAAGAGCCGGAATATCATAGTCGGCAGGTGCCTTCGACTCTGCCCATCGAAGAAAATCTGCACTGTTATCGTTGATAATTTTCTGAATTTCATGGCAACTTCTCACGACCGCATTATTATGAAAACCTTGTACCCGCACATCTCCGTTTGACGGCGTTGACCCGTCGTCGTTCCATAGGTTAGACGACGCTGCAAGGTTTACGTATGCGTAGCCGTATGGTGTACTTGCGTACTTTCCCTCCGCGTTTTTTTCAACAACGTTAATTTTCGTGAAGTAAACGTCTATACCGGCACCGCTGTTCGATCGAAACGAACTGAAGGCATCAATGGCCGCCGCATCTTTACCGACGGCAAAACCTCTTTCTTCTGTTGCCTGGCCTATCCATGTTTTGTAGCTGCTATTTGTAAGCTCACTTATCTTTCCAAGGCTTTGAGCGGTACATGCCCTATTGAAAGCATTAAGATACATCGTATAGACGGCCTGGCCCGACTGGGTTGGGTATCCAGAGAAGTTGATTCCATAGAACTTTCTTTGAACGGCACTTTCGAACGCAGCTAGGCGTTCGGCACCATTGGCGGTGCCCGACCAGCGGGCGGAGCTAGGATTATATGTATAACCAATATCCTCAAGGAACTCGTCATACTTACTCCCCCAGCCCCAGTAGGCTAAGGCAAGTGTTGCGATATTACTACAGGTCATTTTGCCATCTGGGTAGACATATCCAAAGTCACGCCTTCCGTCAAACCAAGTCTTTGTTAGTGCCCTGCCATTGTCTGCGGCGGTGAGCTGGATATCTCCGTACATATGGTCGCTTACACAACGAGACAGGCTTCTGTAGTAAGACGTAGACCTCGCCTCAACCTCAGGCGTTGCTTGGTTTATGTTTGCCGTGACGGCTGCGGCTGGCAGTAACATCGACGCAAGTAGGGACACAGCTAAAATCGCAAGAATTGAGAGTCGAAACGAAAATACGCTTAAACCCCTAAATTTAATACCCCTAAGCATAAACATCTTAGGGGTATCATAGCATTATTTTATCTTGCTAACAATTTCTAACAGGCTACCTGCTCTGCACTACAAAAGGCTCTGTAAGTACGAGGCGCCCGTTTAATTCACCAAAGCTTACTTGTATCGACTCTTTTAAGCCCGAAACCGTTGTATCCAGGCCCAGCTCTTGGGAGTTGTCCGAATAATCGACGAGCAAGGTCATTAGAAGGTTTTCTTCACTCTTCGTTACATCCTCAACTCCAACGAGAGACTCCTCGCGCTGGTATGGCGACGGAAGGTCTGAAGATTGAGTAGAAAAATACAGCATAACAGACGAGAAGTGTATTCTTTTCAAAGAGGCGATGTTCTCTGAAAAAACTGGGTTCTGCCAGTCTTGTCCATACAGTGCTTCTGCAAAAACTGGAGCAGCACTATCTACGATTTTTTGAACAAACTCATCTTGTGTTAGCTCGGGATTATCTCCTTCGTACCGAAGATCTACGTTTTCTATGTTCGCACCTGCGCTAACCCAGTCTGACAAAAGGTTGACTACCTCCTCTCCAACCTGTTCTGGACTTAGTTCTGAACTGATCTCCAGCTCTTCAACGCTTGGAATACCACTAAACGCTGATTCCCTTGAGGGTTGGGTAGTTTCTGGATTCGGTTGGCTCACTTCTGAGCTAGGAGTAGGTTCAACAACTCTAGGTTCAGACTCTGCGCACGCAGCCAGACTCAATGAGCCGATTGCAATACTTGTTGCGGCACCAATACGAACGGCTTTGCTTTCCATTGCACTTCGAATTTTTTCGAGACCCGACATGCTTCTTGAACTTGTTGTTGACTTATCCATCTAGGGGGCTTTCCTCTCGCGCTTGGCGATAAATAATGGTATCGGCTTGGGCTTATGGAGATATTTATGACATATCTTTGAAGGTTAATATAGCATAAATAAGCAAAAATGTAAATAGCTTATGCCATAAAACTTGCATTTATCCTCGCCAAGTCGTATCTTATTAACAGCTATGAACATAAAACAAACAGTGAGCCGAATCATGATAGGAGTTGCCCTTGTCCTAGCACTTATCGTTATGACGGGACCAACGTTGCTTGCTCAGGAGCGTTGTGGTGGAGTAGATACGGCAATTATTGCCTGCGACCAAGACGGTACTGGTGGTATTGAAGAAACAGGCATCTGGGGCGTTCTTATTCTCGCAATTAATATCCTCACCGGCCTTGTCGCTGTCGCGGCACTTGGCGGCATCGTCTACGGTTCTATTCTCTACACCTCTGCAGGTGGCAATGCCGAACAGACAAAGAAGGCTATGGGGATCATCACAAACGTCGTTATCGGTATTATTGCCTATGGATTAATGTATGTTGGCCTCAACTTCTTGGTGCCAGGAGGAGTATTTAACTAATGAAGACGCTTCGATATCTTTTAGCATCATTTATATTTGCGATTGGTGTCGCCGGCCCGATGATGGTTGTTGCCTCTCCTGCCCCCGTTTCGGCCGTAGCCGAATGTGACGGTCGTTTGATAGGTGTTCCACCGTGGTATCGAGGCCTCACCAAGCTTGAAGGAGAATCGTGCACCATCGTCAACCCTACTGAAGCTGGTGGCCTTGGAGCCTTTATCACCAAACTCGCCCTTAATATTATTGAGATTGGCGTGGTGATTGCCGGCTATGTGGCGATCGGATTCATATTATATGGTGGCTTCATATTCCTGACGAACGGATTCAACCCTTCGATGGTTGAAAAAGGCCGGATGACGATACTAAACGCAGTAATTGGATTGGCAATTGCGCTGGGTGCGGTTGGAATTCTTAACTTAATCTTTGGATTGCTGGAGTAACTATGGACTTCTTACGAAATGTGGCGCAAAAATTAACTCCTGGCGACGGCGAAGGACAGGTAGACATTCCCACTATTGGCGGCAACGAGCTGCTGGCAAATGCACTCGATATTACCTATTTTTTGGCGGGCGTCATTGCGGTGATCGTGATTATTATTGCCGGACTCTCTTACGCTACTTCTGCTGGCGACGCTGGAAAGATCGCAAAGGCGAAGAATCAGATTTTGTTTGCGGTGATTGGCCTGGTGGTCGTGCTGTCGGCATTCGCGATTACATCATTTATTAGAGGAAGGTTTTAATATGAAGAAAATGATACGAACGGTTCTAGTGGTAGCGATGCTGGTGTTGGGGTTGACCCTTTTTGTAAGTAGCCCCGAGGTCTTGGCGCAAGATGCGCTTGATGAGGCGTGTGCTGCCGACCCAGGCTCTGCACTGTGTAATAGCGGAACCGGCGGGAGTGTTGAAGACATTATCGCGCTGGTGGTGAACACCCTGCTCTTTATTGTGGGAATCATATCGGTGATTATGATTATCGTTGGCGGGATTCGCTACACCGTCTCTGCCGGTGACGGTAACGCAGTAACGGGAGCAAAGAACACGATTCTCTACGCGGTGATCGGGCTGGTAGTAGCCTTTGCGTCCTACGCAATCATTAACTGGGTGCTAGACCTCTTCTAAGAGAACCAGCTCTTAACAAATCGCCCCATATCTGCTATAACATAAACAGACAAAACAGAGATTCTACTTTAGAAAGGAACGAACTCAATGAAAAAACTAACAAAAACAACCTTCGGCAGCCTATTTCTAGGACTTGCCTTGGCATTTGTGGCTGTGCTCAGCCCGTTGCCCGCTGCAAACGTATCAGCACAATGTGAGCCGGGCGAACTTTCGCTTGGTAACGGCGTGAACTGTGCAAAAGGTGAAGGAACGCCAACACAGCTCTTTGGTGATGGATCAATCTTCACTATTATTGTGAACGTGCTCCTTTTCATCATTGGTGCAATTAGCGTCATCATGCTCATCATTGGTGGTATCCGTTACACCGTCTCTGCTGGTGATGGAAACAGCGTGACTGCTGCAAAGAACACCATTC
Organism: Candidatus Saccharibacteria bacterium UBA6175; assembly: GCA_002422915.1. Classification (GTDB taxonomy): domain Bacteria; phylum Patescibacteriota; class Saccharimonadia; order Saccharimonadales; family Saccharimonadaceae; genus Microsaccharimonas. The sequence goes on along the minus strand of DITV01000004.1, from coordinate 118,240 downwards.
TTTACGCGATTATCGGTCTTGTCGTTGCCTTCCTGGCCTTCGCAGTCGTGAACTGGGTACTCGGCGCGATTACGCCAGCCGTATAGTAAGTAGTTAATCTTTGTCACATAAAATAAGCTCCGAGTAGGAGCTTATTTTAGTTGGTTCTTTCAGTCTTACTGAATTTGGATCTTCTTAGCTTGTTCTTGCTTGATCTTTGAGAAAGCGACGGTAAGTACGCCATCTTTGAGGACTGCTTCTACTTCGTCTTCCTTCACGCTGACAGGCAGTGCAAGGGTGCGGCTAAACTCGCCCCAGTAGCATTCTTGAATGTGCCAGTTGACTGCATCGCTGTCGTCACCGCTACTCAGGGTGCCGCTGATCGTCAAGATGCCGTCGCTAATGCTGACATCAAGGTCTTCTTTGTTCACGCCAGCCGTACGGGCTTTGACAATGAGCTTCTCATTGGTTTCGTAGACGTCAACAGCAAGTTGACCAGGAAATTCTTCTTCACTGTCGTCCCAGCTGTCGTCGGTCGCTACTGATGATGGTACATCAGCTGATGAAAGATCGTCGTCGCTCAAAAAAGCGGCTGCGAGCTCATCTTCAATTAATAGGTCTTCGTTTTGTTTGCGGGCCATGATATCCTCCACTTTCTCTAGGCTCATTTGACAAATAGTCTTTCGTATTATAACGAGCACCTGCTTCATAATCAACTAAATACTTATGCAAAACGTAAAAAACACAATGCTTGATGGCCTCCTTTCGTGGCTTGCTCCCCACCCCTGTATCTCTTGCGGGGCAATTGGGGCACTTTTGTGTGATGAATGTAAGAAATACATCGTTAGCTGTAAACCGGCACATTGCTTATGGTGTGAGCGCCTTTCTGGGGTCGGGCTTTGCTCGAAACATGCCGGAATAGTCGACGTATTTTACTGGCTGGGAGATCGAAAGGGCGTGCTCCGGCGTCTGGTTGATGGCCCAAAGTTACTGGCGCAACGTGAGGTAGTGTTGGTTGCGGCGGACATGCTAGCGTTGGCATTCACCTTTCCATCAGGTGCAGTGCTGGTGCCGCTCCCAACCTCGCGTCGCCATGTCCGGATGCGAGGCCTGGATCACACCGACAGCCTGGCCTATCACCTGTCTCGACAAACGGGTCTGCTCAGACAATCGGTATTAAGGCGAACCCGTCACTTTGTCCAGAAAGGTGCATCGCGCCGTATTCGGGCGGTGCAGGTGCACGGAGCGTTCTGGGTGAAGGGCCCCATTGACCCCACTCGTACCTATATTCTTGTTGATGATATCGTCACGACGGGCACAAGTATGTATGAGGCGGCTCGCAGTCTTCGCGAGGCTGGGGCGAAAACGATCTGGGCGGTGTGCGTCGCTCGTCAAAAGTTCTCGACCAAACAGACTCAATCTGTTAAAATAACGTAGTTGTACGGAGAGGTGACCGAGTGGTTTATGGTAACGGTCTTGAAAACCGTCGTGGGGAGACTCACCGAGAGTTCGAATCTCTCCCTCTCCGCCAAACAAAAAAGATCCTTTCGGATCTCTTTTGTTTTTCGAGGGCAATTAGACGGTGGTGCCAGCGGTGCCACCGCCAACCAGCGATCCAAGGACGAAGTTGACTGCCGCAAAGGCCAAGAACGCAACAATAAGGCCAACAATAGCGTACAAAATCGTGTTCTTCGCAGCGCTCACCGCCTTTGCATCCCCTGCCGAGATGGCGTAGCGCAGACCACCGATGATGATCATAATGACGGCAAGTGCGCCGACGATGAACAAGAGTACATTCACGATAGTCGTGAAGATGCCGGCGTCACCGAAGAGATCGGTGGGGGTGCCAGTCCCTTGAGCGGCGTTAACGCCTTCCATGAGGGTGAGCCCGAAAAGTTGGAGTGATGTGTGCACAAACTTCCTTATATATTACACAATTATGACAACATTATAGCAAATGGTGGCCGAGAACGCTAGTCGCAACCTCTGTTTTATGCTACAATCTATCACATTGCACGGAGGAGTACCCAAGTGGCTGAAGGGGATGGTTTGCTAAATCATTAGTCTGGGGAGACCTGGAGCCGGAGTTCGAATCTCCGCTCCTCCGCCAAGCAAGATGTCGCCGTTTTCGGCGGCTTTTTGTTTGCTGATTCACCCCGATACGCTCATGGTATACTGAAAGTAATGAAAGACGACCAGCAAAACTACTGGCAAGAAGACGGCGCCGCCGAAGCGCCGGTTGAAGAAATTCGTCAGGATGAAGAGATCGAGCAAGACACTCGAGATAACCGCGACGGCGCTGATGATACTCAAACCGTGACGTGGTCAGCTCAAGAATATGTCCACCTTGATAAGGATTGGTGGTGGTATGTGGTGTTTGTCATCGTGGTGCTGGCGTTTGTGGCCTTTGACATCTTTGTGCTGCAATCGTGGACTTTCTCGCTTCTCGTGATCGTCATGGCGGTTGCGGTGGTGGTCTATATTCGCCGACCACCTCGCATTCTCACCTACGCGCTCAGCGGCAAGCAGGGCCTCTATGTTGGCGAAAAGCTATATCACCTTGACGACTTTCGCGCCTTTGGCTTGATTCGTGATGCCGAGCACCATTCGATCATGCTCATTCCGGTGAAGCGATTTGCTCCAGGTGTGTCAGTCTACTTCCCTGAAGAGGTAGGTGAAAAAGTGGTGGATATTTTAGGCCAGCGACTGCCAATGCAAGAACTCAAACTCGACATCATCGACGTATTGGTGCGAAAACTGCGCCTGTAACAGTGGCCTTTTATCCCCTGTCGTGATACACTATTTCTTGTTCGTTCGTTCTTAGCGTCGAAAGCACCTTCTAGTTACAAAGATAGTGCCCGTTGTTCTTAAGACAACGGGTTCTATGTATGCACCCGTAGCTCAGCTGGATAGAGCGTCGGCTTGCGGAGCCGAAGGCCATAGGTTCAAATCCTGTCGGGTGTACCAAATTTGTAGTGATTAAAACTACCTCTTGATTGAGGTAGTTTTTGTTTCGTGATTACACCGCCCTATTGAAGGCATGCTGATACAATATCGTCATGAATGTCGACGAAATAACCGAGCTCATTGAATCTGACCGCTGGATGATGGATGTGCTTAGGGCGGCAGAAGCCCTCGATTTACCCGATTGGTGGATCGGGGCTGGGTTTCTACGAAACAAGGTGTGGGATGCAATTGAGGGTAATGAGTACTCGACCTCCCGAGACGTCGACCTTGTTTATTTTGATGCCGAAGACGTAAAGGACATAACAGACTGGGCCTATGACGAGAAGATGAAGAAGGAGTATCCTTTTGCTGAATGGGAAGTACGTAATCAGGCTCGAATGCACCAGTATAGTCACCTTGACCCATTCGTCTCAACCGAAGACGGTATTTCACACTGGGTTGAAACAGCGACCTGTGTAGCCGTGAAGCTGCATAAACGAAGGCTGAAGTTTATCTTTTGTCATGGAACTGACGACCTTTTTAACCTCGTGGCTCGGCCAACTCGTTACTTCCAGACCGAACAAGGTCTTAAGACGTTTTATGGGCGTATCGAAAAGAAGGAATGGAAAAAACGATGGCCCTCACTAAAAGTGGTTGAGAAGTGAAACTTGCTAAGAATCTCGTCGCTGCACTTTCTCGATAATCCGCCGAATCGCTGATCGCGGTAAAATTCGTGGCGCAATCAATGAAACGAACTTCGTCTGCGCACCGTGCACGGCGACCACCTTCTTCTGTTTCATGGCCTCATAGCCAAAGGCGGCCACCTCTTTGCCGGTAGGAAGTCGTGATGATTGCATCACGCTGCTTTTTTCCATGTGGGCAGCGGCAGCAAAGCCGGTGCGGGTTGGGCCGGGGCAGAGTGCGGTCACAGAGACGCCCGTCCCCTTCAGCTCTTCACTCAGGGCCTCACTAAAGCTCAGCACATAGGCCTTTGTTGCGCCGTATACCGCATTGTGTGGCGACGGCACAAACGATAAGATGCTCGCAACATTCACAATTGAGCCGCTGCGGCGCTTTTTCATAGCGATAGCTGCGAGGCGACTCAGTTGCGTGAGCGCGGTAATATTGAGCGCGATCATACGCTCAAGCGTCGCCGGGTCGCTATTGACCACATCGACATAATCACCAAAGCCGGCGTTGTTAATGAAGACGTCAACTTTTTGAGCTCCCAGTTTTTTCCAAAGCCGATCAGCCGCGCCGGGCTCGCTCAAATCGATGGCGAGGGGGGTTGCCTTCGTCTTATGCTCTGCGGCGAGCTCTTTGGCGAGCGCACGGAGCGCCTTGCCATCGCGCGATGCGATCAGCATATCGTAGCCATCGGCCGCTAAAAGTTTGGTAAATTCGAGGCCAATGCCGCTCGATGCGCCGGTGATTACTGCGTATTTCGTCATAGTTTTATTGTAAATGAAAATGCTATACTAAAGCCATGAAAATTGTTGCAATAAGCCTTATCGTTACGGGAGCAATTGCCGCTTCTGTCTTTGTTTCGGGTGGCCACGCGGCGCACGTCGCTGCAGCGCTTAATCCACTAAAGCCGACAGCCAACGCTCAGGCTGCTGTTTTTTTCGACCCTAACGCCCCTGCTCGTTTCGTTCCTGGTGATCAGCCTTGTAGTTGTTCGACGTGCTGTGTTGTTTCGCGGTAAATCAAGGTCTACAGCAAAGGCGCAAAGGCTGCTACAATACCCCTATTGGAGAGGTGCAGGAGTGGTTGAACTGGCCGCTCTCGAAAAGCGGTGAGCCGCAAGGCTCCGAGGGTTCGAATCCCTCCCTCTCCGCCAAGTTGTTCACGTTGGAACCCCCGGAATGCGAAAGCACGCCGGGGGTTTCGCATTGCCCCGATTCCTCGCGCGGAATGGCCTGCGTCGCGCCGTGTGTGGCCTCGTCCGGCGCTTTCCGGCCAGCTGTGCCCACCTGCGCGAATCCGGTCACGGCCGCCACCGGTTCGGCCAGGACGCCCGCGACCTCCACGACAATCGTGCCGTCGGCGAGACGTGGGTTCTCTTCTGCGACGTCGAGCTCAATCGTCTTGAACACTGCCTGGTTGAGCCACTTGCGCTGCTCCGGCGTGGCTTCCTTGTAGAGCCGTCCCGCGTTCTGCAGCAGAAGAAGAATCAGGTCGAGGTGCTTCAGTACCGTCGTCATGTTTTGCTGACAGGCGTCGATGAGCCGCTTGGCGTCGTTCATTTCCGCCATCACGGCTGTCTGTCGCTGCTTCAGATCCTCGGCCGGAATGATGTCGTCGAGATAGGCATCGATCAGTTTCTGCTTCTGCCGCTCGAGCGTGATGAGCCGTTGCTGCTGACTTGCGAGCAGCGCTTCATCGTGCGCTTGCTGGGCTTGGAGTTGTGCGCGACTGGCCTGGCCAACCTGCGTGATGGTCTCGGCGGTGAATTGCACCTGACTGCCCCATATGCGCTCCATCTCCTTCTCGACGAAGTCCGTCCCGACGTATGGCAGATCGCACTCGGTGCGCCCGGTGTGTCTTCCGATACAGAAGAAGTAGCTGTAGACCCCACCTCGCCCCTGCGAGTAGCCGAAACCGATCCGTCCGCCACAGCGGCGGCAGCTGAGTGAGCCCTTGAGGTAGTGCGTGTGTCGCCATGACCGGTCCCCGGCAATGCGACGCCCGGCCAGTACTTCTTGGACGGTGTACCAGGTGTCGTCGTCGATCAGAGGTTCGTGGACTCCGTCGTAGATGGCATCGCGGTGCTTCACTTTGCCGATGTAGTACGGGTTGCTCAGAATGCGATGTACCTGACTGGTGTTGAGGGGTGTGCCGACGTACTTGGCGGTCTTGCGGCTTCGCAGTCCGCGCTCCTCGAGCTCATCGCGAAGTGTCGAGATGCTGAAGTCGCCTGTCGCGTAGGCACGGAACGCCCAGCGAATCAGTTCGGCCCGTTCGGGATCTACGGCCACGCCCTTGATGTCGCGGCCTTCGATACGGGTGTTTGTGTTGATGTACCCGAGCGGTGCGACACCGTGCGTGCCGCCATTCTTGGCCTTCTGGGCGATGCCCTTCTTTGCTTCATTGGCCAGGTTGCGGGAGTAGAACTCCGCCATCGTGGCCATGATGCCGTGCATCAGCATGCCGGGCGGTGTCTCGTCGATCTGCTCGGTAGCCGAGACCAGCACGGCGCCTGCGGCTTGAATGGCGGCGAGGATAGCAACGTCATCAGCCCGGTCTCGGGCCAGGCGGTCGAGCTTGTGCACCAACACGTAGTCGACGTTCCCCTGCTTGACGTAGGCCAGCATTTCTTGAAGACCTTCGCGGTCTGCCGAGCGAGCCGAAGCGCCGGCGTCGACGAACTCTTCGACGATCTCGGCCCCGAGCTCCTGAGCCTTCCGCTGACAGGCGGTGCGCTGCGCAGGGATGGAGTAGCCCTCGGCCTCGCCGTTCTTGCTCGCCTGCCGTGACGTGGAGACACGCGTGTACAGCACGGCGCGCTTGAGGCTGGCGGTCGCAGGTACTTCCGCGGTGGAAGTGATCTGTTCGATAGACATCAGTGAAGGCCTCCTTTCCCTCGGAAGTACGGGCATTCCGAGCAATTGGCCTCCGGACTGTACCTCGATGGCCACAAGGAGTCGATACTCCGATCGGGACCTCACGGGAGGTTCAAGGAGCGGGCGGAATGGGCCTAACGGGGGTCAAAAGAGCCACTCTCGAGGACTCGCGCTGCGATGTAGTTTTTGCATCGCACGATGCACTTTTGTCCTCGTCGGCTGCGGCCTCCTGTGCGGGTGAATCACAAGCAGAATGCTGCTGAGTCCCATCCCAGTTCGGGCGCTTCTGGCCGGAATCGTCGGGGACTATGGGTCGCGTCGTTGTCATGAGCGGAACACCGACCGGACACGCAGTCTGTTCACGATTCGGGAGAGGTGATAAAATGAGGAAGCCTAGCTAAGCTAGCGTACCTATTCCCAACCTGCCAATTCGCACGACAACGGCAACTATGCCGCTAAATAGTCCCTCTAAATCGTCATTAGTGACAGTTTGATGGTGACTAGTTTAATGCAATCGCCATGCGGGCTTGTCCCCGCCGGCGTCAGCCACGCGATCGCACCACCGTGAAGCAATTCACGTTATGCAAGCTTCGTTTTACACGAAAGCTATGCGCAACGGATATCAGCTCTTCGACCAATCTCCATGCTCGGGTGCGAATACAGGGGGCGCACCATTAAGAGCGCCGAAGGGAGAAGAGAGTGAAACTCACTCACACAACCAATAGGTCGATGGAATACCGTCGCAGCAGAACCAGTTGCGAGCTACGTATTTTGACGAAGACCGTGACCAAAGTTAACGTGACGAGGAAATCGCACAAGCGAATCCGAGGACGTGCTTGGACATCGGTGTTTGTCCTCATACTACGCCTGGCACTGATGATTGTTAAAGAGCTGATAGGTTCCGGCAAGTGTCTCAAGATTGGGCCATTTGCCGGAGCCATTTCATATGCGAATCAAACAGGATGACATCGTTTCAATCAATGACATTAGTCGACTGATAGGCGCCTCTGTCGGGACGCTCACCTACTACGCCAATAATATGGAATCTGAAGTACGTGAGCGACGTGAACCGAAGGAACGAGGCGGTGTGCGCCTAATCACTGCGCCAAGTGAGGGACTCAAGCGTGTCCTGAAGTCTATAAAGGATACGATCCTTTTGCAGTACGAATACCCTGACTATGTATATGGTCTCGGCGGCAACACATTGAGGGAACACGCACTAGTACATGCTGGCGAAGTAACAACAGTAAAGCTTGACGTTAGAGACTTCTATCCATCCCTTAAGAACCAATGGGTCTATTCAATGTGGATCGAAAAGTTCAACTTCGATCCTGAGGCTGCGCGTATTCTTACCAAACTTACTACTCTTCATGGAGGACTAACTCAGGGGTTTCCGACTAGTTCGCACATAGCGGCAATTGTAGCGGAGTCTTTCACCAAGGAACTAGACGTCTTCGCCAAGAGCAACGGATTGCGATTCAGTCAGTACGTTGATGACTTGAATCTGTCGGGAAAGGCAGTAGACCGTCGTCTTGTCTTCAAGACCGTAATCTCCCTAGCGCATCGAAGCGGCTTGAGCATTAAGAAGCGAAAAACAAAGGTTACTTCACCAAAAGATGGAAAAGTAATCACAGGCGCGGCGGTCTTTGGAAAACAAACACGAGCTACCAAAAAGGTTCGACAACGCTCAATACAAGCAATTAAAGCTCTTCAGGCTGATCCCAACGACGAATACAATATTCAGCGTGTAATTGGGTACGCGGGCTTTCTCAAGCATTTAAGGCCATCTGACGGTCGACGCTTTATGGAGATGGCAGCACCGTATCTTCCTAGGAAGAAGCAGAAGAAGTAGAATTAGCTATGAGAGTGACCTGACGCCATGCGCCGTTGTTCCAACCGCGTGTCAGCGTCACCGCCACGTAAGGAGAACCATGCAAGATTCTATTTTCACTAAAATTGTTTCCGGCGAGATTCCTTCACACAAAGTGTATGAAGATGATCAGACGCTGGCCTTCTTAAATATTTATCCGTCCGTTGAGGGGCACACCTTAGTGATCCCAAAAGTCCAGATTGAATATCTATGGGACCTTGATGACGCTACCTATCAGGCGGTCATGGCAACCACGAAGAAGGTGGCGCTCCGTTTAAAGGAAGTGCTTGGGGTAGAACGAGTCGGCGAGCGTGTCATTGGCCTCGATGTTCCGCACGCCCATGTCCACCTTGTCCCCTTTACTGCCGCTGAAGAGTTCTACGCACCCGAAACGAAAGAAGAGCCCGATCATAGCGCGCTAGCCGCCCTAGCAGATCGGCTTCTTTTTTCATAATGCCGCTCCATGTTGTCGCAATTGGTAAGAAGCACGAGTCCTGGGTGACTGAGGGCATTGAACGCTATCAGAAGCGCCTTAAGGCACCGTTTATGCTTGAATGGGTACTTTTGCCACATTCATCTCTTGATGGCATCAGCGCCCGCCAGGAAGAGTCAGAGCGGCTTCTTTCACGACTGTCCGGCTACGATATCATTATTCTTTTGGACGAACGTGGTAATTTGCTGAATTCCGCGCAACTTTCATCGATGCTGTCGGGCCATTTGGATCATTCACGAAAGGTGGCCCTGGTCATCGGGGGTGCGTTTGGGGTGACCGATGAGCTGCGTCGGAAGGCCGACATGGTATGGTCGCTGTCTCCCCTCGTGTTCCCACATCAACTGGTACGCCTGATTGTTACCGAGCAAATCTACCGCGCGCAAGAGATTGCCCGCGGCGGCTCCTACCATCACGAATAGACAGCTCTAACTTATTGACAATATGTAAAGCTTATGCTAACATAAGCTCATAACATCATAAAAACAAATATGCTACAAACACTGATTAACCCCCTCATCATCGGCGTCACCCTCTCTACTACGCTTGGTGTGTTGGTCCACGATACCCAGCTCGACCGAGCGGCGACACTTGCCATTATTCCAGCTGCTTTGGCGACCTATGCTGCGGTCGACATTAAGTCAGACGCTGGTCACACTCACGTTGAGCGTGTTGCGGGACCAAAGCTAAACGCGCTCCGCGCAACCATTCCGCGCATTCAGCCTCGTGATGACAACCGTAGTTACCTCTTGAACAAGGCCGGCTATGCCGGTGGGCTGGATACCACACGTTTGTGGCCATCGGTGTAATCTATCGGATGACTTCGAGTTCTTGCTGAAGCTGCTGTACAAGCAGCTTTTTTTCTTCAAGCTGGCGCTGAGTTTCTTCAACCAGATGGGCAGGTGCCTTTTCGGTGTAGTTCTTATTTTCGAGCCGGCTCGTTAGGGCAGCGATGTCACCATGAGTTGTGGCAATCCGTTGCTCGAGGTTTGTTTGGTGCTCTGCGAGGGTCTCTGCCGGAACGTCGAGCCACGCTTCTCTGCCGGTTACCGCCAGCCGGAGACCTTTGCCATTCTCTGTCTGGATGATTGATGACAGACGTGCAAGACGAGCGATTAACTCTTTGTTGTCTTCAATTAGGCTGTCGGCATGGTAGAGTAAGCCGTACTTCTTGCCGCTAGGAAGGGCGGTTGAGACAAAGCGCGCCTCGGTGACGAGCTCTTGAAGCCGTGAGAATTCGGCAGCAGCAATATCGTTGTAGGCGATCATCTCAGGCCACGTTTCGCTAATCAGAAGACTGTCGTTCCATGAGAGCGTTTGCCAGATTGTTTCGGTCACAAACGGGGCAAATGGATGAGCGAGTTTGAGGCTGGTGTTGAGCGCCCAGACCAATACGTCGTGATTGAGCTGACCCTTTGAAGCCTCGACGTACCAGTCGGCCAGGCTGTCCCAGATGGCGTGGTAGAGACTCTCCCCTGCTTCGGCGAAGCGGTAGGTGTCGAGGGCACGTTCAATCGAGGCCTTTGCCGCGGTAAGTTCGCTGACGATCCAGTGGTCGGCCAGGGTGGTTGGTTCGGGTGTCTTTGGTTGGTAGTTGTCACCGACGGTTTGTTCAACGAAACGAGCGATGTTCCACAGCTTATTACAGAAGTTACGGCCGGCGATGACGCGGTCTTTACCAAAGGCTTGATTCTGACCGGGGCTGCGGCTGGCAATGAGGCCGAGGCGAAGGGCATCGGAGCCGTATTCGGCAATTAACTCCATTGGGTTAATAACATTGCCTTTACTTTTGCTCATCTTTTGGCTGTGTTCATCGAGAACCATGCCGTGAAGATAGACGTCTTTAAACGGTACTTCATCAGTAATGTAGAGGCCGAGCATAATCATGCGGGCGATCCAGCGGTCGAGCAGGTCGGTGCCTGTTTCCATAAGAGTGGTTGGGTAGAAACGTGCTAAGTCGCCACCGTCGAGATAATCGGTGGTGATAAACGGCCATTGGCCACTACTAAACCAGGTGTCAAAGGTGTCTTCTTCTCGTTCGTAGGTTTTGCCGTCGACGACGATCGTTTTTTCATCAACACGCTCATCGAAAATCCAATCAGTGGGATCGGCGATGTTTTGGAAGGCCGGAATCGGGATACCCCAGGGGATTTGACGGGAAAGGTTCCAGTCGTGGATACCTTCAAGGTACTGTTTCAACACGACTTTGCGACTTTCAGGGAGGAAGCTAACTTTTCCAGCTTCAATCGCCTCAAGTGCGCGAGCCGCCAGTGGCTTCATGTTTAAGAACCACTGGTCTTTAATCAGGGGTTGAATTGGCAGACCACTCTTGTAGTCATAACCAACGGTGTGCTCGTAGGGCTGCTCTTTGCGGATGAGCTCTTCGGCTTTGAGGGCGGCCAACACTTTCTTTCGTGCTTGATCTACCTCGAGTCCGAGGAATTGCTGCGGGGTATTAATCATCGTGCCGTTGAAGTCGATGACTTGAATTCGTTCGAGGTCATGGCGCTTGCCTACTTCGAAGTCGTTAGGGTCGTGTGCAGGAGTAATCTTGACGGCACCAGTGCCAAAGGCTTGGTCGACGTAGTCGTCGGCAATGATCGGGATTTCCCTACCGGTCAACGGAAGCTGTACGTGCAGGCCGATGAGGTCCTTGTAGCGGGGGTCGTTTGGGTTGACAGCAACCGCAGTATCACCAAAGAGTGTCTCGGGCCGCGAGGTCGCGATGACGATCTCCCCTATTTTGTCGATTAACGGATAGGCGATATGCCAGAGTGTGCCTTTTTCAAGCTTGTGGTCGACTTCAATGTCGGCGTAGCTGGTTTGGTACTTGGTGCTGTAGTTAACAATGCGCTCACCTCTGTAAATGAGGCCATCATCCCACAGTTTTTTGAATGTTTTGTAGACGGTGTTAATCACCTTTTCATCAAGGGTGAAAACTAAATGATCCCAAGATGCGCTGGTTCCAAGGGCGCGAAGTTGCAGCTCCATGGTGCCGCGCTGTTCTTCAACAAAGTTCCAGACTTGGCTATACAGCTGTTCACGTGAAAAATTAAATCGGCTCTGGCCTTTCTTTTGGAGCTCCTTTTCATAGACCACCCACGTCTCAAATCCGGCATGATCGGCACCTGGGAGAAAGATCGTGTCGTGCCCTGTCATACGCTTGTAGCGCACCATAATATCCTTGAGCCCCATATCGAGTGCGTGGCCAATGTGAAGATTGCCATTGGCGTTTGGTGGCGGCATGACGGTGCTGAAGGGTTCACCCTTTCCTGATGGCAAGAAAGCACCACTGGTCTCCCACATGGCATAGATGTTGGGCTCGTACTGATTCGGCTCGTAGGCTTTGGCTAGTTTCACGGTATCTCCAGGAATTATCTCTGTCGATAGTATATCACAGGGGTACAGCGTGTATAATGAATCTATGAGTGAGATACAAATCTGTACCGATAGAGCTGTTTGGGACGATTACATACTTGATAACGGAGGGCACCCTCTTCAGCTGTGGGGTTGGGGCCAAGTAAAAGTCGGAAATGGCTGGAAGGCAGAACGATTCTTTTATCTTGATAACGATACAGTGACGGGCGCCGCACAGGTGTTGATTCGTCCCCTACCGGCGCCGTTTCGTTCATTTGCGTATGTTCCAAGGGGTCCGGTACTCGAGGATATGTCTCGAGCAGAAGAGTTTTTAGGCCTTATTGCCGCTTCGGTAAAAGAGGCACACGGCGCGCTCGCCTTGTCGGTTGAGCCTAGTTCACGTGAAATTAATATTGTTAAGAATTGGCGACGTTCAGCTAACCATATTTTGTCGAACGAGACGATTCTGCTTGATTTACAGCGGTCTGATAGTGATCTGCTGGCGAACATGGCAAAGAAAACACGCCAATATATTCGAAAATCAGCCGCTGACGGTATTACGATTAAGCGCGTGCGAACAGAGGCAGACGTTGATGCGTGCTTGGATATTTACGAACAAACCGCTCGTCGCGCTGGCTTTAACCTTCATACTAGGCAGTACTACAAGGATGTTCTTACCTCAATGGGTGAGCACTCCCCTATTTTTGCCGCCTATCTTGACGATACTCCTATCGCGTTCTTGTGGTTAGCGGTGAGCGCTGAGACGGCGTATGAACTCTACGGCGGGATGAACGATGATGGACAGAGGTTGCGTGCCAATTATGCGCTAAAATGGCATGCAATTCGAAAAATGAAAGAATGGGGACTTTCGGAGTATGACTTCGGTGGGCTCGTGGCGGGCGGTGTTTCGGTCTTTAAACAGGGGTGGACGGATCAGCCAACCGTGTTGGCTGGCACGTATGACTATCCCCTTTCACCTCTGTATATGGTGTGGTCACGCGTATTGCCGGGCGCGAAGAAATTGGCTCAACGAATACGCCGTCGTTCTTAGCTGAGAGAAAACTTAGTTTAAGCTGAGATTCCAAGCCGTGTTGGTCATTGACAGACTGGGGGTGACCTTGAGGTCGGCAGGGGAGACTTCCGGCTTCTTTTGCGCGTAGAAATACCCAAGGGAGGCAATCATCGCGGCGTTATCAGTGCAAAGCGCCATGGGGGCGTAATCAATGGTAAGCGGGAGACGCTCTGACAGTTGGCGACGAAGTTCGGCATTTGCGGCGACGCCACCAGCGATAACTACTGAAGCAGGGGAGTGGTCTCGAAATGCTCGCTCGGCAGTGTCAACCAGTGTTTCGATGGCCGTGTGTTGGAAGCTGGCAGCAAAGTTGGCCCTCTGGACGTCATTTAAGCGTGCCGCTAGGCCGCTAGAGGCAAAAGTCGTGTCGACACCCACTTCGGCTTGAACGGCTCTTAGAACGGCTGTCTTGAGCCCAGAAAAGCTAAAGTCGTAAGCGCTTTTCATCTTTGATTTCGGAAGCCGATAGGCGTGTGGGTCGCCGCCTAGCGCAGCCTGCGCAATCGACGGGCCTCCGGGGTAGGGGAGGCCAATAATCTTTGCCACTTTGTCGAATGCCTCTCCAACCGCATCATCTTGGGTTTGGCCGAGGAGCTCGTAGTTACCATGGTCGCGGAACAGCACGAGTTGCGAGTGACCACCGCTGACAATCAGGGCGAGCATGGGAAAGTCGGGTTGCTTTGACGGGAGTGTGAACGCAAGGGGTGCCGCCTGGTCGGTGATGAAGTTAGCGTAAACGTGCGCTTCAACGTGGTGAATTGGGTAAAGCGGCTTATGTTTCAGAACCGCCAATGTGCGAGCCGCCAACGTTCCGACCAGTAGGGAGCCAATCAGACCCGGAGCATAGGTGACGGCGATGGCGTCGATGTCGTCCCAAGTGCATTGTGCATCATCAAGTGCTTTTTGGATCACTGGGTTGATGACCTCAATATGACTGCGGGCGGCGACTTCGGGGATAACCCCGCCGTACTGAGCGTGGATATCGATTTGCGTGTTCACCACATTCGAAATCAACCGGTATCCATCTTCAACGACAGCTGCCGCAGTTTCGTCACAACTACTCTCAATTCCAAGTATTCTCATCTAGAATAGTGTACCACTTCTTAAGCAATTGACGGTCTGGCTTGCTCTGTGAGGTGCGACACCCGTACCATGAGGGGAGGACAAAAAAGGAGGTGTTTGCATGCACAGGACGGCGGTTTCGGCGGTGTTTTTAGCGATGTCATTTGGCGGTAGCGGGCTCATGACCCAAGAGATGAGTTTTGCCACCGAAGTTCCTTCGATGCGTATCGAGCAAACATTAGAAGTACGTGACGATACCTGCTTAGGGACACTTGCTTTAAAGGACATCGACGGAACGGGGGAGCGATTGCTCTGTACGACATCAACTGCTCACACGGGGGCACACTTTACAGGGGGGTCGGCACGTCCTTTTGCCTTTCGAAAGTCCTATGATCCCAAGCTCTATGAAGTCACCAACCTTTGCTTAAATGGGGGATGTACGTATGCCCCCGAGACGGACGTGCTATGGGAGCGGCGTCTTGATACCGGAATCAACTATGGCTTGTACCGTTACGCAGACTTCTCACGTTTCTTGCAACCCGTGTTCGAGGTATCGCGAAGCGCGTGGACGTATCGGTACACTGGCCCGGATGCAGAGCGAGTGCTTTTTGGTGTGGGAGGCTACGGCGTTTCTCAAAATGGCCGCTGGGTGGGCGCAGAGGTAAGGGACAAGGGTGTGGTGCGCATCTCTTCTGACAGTGGCATTGTTCGAAGGGTGGGGCCATTAGTCCATCGGTACGGTAGGGGTTACGATCCACAGTTTCAGATTGCTGTGCAAAATGACGGATCACGCCTCTATCTGGGTGGGGGTAACGTTACTCCCACTATTCTAGCAATTGACGAAACCTGTGGTGACCTTGTGGTTGGCGGCTTGGCAAGTAACGACCCTTTTCCAAACGGTGTAGCGCCGTGTGACACCGACGTACTCTCGTTTGTGCCAACACTTCCGACGTATCGTTACACTCATCACCCTCGATTTGATCAGGACACGAACACTCTTTTTCTGCTCGTTCGCAGTATAGCCGGGGTCGACTTCTTGGTGGAAAAACGGCTCTCGGAACGGTCTGAAGCAAAAATGGGGTACATTGCACTAGGTGATTCGTTCACAAGTGGCGAGGGGGAGGATGACGACGGTCGCTATCTTCCGGGGACGAATACTCCCGAAAATCGGTGCCATGTAAGCAATCGATCGTATCCATTCTTACTTATTCAGAGCCCTCTTCCGATGCAATCGGTCGCTTGTTCGGGAGCTACTACCGCAGAGGTGCTTGGTGGGACAATCGACCGGCCTGCGCAGCTGTCGGCTGTCCGTGCCCTTCAGCCCGATGTGGTCACCACGAGTATCGGTGGTAACGACCTCGACCTCGTTGGAAAGCTCGCGGCCTGTGCCGGCCCAGGTACGTGCGTGTGGGCTCGGCCTTCACACCGGATACTGACAGCCAGAGAGGCACGGATGCTATACGACCGATTGGTCGATGTCTTTACTGAAATCCGTGCAGCGGCACCGCTGGCTCGCCATTTTGCCGTTGGATATCCCGTTGCGATTGATCCGCTTGGTGAGTGTGACCCGCTTACCCGGCTTTTACTCAATGCTGATGAGCGTCGCTATCTTTATGAATCACAGCGTCTTTTAAACACAGTTATCTCATCCGCAGCACAGCGCGCCTCAATAAGCTATGTTGATGTGTCACGCGCCTATCATCAGCAGGCGCTCTGTTCGGGGGCTCACACACCAGCGATGAACGGACTGAGGCTTGGCAATGATTTTGCCCCAATTCCCGGACTATCGCATCTACGATTGATTGGCAGTGAATCGTTTCACCCGACTCCACATGGACATGCGCTGGTCGCTCCCTTTGTGGATGCCGCACTATCTGGCGAAGTTGTAAAGGAATGCGAGGGTTTATCGTGCGAAGAGCCATTTTCTGAAGAGGATGATTATTGGGGAGAACTTCGCGAAGACGTTCTGGTATATCGCCTTGATCGGCTAGAGAAGCATCAAGAGGGCGTTGAGATTGATGCAAGCGGCTATTTTGCCGCTGGATCAATGGTAGACGCAACACTTTACTCTCATGAGGTGAGCCTAGGAGCTAAGGTAGTTTCTCGCGAGGGGGGCTAACATTTTCTGTCCCCAGCGGGTTACTCGATAGTGAAACTCACACCATACTACTGAAAGGCTTCAATGAGCGTGGTCAAGAAGTGGTTGGCTATTCGATTATAAGGGCTGAACACGTGGCACTGTCGACTATCGAGAACACTAAAGCCGTGAGGCGGGAGGATATCGCTCGTAGCGTTGCTGGACTACAAAACAACCAGACGGTCAGTAGTGGTCAGGGGGCCTTTGCTCTACAGCCCCAACAAGTGGTGCTCGGAGACACGGCGACCCGGGCTGTACCGATTCAGGAAAACGCCAACCCGACCGCTCGGGACATCATACCAACATGGCTGGCGCCTATTTTCGCGACGATTGGACTTTCACTCGGTATAATAGCGCTATGGCTATACTTCGTACGATTGTAAAGAAATTAATTCCCACCTCGGTGTTCCGTCGTATTGAACCGTTTGGACACCTTGTTGAGGCGATGATAATGACAGCACGGTATGGCTATCCGGCGCGAAAACTTCGCATCATCGGTGTGACCGGTACTAACGGTAAGACAACAACCTCTTTTATGATTCACCGGATGCTGCATGAGGCAGGTATTAAGGTTGGATTGCTCACCACAGTCGCCTATGGCATTGGCGCAGATATTGTGCCAACTAAGGAGCACATTACTACCGCACAATCTGGTGTTTTGCAGCGACGATTGCGTGACTACGCGCGCGCTGGGGTTGAGTGGGTGGTTGTTGAAACTTCGAGCCATTCGTTAGCACAGCATCGAATATGGGGCATCCCCTATGAAGTTGGTGTCTTGACGAACATCACGGTCGACCACCTGGATTATCATGGGACATTCGAACGGTATGTTGAAGCAAAACGGCAGCTTTTTAAGATCACTAACCGTCACGGCCTCAAGTTTGGCGTGGTGAATGCCGACAATCCAAGCGCCGAGAAGTTCATCAGCACCGTTGATAATCATACAACATACGGACTACGAGCGGGTGATCTGAGGGCGAAAAGCGTTGTGCTTTCCAGTGACGGATCTCGTTATAAAGCGACGGTTGGGGATGATATGTATAAGATGTTGGTTCGTATTCCCGGTGAGTTTAACGTCTATAATTCACTCGCTGCCGTAGCGGTAGGGCGTAAGCTAGGGCTGACTGTTTCCCAAATTGAAAAGGGGATTGCGGCGCTTGAAGGTGTCGAGGGGCGAATGAATACCATCGATGAGGGTCAGAATTTCAAGGTAATCATCGACTTTGCCAGTACGCCTGACGCATTTACTAATTTCTTTGAAAGTATTCGACCGCTTACTAAGGGAACATTGATTACCGTGTTTGGTTCAGCGGGCCGCCGTGATGAATCAAAACGCCCGCTTCAGGGCTCGATTGCCGCACAGTATGCCGACATCGTTATTCTCACAGAAGAAGACGATAGGGATGTCGATGGTATGAAGATTCTTGAAGAGATTGCCGCCGGCGCACGTAAGGCTGGTAAGAAAGATGGCGTTGACCTATTTCTTATTCCTCGACGAGAAGAAGCGATTGGATTTGCGATGACGTATGCAAAGAATGGGAATGACGTCGTGACACTGCTCGGAAAGGGACACGAAAAAACGATTGAACGTGCCGATGGAGAATATGAATGGAACGAAGCGCAGGTTGCGCGCGAAGCACTGCAGGCACTCTTGTCTCTGTCAAAGAAAAAGGCCAAAAAACGCTAGCCAAGCGTTAAGGTGGTACAACGGATATACCCACCACCCTTAGAAAGTTCACTTACTTCCGGGCAGACAACCGTTAAGCCGCGTGATTCTAGGGCGGCTTTTAACTGAGGAGCATGCGCACTCATGACGACCGCGTTTCCGGTTGAGACAAGATTTGTCGCGAATGCTTGTGTTGCTTCCTGTTCACTCACGAGAATTTTGTCAAAGCCCTCGAGGGACTCTAGCGTGCGTTGGCTCGGCTCATCAAATGCTTCCTTGCAGTACGCAATGATTCCTGGTGTCGATCCGGACGGTTCGCGAATAATTGCCAACGCGAGATCGATGTCATAGTAAAAACTGTCTGCCCAGCCCGATATCGCGTTGATAACCGGTTGACCCTGTTCGTCGCGTTTTGGGACGGTGCGAAGCTGAATACGCTCGAGGCCAGTAGCGGCAGCAGCTATTTCTTGTGCTTCGGGGTCGCTTCGATAGCCTTGACCGCAAAACAAGAATCGTCCGCACGGTAACGCGTCGCCTTGACCGCTAAATTTCATGCCCTCGGGGATACGCACGACGGTTTTCCCAATATCGGCGAGGACTTGTGCCGCCACGTCTTCTTCGGCCTTACGAACATCGGGGAGTTGCGCAATAACAGCAACATCACCGCGCACTAATGCCCAGTTTGCCGTGTATACTCCGTCCTGGCTATCTGATGGAGAGGGTGTTGTGATTACTTCAACACCAACGGATTCAAGCGCTTCACGAATGGCGGTATGTTCGGCAATTGCCTTTTCTTTATCGAGCAATGCAGCACCATAGTAGGGATTTATTTGTTGCTCAATACTAAAGTTATCGGCATCAGACATAAGAACGGTGTGGTTAAAGCTCATAGAATTCCTTCATGTTAGGGCAGGATGTAAGACCGGCATTGTTCTTATTGTAGCGCAGAAAAGGCAGTCCGCTTAAGCGGCTGTCGTTTTGTCTGGATTTGAAAGGTAGTCGATTTCTTTAATGATTTCCAGCAGGGCGGTGGCACGGGCTTTTTCGTCAGAAATTGCGAGTGCGGCTTGATGAGCAGGGCCAACCAGGCTGGCATCATCCGTGCTACGGATCAATAGTAAGTAAGTGTTGAACTTCTCTTCTGCAGGAAGTTCAACCTTATCCATAAGCGGTCGAAGTTCGCTGAGAGCGGTTTGCTTGAGTGTGGCGAGGTCGCCACTTGGCTGTGCTGGGGCAACGGTCGTCGGCGAGGGGAGTGCAGCCGCAACGGGCTCAGCTGGTGATGCTGGTGCAACACTTGGCGCTGGCGTCTCTTCAAATGAAAGCTCTGGTACTGGACTTTGCGGGGCCACAGAAGCCACAGAAACAGCTGGCGCCTCTTCTGGTGCTGGTTCGTCAAGAACGCCGGCAAGTGCCTTTGCGAGTTCCTGATCGTCACTAATTGGTTGTGTTGAATTCTGCGGAGTAATATCCATGCCCACCTCGTTATTATGCTTATGCTTCTTTACTAAATACTGTATCATAAGAGGAAAGAGAAGGACAATACATGGGCAGTTTGTTAGATTCGGTACCGGCGCTCCGCCAAAAAGATCCATCAGGTGCACTAGGCGTTGTTGCCGAGCAGTACCAGCAGGTACTTTTTGATGCACCTGTGTGGCACCCCGAGCACGATGATCGTGAAATCACCGGTATTGTTGTCACAGGAATGGGCGGCTCTGCGCTTGCGGCGTTGCTTGCAAAGGTGTGGCTCGGCCCGCAGCTATCGATTCCTTTCGAAGTCGTTCGTGGCTATGATCTCCCCGGCTACGTTTCTCGAAATACACTTGTGATCGCCAGTAGTTATTCGGGAAATACTGAAGAGACACTCTCGGCGCTTGAGCAGGCCGAACAAAAAGGCTGTCAAATTGGTATTTTGGCATCTAGAGGGAAACTCATTGAAACCGCAACAGAGTACCAAATTGCACATGTCTCTATTCCTGAAGGACTCCAGCCGCGTATGGCTGTTCTCTATAACCTTAAGGGGCTGGTCGCTCTTCTTGAAACATTCTCCATTATCCACAATGCATCGACTACACTTGAAGAACTCAGCGGCTGGCTTGGACGTGAAAGCGCTGAATGGGGACCCGAGGTGCCGCTCGAGCATAATTATGCAAAACAGCTGGCTGAACATGCCGTTGGCAAGACGCCTGTATTTTACGGTGGCCCTCTCACCGCCCCTGTTGCCTATAAGTGGAAGATAAGCTGGAATGAGGACGGAAAGAACGTCGCCTTCTGGAATGAGTACCCCGAATTCAATCACAACGAATTTCTTGGATGGGTATCACATCCGGTTGAAAAACCATTTGCCGTGTTTGATATTGTCAGCTCATTCGAGCACCCTCGTGTATTGCAACGTTTTACTCTCTCAGACAAGTTGCTGAGCGGTAAGCGGCCAAAGGCAAGGACCATTATGCTTAAGGGCGACACCCTGATTGCGCAGTTAGTGTGGGGTTCAATTCTGGCCGATTATGCCGCAGTGTATGTCGCGATACTAAATGGCGTTGACCCAACACCGGTTGAGTTAATTGAAACGTTCAAAAAAGAACTTGGTTAGTCGTATTGCCGCAGAGCGCTGATGGGATCTTTTCGAGCGGCGCGATAAGCGGGGTAGAGGCCAAAGATCACCCCAACGACGATTGATAGAGCGATTGCAAATGCGGCAATCTCAAGGCTGAAGAGCGGCTCAAACGGGAGTAAGAAGCTGAGGCCAAAGGCAGCTCCATAGCCAAGCGCATATCCAGCAACTCCGCCCCCAATGCTAAGCGCAAGCGACTCGATAAGGAATTGCCAGACGATATCACCGTTGCTCGCACCAACCGCCTTACGGATACCTATCTCTCGTGTCCGCTCTGCGACGTTAACGAGCATAATATTCATGACACCGATCCCCCCGACAAGCAATGAGATAGCAGCAATCGCGGCGGTAACACCGGCGATGACGGCAAAAAGCTCACTTGTCGGTTGGGCGATCTCTTCACCAGAGAGCACAACAAAATCAGCCTCACCAAGGTGGTTTCTAAGTAACGCTTTATTTATTTCAACGATTACGCCAGCGAGTGTTTCAACTGACGTTGAGCGTATGTTAATCTGTTGAATCTGCGGGGCAGATGAGGCAATGAGCTCACTATCTTCGCGAGAGATAATCACTGAGCGATCAAAGTCGACGCCGTTGTAGTTAATAGGCATGTTTGCACGTTTTAATATACCGATAACGGTAAACGCCTCGCCGCGAAGTTGTATGGTCTTTCCAATCGACTGCTCGGTGCCAAAAATATCAATGGAAAGTTGCGCACCAATCACTGCCGCTGGTAACGTGATACGCGGCTCTAGGAATTGACCCTCCTGAATGGAAAGCTGGTTAACCTGCTCCAGAGTAGCGGTTGTGGCCACAATGGTTGTACCGGCTGGCGCTGTCGTGTCACCCGAGACCGCCCCAGACAGAAGTGAGAGTGGCGCCACTCCTTCAACACCTTCGATTCGTTCAATTGAATCGAGGTCATTGGTGGTCAGTGTGCTGCTGGCAAATTGCTGTGGTGATTGTAGCTGCGTGAGGCGATCAATATTTGACGACGGCTGCGTCCCCGGTCGAACCACGGCGATGTTTCCACCCAGTGAGTCGACCTGATTGCTGACGATTTGGCTTGCCCCACCGCTGAGCGCCAAAATGGCCGTGACGCTCGCAACACCGATGGTAATGCCGAGCATTGTCAGCGTGCTTCGCCCACGGTTACTCCTTAGGGAGTCACGGGCGTTTTGAATGTGGCTCCAGAAGAGAATTCTCATGTTGTCGCCTTTTTTGAAAGTTTCTTTTTTCCACTCAATGGACGTTTTCGAGCAGCTTTTTTTGTGCGTCTTTTCTTCTGGGTGTCACTTTCAATGGTTCCGTCAATCATGGTAATGACACGACTGGCATAGGTGGTCAGGCGCGGGTTATGGGTAACCATAATAATCGTGTTACCGCGTTTATGTAGATCAGAGAGCTCTTCCATAATGATGTGGCTGGCGCGTGAATCGAGGTTGCCCGTTGGCTCATCGGCGAGGATAATCGACGGCTCATTGACCAGTGCGCGAGCAATCGCAACACGCTGGGTTTGTCCACCCGAGAGCTGGTGTGGGTAGTAATATTCTCGCTCGTTGAGATGAAACGTCTTCAGCATATCACTGGCTCGTTCCAGCCGCTGTACCTTTCGCAGTCCTTTATAGGTAAGGGGGAGGGCAACGTTTTCAATGACGGTGAGCCGTGAAACGAGGTTAAAACTTTGAAAGACAAACCCAATCTGCTTACTGCGAATGCGCGCTTGGCGCCGCCGGCTCATCGTTGCAACCGGCACGCCGTTGAGTTCGTACGAGCCTTCGATATCAGAGTCGAGCAATCCAAGAATATTTAAGAGGGTTGTTTTACCGCACCCACTTGGTCCCATAATCGCGATAAATTCACCCTTTTTGATGGTCAGGTCGATTCCATCGATTGCACAGTGCTCGGCGTCACCGAGGCCAAAGCGCTTATACAGCTGCGAGAGGACAATGACGGGAGGAGTTTTGGCGGTGCTCATTACCCCTCATTATGCGAGCTCATGCGCCTAGTAGCAACCGCCATTGTGGCGTGGAAATCACAACTGATATACTTGGGGCACTGGAGAGGTGGCCGAGTGGTTGAAGGCGCACGCTTGGAAAGCGTGTGTGCCAGCAATGGTACCGTGAGTTCGAATCTCATCCTCTCCGCCAACAAAACGCTACATATAGCGTTGTAAATTTGAAACATAACACTATTTATCATTCAACAGAGGTCGCATAAGCGGAATGGGTTGTGTGGTGAAAATTACCAAACTTTTTTGCATAAAAACGCTTGAAAAACTATATGTGGGGGCATATAGTCTTACGTAAGCACTACATATGTAGTTCTGACATCAAAATACACATTTGGCAAGGAGAACACACGGCCGCTACACCGGTGTTTTTCATGCACCCCGAACAGCGGGGCACTTGGGAGGTGGTGTGTAGGACATAACAAACAACAACGTAGCAGGGGATACATATAATGAGTTCAATCACAGTGGTTAAGCGAGACGGCACCCGCGAACCATTCGACGCCAATCAAATCAATCTGGCGTTGGTTGAGGCAACCGAGGGACTGCCCGACCAAATAAGTAAAGTTGTTCAGGTTGCGTCTGAACTGCAGCTGACACTCTTCGACGGTATAACGACCGAACAGCTCGACGAAGCGGTCATGCACACGGCACTTCAAAACGTGAAAGACGATCCTGACTTCGATATCGTTGCAAAACGACTCCTTCTGAAGAACATCTACCGCAAAATTCTTGGCGAATATAAGAACCCAAGCGAGTTGAAGAAGCTTCACGAAGAGAAATTCGCGGATTACTTGAAACAAGGCGTCGCGGATGGTCTGCTCGATGAGCGCATGAACGGTAAGGTGTTTGACCTCAAGAAACTCGCCAAGGCACTTGATCCTTCAAAAGATGAACTTAGCAAATATCTCGGCGTCGTCACCAACAAGAATCGCTACGCACTCCGCAAGCAAAATGGTGATCCAATTGAGGTGCCACAATTTACGCACATGCGTATTGCCATGGGCCTGAGCTTCAACGCAGAAGATCCAACCGCCTGTGCACTCGACTTCTACGAACACATGAGCAGCCTTGACTACGTTCCTGGTGGCTCAACTCGTGTAAATGCTGGTGGTTCGTTCCCACAATTATCGAACTGTTTCCTGATTGAAGTGCAAGACGACATGGAGTCAATTGCCAAGGGTGTGCGTGACGTAATGTGGATCGCTAAAGGAACCGGGGGAATCGGAATCAGCTTGAACAAGCTCCGAGCAGCGGGGTCTCCGGTTAAGACGACCAACACCGAGTCGACTGGTCCCATTCCATTCATGAAGATGATCGATACTGCGTTGTTTGCGGTCTCTCGTAAGGGTAAGAAGGCTGGTGCCGCCGCTCTGTATATGGAGAACTGGCACATGAACTTTCCAGAATTCCTCGACCTGAAGCAGAACTCTGGTGACCCGTACCTTCGTACTCGTCTTGCGAACACGGCCGTGTTCATCAGTGATGAGTTTATGAAGCGAGTCGAGAACAACGAAGACTGGTACTTGTTTGACCCAGCGGAAGTCTCAGACTTGCCCGAGCTGTACGGTGCCGAATTCTCAAAAGCCTACAAAGAGTACATTAAAAAGGCCGAAGCGGGGAAGATGCGCGAGTTCATTAAGATTCCTGCCCGCGATCAATTCCGTCAGATTTTGATCACCCTGCAAGCAACCAGCCACCCGTGGCTCACCTGGAAAGATACGATTAATGTTCGTGCCTTGAACAACAACACGTCAACCATTCACTTGTCGAACCTCTGTACCGAAATCACGTTGCCTCAAGACGCCGACAACACTGCCGTTTGTAATTTGGTGAGTATCAACTTGTCAGCCCACCTGAAAGAAGATAAGACATGGGACTGGGAACGATTGGCTGAAAGTTCACGCAGCGCCATTCGCCAACTCGACAACTTGGTTGACATTACCAACACACCAATCCCTGAAGCGATGAACTCAAACAAGCAGAACCGCGCACTTGGCCTTGGCTTCATGGGCTTCACCGATGTGATTGAACGACTCGGCTACAGCTATGAATCAGAAGAAGCCTACGACCTTGTCGACCAACTGGCTGAATACATTAGTTACTATGCGATCGATGAATCGGCTAATCTTGCACAGAAATATGGTTCATACCCAGCATATGAAGGCAGCGGTTGGAGTAAGGGAATGTTGCCATTTGATACCATCGACGAGCTTGCCACCGACCGCAAAGTGAAAGTTGAAGTCAACCGTAAGATGCGACTCGACTGGGACACGCTTCGCGCCAAAGTGAAGAAGGGTATGCGCAATGCAACACTTATGGCTGTTGCGCCAACCGCGAACATTGCTCACATTGCCGGCACTACTCCAGGCCTCGACCCACAGTTCGCACAGATCTTCTCGCGAGCAACGCTTAACGGAAAGTTCCTTGAAGTGAATACGAACCTCGTTCATGACTTGAAGGAACTGGGCATTTGGGATGATGTCAAGGAAGACATCCTTCGTTTGCAAGGTGACGTCCAGACGATCGACGCAATTCCGCAGCACCTGAAAGACGTGTACAAGACGAGCTTCCAACTGAGCCCATACAGCTTCATTGAAGTCGCCGCTCGTGCGCAGAAATGGGTCGACCAAGCAATTAGCCGAAACATGTACCTCGAGACGCGTGAAATTGACGACATGGTCGACATTTACACCGCCGCTTGGAAACGTGGCCTCAAAACGACCTATTACCTACACATGAAGCCACGACACACCGCTGAACAGTCAACCGTGAAAGTAAATAAAACAGAAAGCATGGACGGACCGCGAAAATCAGGATTCGGCTTTGCCAAAAAACAAGAAGTGGGAGTATAGAACATGAACGCATCAACTATCATCAACGACACAATGTCACTTGAAGAAAAACTTGCCGCAATTGACGCAGCTATGGCGAACGCCCAGCAGCAAGCACAAGATGAAGCCGCTGCACGAGGGATGGTCGCCGCCCCACTTGACCCCGCCGACCTGACAATGTGTGAAGGCTGCCAATAATCTAGCGAAAAATAATAAGAACAATTAAAGGAGAATATATGCCAGGAATTTTAGGAACCGGAATTCAAGAAGGACTCCGCTTAAAGCCAGTTAAGTACCAGTGGGCAATGGATCTGTATAACCAAGCTGTTGCAAACACCTGGTTTCCAAATGAAATTCAGCTCGGACAGGACTTGGCCGACTGGAAGAAGATGAGTGACGAAGAGCGCCACGCGATCACGTTCTTGATGAGCTACTTCAACCCGAACGAATTGATCGTGAACAAGGCACTCGCGTTTGGCGTCTATCCGTATGTAAACGCGCCTGAATGTCACTTGTACCTTGCAAAGCAGATGTGGGAAGAAGCCAATCACTGCATGAGCTTCGAATACGTCCTTGAGACCTTCCCGATCGATCGTGAAAAAGCGTACGACGCACACATCGACACGCCTTCAATGGCGCGCAAAGAAGCCTTCGAAACCAAGTACATCTCTCGCATGACCGAGCAAACACTCGATATTACCACAACCGAAGGGAAGAAAGACTTTGTTCGTAACCTCGTTGCCTACAACGTCATCCTGGAAGGCATTTGGTTCTACAGTGGCTTCATGGTGGCGCTTTCATTCCGCCAACGAAACTTACTCCGTAACTTCGCGAGCTTGATTGACTGGGTGGTGCGCGACGAGAGCCTGCACCTTAAGTTCGGCATCAACCTGATTTTGACCGTCCTTGAAGAAAACGAGGACCTTCAAACTGAAGAATTTGCTGCAGAAATTAAGCAAATGATTCTTGACGGCGTTGAAATGGAAGAAGCTTACAACAAGGACTTGCTACCAAACGGTATCCTGGGCCTTAACAGCGACTACATCAACCAGTACGTGAAGTACCTGGCCGACCGCCGCCTGGAAGAGCTTGGCTTTGAACCACACTATAAGGCGTCAAACCCAGCTAAGTGGATGGCCGGTGCCAACGACACCCTGCAGCTCGTGAATTTCTTCGAAGCAACCAACACTAGCTACGAAGTCAACGCATCTGCGCCAAAGTAACGATATGAGCAACCGTAGTATCGGTGATTACGATGCAACAATTGATCGAATAAACACCGTATTCAAAGAAGTTGGAATCCATCCTGATGAGTTATCGCAGCTCGACCATCTTTGTTATCGCACAGAGACGATGGAAGAGTATCACAGAGCAATTAAAACGTTTGGATTGCTTGGCGTTTCACTCGGTGAAGTCGAGGTAGAGGGCAGGCCGATTGCAGTGGTACGCCTCGACGAGCCGATCGTGAGCGGAGGGTGGACAGTTGATTTCTTGGAAGTCGCTGCCCCAAAAACATCGTCGCCCTATCCTTCTGGCCTTGAGCACGCTGAGTTTGTGACGAGAGGACTTCTGACAGATTTCGAGCAGAGGCATCAAGAGCTCCCTTTTAAAAGAGATGCGATGAATCGCACCGTAAATCCTGAGCTAAAGTTTCGTGAGCACGGAATTTCAGTCAAGTTTCACCAGCTGAACATTGGTGCTGTGATACGTATCGAAGAAGCTCTTGCGAAAGAAGCGGCAAGACAGGCTGACGTCGTATAATAAAGTAATGCATACAAAACTTGTTATCTTTGGAATTACTGGTGATTTAAGTCGCCGGAAACTCCTCCCTGCACTTCACGAAATCGTGGAGCATCATGACCTGCCGGAACTGTCGATTCTTGGCGTTTCTCGCCGAGAACTCGACGTTGCTGAGCTTATTTCTGACGCGACGCATAGCTCGCTGCTGACGCCAATTACGCGTGTACACACAATGGACCTGGCGATGGCAGACGATTACCGAGGATTGAAAGAATCCTTGGCCCTTCAGGACGATGAGCAGGCCGTTATATACCTGTCGGTACCTCCGGGAGCTGCCGCTGACATTGCTGATTTTCTTGGTCAAGCCGGTCTCAATGGGTCGAATGTAAAGCTTTTGTTCGAGAAGCCATTTGGGTTTGATCTTGCCAGCGCCAATGAGTTTATCGAACGAACCGCTCGCTTTTTTAAAGATGATCAAGTGTACCGAATCGATCACTATATGGCCAAAGAAGTTGCTGTTGGCTTGCTTCAGCTTCGCGCAACAGCTGACTCACACCACCACAGTTGGAGTGCGGAGACGGTTGAATCAATCGAGATTACAGCGTATGAGACGCTCGGGATTGAAGACAGGGCTCAGTTTTATGAACAAACTGGTGCGCTGCGAGACGTCATTCAAGGACATTTAATGCAGTTGCTAGCGCTTGTGTTGATGGTGCCGGTTGGCCTCGGTGAGCTATCGGCGCTACCGGGTGCGCGACGCGACGCGCTTACCCAGTTAGACCCAGTAGACCCAGAGCAAACTACTAGAGCACAGTATGATGGCTACACCGATGAAGTGGATAACCCTGGAAGCACTGTCGAGACGTTCGTTTCAATTGATCTTAAGAGCAACGACCCTCGTTGGCAGGGTGTGCCAATCCGACTAGTGACGGGGAAGCAGCTTCATGAAAAGAAAACCGCTATCTCATTAACGTATCGTGACGGCAGTAAAGACGTGTTCGTTGAGGGAGAGGTGACGTCCAGCTTCGATGGAGTGTCTGAGGCGTATGAGCGCGTCCTGATTGCCGCAATGAACGGTGAAAAGTATTTATTTACGACATCTGATGAGATTCGACGCTCATGGGAAGTACTGGCTCCACTTCAAAAGGCCTGGGAGATGGGTGATCGCCCACTGCACCGCTACGAGAAGCAGGCGCACGCCGCCACAATCCACCTGAAACACCATATCTAGTGTAGTGATAATAATACAACACCGTGCATATAGCGCTTTGGTGTGTTTTGGTGCTACAATGAAATCCCATGGAGGTGCACACAAACATGGGCAAAACACAAAAATATATCTTTGTAACTGGAGGAGTGCTGTCTGGCGTCGGTAAGGGTATTACCGCAGCGAGTATAGGTGCCATCCTACAAGCTAAGGGCAGCACCGTCTCTATTCAAAAATGTGATCCGTATCTCAATGTAGATGCGGGTCTTTTAAATCCAAAGGAACACGGCGAGTGTTTTGTGACGATTGATGGAGCCGAAACCGACCTTGATTTAGGGCATTATGAGCGTTTCCTCGACCTGGAGCTTACCCAAAAGAACGCGACGCTCTCTGGGAAGCTTCTGCTTCAGTTGATTGAAGATGAACGGGCTGGAAAATTTCATGGCCAAACCGTCCAACTTGTCCCGCACCTTACGGGCGCGATTAAAGATGCGATTGCGGATGCCGCCGGAGACTCTGATGTGCATATTGTTGAAATTGGCGGAACGGTCGGGGACTACGAAGGCCTCAGCTTTGTTGAGGCAATCCGTGATTTTGCGAACCGTGTTGGTCGTGAGAACTGTTTTTATGTGCACGTGGTGTACGTACCATTTATTGCGACGAGTAAAGAATTTAAATCAAAACCAGCCCAAAATGCGCTCAACGAGCTGCGCGGCTTTGGTATTGTGCCGGATTGTGTGGTGGTCCGCACCGACGAACCCGCGCCACATGTGATTGCCGAAAAGATCGCCCGCTTTAGCGGTGTTCCTGAAGATGCGGTGATATTACTGCCGAATGCACATACCGTCTACGAAGTACCGCTGACCATTGCCGCAAGTGGTATAGGTGGAGTGCTCGAGCGATTCACTGGAAATACCGCGCCGGCGCACCTGTCTCAGTGGCGTAGTCTGGTCACCGCCCAGGCAACTGAGTATGAAGACCGCGTCCGTATTGGCATGGTCGCGAAGTATCTCGATAACGAAGACACCTACATTTCAGTCATTGAAGCACTAAAAGCAGCAGCCTGGGCCGAACAGGTTGGCCTAGATCTGGAATGGCTGAATGCGGAAGAAGTAACTGATGAAGATTTCGCTCGGATGGACGGCATACTGGTACCCGGAGGCTTTGGAGGTCGTGGGATTGAAGGTAAAGTAGCGGCAGCCGATTATGCAATTGAGCATAAAACGCCGTATCTTGGACTCTGTTTGGGCTTGCAAGTTGCGGTGGTTGCCGCTGCTCGTCGAGCTGGTCTCGAAGGCGCCAACAGCACCGAATTCGATGAGCAAACACCTTACAATGTTGTGTATATTATGGACGGCCAAGCAGGTAAGGAATCGACCGGCGGAACGCTTCGACTGGGGAGTTATCCGGCGACGCTTACCGAGGGATCACTTGCTGCAAAGGTGTACGGCGCCACGTCGGTCAGTGAGCGTCATCGCCATCGCTATGAAGTTAACCAGGCATACCTCGCCGACATTACCAAGGGTGGACTGCGAGTAAGTGGCGCTTCACCCGATGGGAGTCTCGTAGAGTTTGTTGAAGCAACTGACCACCCTTACTTTATTGCGACGCAAGCACACCCTGAGTTTAAGAGTCGTCCGAGCAGGGCGCACCCATTGTTCGTGGAATTCATTAAGGCGGCAAAGGCTGCTAAGCAGTCCGCAGCGTTAGCTCATACCGTAAAAACCACATATACTAAGTAGTATAAAAAAAACCATTCCTATTGTGATTGCAATTGTTGCGGTGCTCGGTGGACTAGTTGCCGTATTATTACTTCGGCCTGCCGACGCAGCCGTTCCGGTGACTGAAACAATGCAAACCAGCTCGCCTGAACCAGAACCAGCTCCACAAGAAGAACCGGTCTCTGAGCCAAGTGCTCCAGTAGCCGCAGATCCAGATACGCCAACAGCCAGCGAGGCGCCAGCGCTATCAGCCGGTCGTTACGTCGACTACAACAGTTCTGTTGTGGCGGCCAGTGGCTACAACGAGACGATCTTGTTTTTCCATGCGGCGTGGTGCCCAGAATGTCGTGCTTTCGAACGGGCAATTACTGCTGAATCCATCCCAGCGGGTGTGCAAATAGTGAAAGTAAACTATGATTCGTCTGACGATCTTCGTCAGAAATACGGAGTCACGATTCAGTCAACTTTTGTAAAGGTCGCGTCAAACGGCGATCGGGTAAGTACCTGGGTTGGCTATGGCCGCGATAAATCATTAGCGGCCGTTCTCGAGAACACCTGATGGAACTAATCCTTGTTGCGTTTCTTGCTGGTGTACTGACAATTCTCGCACCATGTGTCGTATCGATCATCCCCATCCTACTAGCCCGGTCGGGAAGTAGCGAACAGTCACGTAGTGCGTTTATCGTGATTCTGGGGCTGTCTCTTTCAATCATCGTCTTTACAGTGCTGTTGAAGGCGTCAACATTGCTACTGGGGATTCCAAGCGATGTTTGGGCGATCATCAGTGGTGTCATTATTATCCTGTTCGGGGTGTTTACGATCTTCCCTGGCATTTGGGAATGGATTTCGCTGAAGACCCGTTTCGTCTTTAAGGCTCAGAACACAATGGGGGAGGCAGCAAAACAACGCGGTCTTTGGGGTGATATGTTACTTGGCGCCAGTCTTGGACCTGTCTTTAGCGCCTGTAGCCCGACATACGCCTTGATTGTCGCGACTATTCTTCCGGTTCAGCCGTTGGCAGGTCTTGGGTACCTACTTGTATTTGTTGCTGGGCTTGCGCTTATGCTGGCGTTGATTGCCATTTTCGGCCAGAAGTTAATTAAGAAGCTTGGATGGGGGATTAATCCGCGCGGGACCTTCCGTCGAGTGCTTGGTGTCATTCTACTGGTTGTTGGTCTCATGATCGTTACTGGCTTCGATAAGACGATCCTAGGTTTTTTGGTTGAAAACGGGTGGTACGATTTCCAGATTCAGCTCGAATCAAGCTTAATGGAATAGCACCTCTGTTATAATAGCCACATGGAACACACCCTTCAGCAATTGATTCGTGACATGTACTCTGTCGATGTGACGCCAGTGATCACTCGCCCCGACTCGTCCTTTGGCGATTACGCCACGAACGTTGCGATGCAGTTAGCGGGCCGCTTGGGTCGGCCACCGCGTGACGTAGCAGAAGAGATAGCCGAGACGCTCAGGAATAGTGACGAGTTCACCGATGTTAGTGTTGCGGGACCGGGCTTTATCAACATTCGTGTTGATGCTCAAACACTTGCACGCCAACTTTTTCGTCATTGGACTGACAATTTTGGTTCTTCACAGGAAGGTGCCGGAAAAACAGTGGTTGTAGAGTATCCGAGCCCTAACATGGCAAAACCTTACAGCGTTGGGCATCTTCGTCCCGGCAACCAGGGCTGGGCAGCACGTCGCCTGATGGAGGAGACGGGCTGGAAGGTAATTACCGATAATCACCTTGGAGATTACGGTGCGCCACTGGGTATTTGGATCACCGGTTTCTTACATTTTAGTAGTGAACAAGCCCTCGCAGAGGGCGGTGTGTATGAATTGGGCCGTGTTTACATAGAAACAAAAAAGGCGCTCAAGGATGAAGCAGAAAAGGGTGAGTCGACACTGGCAACAGAGGTCCAGGATTGGCTTTTAAGGTATGAGCAGGGTGATGAAGAGGCGGTGTCGTACAGCAAACGATTCAACGATATATCGCTCGATCATATCCATGCCGTGATGCGGCGCCTCAAGATCTCGACAGATTATGAACTTGGCGAGGCGTTCTTTGCTTCCCGCGGCAAGGAAGCTGTTCAGAAGCTACTCGCTTCTGGCATTGCTGTTCAGAACGAAGACAATTCAATCATTGTCCCCCTTGATGACTATGGGTTTGACGTGCCATTGCTGGTTCAGAAGAGTAATGGCGCAGCTCTGTATGCGACCACCGATCTCGCAACCCTTTTGTATCGAGAAGAGAACTGGCATCCCGACCGCGTGATTCACTCGGTCGGTGCTGAACAACAATTTTATTTCGCTCAATTGTTTGCCATGGCAAAGAAACTTGGCATTACAACAGAGCTAATACATCTATGGTTCGGTGTCATTGACCAGCTAAACGAAGATGGAACGCGTGAGAAAATGAGCAGCCGAAAAGGAGTGGTGTTGATGGAAGAGCTGCTTGATCAGGCGGAAGCACGCGCTCGTTCGGTCGTTAAGGATCGTGATGTGTCTGAAGAGGATGTGAAGAAGATCGCACTTGGTGCAATTAAGTTCAGCGACTTTGTTTCTGACAGACGAACCAACATTTTATTTGACTGGAATACAATTTTTGCACTAAGTGGCGTAAGCGGGCCGTATGTACAATATGCGGCAGTTCGCGTAAATAGGATCCTTAAAGCGAACGGGGTGGGTGAAGCAAGTGTTGATGCGTATGACTACGCATCAGAGAAGGCAATTATCGTAAAACTTCTCGACTATCCAAATGTCGTGAGCGGTGCCGCACGTGAGCTTGAGCCGCACCGTATTGCGGGCTATCTGTATGAATTGGCACGCGAGCTAAACCGATACTATGAAGTAACTCCGGTCGCAACCGGCGACGTCACTCACGAACAAAAGAACGCTCGACTCGGTATCTTGGGACGGGTGAGCCATGTTTTTACACACGGGCTGAGTATTCTTGGTATTGAAGTACCATCATCGATGTAGCTGCATTATATATGCTAGTATAGACGCATGAACGGCGGGGAAATTCCTCGTTGTTTTATGTGAGAGGGTGTGGCGATGGATTTTACTAAACCGCAGCATGAATTACGCCGGCGATTGCTGGCTCTCGTCAAAGAACACGGCGTCTTGGAGTTTCGACACAAGGACAACGCCTGGGTGGAGGTCGGCCGCATGGTTGGGATGGAGCTCACCAAGACCCAGTACAACCGGGCGATCGGTAAGTTGTATGCCGTCGGCGCGATCAGTGTTTCGCATGCAGTTGTGATTGTCGCTGGCGTGGCCACCCGGCGTCACGTGCTCCGTTTTCTCAAAGACGTTGAGCTGTAAGGGTGGAGGGGCTGGCGTTGCGTTAGTGCGATGCCAGCCCCACACCCTCAACGATTTCGTATGGTTTATAATGGGTACAGATAATAAGGAGTGCTATGGCTAAAAAACAACCCGTTGTCGTCGTAAAAGAAACCGCTACTGGCTTGGTGACTGTTGGTGGTAAGCAAGTGAAAGGCTTTCTTGATTTTATTCGCACCCAGGGGGTTATCGGCCTCGCAGTTGGACTTATCTTGGGTGGTGCGACTACTGTACTCGTGCAGTCCCTTATCAATAATATCGTGATGCCACCGATTGGCCTTGCACTTGGGTCGGCGGACGGCCTTAAAGGCCTGACCTGGACGATTGGTTCAGCTGGTGGTGAGCCAGCGGTTATTTCATACGGTATCTTCCTAAACGATCTGGTGAACTTTATAGTGATCGCACTTGTTGTTTACGTTGTGTTCCACTCGTTAGGGCTGACTAAGCTCGACAAGAAGAAGTCGTAGTGGCCGACGGTACCCCCTACAAAGAGAAGTTGACTGATGAACAGTACGAGGTACTCTTCAACAAGGCAACCGAAGCCCCGTTCAGTGGTGAATACGACCAATTATTTAAAGAGGGGACCTATGCGTGCTCCGCCTGTGGCACTGAATTGTTTGAAAGTGGTACTAAATTCGACGCCCATTGTGGCTGGCCCAGTTTTTATGACGCTAAACCCGGCGCCGTGCTCTTTCATGATGATTCGACACTCGGTATGAAGCGAACTGAAGTAACCTGCGCCAACTGTGGGGGCCACCTTGGCCACGTGTTTGAAGGTGAGGGCTTCGATACACCGACTGATCAGCGCTACTGTATTAATTCACTCAGTTTGCGGTTTATCCCTAGTCAGAAGGTATAATAGGCTCAATGGATAAAAAAGCTGCCAACGCCCGCCAAGAAAGAATTCTTTGGGTTGACCTTGAGATGACCGGCCTCGACCCTATCGAAGACCGGATTTTAGAGATCGGTGCGATTGTCACCGATTGGGATTTTAATGAGCTGGCTACGTATGAAGCGGCGGTGAAGGTTGGCCCGAAACTAGTCGAAAAGCGCATGTTCAAAGGACCATCTGCCAGCTTTTATGATGCCCACCCCGAGAACCGCGCTGCGCTGGTGAAGCAGAATCTTGAGCAGGGCCGCTCGGCACGAACCGTCGAAAATGAACTACTCGCTTTTATTGATGAACATTTTCCCGCCGACAAGCCTGTGCTTCTGGCAGGAAACTCAATTCATATGGACCGTCGCTTCATTATTAACGAGTGGCCGCGGTTTGATGCCCGACTACATTATCGCATGCTCGACGTCACCGCCTGGAAGGTTGTCTTTGAAGGAAAGTTTAAGAAGAAATTTGCCAAGCCAGAAGCACATCGTGCTCTTTCTGACATTAAGGGGAGCATCGAAGAGCTGCGTTACTACTTGAAGAGGGTCAAATAATGACGCACCTTGAACTCGACGAGTACTTGCTCAGCTTTCCGAACACGTGGCTTGATTTTCCCTTTGGCGAAGGCACAAGCGTCTATAAAGTTGGCCATAAAGAAAGTGGAGAAGGCAAGTTGTTTGCCCTGATCGCTGATGGCAGCAAGCCACTTCGTGTCAGCCTGAAGTGTGACCCGCTGCTTGCTCAAACCCTACGCGAGAAATATGAATCAGTCCTGCCCGGATACCACTTGAACAAGAAGCACTGGAACACCATTATTTGCTCAGGCCAGCTCGATGACGAAGAAATCAAAGACCTCGCTCGTCTGAGCTACCGATTGGTAACCGAGAACTAGCTCAGTTCATTAAAGTCAGCAAATCCTTGTTGAATTGGCTGCAAGTTCTTGTAGGTTGTGTCAAGGAACGTCTTGGTCGCTTCGCTCGGAGCGGCGTCATACATCTGTTGAAGCAAGGCAATCATCGTTGAAAGTTGAAAGGCCATCTCGCGGGCGTATGTACGATCGAACACCGCATTGAGTCGGGCATCCTCAAGTCGATTACTGACCCCTTCACCAATTGCCGTCTCTTCAGCCGTAATACGATCGGGGACTGTTTCGGCGGTGACGCCGAAGGCTTCAAGCGGGGTCGCAATATCACGTGAGGTGTTGGTAAAGAAGAGGCGGAGATCACTATTTAGGCTACGTAGCTGACTTGATTTCAGATTTGATTGCGCATCATTTGCAATGTCTTGTGTGACTAATAACCGTGCAGACAGCTTCTGCGCTGGCTCACGATTGGCGCTGCTAATGGCACCTAGGGTGATGGCAAGCGCAATGACGAGAACGATTAACGTCCCGCCGATACTTCCGATGAGCTTCAGCTTCTTCCCCCAGCTGCTCTTTTGCGGCGCCTGGGGGGCAATTTGATTTAAGAAATCAGCCGGCGACGGAGTCGGGGAGGGTGTTGGCGGAAACGGCTGCGGTTGGTTTGGATACATGACCTCATTTAAGCACAAACAGTAACAGAGGTAAAGGGTGCTATAATCAGGATATGCAGGACGCAAAAGAAGAAATTCGCTCTCGACTCAACATCGAAGATGTGGTGGGGGAGTATGTCCAACTCAAGCGCGCCGGCCGAAACTATAAAGGTCTGAGTCCGTTTACGGGCGAGAAAACGCCAAGCTTTTATGTTAGCCCCGATAAGAACATTTGGCACGACTTCTCATCAAACAAAGGTGGCGATGTATTTAGCTTCGTCATGGAAGTTGAGGGTGTCGATTTCCGCGGCGCCATCGAACTCTTAGCCCGTCGGGCTGGTGTCGATCTTTCGGCCTATAGTTCAAAAGGGGCCCAAGAAATTGCCCAACGCAAACGTCGACTGCTCGAAGCGCACGAATTTGCGACCCAGTACTATCAGCAAAGCCTCTTGAAGAATCCGCACGCCGTTGAATATGTGTTCACCAAACGAAAACTCTCAAAGCAAGTAGTGCAAGATTTCCGGATCGGTTACGCCCCATCTTCGGGTGACGCACTGGTTTCATTCCTCAAGAAAAAAGGCTTTAGCGACCAGGAACTATCACAGGCCGGACTCGTCAATCGGTACGGCGGCGATTTATTCCGCGGTCGTATGATGGTGCCGCTCATGGATGGGTCGGGGCAGGTGATTGGCTTTACCGCTCGGATTCTGGCCGACGAACCGAACGCACCCAAATACTTAAATACCCCCGAAACGCTCCTCTATAACAAGGGTCGTCACGTCTTTGGCCTCAGCCAAGCAAAAGAGGCCATTCGACGAAGTGACTACGCAGTGGTTGTTGAGGGTAATCTCGACGTCGTCAGTAGCCATCAGGCGGGCGTTGCTCAAGTTGTTGCTACTGCCGGAACCGCTATGACCGACCACCACCTTAAAGCACTGGTTCGACTCAGCCCAAATGTTCGACTGGCGTTTGATGGCGACGCAGCTGGGATTGCTGCCACCGAGCGGGCAATTCCGATTGCTCAGACGGTAGGGATTGATCTCACGATTATTTCTTTGCCACAGGGGCTCAAGGATCCCGACGAAGTCATTCAAAAAGACCCAGCTCTTTGGCAGCAAGCGATTGACACCGCGCAGCCGGTCGTCGATTGGATTTTACACCACTATGCCAAGCGTGAAGATCTCACAACGGCCATTGGAAAGCGTAAATTTACCACTGCCGCACTTGCCGTCGTGCGTAGCCTTGCTGACCCTGTTGAACAGGAGCATTATCTTAACAAGATCTCTGAGTATACCGCCGCAACGCTTGATGCGCTGCGCGATAAGTTAGCCGGAGTGATTGAAGAAGACGAATCGCCGAAGAAGAAAGTTGTTCAGTCGGCCCAGCCGCTCGAAGGGACTGATCCGGCGCTCTATCAAGATAGTTTACTGGCTGTTGCGGCAATTACTCCAGGTGCCCGTGACCTCATCGCGCTTCTGACGCCCGAGATGTTTGCCGGCGAAGACCGCCAGGCGCTGTTCAGCTTTATCAAATCCCACGATGCAATGGTCGTTGACGTCCCCGACAGCTTGCAAAACATTTCAACCTATGTGAAAATAGTACTATTGAAGGCCGATGCACGTTACGGGACGTGGAGCGATGAAGACCGCACTACTGAAACCGCCCGACTGATCCGCCAACTCACAACCGAACACAAACTGAGACAAAAAACAGCCCTGACCGATGAACTGCGCCGTGCTGAAGAAGCGGGTGATGACACTCATGCAGCTGACGTCAGACAACAACTCAACGATCTTATAAAGGAGATACCCCGTGCCCAGAGGTAAGAAAAACGCCGCACCATTACAAGATGAACCAATTAACGATGAAGGCGTCGACGAAGTACTTGCGCCTGCGGTAATCGATCCGCTCCTCAGTGATGTCGATGAGCCAGCGCTTGAAGACCTTGAAGACGAAGTTGATACCGACGAAGATCTTTTAAGCCAGGAACAATATTTTGACGATGCCAGTGACGACAGCGTTCGATTGTACCTGCGTGAAATCGGAAAAATCCCACTCCTGACAGCAGAAGAGGAGCTTGCCCTCGCGCACCGCGTTGTCGCCGGCGAAAAGCGTGCCAAAGACAAAATGGCCGAAGCCAACATGCGCCTTGTTGTCTCTATCGCCAAGCGCTATAGTGGCCGCGGCCTTGATTTTCTTGACCTGATTCAAGAAGGCAACACCGGCTTGCTTCGTGCCGTTGAAAAGTTCGACCCGGACAAGGGCTTTAAGTTTTCAACCTATGCAACCTGGTGGATTCGCCAAGCGATCACCCGTGCGATTGCCGACCAAGCCCGCACCATNNGCACATGGTGGAAACCATTAACAAGCTGCTCCGTACCCAGCGTCGTATGACCCAAGAGCTCAACCGTGAACCAACCATCGAAGAATTAGCCAAAGAACTTGAGATGGAACCGGATAAGGTCGAATACGTCATGAAGATCAAGCAAGACATCACGTCGCTCGACGCCGGTGTTGGTCGCGATGGTGACGATGAAGATTCTGTTCTTCGTGACTTTATTGAAGATGAAGACAGCGCCACACCAGAAGAGGCTGCATCTTCTCAGCTTCTGAAAGAACAAGTCCAGGCGATTCTCTCGACACTCTCTGACCGCGAGCAAAAGATCATTAAGATGCGTTTCGGCCTGGAAAATGGCAAGAGCCACACCCTTGAAGAAGTCGGCCAAGAGTTTGCTGTTACCCGCGAACGTATTCGTCAAATTGAAGCAAAAGCGCTGGCGAAACTGCGCAAGCACAAAGATTCAAAGAAGCTGCACGAGTATTTGAGCTAGAATTCGATTGCTTCGGCGACCGCATCGAGCTGTTCGTAGAAGTGTTCAACAGTACCGTCATTCATCACAAAAAAGTCGGCTGCCGCGATGGGGCCGCCTTTTTGTATGTCTTGAATCTCGTGGCGGTCACGGTCGATTGAAACCTGTGGGGTTTGCGGCCTCTCGGCCCGGTCCTCAAGCCAGCGATAGCGAAGGTGCTTTGGTGCGACGACGGCAATAACCGTGAGCTCTCCGGGGAATTCGTGTTTCATAAACACATATTCGTCCCAAGAGTAGATACCATCAACCACCACGCGGTGTTGACCGGCGCTTGCCAGGTGCTTAATTTGATCAGCGATGCGACGAGCATACACATCGGGGCCTTGCTCCTCGCGAATCTGAACACGGAAGGTTTTTTCATTTTCCTCACCCTGTTCGATGCCACGCTCGGCCATCATTTCGTAGGCCATGTTGCCGAAGTGCACTTTGGGGATTCCTTTGTTCGTAAAGTAGTCGACGGCCGTTGATTTACCCGATCCGGTCAGCCCGACAATCGCAATCAGTTTGAGGTTTTGGTGTTCAGTCATGTATTCATAGTAGCAGATAAACGGTAGTGGTTGCTTCAGCGTGAACCGTCGCTTATGATGAAAGTACAAAAAAGGGGAGTATACAATGTCAGAACGCGCCAGAGCGACAATTGAGACCATTCTTTACGACGACCAGTTTATTAATGAGAATCCAGAACTTGAATTAACGCTCGAAGCAGAAGCTCTTCAGATCACTGTTGAGCAGATGCAGACACAAAGCGCCGAGCTTACACGATCTGGTGATACGGTTCGACAGGAAAGGCTAGCTCGGGCAATGGCTCGCTTAAGTGAGCTACTCTCTCACGTACGCGAGGAAATGTCTCAAATCGGCATAGACCTCTTCGATACACTCGAAGCGTATTCGATTATTTCAAGCAGCACGAGCGAGCTTGAAGAGAGTTCTCTCACGCAATACTATACTCCCGAGGGGATTGAGTTTCTGAGAGAAGTCTTCGGGGACATTTCTGATCTCGACCTGGATGAGCATGACTTTGATGGAATCATTACGGCAATTGCTCGCGTAAAAGGGCTTCAGCGAGCGATGTCTGAGAAAAGTCGGGCTAAACTAGAAACGCTCCTCTTGCAAAGCGAGGAGGTAGAATCAGTGACCGTTAAAGAGCAGGCCTTCTCCTACGCACATGGAATGTTGAGTGGAAAACTCCTTGAGCAATCCACAATTCAAGAAAGAAAAGACATCCTTGCGACGAGTATCGAAGAGCACCGACTTTTGCCGCCATCCGAGACTCCGTCCGTACGCAGTACTGTCGCTCAGAGTAGTCGGTCGTCTGAGACTGATAGCTCGTGGGCCTCAATTGAAGTCAGAAAATACCTAGAGAAGAAATATCCCCGCGTTGACGATAATGATGAAGCACTTGCATGGCAGAAAGATGCTGTGTGTCAACAAGTTGACCCGGAAGTGTTCTTTCCAGAAAAGGGAGGCTCGACGCGAGATGCAAAAAGTATTTGCAGTGGCTGTGAAGTCAAGGCTGAATGTCTCAACTACGCTCTTCAAAACGATGAACGGTTTGGTATTTGGGGTGGACTGAGCGAGCGTGAACGTCGGAGACTTCGCAGACGACAGTTCGGCGGCGCGTAATAAAGGCTAACCCTGTATACTAAAGGTATGAAACGCCTTGCTGTCATCGACGGAAAATCTATTTTTTACCGCGGCTACTATGCCATGCCGAACCTATCCCTTCCGGACGGCACTCCAACAGGTGGCGTCTATGGCTTTGCGTCGATTGCGATTGAGCTGATAAAAAAACTCGAACCTGATTATGTGGCCGTGGCGTGGGACAAGCGCGGTACGAACATTCGGAAGCGCCGTGAGATCTACCCCGATTATAAGGCTGGCCGCAAGCCAGCGCCGGATGATTTTTATGCCCAAATTCCGCTTTTATACGAGTTGCTTGACGCCTTTGGCTGGCCGTTTTACGAACTCGATGATTACGAGGCCGACGATATTCTTGGAGCCTTCGCAAAGCAGGCAACCGAGAAGGGGATTGAAACAGTCCTCCTGACGAGCGATCTCGATGCTCTGCAGCTGATTAGTCCACATACCAAGGTCTATGCTATTAAAAACGGCCTTTCAAATCTTGAAGAATTCGACGTTGCTCACTTTGAACAAAAATACGGGATTGGCGTCGAACAGTTTCTCGATTTGAAGTCACTCAAGGGTGATTCATCCGATAATTTACCGGGCGTTCCGGGTATCGGAGAGAAGACTGCAATTTCTTTGTTGCAGGATTACAAGACGCTCGATGGGGTGTATGAGCACTTGTCCGACATTAAGCCATCGATTGCCAAGAAACTCGAAGCCGGTAAAGAGCTTGCGTATATGAGCAAAGAGGTGGGCCGTATTTGGACCGATGCGCCCATCGATTTAGACTGGGACGTTGCCAGCATCGAAGATATTGATATCCAGAAAGTTGCCGACATTCTTGAGCGACTCGAATTTCACTCCCTCACTCGGCGCTTACCGCAACATATGCGCGCCCAGGTGACGCCAAAAGAGCCGGTCGTGAGCGAGCGCGCTGCGTTGAATCTGGTTGATTGGCCCGAAACACTCTCAATTGATGGCCCAGTCTTGATGCATTGTATCGACGATACCCTTTGGCTGTCGCTCAATCGCACCACCGCCATGAGTGCGCCGCTTAGCTCAATCGACGCAACCGTCTGGCGAGCACTCGAGTTCGGTACGGTGCTTGGCTACGACGTAAAGGAACTGTATCACCAACTCGCTGCCCAAATGGTGAGTGTATGTTTCAATGAGATTCACGATATTCGTCAGGCTGCGTTCCTCATCGACCCACTGCGTCGTGATCGTTCGCTGGCCGGGCTTATTGCCTCAGAATCAGAAGACCCACTCGACGTACTAGCTGGTCTTTGGCAGGTCTACGACGAGCAGTTGGCTGCGTTTGAAAAAGAGCCATCAGTGGCGACGATCGCTCGTGAGTACGATTTTCCACTCGTGCATATTCTTTTCGAGATGGAGCACACTGGTGTGCTCATCGATCCAGCGGTTTTGCACACGATGACCGAAGAGCTGTCGGCTCGATTCAACACACTTGAACAAGAAATGTATACGATGGTCGGGTATGAGTTTAATATCGGAAGCCCGGCGCAACTCTCAGAGGTGCTTTTTACCAAGCTGCAGCTCCCTACAACCGGTATTAAAAAGGGTAAGACTGGCTATAGTACTGGTCAGGCTGAGCTTGATAAGTTGCGG
This sequence comes from Candidatus Saccharibacteria bacterium UBA6175, assembly GCA_002422915.1. GTDB lineage: Bacteria > Patescibacteriota > Saccharimonadia > Saccharimonadales > Saccharimonadaceae > Microsaccharimonas. The sequence continues at coordinate 76,106 of DITV01000004.1, read as the reverse complement.
GGCCAGCATCCAATTATCGAGCTCATTGAACAAACGCGCGAGCTGGCGAAGCTAAAAAATACATACACCGATGCGTTACCTAAACTCGCCGATGAGCACAATCGTATTCATACGACGTTCAACCAGGATGTCGCTGCCACTGGTCGACTCAGCAGCACTAACCCGAACCTCCAAAATATCCCCATTCGCACCGAACTCGGACGAAAGATTCGAGATGCATTTGTGGCAGGCGAGGGCAATGTCCTCGTTAGTGCCGACTACTCGCAGTTTGAGCTGCGTTTAGCAGCCATCCTCGCGGGCGACACGGCGCTTGTTGAGGACTTTAATGGAGACATTGACGTCCACACTAAAACTGCCAGCGAAGTGTATGGTATTCCGATGGATGACGTGACGAAAGATCAGCGCCGCGCCGCAAAGGTGATTAACTTTGGCGTACTGTATGGCATGAGCCCCCACGGTCTTGCGGCAAACACGGGCATGTCATTTGGCGAAGCCAAAGACTTCATTGATCGCTACTTCACGCTTCGTCAACCAATTCGCGACTTCATCGATGCGACACTTCAAAAGGCCCGCACCGATGGCTACGTCGCGACCTATTACGGACGTCGCCGCCCAACGCCGGACATTACCAGTAGCAACTTTATGGTGCGAGCCGGTGCAGAGCGTGCAGCTGCTAATATGCCGATTCAGGGCACTGAGGCTGACCTGATGAAGCGGGCCATGCGCCAGGTTGATGCCAAGCTTGGCACACTCGGAAAACAGATTCTACAAATCCACGATAGTATATTGATCGAATGTCCTGCTGAAAACGCTGAAGCTGTTGCCACGCTGCTGCGCGAAACCATGGAAGCGGTGGCACCTGAATTGGCGATCCGTTTGAAAGTCGATGTCAGCACCGGAAAAAGCTGGGGTGATTTGTGATAAAGGCAGTATTGTTTGATTGTTTCGGAGTAGTGCTTGACGTTATGCGAAATACGCGACAGCCGGACACGATTGCGCTACTCGCTGATTTGAAAGGGAAGTATAAGCTCGCAATGGTCAGTAACGTCAGCAGCCGCAGGAGCCTTGATGACCGATTCTTGCCTGGTGAACTTGATGAGCTGTTTGAGGTCGTGGTCGCCTCTGGCGATCTTGGCTTCGAAAAGCCAAGCCCGCATATCTACACACAAACTGCTGAGAAGCTACAGGTGTTACCTGAAGAGTGTTTGTTCATTGATGATATCAAGCCGTTTTGCGACGCCGCCGAAGCGGTGGGCATGCAGTCCTTCCATTTCACGACTCCAGTCGAGAGTACTGCAGCGCTGCGAACGCTTCTGCTGGACAACACCTCAATTGACAACATTTCAGAAAAGCACTAAGGTAAACACATGGCTAGATATCGAAACTCACGTATTGTCCCTATCATTCTTATCGTCGTAGTGAGCGTCATTGCGATTGCTGCGCTCGTTTCTTTGGCACGTGCCATCTTCTTTTCGGGAACACCGCAAACCGCCGAGAAAGTCGATGTCAGCCGTGAGGCACTACTTGCCACCGACGCCGACCGACGCGTGACCATGACGGTTCGTGGCCCGATTGTTGCCGATGAATCGTTCCAGTCATACCGCATCACCGTCACGCCAAGCGCTCGAAGCCTCGTGACATACAACGGCTATCTTGATCGCGTGGTTGATGAAGTCCGTCTTGCAAACAATACCGCAGCCTATGAACAATTTGTGTTTGCCCTTGATCGCGCTGAACTGGCTCGCGGGGAAGCCTTCACCGGCGACCGAAACGACGTACGAGGCATTTGTGCGACTGGACGTGTCGTCGAATTCGCGATTATTAACAAAGAAGAAGTAGTGAAGCAACTGTGGACCTCAACCTGCCGTGGTTCAACCGGTTCACTCGATGCCAGTGTCGACCAGCTTACTAATTTGTTTGTGAGCCAGATTCCGTCTGGCCGAACCACCATCAACAAGATTAACTTGTAGGCCGTATGCCTGAGCTCCCTGAAGTCGAGACAGTACGACGAGGGCTTTCAGGCTTGATTGTTGGCAAGACAATCAGGGCCGCTTCAACAGACAACCCAAAGAGCTTCCCGAACGCACAGACCGATGTAGATGAGTTCATGATTGGTGCTGAGATAACGGCAATTCATCGCCGCGCAAAAGTCTTGCTTATTGAGCTGAGCACTGACTATACACTCATGGTGCATTTAAAAATGACTGGCCAGCTGGTGTTTGTCGCCAACGGGGTTCGCTTTGGCGCTGGCCACCCAAATGATAGTTTAGTGAATGCATTGCCGGACCGCTCGACCCGCGTCACAATTAACTTTACCGACGGTTCAACCCTCTATTTTAACGATCAACGTAAGTTTGGTTGGGTTCGCTTACTGCCAACACTTGAAGTGCCAGAGATTGATTTTATGAAGAAGGTGGGGCCTGAACCACTAGCTGCCGATTTCACCGCTGAGCAATTTGCCGCTCGCTTTACCAGGCGTGCCAAAACTTCAATTAAAGCGGCGTTCCTCGACCAATCCGTTGTGGCAGGAGTGGGGAATATCTATGCTGATGAATCGCTGTGGGGTGCCAAAATTCATCCGACGCGCTTGGTGGGCTCGGTGACCAAAGACGAATTCGCTTTGCTCTACAGTGAGTTACGCGACGTCATGAATCTCGCTATTGAAAAAGGCGGCTCTTCAAACCAGAATTATGTGAATGCTGAGGGGAAGAAGGGGAGTTATATGGATTTTGCACGCGTCTTCCGCCGCGAAGGCCAGGAGTGTCCACGATGCCATTCAGTTATTGAGAAATCACGTGTTGCTGGCCGCGGCACGCATACCTGTCCGGTCTGCCAGCTTCCCTAAGGTATACTAGAGACATGATTACTGCGTTGATTGGAGAAAACAGCTTTGCAGTGCACGATGAAGTGTCGCGGATTATTGCTGCTTCACCTGAAGAGCCGGAGCGATTCGATGGCACCGAACTGGAGCTGCGCCAGCTACCCGACCTTTTAATGGGTGCAACGTTATTTGCTTCACAGCGCCTAATTATTATTCGTAATCTTTCTCAAAATACCAACATATGGAGTCAATTTCCTGATTGGCTGGAGCGAGTCGCCGATTCAACTCACCTTGTGTTGGTCGACGAAAAACCCGATAAACGAACCGCTACCTATAAAGTGTTAAAAAGCGGGGGAGCGGTAAAGGAATTTCTACTTTGGACCGACAAAGACAGAAGTACGGCAGAGCAGTGGGTCGAAGAGCGTGCCAGGCAGGCTGGAATCGCTCTTTCTGGCTCACTGGCGCGTCACCTCGTGGCGAGAGTCGGGCTTGATCAATGGCAGCTGGCGTCAGCTATCGAGAAGCTGTCGCACCTTTCGTCGATTACCACTGCGAGTATCGATGAGCATGTTGAAGCAAACCCGACTGAGAGCGTCTTTCAGATCCTCGAGCTGGCCCTTCAAGGAAAGCAAAGCCAAGTATATTCGATTCTTCAGACACTCGAATTGACCGAAGAACCATATCGATTGTTCGCGCTCCTTTCGTCCCAAGTGGTGCAATTGGCGGCCGTTGGACTGGCCAGTAAAGAGGACACACCCACAAAAGATTTTGGTATTCACCCTTACGTTGCGGGTAAACTTGCAGCGCAGGCTCGTCGACTAGGCCCGAACGGCATCCGACGAGCACTTCGACTGTTTGCAAAAGCCGATGCCGACCTCAAGCTTTCTCGCGGGGAGCCGTGGCTCGTTATCCAGAAGACGCTCGCGAGCTTATAAGAAAAATACACCTCAATGAGGTGTATTTTGTAAGGAGCGCGTAAGCTTACTTTTTAGCAGCAGGTTTTTTGGCTGGTGCTTTTTTGGCAGCAGCTGGAGCAGCTGTCTTAGCGGCAGGCTTCTTCGCAGCAGCAGCTTTAGGGGCAGCTTTGGTAGCAGGTGCTTTTGCCGCAACTGGCTTAGCAGTTGTTTTCTTGGTGACGCCAAGTTTGACGCCAGCAGCTTTGGCAGCCTTAGAGAGGCCTGCCTTTCGGCGAGCGGCGGTGTTCTTGTTCAAAAGATTCTTCTTTACCGCGGTGTCAATTTCGCTGTGTGCTTTTGAAAGTGTTTCAGCGCTTGGCTTTGCGTGGAAAGCTTTGACGGCTTCTTTGATGTCACGCTTAATGCCGACGTTGCGGTCTCGGCGCTTAATAGTTTGCTTTGCTCGCTTAATAGCGGATTTGATGATTGGCATTCGTTTCCTTTACCTCTTACGTGATGTATCTAGTCAAGGGGTGATTATAGAGGAAAAGTCCTAAAATGTAAAGGGGCAGGGGACTTTTATTGACGCTTTAAAACCCCTTATGCTATAGTGAGGCTAACCCTCATAACACAAAAAAGAAAACACCACTATGGACGACACAAAAGCCAAACAACAGGTGATCGAGAAGATACAAGGCTCGACCAACATTCTCGTGACGGTCTCGAACAACCCTTCGGTTGATTCTTTGGCGGCAGCAATTGGTATGACACTGATGCTTGATAGTCTTGGCAAGCATGCAACCGCCGTGTTTAGTGGCACGGTTCCTCCTGCGATTGCCTTCCTCGAGCCCGAAAAGGTACTCGATGACACGACCGATAGCCTTCGTGACTTTATTATTGCGCTCGATAAAGAGAAGGCCGACCACCTTCGCTATAAGGTTGAAGGCGACTCGGTTAAGATCTACATCACTCCTTACAAAACCACAATTACCAGTAACGACCTCGAGTTTAGTCAGGGTGACTACAATGTTGAGTTGGTGCTTGCGCTTGGCGTTGATAATCAGGATCACCTCGACAAAGCCCTAGTAGATCATGGGCAGATCCTGCACGATGCGACCGTTGTGACGGTAACGGCCGGCGATCAAACCAGCACACTTGGTGGTATTGATTGGCACGAATCGGGTGCCAGTAGCCTGAGCGAAATGCTCGCCGGCATTGCCGATGCGCTGAAAACCGACAAAGACACCTTAATACTCGACGCACAAAGTGCAACAGCACTCCTTACGGGTATCGTTGCCGCAACCGAACGATTTAGTAACAAGCACACGACTGCCACGGTAATGACAATGGCATCGCAACTTATCGCTGCTGGCGCAGACCAACAGTTGATCGCGACAAAGCTTGAAGAACCGTATGATGGCTCAAAGGGACCAATCGCTTCTCCATCTGAATCCGAAACTACGTCTACACCAGCAGAGGCTACGCCATCCTCTGACAGTCTATCTATTACGCATCAGCCCTCTGAAACCCTAGAAGAAATGGACAAGCGCGTCAAAGCGCATCAGCAAGAACAGGCGGCTGAAAAGGCCACCGACATGCTTGATCACACTGCCAATGCCACGGCTGCCGGGGTGTACGCTTTGCAAGACGACACCGCGCCAAGCGGGGGACCTGCAGTGGTCGAACCAACTCTTGGCGGTACCTTAAATGCGACGACCGAGCAAGCTGCAGACGATGCCCGTAAAGAGGCCGAAAACGAACAGAACAAGACGATTTTAAGCCATTCGTATTTGGGAGGTGAGGGAACACCACCACCGATGAACGCCAATGAATCTGCCTCACCAGGTTATGTTCTGGGTGGCTCACAGGCCCCTGAACCGGCACCGCCCACTGCGACCCCTGTTGTGATCGCACCGATTACGCCAGTGACTCCCGTCGCGCCATCGCCAAGTGATCTTGGCCTTCCAATGCCACCGGCGATTCCTGACTTTTCAGCTAACCCGCTTGCTACACCAGCGGTTCCCACGGGCCCCTACGCACCTCCGGCTCCTATGGCTCCGGTAGCGCCATTGACACCGCTAACGCCACCGGTACCAGAGCGTCTTGGCGACATACTCGCCTCTGAACCTACTCCAGGACCTGTCGCGCCCGCACCGGCCATTACACCGGCTGCAGTGACGACGAATGACCCTGCTCAGTTCAAAATCCCCGGCCAACTCTAGGCTAGGGTATACTGAACGGTATGCACGGAGACAGTATTCTTTTAATTGATAAGCCCGCTGGCATGACCAGCTTTGGAGTTGTGGCGCGCGTTCGTCGCCGCTTGAGCCAGGAGCTTGGCAAGAAGGCGAAAGTTGGCCACACCGGTACGCTCGACCCGTTTGCCACTGGCCTGATGATTATTGTGACCGGTAAAGAATGCCGTAATGCCATGCAGTATTCCAAACTCGATAAGGAATATGAAGCCACCATACGCTTAGGCCAGACCAGTACGACGGGTGACCCCGAAGGAGAGGTTGTTGCTGTTGACGGCCCAGAGCCATCACGTGAAGAGGTGGACGCTGTATTACATCGCTTTACCGGCGAGATCACTCAGCGTCCTCCCATCTACAGTGCCATTAAGATCAACGGCCAACGAGCGTATGACCTCGCCCGCAAGGGGATTGAGGTTGAAATGCCCGAACGCCAGGTGACCGTATATTCACTCGACCTCGTTGAGTATTCATACCCAGAAATTAAGATTCGGGTGCACGTTTCAAGCGGGACGTATATTCGTACGCTTGCACAAGACATAGGCCAGGCGCTTGGTTCAGCAGCCTATTGCACACAGCTGAGGCGAACGAAGGTTGCGGACTATTCAGTAGAAGATGCCCTCGATCTTGATTCCGTTATGAACGACTATAGGTAGCGTTCAATGTCATCGAGGATAGCGCGACGCTCAGCAATCTTACCAGCATATTGTGGGGTGCGGCGTGCCATTGCCAATGCTTGGCGAATATTCGCTTTGGCTTGTGAAGAAATTGGAACAGAGGACAGGTTGCTGCGAAGTGTGTCGCGGATTGCCGTGAGGTAATCCTTGTCCTGGGTAACCAGTACCTCGGCAGAGCTGAGCTTATCTGAGTTGATGGTGAGCGCAATCCATTCATCAATACGAGCTTTACCAGACAGTGGCGCAAGACCTTGTTTGGCCTCGGCCAGAATACCAGCTCCAGCAAACTTCGGCTTGTTCGGGTTCTTGATAAGCTCATCGTGGAAGATTTGACGAATATCTTGGTTGGCGGCTGACGGGTTAAGATCAAGCTCGGTCATGAGGTTGAGGATCTCAGTCGCGTTGGCGCCACCAGCGATCTTGGCAGTCGCAGCCTTACGCATATCTTCGGTGATGATGATACTAGTACCCGCGTTTTGGCCAAGGGCTATCTTGGTGACAACGTTATCGCCAAGGTTTGCATCAGCCAGAATGGTGAGCGCGTTTGATTGCGCCTCGGCAGATGCCTTGTCCTGAGCGGCGATCGCCGCAGCCAGTGCGCGTTGTGCGCCACTCACATTTTGAATACCTCCAGCGTAGGTTTGGAGGAGCTGGCCGTCAATACGCTGCGTATTTTGTTTCAATGCAGCAGTGAGCTCTTCATTTACCTGGCGCTTGGCAGATTCAGCCCGCATCGCGTTCATGGCCATCAAACGAGTATCGTTTTGTGACTGGCGCATCATTGCAGAAACGGCTGCACTTACTGGGGTGCCAGCACTGGCGCGACCGGCCTTGAACTCTTCGAACTCAGCATCATGAGATGAATGAATCGCACTGAGTTGGTCTTTAAGGACACGAGAACGAAGTCGCTCTTGGGCAACCATATTTGAACGGTTTGAGTCCCACTGAATATCAGCCGAAACCTTGGCATTATCCAGCTGCGCACGTACTTGGCGTGCATTGAGATCAAGCTGACGGACGCGGGCGCTGCCGGTACGCGACTCTTCAAAGCGAAGGCTGGCGCGCTCTTCACCGGTAGTCTTAAGTTCTTGGTTGTAGCGCATGTCTTGTTGAATGTCACTAAAGCCTTGCGAGTTAGTCCAACGGGCATCGGCTGCTTCTTTGTATGAAGCGAGTCGTGCTTCTTGCTGTCGCCTTCGCTCATCCATACTCAGTGCGAATCGTCGGAAGACCTGACGAGAGCGGACCGGGTCGCGTCGAGCCATGTTTCGAGCAGCCAGGTATTCGGATTGGGTTTTGCTCCAGGTACGAGTGCGGTCGATGAGTCCCTTCCCTGGGTCGTTGACGAAGCCGGCGATACGACCGATGATACTTCCACTAAATCGCACCAGGAGTGGTGTGAGTACCAATGGTGCCACTTGTACAAACATAGCAAGCAGAATGATGTTAATAGCATTGTCGCCACTGGCGGTCTGAATAATAATCTGGGCAGCAAGTTGAGACCCACCAAAAATGAGCGCAAAGAGTGGGAAGAACACCAGCATGGTGATGAAGATGCTGCGCCATTTATCGAACAGCTTCTCAGTGTTTGGCAACAGGAACGCCACAAACGCCAGCGGGGCTAATACAATCAGGATGATGATAAGTGCTTGTCGTGCGGCCAATACAACCAGAGCGACCAGCACGGCAATGATGAGGCCAACCAGCATAGGGAGCAGGAGCACCAACGCTGCTGAAAGGCTGGCGCCCGAACTAATGACGATACCACCAATCGTGACTGCAGCAGCAGTCCCAGCGGCAGTTGCCGTCAAAATGTATCCGGTCACACTTTCCCAGGTCACGATCCGGTTTGGGTTAGCCATTTCAATTTGTTCGCGCAAGCTCACAAAGATTGATTGAACGCTGTACCCGGCAACGTTTGAAAGGTCGACTGCAATGGCGGCGATGAAATAGGACAGGTTCACGAGCACAGCGGTGATGATGAGCCGTGGCAAGAGCTTCTTCACACTATAATTCGTCAGACCAACACCGGTGATCTGAGAGAAGATGATAATGAGGAAGGCGATCACAAAGGCAATGTTGGCGATGCTTCGAATGATATTCCATGCTTGGTACAGCGACGAAGAAGTGTCGGTAGAAAGTGGTGTGACTTCAAGGTAGCCCGCAATCAGGTCAAAGATTCGGTCCATTGCCCACGCTAGGAAGTTGGTCACCGGACAAACAATCCAGCCAATTCCTTCAACATTACAGCTTGTTGCCGAGCTGCCGTCTGGGTTGACGTTACCGCCGTCGGCAACGGTGGCTGGCACGACGGTCACGGTTTGATTCGCGCCAGTCTGTTGCCCGATGATCCCGTTTGACTCGATGACATACTCGGCGTAGGTGGCGGTTGTCTGTTCTTTGACATTTACACCCGCAGGGAAGTACAGCACACGAAGTGTCCCGCGGCCATCGAGACCGGGGGTACTAGCGTTTGAGTAGTACTGGCTACCTGCAGGGGGCCCGTTACCACTGGCAATACGCGGTGAGCCACCGCTACCGGTAAAGTTCATACCATTAAAGGTGAGGGAGTCTCCGGTCCATCCGGCTTGGGTATTTGATGGGCTGAGCACTTTGGGCACGAGAGCAATCTTTGTAGGGCCAGAAATAACAGTGCCGTAGTTACCACCACTGTCTAAAGAGAAGACGAGGAGATTCGCTGAATCGGTTCGATCAAGCGTAATACCGCTGTCGAAGTAAATCACGCGTGCTTGAGCCCCGTTACCTAGGAGATCAGGGGTTGTTCCAGCAACATAGTAAATCTGATTGTTGTTGAGTCGTGGTGGCTTTGTGCCATCGGCGGTGCGCTGGTCGTGCGTGAAGCCTTCGTAAAGGATTTTGTCACCATCCCATCGAGCGGGGTCGGCAGCAAAGGCAGGAACGCTGCTGATAACTGCCAGTAAGAACACCGTGACAATGGTGACGATGGCATGAGTAAGGACTCGCATCAAGTTCCCTCGATGCGATAGGTGTTGGAGCACTTCCCACATATCTATTGAATTTTATCATTTTATACCGTAATTGTCAATAGCGTGAGCGGTTTTTCTCCTCTATAAGCGTCGCGCAATTTACCACATTTTTATGCGCGACAACTCGTTGATTGTCGGGCTTAAAGAAATGGTAAGGTGTATGCAGAAAAGGTGGAATTGAAGGGTCGAGTGGGTGGCGGCTGTAAGAGCCCGCCACCCACTCGGACGACCGAGAAGCTGTTACAGCCCGGTCGACTTCAGCGTCGTCTCGACCCAGATGTACCATCCCGGGTAGAAGATGACAGCCAGCACCAACGCGACAGACGGTACGGCGACAACGTCGCGCAGCATGTTTCCATCATTGCGCCGAGCCGTCTCCATCTTGTCGGTCAGACGCGCCACCTCAGCTTGCTGCCTCGCGTGAAGGTCACCCTTCTGCGAGATAGTATTCGTGGCCTCAGTGAGCTGCTTCTCGATCTTGTCCACTTCCTTCTGGGTTGCATCGCGAAGCTTGTTGGCGTTGACCGACTCCTCGGTACGAGCGTCGAGCGCCGCGAATTCAGGGGAAGCTTCGAGGCTCCTCTTCGCCTGCTTCATTCGGCTCAGAGCCTCCTGGACCGCCACTTCCTTCTCAGGGAGCACCCGGTTCAGGTCGACAAGACGCTCCTTGGCGGCCTCTCGGACTTCTTCGGACAAACCGGCCTTCGCCAGCTTCTTGTCCTCAGCGATCTCAGCGAGGTGGTCGGTCAGCGCCTGCTCTGCGAGCGGGTGTGCCCTGTTGGCTTCGGTCAGCTCTTTGCTGACGTCCGCCTTCTTGAGCACTTTGCTCGCTTTCTTCACGAGCTTCTCGGCCGCTTGCGCGGCCGTGTTGAGGCTCTCCCATCCTTCTTTCTTGGTGTTGCGGGACGTGGTCAGTGCATCCACTTCAGCTCGCGCGTCGGTCCATTCCTGGTGACGGCGTGCCAACGTGGTGCGTGCGACCTCCAGCTGCACTTCGAGGTCCGGTATGATGCTTCGCTGGGCCGGCGTAATGTACGCCAGGGCGAACGCCGCTATGGCATTCACGAACGGAGCGATTCCGCCGAGAACGTAGTTCACGGCATTGCCATTCTGGTCGCCCACGATCATCTGTCCGAGCCACATCGCGATCGGTGTCACGATGAATCCCACGAGAATCGCTGCGATAGCGACGATCGTGCGGACCTTGGCCTGCGCCTTGTGGGTGCGGGCCTGCACGATCGGGTAGATCATGATCGCGATGTTGAACACGCCAATGATCAGGCCTGCCAACCACGGGTAGGGGATCGGCCCGTAGAGACCGATGTTCCCGAAGAGGAACAGGGCGAGCCCCGTGAAGAAGGCGGCGACCGCCAAGAAACCGCCGAAGACGAAGCGCGAACGCCTCGTCTGAACGGCCTGCTCTTCCGGAGCTGTCGTAGCTTCCGGTGCGTGGTCGTGTGTTGCGATGGGTGTGGTGGTCACGAAGACCACCTCCTTTCTATTCTGTAGGGGTTTGAACTGCCAGGACGGCAATCCACCTTTTCTGCGTTCCTGAGCGAACATCCGATCAACCCCTCGCGGGGAGGGGGAGAATGTTCTGCGTTAAGGAGCGTCGAAGGCGGAATGCCTAAGACGGTGGTCATTATACTATACATTAGCTATTTTGTCAATGTAATGACCCCCGAAACAGCCACCGTCACATCTTCACGAGAAGGGGTTGAAAGGTGTGCAAAACTCTGCTATAGTACACAGTCGATGATAACAGCAGAAAACAAGGCAAAGGCATTCAGCCTGACCCAAACTCACAAAACCGACGTCGGGAGCCCACAAGCCCAGGTGTCTGTGCTGACGACTCGTATTAAAGAGGTCACCGAACACCTCAAGACGAACAAGCACGACCACATGGGTCGTCGCGGCCTGATTCAAATGGTTGCGCGCCGCAAGAAACTTCTGAAGTATCTTGAAGCCAGCGACTTTGAAGCCTACAAGGCAACCGTCGCAAAGCTAGGACTCCGCAAGTAAGCGGAGTTCTTTTTATTTCAACTCATTGTATAGGTATACAGGCCGATCGTGTTCGATATAGTCCGCTAGGTCAATCTCACTCAGAAACGCCGGCAAGATAAACGACTCTTTAGGGTTCACGAATTCGGCTCGCGTGAGTTCAAGTAATCCGTGACTGGTACCCTCAAGCTCGATTGCGGCGTAGTCATCGACGTTCGTTATGTTGAAGAAAAGCTCAAACTGCTCCTTCTCGCCATCAAAGAACTGTTGAATAAAGAGCAGGCGACCGATTTTTGGTGCAATCCCTGTTTCTTCGATCATCTCGCGGTAGAGACCGGCTTCGATCGATTCGCCGACATCAAGGCCGCCACCGAAGGTTCCCCAGTGCTTACTTTCACTGTCGTCTTCTTGGCGAAACTTTGTGACTAAAAGCTCTCCGTTTTTATAGATGATTCCGCGCACGTTAACTCGTCGTGTTGTCATAACACCTCCTTAGATAATTGTTTTAATTAAGAAGCGCGAGAGGTTCGGCTCGTCCGAACGTGAACGCATAGCGGATCCAGACGGATCATAGTAGACATATAATACCACCGTTACATCTGCTATAATAGTCCTAATCCCACGCGACTAAGTGCTGGATAGAGCAATGTGCACGATCACATTCCGCTACCCGTTACTTACTCGCTTCAATAAGACACAGTGGGTGAACACTAAGGAGGTTCAATATGCCAACAATCAATCCCTATGGCAAGGATATTATTAAAGTTACCACTGAGTTTGAAGGCAAGCCGCTGACACTTGAAGTCAACCGTGTCGGGTTTCGTTCAACCGGTTCAGTCCTGGTAACCTACGGCGAAACCGTCGTGCTAGGGACCGCACAGGTAGGTACTCGCCCGGTCGTGCTCGACTATTTTCCTCTGTCGATTGACTATGAAGAAAAATTTTATGCAGCCGGTAAGATCAGTGGCAGCCGCTTTATTAAGCGCGAAGGTCGCCCAAGTGACGAAGCCATTTTGATTGGTCGTTTGATTGACCGCCCAATTCGACCACTGTTTCCAAAGGGCTATCGCCAAGAAGTACAGGTCGTTGCAAGTGTGTTAAGCCTCGACCCAACCTTCCGCCCTGACACCATTGCGATGATCGCCGCTTCAAGCGCATTGATGCTCACGGGTACGCCATTTGACGGTCCTGTCTCGGGTCTCCGTGTTGGCCGCGTCAACGGCGAGTTTAAAGCTTTCCTGACCCCTGAAGAACGAGCCGCCAGTGACCTTGACCTCGTGGTTGCTGGTATCGAAAGTGGCATTACGATGGTTGAAGCCGGCGCGAATGAAGTTGATGAAGAAGTCGTCGCCGAGGCGCTTGCTTGGGCATTCGAACACTACCAGCCAGCGATTGAGCTGCAAAAAGAACTGGTGAAGAAGGTTCAGCCGGTCGAGCAAGCCTACGCACTCGTCCTTCCTGACGAAGCCATTCAAACAGCTGTCGATGCCTGGGTAAAGGGTAAGTTCGGCGAAGCAATTCGCAAGCCATACCCAGAGCGCAACGAAATGGTCAACCAACTTCGCTGGGCCTTCCACGAAGAAATGGCCGCCGCTCACGAAGAAGGCGAGTACAAGTCCCTCCGTGACCAATACGACGAAGCCTTCACGAGCGCCCTGCACAAAGACGTTCGCCGCGGTATTGTTGAAGACAAAAAACGTCCCGACGGTCGTGCCTTCGATGAGATCCGTACACTTTCCAGCGAAGTGGGCGTTTTGCCGCGTACTCACGGATCATCACTGTTTACCCGTGGTGTTACTCAGGCGCTCAACATTGTGACGCTTGCACCACTCAGCTATGCCCAAATGGTCGACACTATGGAGATCAACGACGGCGAACGCCGCTACATGCACCACTACAATGCGCCAGGCTACACCGTTGGTGAAGTCCAGCGTCTTGGTGGCCCCGGTCGCCGAGAAATCGGCCACGGCTACCTCGCTGAGCGTGCCGTCATGCCAGTGCTTCCGGCCGAAGAAGACTTCCCATACGCTATTCGTAGCGTCACCGAGATTATGAGCCAAAATGGTTCAACTTCTATGGCAGCAACCTGTAGCAGTGTCATGGCCCTCATGGACGCCGGTGTGCCACTCAAGGCACCAGTTAGCGGTATCGCCATGGGATTGATTATGGACGGAAAGACGGCCCACATTCTTTCAGACATCGCCGATGCAGAAGACTTTGCGGGCGACATGGACTTTAAGTCAGCTGGAACCGCCAACGGTATTACCGCCCTGCAAATGGACATGAAAGTTCATGGTCTGCCGGTTGAAATCCTGCGTGACGCGCTGATGACCGCTAAAACCGGTCGTGCCCACATTTTGAAGCACATGATTGAAACCATTGCCGAACCACGTGCCGCGCTGAGCCCGTACGCGCCTCGTATCGAGAAGATCAAGATTAACCCTGACAAGATCGGTGCCGTGATTGGTAAGGGCGGAGAAGTGATCAACAAGATTACTGCTGAAACCGGTGCCATGATCGACATCAAGGACGATGGTCTCATCACCGTTGCAGCGCAAGATACCGAGAACATCGAAAAGGCGCTCGACTGGATCCGTAGCCTGACCGAAGAACCAGAAGTCGGCAAGATCTACGAAGGTCGCGTTGTCAGTATTAAAGACTTTGGTGCCTTCATCAACATCATGCCGGGAACCGACGGTATGGTGCACATCTCGCAGCTTTCAAACGAGCGAGTCGAACGTGTTGAAGACGTGCTGACCGAAGGTCAAATCGTGAAAGTGAAGCTGACCGGCATCGATGAACGTGGTCGCTTGAGCCTGAGCCTCAAAGACGCGCAATAAGTACAGATAAGTGCACACAAAGCATAAGGGTATTGACCGATAGAAATATCGGTCTATACTTTTATTTAAGAACTCGATGCATCGAGATAAGTAACACAAAAAAGGGCAATCATGAACCCGCAAGATCCACAAAACCAGCAGTATCAGCCGTACCAACCGGTTGAAACGCCGCCGCCAACGCCGATGGGCAATCCATTTGCGAGCTCAGACGTTAACTTTAAGCCGCATCACGACCGGCCACGCATCCCTGTTGGGAAGCTACTCAAGCGACTCAGCGCGGTGGTGGTGGCGTTTGGGATGATCGCCGGTATTGGCTATGGGGTCAACTACTTCTTGGGAATTGCTGACCGTGAGCAGCAGGCATATAATGCTCGTTTGGCTGAGGAGGTTGGCGCGCAAACAGACGAAGCAATTTATATTGGTACTGGCTCTGATATTCTTGAGGTTAAGCCGGCGCAATTGATTCAGGCGTGTCCCTCGGGCTACACCGAAAAGGGCGAAGTGTGTGAAAAAGACCAAGTCACCACTGTTTCGGCCGCACAATATAGTTGTCCATCTGGCTATACTCAAGCGGGGAGTGGTGCAAGTACAACCTGTTCGCGCATTGAGGGTGGAACCAAAGAGTCTATCCCAGCATCAGTCCAGGCTACCTGCGAGGCAGGCTATACGCTGAAGAATGGTGGCTGTGTGAAGACAGAGATTGCGCCGTTTATTGTTGTGTACAACTGCCCAGCTGGCTTCCAGAAGACTCAACTCACCGCTCAAACAGTTACCTGCTCAAGCCAAGTAACGGTGAACGGAACATTGCGAACAAGCTGCCCGTCGGGCTACTCACCAGCGGGAGCAAACTGCGCGCGTACTATCGCCGCGACGGCCAGCACTTCGTCTGGATGTCCAAGTGGGTACCAGATCGTCAGCGGTCAGTGTTCTAAGCTTGCGACTCAAAGCTGTCCGAGTGGTTACTCTCTTCAATCAGGTCGCTGCGTCTCAACGGTTCGCTTGACAACTACAACTGACTACAGGTGCCCATCTGGCTACACGGAATCGGGCTCTGGTTCAAGCACAAAGTGCACCTCAACTGTTACTAAAACCAACACAGGCTGTCCGGCACGTTATACACCTGTGTCAGGAACCAACCAGTGCAGACTCGTAATTAGCGCAACCATTGCATATATAGAGTCCTGCCCTAGTGGGTATACTCAGGTGAGTACAACGAACTGTCAACGAACTGTAGCGATTACGTATAGTTGTCCTGGCGCTGTAGCGTATGGGACCGGCCCTGATATGAGATGTGTAGTGGCCAAGACTTCGTCGACATCCTACAGTTGCCCGAACGGCTTTGGTCTTAGCGGAAGCACCTGTACGGCTTATGCGAACTATGTGACGAGCTGTGATAGCGGCTTTGCTAAAGTCGGCTCAACTTGTACGAAGATAGAAATCCGGAACCAAGACCCAACAACGCAGAACACCTGTCCTGCGACCTATACCATCGCAAGTACAGACTGTCAGCGTGAAGCGCGCGTTGCCGCAATTCAGGCACTCTCTTGCGGCACTGGCTACACCAGAGAAGGAAACAATTGTACGAAAATTAACGGTGGCCGATCCGTGACCGCCTCGCCAACAATTAGCTACAGCTGTGCTGCCGGTTTCACTCAAGTTGGTAGCGGGAGCGGCTCCACCTGCGAGAAGCGTGAACTTCTCTCGAGTCCACGTATTGAACAGCAGGCCTGCGAAGAAGGCTGGAGCAAGCGCATCATCGGTACGGCGGTCGACTGTGTTCGCACGGCCTAAAAGGCTATAATAGGTGGTAATGACCACCAGCAAACAAGTACAACTGACCACACTCGCCAACAGAATTAACGCTGACCCTGCGTGTGCCCCGCTTGCCTCGCAGGCCATCCAGCTCGTTATGGGCCACGGCAATCTTAACGCCAACATCGTCTTTATTGGTGAGGCACCGGGCAAGAAAGAAGACGAGACTGGTTTGCCATTCCAGGGAGCCGCTGGGAAATTTCTCAACACCATGCTTGAATTCTCAGGCCTCGACAGGGGAGACGTCTACATCACCAACATTGTGAAGTACCGGCCACCCAAGAACCGCGACCCAAAACCGGCCGAAAAACAGGCGTTTTTACCGTATTTACTAGAAGAACTTGCGATTATTCAGCCCAAAGTAGTGATTACGCTTGGCCGCCACAGCATGGAATATTTTTTACCCGACGCAGCCATTGCGGATGTGCACGGCACGGTGCACGACGTCGAGCTCAACAGCAATACCATCACCGTTGCGCCCCTCTACCACCCGGCAGCAGCCCTCTACAACGGGAGCCTCCGCCAGACGCTGATCGACGATTTTCAATCTGTTGTTGCACAGATCCACGGCCGCTCAGCCTTGTAAAAATCGCCTTACCGTGCTACAATAAGGCCACTTAGATACAGAGTAGCGAGAATTGCTTTCCGCATCTGCACGCTTCTCTCACTTGGGATTTTACTAATAATTAAAGAAACTATTTTCATACAAAAAGGAGAAAATACTACTTATGGGTCAACAACGACTCTCAACACCACAGGCTGACGATCATTCGCGACGGCCTCGAAACAACAATAATAACAACCAGCGTTCAAAGCAGAACTCGCAAAACAATACGGTGCTTGCCAACACGCAAACCCGTCGTGGTGAAGTATTTCGTGCCCAACGCCGCACCAGCGACGACGTCAATGCCCGTGCCTCACAGCACATCATTAACGTTCCGGTAAACAAGTCTGTCTTCAACGGCTACGGCGGACGTCAGTTCAGCCTGGCTGACCAAAAGAAGATGCCAAAAGCGAACGGACCAAAACTCCGCGTCATTCCTATTGGGGGGCTCGGCGAAATGGGTATCGGCAAGAACATGATGGCAATCGAGTACGATAACGACATCATTGTCATCGACATGGGATTCTTGTTCCCCGGTTCCGACTATCCAGGCATTAACTACATTGTGCCAGATATTACCTATCTTGAAGAGAACAAGCACAAAATTCGCGGCGTCGTCTTTACCCACGGCCACCTCGACCACATTGGCGCCTTCCGCCACCTTATCGACAAGATTCCTGCACCGGTCTACGGTAGTAAGTTTACCGTCGCCATGCTCCAAAAGACCATGGAAGAAGCCACCAGCGGCTACGAGCCTGAATACCATATTCTTGATCCTGAGGCGCATGAACGAGCACAGCTCGGTGATAGCTTTAGTATTGAACTCGTCCGCGTGAACCACTCTATTCCTGATGCGACTGCCGTGGTTATCCGTACGCCACTTGGCGTGCTGGTTGACTCAGGTGACTGGCGCTTTGAAGACAACCCGGTCGACGGCCGCAAGTTCGACCTCGAACGGTTGACTGAAATTGCCACCAAAGAAGGCATCTTGCTCTTCATGAACGAATCTACCAACTGTGAGTCAGACGGCACCCACACTCACGGCGAATTTGATATTCAAGAGAGTATGGGGCAGGCAATGCAGAAGCACGCCAACAGCCGCCTTATTATCAGCTCATTCAGTAGCCAGATTCACCGTATGCAGGTCATTCTCGACGAAGCCAAAAAGCACGGTCGAAAGGTCGCCTTCGCTGGTTACAGCATGATTCAGAACGTTGAAGTCGCCCTTCGAACTGGCACCATCCGCGTGCCGAAAGACGTCATTATGAAGATGGAAGACATCATTAAGATGCCTGATGAAAAAGTCACCATTATTTGTACTGGTTCACAAGGTGAATTTAGCGCCGTGCTGAACCGAATGGCTTCTGGGTCGCACAAGTACATCAAGATCAAGAACAGCGACGTCATTATCTTTAGCTCGAACCCAATTCCTGGTAACGAGAAATACGTTGTTCGTACCGTAGACGGTCTGATGCGCGAGGGAAGTGAAGTCGTGCAAAACGGCAAGACCCACCTCACCGGCCTCGGCCCACTCCACCTTTCAGGACACGGCTACTACGACGACCACGTGAAGCTGATCAACGCCTTGCACCCAACCTACTACATGCCAATTCACGGTGAGTTCCACATGTTGGTCCACAACGCGCGTTTGGCTGAAAAAGAAGCAGCGATTCCGCGCGACAACATCTTTGTTTGTGACTCTGGTGACGTGATCGAAATCACCACCGAAGGTGCCCGCAAGGCTGGCCGTGTCCCTGTCGGCGGTATTATGTACGACGACTCGGGAGCAATCGTGTCAGAAGTGGTCTTGAAAGACCGCATTCACATGGCTAGCGAAGGAATGTTCGTCGTGATTTTGACCGTCTCAAAGGGAAGTGGGCGACTGCTCACCAGCCCAGACATCATCTCCCGCGGTTTCATTTACCTACGCGATAGCGAAGAGCTGATGAACATCATCCGCCAATACCTCAAGCAAAAAGTGGCCCGCACCTTCAGTGGCCGACGCGTTGACCTTGATGTCGTGAAGAAGGAAATCAAAGACGAACTAACGCACGTGCTCTTCGACCAGACTCGCCGCACCCCAATCGTGATCCCGGTAATCAACGAAATCGGCGGTGGCGGTGGAAACGGCGGACGCAACAACGGAGAAGGCAAGCAACAGATTGCGACCGATGAAAACGGCGCCCCTCGCACCTATAAGCGTCCACCGGCCAAGAAGCTGCCTGCACCAATGGTGCCCGACAGTGAAGTCGCTGAAATGCGCGCTCGTGTTGAGAGTCGCGGCTACTAAGAGTAGCTAAACCATAAGCCTCTTGCAAAATGTAGTAAATTTTGCTATAATATAAATATCAATACGCGCCGAAAGCGCCTATAATAATAAAGATTATGGCAAAAAAGAAAAAGCGATCAGTTTCAAAAAAATCCGCCCCTGTCGCACCAAAGCACGCCCTTCCGGTTGGCTTTTGGGCACAGGTCGGCGCATTGTTCCTGATTGCTTTTTCATTCCTTCTTATTCTCGGCTGGTTCGGTCTCGGTGGCCCGGTCCTTGACTGGCTTTATCAGGCAGCAATTACCACCGTTGGCTACGCCGTCTTTGTCGTCCCTGTCCTGTTTATTTACGTTGCGGTTGAAATCTTCCGCGCAGAAGAGAACCGTCTGCCTTTTGTCATGAAGGCTGCGACCGCACTGTCATTGGTGTGGTTTTCTGGCTTGTTCGGACTTCTCAAGAACAGTAGCGGTGAGACAACCGGCGGATTCGTTGGCTCACTCGTGAACAGTGGCATGCTCTTGCTGGTGAACCCAGGCGTCGCCGCCTTTATCTACATTTTGCTTATTCTCATTACGATTTTGTTCATTATTCGCGTCTCACCAATTACGATTATTAAAAAGCTATGGGAAATGGCCCGTCGCGACACCTCTGAACAAGAAGCCAATGTGACGGTCATGCGCCAAGCCGCCGCCATCGACGCGCCGAAGAGCACTCTTGCTGAATTCAAGCTCAACGCCGGCGTGCCAACACTCGACGCTGAGGACAAGAAAACGGCGCATCGTTCCAGCTTCAAGGACTCAACACCGCGCGACAAGGCCGCCGAAGAGCGGGCCGCTCTAGTGACGGTCACTGACCCCAACTGGGAATCGCCAAGCGTTGATCTTCTTGAGAAGAAGCAGTCTCCAGCTGATGCGGGTGACGTGCAACAGAATGCCCAGATTATTAAAGAAACGCTGGGTGAATTTAATATCGATGTCGAGATGGAAGGGGCTAACATTGGTCCAAAGGTGACTCAGTACACGCTTCGTCCTCCCAGTGGTGTCAAGCTCACCCGTATTACCCAGCTCGAAACCAATATTGCATTGAACCTTGCCGCTCAGAGCCTGCGTATTGAAGCACCAATTCCTGGCCAAAAAGCGGTTGGTATTGAAGTGCCTAACCGCAAAGCAGCCGATGTGCGCCTTCATTCGATTCTTACCAGCCCACAATGGAAGGGAAGTGCCGAGCCACTGGCATTTGCGATTGGTAAAGATATTTCCGGCCAAGCGGTGGTTGGTGAATTGAATAAAATGCCCCACCTTTTGATCGCTGGTCAAACTGGTTCGGGTAAGTCGGTCATGATTAATACGCTTCTCACAAGCTTGCTCTATAACAACAGCCCGAGCGATATGAAGCTGATTTTGGTTGACCCAAAGCAAGTTGAAATGGCGCCGTATGAAGACATTCCTCACCTTATTACCCCCGTTATTACCGAGCCTGAAAAAACCATTAGTGCCTTGAAATGGGCGGTCAACGAAATGCAGCGCCGCTACACGTTGCTGGCTGAACACAAGATTCGCGACATCAAGACGTATAACACAATGATTCAATCGGGCAGCAAGAAGGTGGTGGTACAGGATGAAGCCGGTATTCCGCAAGAACACACCGAAGGCGCTATGCCGTACATTGTGATTGTGATCGACGAGCTCGCCGACCTTATGATGGCCGCTGCTCGAGACGTTGAAGCCTTGATCGTTCGCTTGGCGCAGAAAGCTCGTGCTGTTGGTATCCACTTAGTACTTGCGACCCAGCGTCCGTCAGTTGACGTTATTACAGGGCTCATTAAGGCCAACGTGCCGGCTCGTATTGCCTTTACGGTTGCCTCGCAAATTGACTCGCGGACTATCCTCGATCAAATCGGAGCCGAGAAGCTCCTTGGCCAGGGTGACATGTTGATCCTGACGCCGAGTATGAGTAAGCCAAAGCGTATCCAGGGTGCATGGGTGACCGACGAAGAAGTCGTCAAGATCACTGATCACCTGCGTGCCCAATCACCGCCACAATACAACGACGAAGTGGTCAGCCAGCCGGTGACCCTCAATGGCAAGGGTGGCGTGGTGATGGACTTTGACGGCGGGGGAGACGACGATATGTACCGTGACGCCGTTCGTGTGGTGATTGATAGTGGCAAAGCCAGCGCTAGCTTGTTGCAGCGCCGCCTGCGCGTTGGCTACGCCCGTGCAGCTCGCCTGATGGAACAAATGGAAGAACAGGGCCTGATTGGCCCAGCTGACGGTGCCCGCCCTCGTGACGTACTGGTGAGCAGCCTCGATGATGTGTTTGGCGGCGGCTTAGCCGCTGCTGACGATGAAGAGCTTGGCTAACCCCTCTCTCTAGAATTCTTACACTCTTCTTACCCGATTGATTGTTTGCCTTGAACCCGATGCGTGCGCGGCGTACGCTAAGAGGGTACTACTTGCGATAACAGAGGAGATGAGGTATAATAATCATGTTATTAACTCAAGCTTACAGGACATAAAAGAAGTGTAAGCATCCGCTCGAAAGAGTAGGATTCCAAAAGGAGAGCCTAGTGAAAGAATACGAACTTACCGTTCTGATTCACCCTGATCTGGAAGCAGATCTCGAGACGCCACTTAATAAAGTGCGCGACATCATTAAAGCAGCCGGCGGCACCATCGCTCGCGAAGACAACTGGGGCAAGAAGAAGCTTGCGTACCCAATCAACCGCGAAGACTTTGCTGTCTACGTATACATGGACCTTGAACTGCCTGCAGAGGCACCACTCAAGATCTCTAACACGTTCAACATTACCGATGAAGTACTTCGTTACCTCTTGGTAAAAGCCGACGTGAAAGCCCGTAAGGCTCTTGCCGAACAGGCAGCTGCAAGCACCGAAACTAAAGAAGAGGAGTAATCATGGCAAAGAGCATCAACCAAGTCATCCTTATGGGTCGTTTGACCCGAGACCCAGAGCAGCGCACCACTACCACCGGAAAAACGATCGCAAGCTTTAGTATTGCCGTAGACCGAGGTGGTCAAGACGACGCCGCAGATTTCTTCGACGTCACCGCCTGGGAAAAACTTGGTGAGCTCGTCATGCAATACCTTGGCAAGGGCCGCCGTGTTCTCGTTCAGGGCCGATTGCGCCAAGATAGCTGGGACGACAAAGAGACGGGCAAGAAGCGCTCACGCGTGGAAGTCACCGCCACTGACGTTACCTTCCTTGATGGGCCAAATGGTGGCG
The DNA here is from genome assembly GCA_002422915.1 of Candidatus Saccharibacteria bacterium UBA6175. Classification (GTDB taxonomy): domain Bacteria; phylum Patescibacteriota; class Saccharimonadia; order Saccharimonadales; family Saccharimonadaceae; genus Microsaccharimonas. Next base: position 53,682 of record DITV01000004.1, on the reverse strand, counting down.
ACGGCGCGTCTGAAAACAGCGCTCCCCGCACCAACGCCCGCAAAACTGACGACGTTGTCATTGAAGACATCGAAGATAAACCAATTGATTTAAGCGAAATTCCTTTCTAGGAATAAAGAAAGTAGAAACTCATGATTCAGAAACGATCTAAGAAAGACACTCCTGCGTACTTTGACTACAAAGACGTCAAAACCTTGCAACGATTCATTAACATGTACGGGCAAATTGAACCAATCGGTAAGACTGGCCTGAGCGCTAAACAGCAACGCCAACTGGCTGTCGCCATCAAGCGCGCTCGTCACCTTGCATTACTTCCATTTGTCGCCCAAGGATAATCCCTGATGGCGTCGTACCAACCGACTGAACTTAAAAAAGGTGTTGTCGTTCAAATCGACGGCAAACCGTTTCGTGTGATCGATTATAACCAAAAGGTCATGGGTCGTGGCGGAAGTATTGTGAACGTGAAGCTCAAAAACTTGATCGACGGTTCAGTGATTCCAAAAACCTTTAAGGGTCAGGAAAAAGTTGATTCAGCTGAAGTGACCAACAAGACGGTACAGTATTTGTACGCTGATGGTGATACTTTCCACTTTATGGACCCCGAAAGCTTCGAACAGTTTGAACTGTCTCGTGACATTGTCGACTCGGCCGCGGGATACCTGAAAGAGGGTGATAGCCTTGGGCTGCAGTTCTTCGATGGGCGCGTGATTAACGTTGATCTGCCAAAGAATCTTTTCCTTGAGGTGACGTATACCGAAGACGTCGTAAAGGGCGACACCACGAGTAGTGTTTTGAAAGATGCCACTCTGGAAACTGGCTTAGTAGTGAAAGTTCCGGCCTTTATTAAGCTTGGCGATGTTATTTCTGTCGATACCACGACGGGCGAGTATCGCGAGCGAAAGAAAGACTAATCAGTGCGCGAAGGCTACGACAGAGTAATTGTTGCCGCTACTCCACAAAGGCTTGAGCTTGGTGAAGAGTTCACGGTTTTACCGCCACACGTCCGCCTTTTTGACTGGATGGAATTGCCTGAATCATTCACGCCTCGCCTGCGAAATATTATTGACCTTTCATTTCAAGATGAAGATTCGATGTTAGATACACGACTTGGATTTCGTTCTTGGAGGTACAGGGGCGAGCGAGCACGACACGTCAAAAATATTGATAAGAAACAGTGGTTTGCTATACACGCATTAGCGAAGTCGTTTGGTCAACTCGATCGTCCATCCGATCGAGAGCTTGCCGCGGTGCAGCCGAGATTTGTTCCTATTGGAAGAGACCTTCCCCCTCGTGGTCCCATCGAACTCTCATCCGTTGCTCTTTTCTCCTCACGACAAGATCGTGAGTTGCCCGTTGTCGTTGAAGCAGTCAAGCACTTAAGGGCATCCCGTGACCAAGAAGCGGCTTGATCACACGTTGGCCGAACAGGGCCTCACTGAAACGCGCTCACAGGCGGAGAGCTACATTAAGCTGGGTAAAGTGAAAGTAAATGGCAAGGTTATTTTAAAGCCTGGTTTTTTTGTTGCGCCAACCGCCGAGCTTTCGCTCGAAGCAGAAGAGCGATACGTCAGTCGCGCAGGCATGAAGTTGGCAAGCGTCGCCAGCGCGTTGAAACTTTCTTTTCTAGACGCAGTTGTCCTCGATGTGGGCAGTAGCACCGGCGGCTTCACCGACTATGCGCTGCAGCACGGTGCCAGGAAAGTATTTGCGGTTGATGTCGGTACCGAGCAGCTACACCCGAGTCTTCGAAACGACGCACGAATCGAACTCCACGAGAAAACTGACATCCGAGATTTTATTTCGAGTGAAACACCATCGATTATTGTGATTGACGTTTCATTCATTAGCCTCCGAGAGATTTTGCCGCACCTGGCAGCACATGTTGCCGGTCCACAGACAAAGATTGCCGCCATGGTGAAGCCGCAATTCGAAGCTGGCGCGGGACTTACCAACAACGGGGTTATTAAAAATGACTCAGTACGTCGAGGTATCTTAAAAGACTTCGAACAGTGGGCAAAAGACCAGTTTGTGATTGTCGACAAGCAAGATAGTGAGGTGGCCGGCGCAAAAGGGAACCGAGAGCGATTCTATTTGCTGACGTTAAAGCGGAACTCAACCACGTCACCGGGCCGCATCACGTAGTCACGACCCTCAGTGCGAACTTTTCCGGCTGCCTTGGCAGCCGTTTCGCTACCGGCAGTAATGAGGTCATCGAAATCGACAATTTGGGCAGCAATAAAGCCCTTTTCGAAGTCGGTATGAATGACGCCTGCAGCCTGCGGCGCGGTATCGCCTTGATGAATTGTCCAGGCGCGAACTTCTTTTGGTCCAGCAGTCAGGTAGCTTTGTAACCCAAGGGTACTATAGGCAGCCCTCGCCAACTGGGCGAGGCCAGATTCGCTGACGCCATACGATTCGAGCAGTTCAGAGGCATCTGAATCAGACAGGCCGCGGAGCTCTTCTTCCAGCTTGGCACAGATGAAGATGGCCTGTGCACCGCCAACAATTGAACTCAGCTCGGCTCGGCGGCTATCGTTTGCCAGGGTTTGCTCATCGACATTAAAGACATAAATCACTTGTTTAGCGTTGAGGAGAGGCAGGCCTTGAATACTTTCTGTGTTCACACTGGTCACTTCAGAGGCAAGCACCCCTTTTTCAAGTTCGTGCGACAGCGCCTTCAGCGCTTCGATTTCTGGGCGGGCGAGGGGATTCGCTTTGGCTTCACGCTCCAGTTTCGGCAGATGGCGCTCAATACTCTGCAGATCGGCCAAGATCAGCTCGGTGTTGATCGTTTCAATGTCTTTTTTTGGATCAATGGTTGCGTCAACGTGAATCACACCGCTGTCTTCAAAGGCGCGCACCACGTGCACAATTGCATCGCATTCACGAATATTGGCAAGGAACTTATTGCCGAGGCCTTCACCCTTACTGGCGCCTGCGACTAAGCCGGCAATATCGACGAACGTCACCGTCGCAGGAATCACCTTAGCGGCGCCATACATTTCTTGCAAGACAGCGAGCCGGGAGTCGGGGACGGCAATCATGCCCGTATTCGGTTCAATTGTGGCGAATGGGTAGTTAGCCGCCAGAATATTGTTGTCGGTGAGGGCATTAAAAAGCGTCGATTTTCCGACGTTTGGGAGACCAACGATACCAATAGACAAACTCATTCAAGCCATTATAACAGATGCCGCTCCCGGCGAGATAGGCCTTCGTGCTATACTGTGGTCATATGAGCACTCCTTCAACAGAGCCGCAACATTCGTCTCCCGAACACCAGCCATCGCGCAGTGTTGAGGAGCTATACACTGAGATTGCAAAAAAAGAACCAAAGCCGATTGAGCTATTTGTTCCGACCAATGCACAAGAACAACAAGAACTATTTCTTTCTGGTGAAGTTCGTAATCCCAAGCATGTCTACAAAAAACTGAATGCACTCGATATTAATGGCTCAGTCGCACAGGTGACTGAATTTGGTGACCAGCTTTTGAGCCAATTCGATGAAGGTTCGATAAAGCGTCATGCCTACGGTGATTTTATAGACCGCTATCTTAACATCTACGAGCTTTTGCGTGCGACGAGAGATTCCCATTCAGAAGATGAGTCGGTGGCTGCCGCTGCACGACTACGGTTTATGGAGTTGAACGAGCAGTTATTTGGCGCGCCCGATGAGGTGACCTATCGAAGCCTCCTTCAAGAAGCACTCGATAGTATTGGTGAAAAACAACTGACACCTAGTCAATCGGCGATTCGTGATGAGCTCAATGCCCTCATTCCTCCGTTCGACCAAACAACCGAGCGATTTAGGCCGTCTGACGAAACGGTTCAGTCGATGAAGGGCATTGCAGAATATCTCTATGGGGGGATGTTCTCGCATATTCCTGAGGGCGTTGAAAAGTTTGATCCAGAGGCAATTGCGGCCGTGTTCACAAATATCATTGCTTCAGAATTTGGTGAGGCTGCCGAAGGCTGGACGGTGGTGGTCGTAAAGGCTGCGGCTATTAATGTTGTCGCAAGCGAAAAGGTGATTAAGATCCCTGAAAACCGTAAACACGTGACCCCCTTAGAGCTACGCGGCCTGATCGCGCATGAGATTGGTGTACATATGATGCGATCGGTGACGGGTGCGGAAACAGATCTCGCCATCTTAGCGACCGGCCTCAGCGATTATTACGATGCTGAAGAGGGGTTAGGGAAAGTAATGGAGCAAGCCTCGAAGGGTGCGTATGAGGAGGCCGGAGTGAATTATTATTTGACCGTCGGCTTGGCCTATTTCGATACCAAGGACTTCCGTGATGTCCATGAAGTTATGTGGCGAATCAATCTGCTTGAAAAGGCTGATGAGTCGACAGAGGTCGTCGAAAAGGATATCGTACATGCGAAAGAGGCGGCGTATAAAAACGTCATGCGCATTATGCGTGGCACGGATACGCTGCCATGGTTTAAAGACCTTGCCTACTATAACGGAACGGCAAGAATGTGGAAGTATGCAGAAGAAGCGGCGGGTGATCCTGAGAAATTTACACTCCTGCTTATCGGAAAAGCCGACATCACCAACGACACACATCGCCGCGTTCTGATGGAAACAGCCTCGCGATAATAAGAGTCGCACTGTAATTGTGTTCGCATAAGCGCTATACTATACTTTAGAAAAAGGAGCGCGCCGAGTATGAGCCGAATTCAAAAGCCACGACTAATTATGACCATTGTGGGGATTGTGTTATTGGTTGCTGGTGGCGTTGTGGCGATGCTTTATTTTGGCGGCGTATTTACTCCCCGAACAGAAACCGTTGAAGAAACAACCGTACCAGCAACGGGCAAGAGCTATCAACCGGCACTTCGCGAAAAGCAAGCAAAGGTTACCGAATTAGTCGCAGCTGGCGGAGAACAATCAATTCAAGAAGCTGAAGAGATTGTTGCTGCCGAGATCCAGGCTGCCGAGAAGAGTCAAAACCCGGGCTATATTGTTGAGGCAAAGCTTACCCAGACGACATTACAGACCGAGACTGGCCGAGCCAACGACGCGCTTCAAACCCTGCTTGAACTTGAACAGCAGTATGCTAATGACCCCGAAAACCTGTATCTTATTTATGCACAAATCGCCTATGCCTATAAACTGCTCGAGGATGTCGATAAGTCGAACGAATACTTAGCCAAGATTCCTGGAGAGGGCTTCAATGATTAAAAAGTTCTTTGTCAGCCTCTTTATCGTCGGCCTTGGTGCCTTGGGTGTTTTGGCGTCACCGCAAGACGTCGGAGCGCAATCGGCGGGCCCGGGTGGTGGTGGTGGATCCTCTGGGTGTTCATCGTTTAACTACTCAACCTGCTTTGGCGCAGTGTGGCGGTACTACAAAACAAATGCCGACCCGTATAACATTCGAAACGTGAATGGAGGAAATACGGTAGTCAGCGGCTGTAGCACCACTGGCGGCTTCTTCGCCTATGTATTGGTTAATAAGAATGAACCTAACAACCAAGACGCAGTACGTTCTTGGAAGATTGGTGATCAAAATGGTAATAACAGCTCAAGTGAATTCTTTGGTGGGTATACCAACTATTACCTATACAGTAAACCAGCCGATCCACTCCCCGCCAACCCGGGAAACGGCATGTACAGCTGGTACTCGGTTGAGAAGGCATTTGCAAGAACCGTCGCGCTGGGCCAGAACAAAGGCTTTAAGTGGAACAAATCGAGCCAACTGGGGTGGTTCTGCTACCGCGGGTCTGACTTCAATTTGACAACGACAATTACCGGTAACACGCAGACAGCTGAACCGGGCGCTACGGTCACACTATCTCCAAGCGTCACAAACGGAGGAACGACATCGAGCTCAAATGCTCAGTGGCAGGTAACGCAGCGCGTTCTCTCGGGCGGCGCGACTATGCCAGGTGCCGGTTCTTCGTCATCAGTGCCAATTGTCTATTATGGCTCGGGCTCCACAACGATTAACAGCGGGTCGGGGACATTCCAAACTGGTGTGAGGGCTATTTCACCATTTGGCGCGGTGGTACCAGATGTCCCTATTAGTAGCCGAGTCTGTTACGCGTTATCGGTGCAGCCACGGAGCAATGCATCGAGCGATTGGTACCACAGCGATCCGTTTTGTATCGTGATTGCCAAATCACCAAAGATTCAAGTGATCGGAAATGACGTTATTGTGGGAACCGGAGCAACTTCTTCAAACATTGTTACCACGTCTTCACGAAAGAGTGTTGCTGGCCAGAACCGTACTTTCGGAAGCTGGGGTGAGTATGCAATTGCCGCCAACGGGAGTATCGTCGGAATGGCGTCTGGAGCCGGCTATAGTGGGGGAGCAACCGGGGCATTTTGTTCAGTCAGTTTCCTGAGTTTCACCAATGCCGGGACGGCGGCCTGTACTGATGTGACACCAAAAGGTGGATATACCGCGAACGCGCGTCTTCCCGCATTGTCGGAGCGGTTCGTTTCGACCGATACAGTGAGCTTGGGTGCATCAGCGACAATTGATGTTGGTGACCCGGCGAGAAGCGGTATCTATTCGGTGACCGACACTGTGACGGTCACCAATAGTGGAGCGGTACAGACGGGTAAGTGGATTGTCATCAATGCGCCACAGGCCGATGTGACGATTACCGATGACCTTGTCTACTCAAACGGGACGCTGACAAGCATTGCCGACATACCGCAGGTGATTATTATCGCCGATACTATCGCGATTGAAGCCGATGTCTCACGAATCGACGCTTGGTTGGTCGCAACCGGTGATACGGGGGCAATCAATACCTGTAGTGAGATTTCAAACCCTGCATCGGCCAGCTCACCGCTCACAGCGAGCCGCTGTACGCAACTGCTGACCGTCAATGGCCCAGTGATTGCGAAGCGACTTTTGTTGTATCGAACGGCAGGTGCCGGAACTGGTCTTGCCAGTGGTGACCCCGCAGAAGTATTCAACTTACGTCCGGATGCGTATTTGTGGGCGACCTACTATAATTCAACTGCTGGTCGTATTCCAACGGTGACGACGCGCGAACTCCCTCCACGCTTTTAGTAAATCCCTGTTTCTCCCCTTGCGTGAAACGGTTATGCTTCGTATAATGAGGGCAATATGGCAGGACGTGGTGTGGGCGACTTTTTCGCGCTTGATATAGGGACAAACGCTGTGCGAGTAGTGCAGCTGGCTCCTGCTGGCCCCGACGTTTGGAACTTGCAACATTTTGGCTATGCGCCGCTCGATGAAAAAACCGGTACCAGTGTATCTCCAGAGAGCCTTCGCCGACTTGGTGAAATTATTATGACAGCCGTAGGGCAAAGCGGCATTAAGTCCAAGAACGTGGTAATTGGTTTGCCTTCAAGCAAGACATTTACGACGGTGATTGAGGTGCCGATTATGCCTGAAGCCGAGTTGAAAAGCACGCTCAAATACCAAGTCGACCAGTATATTCCGATGGCTATTGATGAAGCGAAGGTTGATTGGGCGGCGCTCGGTACTTCACTGCACGATCCTAAGATGCAGGAAGTATTGCTTGCGAGTACCGCAAACTCTTACGCCGAAGAGCGACTCGAGCTCATCGAGAGCCTTGGGCTTAATGTCATTGCCGCTGAGCCTGATCCGCTTGCAATGGTTCGTTCACTTCTGCCAGACGGCATTCCGGACGCACGATTGATTATCGACGTTGGTGAGCAGTCGACCGACCTCGCCATTACATTCGACGGCTCTCCGCGTCTTGTTCGTACCATCCCGGTGGGTATTAAGTCACTCATTAAGGCTGCCGTTCAGAATTTGAACGTCCAAGAAGACCAAGCTCGTCAATTCATTTTGAAATTTGGCTTAGCGCCAGACCGTCTTGAAGGCCAGGTCTACCGAGCACTCGAGTCCACACTTGAAAACTTTGCCACAGAGCTGACCAAGTCAATTAAGTTCTTCCAGACGCGTTACCCGAGCACTCCAGTTGGTGGCATTTTGTTGTCTGGGTTTAGCGCGGTCGTACCGATGTTTGGCGAGTATGTGAGTGCTAAGACAGGCATTCCTTTTGCGGTTGCAAATCCATGGCAGAAGGTGAATGTCTCGCAGGCCGATCAGCAGCAGTTATTGCCAATTGCTTCTGAATTCGCCGCCGTCATTGGGCTTGCTCAACGAAGGAATCGATCATGATCGAAATTAATCTTATCCCGGATGTAAAGCAGGAGCTTCTCAAGGCGCAAAGTCAGCGAGCCCGTGTGATTACAGTTTCCTTGTATGCAGGACTCATTGCGCTGGGACTCGTTATCTTACTTGCGGTCTACGTGTTTATTGTTCAAGGAGTACGTAGTGCTATCGCCGACGACATCATTAAACGTGGCAATGAAAAGCTGAGTCAAGTCGAGGACCTTTCGAAGATTCTCACCATTCAAAATCAGCTTTCACAGATTGACGTATTGAACGAGACCAAGAAGCGTGACTCGCGTATTTTCAACGTCCTTGAAGCGGTCTTGCCGCCTGCACCAAACCAAGTCCTGGTTTCAAGCTTGGCCATGGACGTGGAACAGACGTCACTCGTGATCGAAGGACAAACATCTAGCTTCGACACGCTTGAAGTGTTCAAGAAAACAATCTCTGGTGCGGTCGTGACGTACACCGAAGAAGGTGAAGAGCAGTCAGTCGTACTGGCTGAAAATATCAGCATTAGCAACATCAGCTACGGCGAAGATGCGACGGGTGCGCGGGTACTACGATTTACACTCAGCTTCACCTACCCAGAAATTGTTTTCTCGGCGAAGGTACCCAACATTGTGATTAAACTGACCAACGCAGGCAACGTTACCGACTCATTCTTGGGCATACCACGAAGTATATTTGTTGATGCAGCAGAGGAGACTGAATAATGGCAGTGAATACCGCTGCGCTACGAAAGCGCGCACAGATTGCAAAAGCAAATCGGACAATGTTTATTTGGATCGCCGCCAGTTCTGCCGTGATTGGCATTGCTGCGGTGATGATTATCTTCTTGGTTCAAAACCTGTTCTATAATGAACGTTTGCTTGGCGAAAAAAATACCACGATTAGCACGCTTGACGCGAACAATGCCGCCATTCCTGGGCTTCAGTCAGAAGTGCGGGTCCTTGATACGAATGCCGCGCTTGCGTCATCTAAAGCCAATGAGGACGACCAAACGCTTCAAGTAATCTTGGACGCATTGCCCTCAGATGCTAACTCGCTAGCTCTTGGTGCGTCGCTTCAAAGTAAACTTCTTGCAGGAATTCCGGGCCTCGTGGTTGAATCTCTCTCTGTTGAGCCGGTGGTTGGGGTTGAATCACTTACCGATGGCAACGTTGTGAATGCGGGAGGTGAAGCATCAAGCTACGAGATCAACTTCCAGTTCGCCGTTTCTGGAACTCCAGAAGCACTAGAGCAGGTACTTCAGAATCTCGAGCGCTCCATTCGACTGATCGATGTGCGGACACTTCGCATCGAAACACAGGGGACAACACAACTGATGACGATAACGGCTCGAGCGTTCTATGAACCAGCCCGAACCCTTGAACTAACCGACAAGGTGGTACCACGATGAAAAAAACCGATTTTGCCATGATTGCTCTGATTGCTTCGATAAGTATTATCGCCGCTTTCTTTGCGACAAGCACCCTCTTTGGTGATATGTCGGGCGAGAGCCTGAAGGTAAAGACTATCGAGTCAGTCACCTCTGAAATCACCGAACCAGACCCTGCAATATTTAACGAAAATGCGATTAACCCAGTCGTCGAAGTGCAGGTTGGATCGGCAGAACAATAAGGAGGATGTATGGCATTACTGACCGATGACATCCAAGATAAACTAATTGAACTCTTTATTGCAGAGGGGCTGGTTTCAGCTGAAACGCTCCGTGCTGCCGGTGAAGCCGCAAAGAAAGAGGGCAAACCACTGTTTAGCCTGTTGACCGACCAAGCGATTATTGACGACGAGATGTTGACCCATGCCATCGCACAGCTCTCGGGTGTGCCGTACGTCAATCTTAGCAGTACAAATGTTGATCAGAGTATCCTTGGCCTTTTGCCCGAAGATACTGCCGAACGCTTTATGGCAGTACCACTTTCAGAAGTGCAAAATCGCCTCGCGGTAGCGATGATTGACGCCAACAACGTCCAGGCCGTCGACTATCTGTCGAACATCATTCAGCGACCGCTGAAGGTGTATATGGCTTCTGAAGCAGGTGTCCGTCACATTTTGAGCCAATACAAAACCGACTTGTCGGATGTCGGAAGAGCTGCCGAGGTGTCTCAGGAGGAGGCAAAGGCCGACGAGGCCAGCAATGTAAAGACTATTGTCCAGGACTCGCCGATTAGTCAGGCGCTGAGCAAGATTCTTGAATATGCCGTTAAGTCGCGCGCCAGCGATATTCACGTTGAACCAATGGAATCGGCTCTGAAGATTCGTGTTCGGGTCGACGGGGTACTGCGTGAGATTATGCAGCTGCCAAAAAGCATTGAGCCGGCGCTGGTGAGCCGGGTCAAAATTCTTTCAGATCTGAAGATTGACGAACACCGTATTCCCCAAGACGGCCAATTTGCCGTTAAAGTTGCGGGAAAAGAAGTTGACCTGCGTATCGCGATTAGTCCGGTGGTGTGGGGTGAGCAGATTGTGATTCGTCTCCTTGACAAGACGGGCAATTCATTCGACTTGGAAGAAATGGGATATGCGGGTCGCGCCCTGCGTGTGATTCGCCATGGAGTCAAGCGACCAAACGGCATGATTTTAACGTCTGGACCAACCGGGTCGGGTAAGTCAACGAGCCTCTACGCTTTGATTAAAGAGATTAAGGACGATAGTGTGAACATTGTCACCCTTGAGGATCCGGTTGAGTATAAAATGGAGGGTGTGAACCAGATTCAGGTGAACGCTGAAGTGGGCCTCACGTTCGCTAATGGACTCCGGTCAATCCTGCGTCAAGACCCTGACGTCGTGATGGTGGGTGAGGTTCGTGACGCCGAAACGGCTGCCTTAGCCGTCCAAGCAGCCCTAACCGGACACCTTGTCTTTAGTACGTTGCACACCAACAGTGCCGCCGGCGTGTTGCCACGGTTGCTCGACATGGACATCGAACCATTCCTTATTGCCAGTACCGTGAACACCATCATTGGACAACGGCTTGTGCGACGTGTCGGACCAAAGCGAGAGACCTACCAGTCGAGCCCTATTGAGACACAAAATATTCTTGCCACTATTGGGCACTTGCTTCCGAAGACCAAAGAAGAGGTTGCTCGAATTTCACAAGATCTCGGCTACAAAGACCTTCCTTTAGCGGGCCAAAGCGCTTATACTTTAGTGAGAGGTATTGATAGCCCTCAGCAACCAAATGGGTACAGTGGTCGTGCTGGAATTTATGAGGTTATGGACGTGAACACCGACATTCAAAAAATGATTGTGAATCGCGCCACAAGCTCCGAGATTCAGCAACTCGCCGTTTCTCAGGGAATGATTACAATGCGTCAAGACGGCTATCTAAAAGCGCTCACGGGTGTCACCACAATAGAAGAAGTAAATAGGGTCACGTCTGATACGGCGTAGGGTGGAGTAGAATGGAAGCGAAACAACTCAGAATTGAAGTCTTGCTTGAAGAAGTTGTCCGGCGCAAAGCGTCAGATCTTCACTTGCAGGTGAGCCTCCCGCCGATGCTGCGTATCGATGGCTCGCTCGTACCAGTCGCTGGCTATAATCCACTTGACGAGGCAGCGGTTGAGACGCTTGTTTTCGCCATTCTTGACCAAGATCAGCGCCAAATTTTGATCAAAGATAAAGAATTCGATTTCAGCTTCGCGTTTGGAACGCTTGGGCGCTTCCGAGTAAACGCCTTTCATGAACGCGGCAATCTTGCTGCCGCACTTCGTTTGATTCCCAATGAAATTAAATCAATTACCGAGCTTGGCCTTCCGAATGTCGTTCTTGGCTTTGCTGATTATCCGCGCGGCCTTGTTTTGGTGACTGGTCCGACTGGTTCAGGTAAGTCCACGACATTAGCGGCACTGGTCGACAAGATCAACTCTGAAAAATCACAGCATATCATTACCATCGAAGATCCGATTGAATTTACCCACAAGTCGAAAAAGTCAGTCGTCGTCCAGCGTGAGGTTCACTATGACACCTATAGCTTCTCAGCAGCACTCCGTTCCAGCCTTCGTCAAGACCCCGACGTCGTGTTGATTGGTGAGATGCGTGACCTCGAGACGATCTCGGCGGCCATTACGATTGCGGAAACCGGACACTTAGTGTTTGCGACGCTGCACACTAACAGTGCAGCCCAATCGATCGATCGCATGATTGACGTCTTCCCGCCACACCAACAGCCGCAGGTCCGTGCGCAGCTGTCGAACATTTTAATGGCAATCGTTTCTCAGCGCCTCGTCCCGTCAATCGGTGGTGGGCGAGTGGCGGCGGCCGAAATTCTGATTGCTAATCCAGCCGTTCGAAATATTATTCGTGAAGGAAAAGCCCATCAGCTTGATGCCATTATCCAAACCGGCGCCGACCAAGGTATGCAAACGATGGATCGTACGCTTGTTGCCTTTGTTCAGTCGGGGACCATTACCTACGACACTGCTCGTGAATTTGCCGTCGACCTCGTCGAATTTGAACGCTTGATGAGAGGATAGCCGCATCGTGAAGAAGTTTAGCTATGAAGCCCGCGACCAAGCCACCAATAAAGTGGTGAAGGCGACCCTGCAAGCCGACTCTGAAGCCGCCGCAGCACGGCTGCTTGTGAAGCAGGGCTTTGTGCCGTTAACGATTAAAGAACAGATGGGTGATGGCTCATTTCTGTCACGATTTACCGGGCGTATTTCGACAAAAGATAAGGTCGTCTTTACACGTCAACTTGCCACGCTGATTGGTGCAGGCTTGCCGCTGAGCCAGAGCCTCCACACGGTGCTTGAACAAACCGAAAACAAACAGCTGCAGTCGGTCATCCAAGAAATTGCCAGTAATGTTGAGGGTGGTAAGGCGCTGTCGGATTCGTTTGCCAAGCATCCGAAAGTCTTTAGTGAAGTATTCATCTCGCTGATTGCCGCAGGTGAACTTTCGGGAACACTCGATGAATCGCTCCAGCGAGTCGCGAATCAGCAGGAGAAGGACGCAGCGATTGTGAGCAAGATTAAGGGCGCCCTAACGTACCCGTTAATCGTATTGGTCGTCATTTTTGGCGTCATGGCCTTCATGCTCTTCACTGTAGTGCCCCAGGTAGAAACGCTCTATGAAGACCTCAATAAAGAACTGCCCATCCTGACCTTTATTATGGTATCGGTTGCGGCATTCCTGGCTAACTACTGGTGGCTGGCGATAATTATTGTGGCGGTAGCTGTCTACTTCTTCGTTCAGTATCTTGGTACCGAGTCGGGAATTACGTTTAAAGATAACTTTAAAGTCAAGGTGCCGCTCTTCGGGAAGATGTTCCAAAAACTATACATGGCTCGCTTTGCACGTACCGGCCAAACACTGCTCAGTACGGGAGTGAGCATGCTTGACATGCTTAAGATTACCGGCCGAGCGGTCAACAACACTGTCATTCAAAAGAGTATTGATCGTGCCGCCGACAAAGTCCAGGGCGGTAAGGCGCTTTCGAGTGCGCTTGAGGTTGAAGACTCGATTTCACCCCTTGTTCCACAGATGATTAAGATTGGTGAACAGTCCGGTAAGATCGACGAAATGATGGGGAAGGTTGCTCAGGTGTATGAAGACGAACTTGATGAACAGATCCGTACCATTTCAACGGCTATTGAACCAGTGCTAATGGTTATCTTGGCGGTAGTCGCTGGCGGTATGGTAGGCGCTATACTCTTGCCAATTTACGGTCTCGTCAACGGCATCAATATCTAGACAGCGACCTCAGAGTGCGCTACTATAAGCGTAATCAGTTTCATTAGTTCATAGCGAAAGGTGGGATACATTCCATGAACGTTCAAACAAAAGAAAAAGGCTTTACCATTATCGAGGTTGTCTTGGTACTTGCGATCGCCGGACTCATCTTCTTGATGGTATTCATTGCCTTGCCAGCTCTTCAGCGTAACCAACGCGACACACAGCGGCGTAACGACATCGGTCGTGTGCAAACTGCGCTCGCAAGCTTTTCATCGGCAAACCGAGGTGCAATCCCCACAAACTGGACAAACTTTACGACGCAGTATCTTAGTGTAGGTGGCGATTCGTTCATCGATCCTTCTGGTGCAGTTGCCGGACAGCCTAGCCAAACCACTTACAACTTCACGAGTCGTACCGCGACGAGTGCGGTGGGTGCTTTTAGCTCCGACGCCGGTACGGGCCTTACTCAAAACGTCATCTTCTACACCACCAGTGCAATCTGTGATCCAAACGACTCATCCTTAGCACAAGCCGCTGGGAGCCGTAAGGTAGCCTTCCGTATCGCACTCGAGGGTGGTGGTACTTACTGCGTCAACAACTAGTTTTTCGCCTATTGAACTGATACCATAGAACCATGCTTACGCTTATTATTGTTGCTCTTGTGTTGTTCGGCCTTATCCTTGGAAGTTTTGCGGGAGCAACGGTATGGCGCCTTCGTGCGCGTCAGCTACAGCTTGATAAACAGCAGAAAGAACCGTACAGCAAGGCCGAGTACGAAAGACTGAAGCCATTAATGGGCCGGTCGGCCGCTAAAGACCGGTCTGTGTGCCTGCATTGCGGCTACGCGTTGAGGTGGTATGACCTTATTCCTCTGGTCAGTTGGATTGCGCTTAAAGGGAAGTGTCGTTCCTGCCGCACACCTATTGGGAGTTTCGAGCCCCTTATGGAGCTTGGCGTTGCGGCCGCGTTCGTCCTATCTTTCTTGTTTTGGCCATTCGCACTTGAAACGCCGCTTGCCATTGCACAGTTTATTGTGTGGCTGGCGAGTATCGTTGCCTTGGCAATGTTGGTGGCATACGACGCTAAATGGTTCCTCCTGCCCGACAAAGTGACATTTACTGTTGTTGGGCTTGGTATTGTCTGGCTCGTGCTGCGATCTATCGAACAGGGGGAGGTCTTCACCCCATTGATTTCGAGTATTGGTGCGGTTGGCGTGCTTGGTGGCTTGTATCTTGTGCTGTACCTGGTTTCGAAGGGACGCTGGATTGGGTTTGGCGATGTGAAACTAGGCCTTGCACTCGGTCTGCTTATTGGCGACTGGGCGCTTGCGCTTGTCGCGCTGTTTTCTGCAAACCTCATCGGCACACTGATTGTTTTACCGCTCCTTGCAGTAGGAAAGCTAAAACGGACCTCACGCGTGCCATTTGGTCCACTGCTTATTGCGGGGGCAGTATTTGCTCTACTCTTCGGATGGTATGTCGTTGAGTGGATCATGTTTACTCTCGTCTAGAACGTACGCACAACAGGGACGACATCGTCCTGCTTATGCTATAATGACGCTACATGGGTGCGCACACACAACGAGGGTTTACGATTATCGAAACAATGCTGGTCCTTGCCATCACCGGGCTTTTGGTAGCGGGCGTGTTTGTTGGAATAGGCACATCGATCAACGTCCAGCGCTACCGTGATTCAGTCCAAACGCTCAAATCGGTGATTCAGACGCAATACAGTGAAATCACGAGTGTGCTCAATGATCGAAATAATCAATGGAGCTGCGATGGCCAGGCTGCCACGAGCGACCAAGGTGGCGTTGAAAGAGGTCAGACCGACTGCGTGTTGCTAGGAAGGCTCGTTACTATTAACCAGAGTGACATTACTGTTTATAGCGTTGTTGGCCGTCAAACGGGAAGTGCGGTCACGACGAACGACATCACCTCACTCACGACGAACTATGTGCTTAATGTATCAACGGTTGAAGTGGTGAACGACAGTCTCGAGTGGGGTGCGGCAATTGCCTGGCCGGCTTCAGGTACCGGGTCTCGTACGCAAACAACCCCTCGTGAAATTGCACTTTTGTTTATCCGGTCTCCTGATAGCGGTCAGATATACACCTTTAGCTCTGATCAGGCACCTGACGATCCAACTCCTCAAACACTCCGCGCCATGATTGTTGCCGGTAACCAAGTGCCAGGACAGGGTGAACAAACGATCTGCGTCACCTCAAATGACCTACTTGTAACGGACGATTATTCAATTAGAATTGCAAGCTTTGCGAGTGTTCCTAATGCTGTCGAGACTTTGACTAATGACTTATTACGTCAGCAGGGGGCAACAGCACCACAATGCTAAAACGTCGACAGCAAGGCGATACTCTGATTGAAGTGCTCTTTGCGGTCACGGTGTTTAGCTTTGTGGTGGTTGGCGCGCTTACCATTATGAATCAAGGCACGGCCGCCTCACAGCGTGCACTGGAAATCTCGCTGGTGCGTCAGCAGATCGACGGTCAGGCTGAGGCGCTTCGGTTTATGCACAACGCCTACGTGGCGGTCTACCAGCCAGGCATTACCTTCAACACAACAGACGGAGCAACTAGCCCGGCTGAGGAGTGGTATAAAATGCTGAATAGTGGCATTACGGCACAATCGGCGTCGGCCTTTTCAGGAACTGGCACCACTTGTCCAACCCCACCTGCGGAAAGCTTCGTCATTGATACCCGGAATGTGGTGTTTGTCGATGGAAGCGGCGTCTCACTGCGTCCATCGGTCACTTTTGCCCAGTTACTCTACCGTACCGGTGACGTTTTTGCAGAGTCGCAGGGTTTGTGGGTTGAGGCAATCCGCTCACCAGTGAACACGGGCGATCAGGGTAATGCTGGATTCATCGATTTTCATATCCGTGGATGTTGGGAGGCGGTTGGCTTAACCGTACCGCTCACCACTGGGACGATTGTGAGGTTATATGAACCACGTGGCTGAGCAAAAAGGGTTTACGATTATTGAGTTGATGCTGGCGATGACGTTCGTGTCAGTCTTGCTTATTGCAATCGCCTTGACGATTGTGCAGATAGGGACGATTTATAACAAAGGGATCACCCTCAAAGAGGTTAACCAATCTGGTCGCGCAATCAGCGATGACCTTCGACGAACAATTGGTTCGAGCTCAACATTTGCCGTCAGCCGCAGTGTGGTGACAACACAAGCGGGCGGTCGAATTTGTACTGGCCAATTCTCTTATATTTGGAATACGGCTGATGCGCTGACGCAAAATAACCCCAGTGTTGTCCGCTTTACTGGCTCGAATCAGCCACAAATTCGTTTGCTGAAAGTGCCTGACTCAAGTGGACAGTATTGTGAGCGAAATTCACAGGGAGCGCCTACGGTAACAACCGTCCAAACAACCACTCCTAGCACGGCGGTTGAATTGTTGAAGTCGGGCGACCGTACGCTGAGTATTCATCAGTTGGCAGTCACGCAGCAGGCTAATGGCCGATCTGCCGCTGGCCAGCAGCTTATTTCACTCACTTTCACCATCGGAACGGGTGACGTGACAGCGCTTACAACAGACCGAACGTCGTGTTCGCCTCCAGGAGCGCCGGGTTCAAATTTCGCGTATTGTGCCGTACAACAATTTAGTCTTGTCATTAGGGCAGGGGATGGGGTTAACTAGGAGTATGAAAACCATAAGTAGTTTGAAGTCACAGCGCGGTGCTGTTTCCATCTTCGTCGTTATTTTTGCCG
This sequence comes from Candidatus Saccharibacteria bacterium UBA6175, assembly GCA_002422915.1. Taxonomy (GTDB): domain Bacteria; phylum Patescibacteriota; class Saccharimonadia; order Saccharimonadales; family Saccharimonadaceae; genus Microsaccharimonas. Next base: position 36,137 of record DITV01000004.1, on the reverse strand, counting down.
CCTTACTGATTACGATTGTGACCGTCAGTTTTATTCGCATTATGGTAAATGACCAAAACCAGGCAACCAACAATGACCTTTCACAAAGTGCTTATGACTCAGCTCAGGCTGGTGTTGAGGATGCCAAACGTGCACTTCTTCGGTATCAGTCAGTCTGCCAAACGCAGGGTGCGGCAGCGTGTGATTTGCTCGCTCAGCAATTAAGCACGAATGAATGTAACCAAGCGTTACGAATTGGTGATGTTATTCCGGCAGCCGGGAGTGCAACGGCAGAAGTGTCAATTCAGCAGAGTACCAGCACCACTGATGAAGTGCTTGATCAGGCCTATACCTGTGTCACCATTGATCTCGAAACAGCAGATTATCTTGGATCACTCAGCCTGAATCAATCGAAGGTGATTCCGCTGATTGCAAAAGCCGCCGATGGTTCAACCACCTTCGACCGTGTGACACTTGAGTGGTTCTCGCGCGAAGACCTGGGAACAGGTACAGGAAACGGCGTGAGCCTTTTGGCCGTAGGAGCGGCACCATTGCCGCTGCGTCAGCAATCAGACTGGCCGGCGAACCGTCCCGCGCTCATGAGAGTGAGTCTGATGCAGCATGGCTCGAGCTTTACGCTTGAAGACTTCGATTACGCGACGAGTACCGCCAGCAATGGAAATACGCTCTTCTTGTACCCAACGTTAACCAGCACTTCGACCACGCAATCGTTTGGCCGCGATAGCCGCCGCGACACCCCTACGGGAAGTACGCCAGCCGACATTGCTGCTGATACACCCCTTGGTGTACAGTGTCAGCAAAGTCTCGCCTCGGGTGGGTACGCCTGCCGAACGACCTTACTCTTGCCAGAGCCTATTAATGGCGGCGAACGAACCGCCTATCTGCGCCTCTCCGCGTTGTATAATGCTAGCCATTATCGGGTAACGCTCTCTAATGTAGCGACACCTGTCAATTTCAATGGTGTGCAGCCAGAGATTGACTCGACCGGTCGAGCAAATGATTTGTTCCGCCGTGTTGCCTCGCGCGTTGACCTGGTTGATACCAACTTCCCATTCCCGAACGGCGCACTGGAGCTAACGGGTAACCTTTGTAAGGACTTTTCGGTGACAGAAACAAGCTACATTCCCGCTAATAGTAACGGCAGCACTACCTGTCAGCCGTAGTCGGTTAGTCTGAGCCAGATTCACTGTGAAACTTTTCGTACACCTCGCGGAGGTGCTGATCGGTAACGTGGGTGTACACCTGGGTGGTGCTGATGTTGCTGTGCCCGAGCATGCTTTGGACGCTTCGAATGTCAGCGCCGTTCATCAGAAGGTCGGTGGCAAAGCTGTGACGCATGGTGTGAGGACTGACATGTTTGGTGATACCCGCCAGCCGTGCGTACTTGCTGACCATTCGCTGAATGCTGCGGGCGGTCAGACGACGATAGTCACCGCTGGTACCGGTTTCGACATTGCGACTATAACTAAGGAATAGGGGAGGGAGACTATCTTGGCGCGCATCGAGGTAGCGATCAACCCAGCCGGCAGCCGCTTCACTGATAAAGATTGGCCGATCTTTCTGGCCTTTTCCACGCACCATAAACTCGCGGCGCTTTGTATTTATGTGATCACGATCAAGATTCACCAGTTCAGAGACACGCAGCCCGCTTGAAAAGAGCAGCTCGATGATGGCCCGGTCGCGTAGTCCCGACTCACTGGCAATATCGATTGCTTCAATGAGTCGCTCAACTTCGTCGTAGTGCAAGAAGGTGACTTGCTTTCGACTCACTTTAGGAAGAACAATCTTGCTGGGGGCAAGTGTATCGATGTCGCGCGTGGCAAGGTACTTCAAAAACCCCCGCAGGGCAATCAGGTGATACGCCTGGGTGATGGTCGCCAGCTCGTCCCCAGCATCATTCTTAAACCGGTTTAGCCACAGGCGATATTTTCGTACGATTTCGGTGGTAATATCGCCAACTTTTATGTCTTCAGTAAACTCAACAAACCGCTCAAGATAGAGACGGTAGTTTTCGGCCGTCTTGGCCGAGCGACCACCCTCTACCTCAAGATGTTCGATAAAATCGAGAATCAGCTCTGATATGTACATATAGTAAGCATAGCCTAAAACCGCCCCGAACGATACAATGGGGGAATGGTATTACTAGAAGCAATCTTGCTTGGGATCATCCAGGGCCTGACCGAATTCATCCCGATTAGTAGTTCGGGCCATTTGTTAATTGCGCAGTATTTCTTGAACGGCGGTGGTGAGCGCCTGTTTCTTGAGTTTGTGAACATCGGCACCATGCTGGCACTCTTTATCTTCTTCCGGAAGAAGATCTGGCAGATCTTGCTGGATGTGTTCAAGAACAAGAACTACCGGCTGGCTCGAAACATTTTACTCACGTCGCTGCCTGCCGGATTAGTCGGGTTCTTTGCAGCTGACTTTATTGGCACGACTGCGTTTTTTGCAAGTGCGGTGACTGTGGTATTCACACTATCGATTGTTGGCGTGCTGATGATTCTCGTCGAGAAGCTGCCGAAGGCGTCGCCAGTTGCCGACGGCGAGAAGCTCTCTGGCGTCCGTGCGTTTGTCATTGGTCTGGCGCAGATGATCGCGCTCATCCCCGGGGTATCACGCTCTGGTGCAACAATTCTGGCAGGTCGCTTTTCGGGCCTGAGCCCCGCAGCGGCGGCTGAATATAGCTTCCTTGCATCACTGCCGATCATGATGGGGGTGACCGTAAAAATTTTGTTCACCGATTTTGACTATGTGACCGCCAATCTGATGGTGGTGCTGGTTTCAAACATCTTTGCGTTTGCTGCCGGGCTGCTAGCAGTCGGTTTCTTGATGCGCTACCTGGCAAAACACTCGCTGGCCGTCTTTGGCTGGTACCGATTAGTACTCGCCGCAGTGCTGGCGACGATTCTTTTGCTACAATAGAACAAAGCAACCATCACACATAACAAGGAGACTCCATGGAGCACATTCAACGTACATTAGTGTTATTTAAGCCGGATGCAGTGCAGCGCGGTATTGTCGGCGAGATTCTTACTCGTTTTGAGCGAGTCGGACTAAAGATCATTGGCACCAAAATGATTGCACCCGACGAATCTCACTATCACAAACACTACGAAGAAATTGGCCAAGTAATTACTCGACGTGGTGAAAAAGTGTTCAATAACGTTCTCGACATGATGAACCAAGGACCGGTGATCGCCATGGTGCTCGAAGGTGTCGAAGCGGTTGATTTGGTGCGAAAGCTCATCGGCCTGACTGAACCAAAGGCAGCAGCACCAGGAACCATTCGTGGCGACTTCTCACACATGAGCTATGGCTACGGCGACAGCACCGATAAGGGTATTCCAAACCTGATCCACGCGTCGGGCGATCTTGAAGACGCCTTGAAGGAAGTGCCGCACTGGTTCTCGGAGGATGAGTTGTATGACTACAGTGTGCTACATGAGAAGTTTACAAGGTAATAAGCGCGCACTTCCTATTTCGCCTTTGGGCTTCACGCCAAGAAACGAACGACCCTTTCTGGGTCGTTTTTCTTGGGTTGCAGAATCAGGCGCAACAGGAAGTGCGCGCTTCTTACTGCAACATCTCAGTATTTTGACAGTTGGCTTCATCTGATTCTGCAGCCCGAGTATTTCTTTGAAATACTCGGCGCGAAGCCCAAAGATGAAGCTAATCTGTTAAAATACGTCTATGCCTCGGTAGCTCAACTGGATAGAGCGGATCCGTCCTAAGGATAAGGTTGTAGGTTCAACTCCTGCCCGGGGTACCAAATGGAGATTATAAATGAAAACAGTCCTCTTTGTTCCAGGCTTCCAGGAAGATATCACATCGCGTGACTATGCTGCGGCGATTGCGGCCATTGAGGGTCGTGGGCATAAAGTTGTCTTTGTACCGATTAACTGGTTCCGAACTACCATTGAAGATTGGACACGCGAGCTTGATGCGGTATACATGCGCTATGAACCAGCCGACACGATATTGGCCGGTTTTTCGTTTGGAGCAACAACTGCGTTTATATCCGCAACGAAGCGGGAACCGTCTGAGCTCTGGCTGTTCTCCCTTTCTTCTTACTTTGCCGAAGACCTCGTGAGTCCACTCCAAAAGAAAAGCTGGAATACGATGATAGGGAAACGGCGGTTCGAAACTTTTATGAAGTTGAATTTTGCTCAGCTTGCGAAGATGATTTCGTGTAAGACCCTGCTTTTCTACGGACAGAAAGAACTTGATGACTGGCCGATCATGAACGAGCGTGCACAGGATGCGCGTTGGCGATTAAAGAATAGTACGTATGTTGCGGTGCCGATTGCCGGGCACGATGTTGCACACGAACAGTATATTAGAGCAATCCAGGAATCTATCTCATGAAAAACGACTCTTACAGTAAAGCTCGTGGCGGCTGGTCTCGAATTATTGAAGTAGTGTGCGAGGGGTGTGGTTCTCGGCTCTGTTTTTACCAGAAGGATGGCCCTGGTCCGTTAAAGCGTATGTATGTAGACCGAATGATTCACTTCAAGCCGGGTGGTGATGAGCTGCTCTGTGTTGAGTGTGAGCGCGTGCTCGGTATGAAGATTGTCTACAAAAAGGAGAATCGACCCGCATATCGGCTATTTCAAGACTCAGTCAAGAAGAGGCTCTCGAGTCAGGCTGCAGCTAAAAGAGCATAGCGATTATGCTATGATAGTGCTATGACAAAAAAGCCTACAAAACCAACAAAGAGCGTGTCGAATAAGGGTCTTCCTTCAAAGAAAAATAGGGCAGTGTTCGGGGTACTTACCGTTCTTATTGCAGCTGGTTCGCTGTATGTCCTTACGAACTGGGCGTACGCGTTCTTTTACGTGCAGCCACGTGAGACGCGGATCGTCGAAATCTACGAGAGTCTTGATCTTGGAGACGAGTACCGCGTTGAAGACATTGCGATTTCAGGACAAAAGAAAACCTATGAATGGGATCCGAACCGAAGCTATTCATCTTCAGTCGATCTGATTCGTGGGTTGACTGTTGAAAAGACGTTTGCCGAACTCGACGCAAAAATTACCGCCGCTGGGTTCACAAAAGTGGATGAGGCCTATGCCGGCTCGATTGCCAAGCAGTATCACTACCGTTCTGAAAAAGGTGAGTACATTCGTGTCAGCGTGAGTAGTAAGGTGCGTGACGACGCCATCGTCAACTACACGGTGCTGAATCCGAACGCCGACACGCCGGCCGACATTCTTGCCCTCGACCCTAACACTGGTCCGTCGAACGTCACCATTAAGGTGAACCTCGACGATAATAACGAGTAGAAAGTAAGGGCGCCATGCCAAAACAAAAAGAAGAAGCTCAACTCGATTTTGAAGGCCAACGGCCCGGAGAAGAAGTGTTATTTGTGTTCCGCCGCCACATTATCGCGATGCGTAAGGGCTTTTACCTCCTTGCGATCCCGGTGGTGATAACGGCCATTCCTCCGCTGATTTGGCAAAGTAATCTTGAGCTGTTCTTGCTACCGATCGGCGGACTAGCGCTTGGCCTCATTCTGTTTTTCTATCACTTTATGATGTGGTACTTCACGATCTACTTGGTGACGAATCAACGCATCCGGCAGGTTACACAAAAGGGGATCTTCGGCAAGGACGTCGTCGAGCTGCGACTGTCAAAGATCCAGAACATAAGCTATAATATACCAGGATTCACTGGTGAAATGCTGGGGTTTGGGACGATCGTGATTCAGACATTTGTCGGCGATCTCGTTATCCGTTACGTCGAACATCCAGAGAAGACCTATAACAAGCTACAAGATGCCGTGGCAACTGCCATAGAGCAGCAAGGGGACAATGAAGAAAGTATTCAATAAGCTCCGTCGTACACCGGTAGAGGCCGAACAGCCCGCACGCATTACCACTGATACGATTGCTGAACACCGCGAGAAAATTCTCGCCGGCGGGCGCCGTTTTAAGTATCCTGTACAATATGCCCGTCACAAACTGGTTATCAATGCTATCCTTATTAGCGTTGCTGCACTCTTGGCACTGTTGGGGCTTGGCTATTGGCAGTTGTATGGTGCTCAGAACTCTTCTGACTTTATGTACCGCGTCACTCGGGTTGTTCCGCTCCCGGTTGCGGTCATTGATGGTGAGCAGGTTCGGTATAGCGACTACTTGCTGAAGTATCGCGGCTCAATTCACTACTTGCGCGAAATTGAGGGAGTGAACTTTTCGTCTGAAGATGGCCAGCGCCAAGCTGATTTCGTGAAAAATCAAGAATTGAATGATACGATTGCTGATGCCTACGCCAAAAAGCTCGCTCGTGAACTCGATATTACTGTGACCGAAGTTGAACTTGAGGAAGTGCTCCGCCAGCAACGTATTTCAGGGCAGAGTGAACAGTCTGAGGCCGCCTATTACACGACAATCCGTGATTATTACGGTTGGTCAGCTGACGAATATCGTGAAATTACTCGAACAAAGCTGCTGCGTCAGAAGGTCTCCTATGCCATCGATGAAAAAGCATCAGCTGTTTCCACCCAAGTTGGTGATGCAATTCGGGGTGGTTCAACCGATCTGCGAGCGTTGGCCGATTCATTAAATGCACAGACACCTGGAACAGTGGTGTATGCTGCCCCAGGCTTACTGCCACGCGGGAATCAGGATGGTGGGTTAAGTATTGCTGCGGCGAGCCTTGAGGTAGGACAAATCTCTGAAGCAATTCGATCGAGCACTGGTGACGGCTACTACTATGTCAAACTGCTCGACGGCAACTCAAGCCAACTCAGCTATGAGTATATTCGTGTTCCACTGAGTGAATTCAGTGCAACAGTTGAATCGGCGCTGAGTGGCGGCGACACTCAAGTGAGTGTATTTATCCAACGACCAGAGCAGCCTCAAACTCAAACCGCACAACCACAATAATAGAGGAGAACCGGATGGTTACATTACCTGAACTTGGCTACGCCTACGACGCACTGGCCCCGCACATTAGCGCCGACATTATGCAGCTGCATCACCAAAAGCACCACCAAACCTATGTTGATAAGTTCAACGCCGCCGTTGCGCAGCATCCTGAGCTGGCCGATGAGTCAGTCGAAAGCCTGCTGGCTCGGCTTGATTCACTACCCGAGGATATTCGTACTGCCGTGCGCAACCATGGTGGGGGGCACTACAACCACTCTTTGTTTTGGAAAACACTTTCGCCACACGGTGGAGGCGCGCCGTCTGGTGTATTAGCACAAGCACTAACCACTAAATATGGATCGTTTGAGGCATTTATTGAACAATTCAACGCCAAAGCCCTTGGCCTGTTCGGCTCTGGCTGGGTGTGGCTCACCCCAGACCTTGAAATCGTCACCTCTCCAAACCAAGACTCTCCGCTTATGAACACCGGTGTTGAGCCACTCATGGGCCTCGATGTCTGGGAGCACGCCTACTATCTTGATTACAAAAACAAACGCGACGACTATATCGCCGCGTGGTGGCACGTGGTTGACTGGGGCTTTGTCGCTAGTCGCTACAACACGGTCTGATTGTACATATCGACGGTGGCGACGACGCGTTTTCCGTCCTCGCCCTTACTTGCAAGCGAAAGTGTTGGAATAAAGAAGGGCCACGAGATCTCTAGGCCGCCTTTCAGCGTGACGTGAGGATTGTAGCTATCTCCCGACCATTCTGGTCGAAGGTCTAAAAAGTCACAGTCTATCGCAACGAGACTTTTTAGGAGATGCTTGTGAAGCAGAAGCAATTTTCCTGAAGGATCATTGATTTTTACCGCCTCGGTTCTTTCAAGCGGATTTTCTGGTGGTCCGAACGTACGCTTTTCACCCGGAACAAGCGGAAGAGCTCCGGCATCGATTGAGCCAGTGGTGTTAAATTCGATTGGCCCAATCGCTTTTCCTTCATGTGCGATGATCTCGAGGATCGTTGCTTCATTCATTGCCCCTGTAAGGTGAAACGGGGGAATGACCGTGAGGTGTGGCGGCCACCCTTCGAGTGTTGCGCCGCTTTCGGGAGTCGGATGAAAGAAATGAGAGATACTGTATTCGGGCTGTGTCATTGAACCCAGCATACCGTGGGCTTTAAGCTTCAGGCAAGCGTAAGCTGCTTTATACTGTCTTGTGTTTCTGTTGAGGCGTAAACAGTAATGCAACGATTGACAGCGCTGCAATCACAAATATGAGCCAGGTCGCGTCGAAAATTGAATTTTGTTCAGCAATCATGGTGATGATCAGGCTGCCTGGGATGAGCAGGAAGCGGGCAAGTGTACTCACGACTGATGACGCACCCGCCCGTAGACGTGATGGAAGCTGGTCGTGCAGCTGTTGGGTCAGGATAATACCATAGGCAATCAAGATGAGCCCCATGGTGAATTGAGCAGCAAGCGTTAGCCAATATGAGGGTGAAAGAGCCAGTGTGAGGGTCGCCGCCAACAGTAGTGAGCCAAATAATAACATTTGGCGTCGACTTTGTAGGTAGCCCACAACCAGTCCGCCGGCGGTCCAGGTTGAGAAGACGGTGGCACTAAACACTCCATACAGAACAAGCGGAGCGGCGAGTGCGATGAACCACAACTGGCTGAGTTCAAAAATGGTCTCTTGAATTAATGCGAACCCAACGAGCGCTAGGACGATTGGCAGAAGAGCTTTCTTCTTCAGTACCTCAGCAAAGGTTTGCTTAACGTGTCGCAGCACAGGTTCATTGGCTTCGGCCTTGTGAAGTGTTGGTTCTCGCAGCTTCAGCAGGAATACTATCGATAGAACGATCAGTGGGATAGAAATGAAGAACGTCTCGCGAAGTCCGAACGTGCTTGCAACAACACCGCTGATAAGTGCGCCAATAATGAACGAAACGCCCTCTACCGCGCGGAGCTTGCCAAGTGTCTGTGCAAATTTCTTACTCGAACCGTGTTCTTCCACGACAGTGTCGTAAATCACCGAGTCATAGGTGCCGGTATAGAGCGCCGAGAAGATACCCCAGAAGATGGTGCTGATGATAAAGGTGATTTCGTTATAGCTGAATCCAGCGATGATGGCACTAGCAAGCAGCGAGAGTGACCCTAAAATTATCACGCCTTTGCGGCTCCAGCGATCTGCTAGAATTCCCGAAGGAGTTTCAATGGCGAGCATCACAATGCTCATAACCGCTACCATCACTCCAATGCCGGCGGTCGAAAAGCCTATTTCTGTCATAAAGAGCTTTTCGATGGCATACCATAGCACCGCACCTTGCAAGAAAGAGCTGATGTATAGCGGCATCAGCCGGCGAGTGAGTGCTGAGAAGCGCTTTTTTTGTGTGGACATAGGGATAGTATATCTTGAGGTGAGCGGATACGCTATTTTAAAAGTAAGCACACTTGAAAATTGAAAGCGCCCCGACAGGCGCCTTCATCTCTCTAATGAGAGAGGAGGCGCCCGTCAGGGCGAGTGGAGCCGGAGCTCTCTACACCCACTTTCCCTGCTTGGCATCGAAGGCGTCGCCTTTGTGCTCAATGCAGGGGCAGTTGGGGTTCGTGCAGTCAGCGTATTCCCATGCACCCTCGATGTATTGCTGAGGGTGGTGGTGCGAATGGCACTGGCAGTCCCGCTCTGAACACACGACATAATTGGCCGTAGCTTCTTCTTTGGAAATGATCCAGGCGATCACTCGAAAGATAGCAAGGGTCACGGCCAACCCCGCAATGTGGGTAACCAGGATCAGCGAGGTATCCGAGAAGGGGATGTACTCCACGAAGTCTGTCCCGCGGATCTCGTCGCAAACACGGTAGAACCAGTCGCCGAGCCCGTTGTCATCTGCTGTCTCTTCGTATCGGCAGTTCACCGTGACGGTGTTCATGCCGAACATCTGAAGGTGCCAGAACAAGCGTGCGAACAGGTGGGTGATGAGTCCGAATGCAACAACCAGGGCCGAGCGTCGGACAATTTGAGAGGTGCTGTTTTCCATGATGGTCCTTTGGGTCGGGGCGAACAAAGAAAAACTCGACTCCTAAAGAAGTCGAATATATTATAACAAAAAATGATGAAAAAGTCAATTTTGGCGGGCTCGACCGGATTTGAACCGGCGATCTCCTCCGTGACAGGGAGGCGTGATAACCCCTTCACTACGAGCCCGTATGTGTGGGTGAACTCGGTGTATTTTAGCAGTTTTTTCGTTGGGTTGCAACAGGGGACGACTGTTTGTTCGAGAGGGGGAGGGTGCTATAATACGCTAGTAAGGAATCCGCCGCTATAGCTCAGCTGGTAGAGCGGCGCTTTCGTAAAGCGTAGGTCTCCGGTTCGAATCCGGATAGCGGCTCCACACATATGTTTGTAACTACACTGAAAGAATCACTCAAAACACTCCTCACGAACCGCTACCTCACGGTTCTCTCTGTTGTGTTAATCCTTCTCGCCATTCTGAACATTATTTATATCAGTGTTGTTGTCCGACCAAGCGAGCTACAGCTTGTCACGCACTATACGGCCTTTGGCGTCACCCAGCTGTACCGCGATCAGTGGTGGTATCTGCTCAGTTTTGCGGTCTTTGGAGTGGTGACGGCATTCTTTCACATTGCGCTGGCGATCAAGCTCTACATTGTGAAGGGCCACCCCCTCGCTATCAGCGTTGCCTGGATGGGCATCGGCATACTGTTGTTCACCTGGATTATGAGCTTCTTCCTGATTAACATACGAAACATGCTCTAAATGGCAGATTTTGAGCTTCCTTTAGGCAAGAGAACGAAGTTTTATCGTTTTTTTGAAATGGTGCCGGCAATTATCAGCTATGGCGCCTTTGTTCTTTTAATCGTTTTGTCGATCTTTTCACCACTGCTTGCCGCCATCTATCTGCTGCTCATCATCATCACGGTACTCGTTAAAGCGATTGGCATTGTCTATCACACCTTCCGTGGCCATGCTCGCTTAATGAATGCGCAAAAAATTCATTGGTCAGAACGGCTGGCCGACTTTGAAGACCCAATTGCTTCCTATGCACGCCTTGAAGAGAGCCGCTCAAAGGCATATGGCGCCCTCCAGCACGTCGAGAACCTCCGACTGGCAGCAGCAGACCCGGCGGCTTTCCCGAAGCCCTCAGAGCTTTATAATCTGGTTATTGTGGCTGCCTACAATGAAGCGTATGAGGTGATTGAACCAACAATCCGCTCCATTGAAACAGCCCACTACGATAACAAGAAGATGGTGGTGGTGCTTGCCTATGAAGAACGAGGCGGTCTAGAGATCGAGGCAACCGCACTGCGCCTGCAAAAACAATTCGCTCGCACCTTCCTTGAGTTTGTGATCATTAAACACCCCCGTGACCTCCCGGATGAGGTGGTGGGGAAGGGTGGCAACATCACGTTTGCCGGTAAGCAGATGCAAGCGTGGTTCGACGAACGCCAGATCCCTTACAAGAACGTCCTTGTCACCACCCTCGACTCCGACAACCGCCCACATGCGTCGTACTTCGACTATATGACCTATGAATATATTGTGAATGAAGACCGCAAGCACCTGGCTTACCAACCGATTGCGTTGTTCTTTAATAACATCTGGGATGTGCCCGCTCCAATGCGCGTGGTGGCAACGGGGAACACCTTCTGGAACATCATTAGCTCGATGCGCCCGCACATTATGCGTAACTTTGCCTCACACTCGCAGCCAATGGAAGCACTGGTTGAAATGAGCTGGTGGAGCACCAGAACAGTGGTAGAGGACGGTCACCATTTCTGGAGAAGTTATTTCTGGTTTAACGGCAAGTACTCGGTTCACCCCTTGTATATCCCGATCTACCAAGACGCGGTGCTTGACGTGACATACCGAAAGACGTTGAAAGCACAGTTCATTCAGCTTCGTCGTTGGATGTACGGTGCCTCAGATATTCCCTATATCGCGACGCACATTTTCACTAAGCGCCGCCGTGTGGCGTTTTGGCCAGCCTTCGTTTGGTTCATTCGTGCTCTTGATGGTTATGTCACGGCTGCCAGTGTATCGATTATCGTCGCCTTTGGTGCCTGGGTGCCGCTCCTGGTGAATAGTGATGCCTACCGGGACGTCGTCGCGCATCAGCTGCCCGACGCCGTCAGCTTTATTCAACGGATCGCGCTGATTGGGTTGATCGTTATGGTCTTCTTGGCCCTGAGGATGTTGCCACCTCGACCCGCCCGCTACAAGCGCACCCGTACCATCGGGATGGTACTACAGTGGTTCCTGATGCCGATTACGGCCATTGCGTATCTGTCGTTTGCTGCATTGAACGCTCAAGCACGACTGGCATTTGGTCGCTACCTCACAAAGTTCGACGTGACCGCCAAGGCAACCGTGGAATCGATTGATAAGTCGCGCGGTAAGTAACGCTGCATCTATTAAAAAGAACCCCGGTAAAGGGGTTCTTTTTCTCTATCTGTCGTTTATACCGGACGATTACATGGTTCGATGACGGACGTCACGACGAATCTCTTGGATCGTACGGTCGTATTCGAATGAGAGTGTAAAGCGATCTAATGCTGATGGTTGAATGGTTGTACTCTGTTGTGTATTACCCATAGATACATAGTAGCATAATCGTTATATATTGTCAATGGAACATGGCTCCACGTGAAATACCGCCTGTGATATAAGCTATGCTTGGTTGGCCGTTTTCCCAATGTGGAAAAGCGAAAGCGGGAAGGGGATAACAAAAGCACCCCCGATGGAGTGCTTTGAATGGTCGATGGTGGGTCCTAGAGGATTTGAACCTCTCACCTCCTCAACGTCAATGAGGCGCTCTAGCCAAATGAGCTAAGGACCCGAACTCGTACCAGCATACCAAAATAGGGGTCAGGGCGCAAGATTCATGCTAAAATGAACCGTATATGAACGACTCACTTCACGCGATGCGACACAGTCTCGCACACATTACCGCCGCCGCCGTTAAACAACTCTGGCCCGAGGCCAAGTTTGGGGTTGGCCCAGTGGTAGAGAACGGTTTTTATTATGATATTGATCTTGGTGAACAGAGCATCTCTGAAGGCGATTTCAAACGTATCGAGAAGCAGATGCGCACGATTATCAATGCTGGCCAGGAGTTTGAGCACTTTGAGATGCCGATTGCACAGGCGATTGAATGGGCGCAGCAGAACAACCAGCCCTATAAAGAAGAACTGTTAAACGACCTTGGCCGCGCAGGTACCACGATTGCCAAAGATCTTGATGCCGATGAGCTTGGCCTTGCCGGTGATGGCGAGTCTGCTGTTGAGAGTGTTTCGTTCTATAAGAATGGTGACTTTGTTGATTTATGTCGCGGCCCTCATGTGGCAAACACTAAAGAAGTGGGTGCCTTTAAGCTCCAGCGCGTTGCCGGTGCCTATTGGCGAGGAAAAGAAGGCAACCCTCAGATGCAACGGCTCTACGGCGTTGCCTTTGCGACCCAAGAAGAGCTTGATCAATACCTCGAGCGCCTCGAAGCCGCTAAGCAACGTGATCACCGCAAACTTGGCCGTGACCTTGATCTTTACACCGTTTCGCAATTAGTGGGCCCCGGCCTGCCACTCTTTACCCCACGCGGGACGATTCTTCGCGACCTGATGAGTAGCTATTCAAACCAACTACGCCAGCGCTATGGTTTCCAGAAGGTCTGGACCCCGCACATTACCAAGAAAGACCTCTACGAAACATCAGGCCACTGGGCAAAATTTGGCGACGAGCTCTTCTTGGTGACCAGCCAAGAAACCAGCGATGAGTTTGCCCTAAAGCCGATGAACTGCCCGCACCACACCCAAATTTTTGCGTCACAACCACGCAGTTACCGCGATATGCCCGTCCGATTCCTTGAAACAACCACCGACTATCGTGACGAAAAGACGGGTGAGTTGGGCGGGTTGAACCGCGTCCGTTCATTAACCCAAGACGACAGCCACGTGTTTGCCCGACCCGATCAAATTGAGCAGGAAATTAATAATCTTTTGGTAAGCGCCCGTGAACTCTACGAGAAGATCGGCATGTCGCTGCGCGTCCGGCTGTCATATCGCGATGAAAGCGAAGGCTACCTGGGCGAAATAGCCCTCTGGGAGACCGCCCAACAGCAACTGAAGGCTGCCGTTGAAATGACTGGCCTTGAGTATTACGAAGTTGCCGGCGAGGCCGCTTTCTATGGTCCAAAGATCGACTTTATGGCGACCGATGCGATTGGCCGTGAACACCAAGTCGCCACCGTGCAGCTTGATTTTGTCCAACCGCACCGTTTCGGCCTGAGTTACACCGACCATGACGGCTCTGCCCAAACCCCTGTGATGATTCACTGTGCTTTGCTCGGCTCGATCGAACGCTTCCTGAGTGTCTTTATCGAACATACTGGAGGCTGGTTCCCATTCTGGGCTGCGCCCGAGCAACTGCGCGTACTCACGATTAACGACAACGTGAACGACTATGTCGCTGAAATCCGTACCATCCTCGATGGCATTGTGTTGGCTGAACCGGTGAAGTACAACGAGCTGCGCTATACAGTCGATGACCGCAATGAATCACTGGGCAAAAAGATCCGAGAAGCCGCTGGGATGAAGATCCCTGTTCAGCTGATTGTTGGCCCGCAAGATGCCGAAGCCCGACAGGTAAGTGTCCGTACCCAAACTGGTGAAGAAAAGGTCGCCCTCGACCAATTAGCGGACTTCTTGCAAAAGGTCTCGTAATGCCCGAACGAATCCTTCGTATCGGGGTGGATATCGATGATGCGCTGTTTCAATCAGCTCATCGTTCGATCGAGCTGTATAACAAGGCACATGGAACTGACCTTAGTCTTGAGGATTGGTATGACTTTTCCGACAAAGCAACATGGGCTACAAAATGGAAAAGCGATGACATGTCGGTGTTGGTGAATCGAGTCGTCGGCGACATGGCAGGTGATGCGTTCAATCAAGGAGTGCTTCCGATTGAAGGCGCAAAAGAGCAGCTACATCACCTTCAGTCTCGTGGACATCAACTGTTTGCGGTAACTGGCCGATCTGAAGCGATACGCACTCAAACGTTAGCACTTCTTGATACTCAGTATCATGGTGTGTTTCATAAGGACACGCTCTTCTGCGTAGATCACTTTGAGCATGATGGGCGGCGAGCGAGCAAAGCCGATGTTGCGCTTGACTTAGAGCTCACTCACTTCGTTGAAGATTTGCCAGCGCATGCCAACGAACTCGCTCGTGTTGGCATAGCAACGCTCCTGTTTGACCCTGGCTACCCATGGAATCAGAAAGGTGTCGATAAGGCGGTTATTCGCATGCCATCATGGCAGGAAATCGGAGCATTTCTCGATGCAGAAGCTAGCCGCTAGTTCATTTAGAGAAGACGTCGAACGGCTTGTTCAGCAGATCCCAGAGGGCCTCGTAAGTACTTACGGTGATATTGCGGCACTTGCCGGCCATGCTGGTGCCGCACGAACGGTGGGTGGCATTGCGCATTTTGGTGATCCAACACTGCCATGGCAGCGTGTCGTGAATGCCAAGGGTGGCCTGGCCAGCGGGTATCCGGGTGGGCGAGAAGCACATGCTCGAGATTTGATTGCTGAAGGAGTGCCTTGCTCAGAGCAGCGCGTTGAAGACTTCGAGGAGCGACGATGGCGCCCTTAATAGTGATTGTTGGCCCGACGGCGAGTGGCAAGTCTGATTTGGCCATTCGATTGGCTGAGCGGCATAATGGCGAGATTATTTGTGCTGATTCACGGACGATCTATCGGCACATGGACATTGGCACGGCAAAGCCATCGAAAGAAGATCAAGCACGAGTTCCGCATTGGGGTATTGACCTAGTTGAGCCGGGCGAGCGATTTACGGCTGCGGATTTTCAAGCATATGCGCACGAGAAAATCGCCGACATTCGGGCTCGTAGGAAGGTGCCATTTTTGGTAGGCGGGTCCGGACTCTACGTTGACGCCGTTATTCTTGAGTACCAATTTAGCTCAGACATGACACAAGAATATCGTGACTTCCTCACAACGATGACATTAGAACAACTCCATATATATTGCAATGAACACAACGTTGTGATTCCTAATAACTCACAGAACAAGCGCTATGTGATTCGTGCGATCGAGCAGCAAGGGGTTAACACCAAGAGAAGGGAGGCTCCACACCCTGAAACTTACGTTGTTGGAATAGCAACAGATGCTAGCGAGCTACGAGAACGCATTGCGGGTCGGGCTCAGAAGTTGTTCGAACGCGGGATGATAGAAGAGGCACTCCAGCTTGCTAAAAGATACGGCTGGGACAGTGAGGCGATGACAGGAAATATCTTCCGGCTCGTTCGACGCTATCATGAGGGTGAGCTTTCGCCCGATGAACTGAAAGCTGCATTTGTGACCGCTGATTGGCAGCTCGCGAAGCGCCAGCTGACCTGGTTTAAGCGCCGTTCATTCATTCACTGGGCAGATCTTCAAGAAGCTGAGCAACTGATTGATCGTCGCCTCGCTCTTGTGAACAAGTCGTGATATGATAGAACACGAAAGTGATTCGAGAGGGAATAGTTATGATTGATGCATTGTTCGGCTCAAAGACACGGGTGAAATTACTCCACCTCTTTTTGAATCATCCTGGACAATCTTTTTACGTGCGTGAAATTACCCGCTTAATCGACGAGCAAATTAATTCGGTCCGCCGTGAGCTTGCGAACATGCTGAATGTCGGCGTGATTACCAGTGAAGGGGCCGATAATAAGCTGTACTATGAAGTCAATCAACGGTATGAGTATTACACCGCACTTCGCGCCATCTTTGCGAATGAACCGATTCACGCTACGAATGCAGCGGTCGTTTCTCAATCCGATATGGTGAACGAGCAATACATTGCCGCGGTTTCAGACATTTCGTCACTTCGTGTGGCGATACTTGCGGGTGTGCTCGTTAAGGGCTCAACCAGCTCGGTCGATGTCCTCCTTGTAGGTAATGTGCCCGTCGCTCGCGCCAAGGCCGCGATTGCCGTGATTGAACGTATTGAGGGTCGAGAACTCAACTATACGGTCATTCCATACGATGAGTTCTACTATCGGTTGAGCATTCGTGATAAGTTTATAACTGAAATTTTGAATACCAAGCATACCGTTGCGATTGATAAAGATAACGTCCTCGGTCAGAAATAAAGGAGACAGAATATGCTGGAAATTGAATATAAGGGCGGTAACGCTGTTGTGCTGGGCACAAAGCAGGCGACGATTTATGTCGATCCGAAACTTTCGGTTGTGGGATTGAAAGATCTTTCGACCAAAGACCAGATCGAACTCGCTACCGAAGCGCGATTTGCATTGGCATCATCGGCTGCGAAACTAAACATTGAAGGTCCGGGTGAGTACGGCATCGCCAAGTTCGATATCAAGGGAATCGCCGCACAGCGTCATCTTGATGCCGAAACTGAGCCAAATCGCGCCACCATGTACCGAGTGGCCGCCCATGATATCCGCATTGCGGTGATTGGCAATATCTTTGAAAAGGTGAGTGACGATCAACTGGAGGAGCTTGGCGTGATCGATGTGCTGATTATTCCGGTTGGCGGCAACGGCTACACGCTCGATGCAACCGGTGCGGCGAGTTTGACGCGCAAGATTGATCCAAAAGTAGTCATCCCCATTCACTATGCCGACCCTGCGGTGAAATATGAAGTTCCACAGGACAGCCTAGAGGTATTTGTTAAAGAGCTCGGCGCGCCGGTTGAAGAAATGGCAAAGTACAAGCTTAAGCAGGCGGGCTCGTTGCCAGAATCGTTGACGATTGTTACCGTTACTCGAAGCTAGAGGAGTGTGACACGACAAAAATAAAATCCCGCTCACTGAGCGGGATTTTTATATGCCATACTGGCTTAGGCGAGGATGCCTTTTTTCTTCAGCGTTCGGATCGCTTGGGTGCTGAGTACCATGGTGACCTTCTTGCCGTCAACTTCAAATGTTTTCTTTTGAAGGTTTGGCTTGAAGACACGATTGGTGCGACGCAAAGAGAAGCTAACATTGTTGCCAAATTGCTTTCCTTTTCCGGTGAGTTCGCATCGAGCTGTCATTTGAGTACCTCTTAGTTATTTCTTAGACAATGGTACTCATTTTACCCTTTTTACCTCTCAGAGTCAAGCTGCTATAATAAGACCAATGGAAATCGTGACATATGTACTAATTGTGGTGGGCGTGATTTTAGTGTCAATGACGCTGCACGAGGCGATGCATGCCTTTACCAGTTACTGGCTCGGTGACGACACGGCCAAATTACAGGGGCGACTGACGCTCAATCCAATTAAACATATCGATCCGTTTTTAACCATTCTTCTGCCCTTAGGGCTTGCCGTCATCGGGGCACCGATCTTTGGTGGCGCCCGACCTGTGCCGTTTAATCCCGATAGGGTGAAGTGGGACGACTGGGGCGCAGCACTTGTTGCCATCGCTGGTCCATTAACCAATCTAGTAATCGCGTTCATCAGTTTTGGCGTATTTGCGCTGTTTGGCGCACCAACCGAAGGACTGCTGAGCCAAATTCTCGTCACCATGGTGACGGTGAACCTTGGTTTCTTCATTTTCAACATGCTGCCCATCCCACCGCTCGACGGCTCTCGTGTGATTTACGCATTGGCGCCGGAGTTTGTCCGTACCGGTATGCGCTTTATTGAACAGTTTGGGATCATTTTTATCTTCGCGATTGTCCTACTAGCGAGTGGACCGCTGGGCTCATTTATATCGGGGGCAGTGGCGTTCTTCATCGACGTATTTTCTGGCATCTTCCGCGTATAAGCCGTATAATAAGAAGTACCCAGGAGGGTTCCGAGGTGCATATGATTTTCCGATATCATATTGATAGGGAAGCCAACATGGTACGTCTCCGTGGAGAAGTACTGCGGCCAACCACCTTGCACACGCGAGGGAATATCATAGTGCCGAGGACCACACTTCTGGGTCTTTTGTATCCTTCAGGGTGTGGCGCAGTTGGTAGCGCGTACGGCTGGGGGCCGTGAGGTCGCAAGTTCAAGTCTTGTCACCCTGACCATAGAGTTCTAGTGCTCGTTTCGGCCTGAAGCGAGCATATTTATTTGGCGCGCTGCATAGGAATTATAACGTCTGAAATAGTACCAAGGATCTGCTGATGGGCTTCGTGGTGCATGTCGTCACTTTGACGAAAGCGCAGATCGATATATTCAATGAGTTCACGCTTGATACGAACTTCAGACTCCTGAATTAAACCCCTTGTGGCAGCTAGTATAGAATCGCCCATATCGGCGATGGCGCGGAGGAGATGAGTGTATTGCTGCTCGCTCATATATCTATTGAAGCAGCTTCAGGCTTTTGATGCCATAAACTTCTTCTTAACTTTTTACAGTTTGCTATACTAAAAGCATAAAAGGATTCACACAAACACAATGAAACAACGACTTTCGGTCCGTGCGATTATTACCCAAGAGGGCAAGACACTACTGTTAAAGCGTGCCAATGGTCGACCTACTATCCTGGGGAAGTATGAGCTGCCGGGGGGCAAGCTGGCGTATAACGAGCAGCCAGAAGATGCGCTACGACGATACCTACACGACGACGCTGGTATTCATATTCAATCGGCCCAGCTGTTTGATGCCGTGACCTATATCGATCACGACGATCGTGATATTCAATATGCCGTTATCGTGTATATTGTGACACCAAAGGCCGACGGACACCCGATGCGCCTAAGCGGAAACTATAGTAAGTATCACTGGCAGAACATGTCAGAAAAACAACAAGATGAATTAACCGATTTAACACAGTTGATATTTGGAATTATAAAGCAAGAAGAAATAACAGATGAGACCCTGCAAACAATTAGTAAGTCTGATGACACAAATACATCAGATTCAGCGCTGACAATTTTTTCAGACGGTGGGTCGCGAGGGAATCCTGGACCGTCTGCCGCCGGGTTTGTTATTTTGAACAAGCAAAATGAGGTCATTGCAGAAGGCGGTGAGTACCTTGGCATAACGACGAATAATCAGGCCGAATATCATGGTGTTCGTATTGGGCTTGAGAAGGCACTGGAGCTTGGCGCAACCCAACTTCACTTTAGAATCGACAGTATGTTGGTGGTGAATCAACTGAACGGCATCTATAAGATCAAAAATCGAGAATTGTGGCCTATTCATGAGCGAATTCGAGAGCTCATGAAACGATGTGAGCGGGTCACCTTTAGCCACGTTCAGCGTGAATTCAACCAGCTAGCCGATGGGATGGTCAATAAGACACTCGATGCGCAGCTTCGTGCTCATGCTCGTTCAGAATCAACCGATCCTGCGGTATAATAATAAGTGGCAGTTCGCTTGACGATCGCTTGCCGTCAAACGCAAGAGGAAAGTCCGGGCAGCATAGGATAATGACAGTCGCTAACGGCGACCGGGGGTAACCCTAGGGAAAGTGCCACAGAAACAAAACTACCTCTGTAAAAAGAGGCAAAGGTGAAATGAGTGGGGTAAGAGCCCACAGCGTCGCATGGTGACATGCGGAGAAGGTAAACCCTGTCAGCTGCAAGGAGATCGGCATAAAAGGCTATCCGCCTGTCGGTCGACACCCGCTTGATCGTATCAGCAATGATGCGGCTAGATAGATGATCGTCCTCGACAAAACCCGGCTTACAGGCGGGCTGCCACCTGGAAGACAATAAAATAACCACCCGAGATGGGTGGTTATTTGTTTCCTCAGCGTAAAACGGAGTGACGCTACTTGGTCGAGGCTTTAACGACAGCGCTAAATGCGGCTGGTTCGTTAACTGCGAGTTCGGCAAGTACCTTGCGGTCGAGCTCGATCTTTGCGCCCTTGAGAGCGGCGATGAGCTTACCATAGGTGGTGCCTTCAATGCGGGCAGCCGCGTTGATGCGGGTGATCCAGAGGGCACGGAGGTCGCGGCGACGGTTACGTCGATCGCGGTAGGCGTATTCGAGTGCACGAGTAACCGCTTGCTTGGCAAGACGGTAGCTACGGGTGCGGTTGTGCTGCATACCCTTTGCTTGGGCTAATACTTTTTTGTGGCGTGCGCGTGCAGTGACGCTTCTCTTTACTCGCATATTAAATTCCTAGTGCTCGTTTAATGTTTTTGGCGTTTCCACCGGTCACAACGGCTGTTGTGTTGATGGCTCGTTTGCGGCTTTTGCTCTTCTTTGCCAAAAGGTGAGCGCCGAAGGCACGTCGACGAGTCAATTTACCAGTACTGGTAAGCTTGATCCGCTTCGCGGTGCCCTTGTGGGTTTTTAGCTTTGGCATTGTGTACTCCGTTATTTACTTCTTATCACGACGCTGAGGTTGCGTCCGGCCATTTGTGGCTCGTGCTCAAGCACTGCATCATTTTCAAGGTGTGTCGCGATTCTCTTGATCATCTCGTAGCCGAGTTCTCGGTGAGCGTTTTCACGTCCACGGAAGAATACTTGGATACGGACCTTATGACCTTCCGCCAGGAACTCACGGATCTTGCGTAGCTTGATATCTAGGTCACCTTGACCAATCTTCATGCCAAATCGCATCTGCTTGAGTTCACCTGCCTTGTTGCTGCGGCGATTTTTTTGCGCCTCTTTCATCTTTTGGTACTGGTATTTACCCCAGTCGACGATTTTTGCAACCGGTGGGTCGGCGTTAGGAGAGATTTCAACCAAATCCAGACTAGCTTCTTGTGCCATTTTGAGTGCGTCGCCGCGACTCATGATTCCCAATTGCTCACCTGATTGTCCGATAACGCGTAGTTCGTTTGCACGAATTGCTTCGTTAATTCGAGTTGATTGGTTGATACGGAACTCCTTTTTTCTGAGCACGGTGCTTTTTGCGTGTTACTCAGCAACTATTCTACCAAATTCACCAAGGTAATACAAGGGCGCCCTATGGGTCGCTTGGCAGTGACGTTCTTAGTTGCAATGCTTCAGCGATATGCTCAGGCTCGATGGCGTCAGAATCCGCTAAATCGGCAATGGTACGAGCGACCTTTGTAACGCTAAAAACGCCACGGGTGCTCAGCTGAAGACGTCGTGCCGCTTGATCGACGAGTGCCTTGGATCTTTCTGGCAATGTGCGGACAAATTCAGCTCCTGAGTAAGCATAAGCGTTGTGTTCAGCGCTACTTTTATAACGATGCGTTTGTCGCAACAATGCACTGTTTATAGATTTTGACAGATGTGAATATTGTGTATTATGCAACGACTGGTCGTTTTTATTGACGACATTGTTTGTTCGATAGATGGGGAGGCATATATCAAATCGATCCAAGATAGGCCCGGAAATCCGCCGCATATACCGAGCCTTTTCAACGGCTGAACAGCGGCAGTGCCGTTCGGCATCGCCGAGAAATCCGCACGGGCAGGGGTTCATCGTGGCGACGCAGATAAAACGTGCAGGAAACTCGACCGTACCATACAGACGGCTGATCGAAATAGTCCCAGATTGGAGTGGTTGGCGGAGCGCGTCAATCGCTTCTCTGCTAAATTCAGGTAGCTCGTCAAGAAGCAGCACTCCGTGATGGGCGAGGCTGACTTCTCCAGGAGTGGCTCGAGTGCCACCGCCAATCAGTGCTGCCATCCCTGTGGAATGATGCGGTGATCGAAAGGGCGGCCGATGGATAACTCCACTTCGCGCTGAGCTGAGGCTGTGGAGGTGGGTTGCTTCAGCTGTCGCCTCAGCACCAAGCTCTGGCAACAGAGAGGGGAGTGCACTCGCGAGGAGCGTCTTTCCAGTGCCTGGCGGTCCGTATAGGAGAATATTGTGATGGCCAGCAGCGGCAATAACGAGTGCGCGCTTGGCTTGTTCATGACCAATAACCTCATCGAGCGTCGGATGATCTGGCGGGCTGTGAGCGATAGGGCTCACTATTTCAGGAGCAAGCGGCCGCTCTCCTTTAAGGTGCCGAAAGAGTGCTTCGAGGTTTGGGGGTGCGAAAATCGTGACTCCATCGACCAGTGCACCCTCAGGTGCGCTCTCTGGCGGAAGGTACACACGAGCAATACCGGCCTGTTTTGCTGCTCGTGCAATGGCCACAGCCCCTTTAACGGCCTTCAGGGAGCCATTAAGAGAGAGTTCGGCGGCAAACAGTGCGCCGTCGACATCTTCTTGGCGGAGTTGGCCGGTGGCCACTAGGAGTGAAAGTGCGAGAGGAAGGTCAAACTGGGAGCCATCTTTCGGCACATCGGCTGGCGCCAGATTCATCGTGTATTTCTTGGGCGGTATGGTGAGTTGAGAGTGGGTGATGGCGCTTCGAATCCGTTCCCTGGCCTCAGTAACCGCTTTATTACCCATGCCAACGATGGTTATGCCGGGCAGGCCGTTGCGCACATCAGTTTCAACATCGACCAGTTGGCCGTGAAGGCCGGTAAGGGTGAGGGTCGTCACGTGGGAGATCATAGCCTGAGCATACAGGCTAAAACAGTGGAAAGTTATTAACAAATTTGCTATAATGATAGAGGTCGCGGGGCTGATATAGCTTCGACAGAAGGACGTTAACAGGATATGTTGCAAGCCGCTTTACACGCGTAACGTGTCATTTTAATTGCAAACACATTTGCTAAGCTTAAGGACTCAGTAGCTTCATTGTTTACTGTTCGTTCTTTTGCGCCAGCGTTCGCCTAATAACGATCGCCATCGATTCACCCTATGAAACGTAAGAGTGACGGTGTTATATATCCGTTTCTGACTGGAAAGAGGGCAGCTGCCTCTTTCTCCAGGACATTTTACAGCGCGACGAAACGCTCATCTTAGTCTCATTCTGAGAGCGCGACGTCGTAAACAACTGAACGAGACTATGCTTGAAGACACATGTCAGGTTACCTTTTGGACCCGGGGGCAGTACCCGGCAGCTCCACCACGACACTCATGAATAGAAAACGATCCCACTCTCCGCGAGGTCTTTTTGTTGCCCAAATAGCATGGAAACGGGGCAAAATAAAACAACCGCCTGCGAGGAACGGTTGTTTTTGTGGAGTTTTTTTGAATTCTTTTTTGTTTTGGGCTCCTGAAACTTGTATAAGTTTTTTACTCAGGAACTACCCCTATAATATGCCTTCAAAGCGCTTGTGTCAATAACTTTCTGAACGATTTTTATATGTTTTTTCCACTATTTTTGACGGTATTTGCGGTCCTAGTGTCGTCTGGTTAGGGTGAGCCGCTAGAACGACACCACGAATGGCGGGGAATTGGCCGGATGAAAGGTCCGAGACGGTGACTATATGCCAATTAGGGAGCGTATGGTCAGCAGCTTTGCACAAAAACGCAGGGAAGTTGTGGGCGAGCTGTCGGCACTATAGCAAATCTACGCCCACAGTTCGATGCAATCGACGTGACGGGTCACGGCTCCAAGCTTCGTGCGTTATCGTAGCTTTGAGGCTCCGAGCGTCCGGCTTGCCGTGCGTACATGCCGTTCAGCGGCTAGGACGATTTCCGTCGCCGTGTCGTGCCACGCGTGGTTTCGAACGAACACGGCATGAGGAGCACGGCGATGAACCAAGCAGGAGGATCGGCGGGTTGGGGAAGGGTCCCAGCGACAAATCGGGGCACGTTAGCGGGGCGTATTTCAGGAGTAATGAGTGGTATATAGGTGTGAAATACATCGTTGTTTCACATACAACAAACGCATATTCCATCTGTTATAAACGCTCTTATTTTCATTCATTGTAATTATCACATACAATTAGACTCCTAAAACCATTGACCGAGTATCATGCTTGTGCTAGAGTAAGGACAAGCTTTTACAAACACAAACAAAAGCAACGCACCAAAAACACCTTAACAATTCAACCCGAACATCGCCTATACAGGCTGACGTTTTGACGGAAAGACGGCTACGTTAACGCCAACGGAATACTTGTGGGATCGGTTTCACGATTTCACACGCACCTTACAATATATATTCCAGTTACGTGCCGATGCTCCGCCAAAAGCGTATGCGTCGTTAGTACCAGGTGCACCTAGTAACACCACATTTTATGAGAGAAAATGTTGCCACCACTAGGTGTACCATGTGGAACACGACACTGAGCACACGGTTGCCCCGAGTATTCTCGGAGCGGTCAGAAAGTCCGTAGCGATGCACAGTTCAACGGTTCACACGCTCAATAATAATTTTTTAGTGGCGTCTGCTGCAACCAGAACATTATGTGTGTCGCTCGGGCACCCAGATAGGTGAATTCTCTTATGCTTTTGTAGTATAGTAACCCTATGTTACAGAAAGTTATCGCATTTATTACCATCGTAAGCCTCTGCTTGCTCGGCCTGATGTTACTGACGACCACGCCAGCAACTGCAGGCCCTTTTGGGTTATTGGTCATCTTCCTTACTGCTTATCTCGCCTCCGTTGGCTTGATAAGCTTTTTTTTGTATGGCATCAGTCGCGTGGCTGTCTATGCACTTTCTGGTGCATCGCTACGCCGCCCTCCAAGGGTGTTACCATTTCGTCGGGCATACTATTTTGCTTCTGTTCTTGCTGCTGCGCCGGTTATGTTGGTTGGCCTTCAGTCGGTTGGCTCAATCGGCTGGTATGAAGTGCTCCTCGTTGGCCTCTTTGTTGTCATAGGGTGCGTGTACGTCTCTCGCCGAATCTCATAAATCTCCTAAAACCATAGGCAGAATCACGGCGACTGCATGCTATAATGACAGATATGCAGCCCCAAAATAACGAACAGCACATTGGGCTAGAACAGCTTCCGATGCCACCGGCTTTGAACGGTGAGCGCGTTCCTGTGCTGCCAGCTCCTGAAGCGGGCATTGAAACTGGGGCAGAACGACGAGAGCAGACCGCTGAGGCACAAGCAGCTGCAGCAGACGCTGCCGGTATTGCCACGGGTGCCGCACCAGTCGCAGCTGATCCTGTTGCCGCACCGATGGCGCCAACCCCAAGCAGCTCTCCGCTGATTGCGACTGCTGATGAAGACGTGATTGAAAAAGAGTGGGTCGATAAAGCTAAGCACATTGTGAGCGCGACTCCTGATGATCCTCACTCACGCTCCGACCAAGTGTCTGCGCTTCAAAAAGAATACCTTCAAAAGCGATTCAACAAAGAGCTAGGGGCGCAGTAGCGTACACAGGTAACTGAAGTGACCGGATTTATTATTACGACGCTCATTATTATCATCCTTGTCGGTGTTGGCTCGTACGTGGTGTATCTTCAGTACCGTCGGGTGCTACGCGAAGCCAAGAATTACGAGCGAGGCCTTAAGATGGTTCCACTGTATATTCATATTCCGCCGATTAGTGATGATATTGAGGGCAATGGTCGTGACGAACGAGACCTAACTGAAGAAGTCTTATCTCAAGCACAGGTTATGTACAATATTATCGCTAGTACCATCACAAAGGGCCTGAAGACAAAAATCTATGGTCAACGGCACGTCTCGTTCGAAATTGTTGCCCATGAAGGCCTCGTTCATTACTATGTGGTGACACCGATTGCCTTAATTGATGTGATTCGCCAGGCCGTTTCGGCAGCGTATCCATCGGCCCGGCTTGAAGAAGTCGAAGAGCGAAACATTTTTAACCCTGCCGGTCGTATGAGTGGAACAATTGGCGGTGAGTTTACACTAAAAAAGCCGTTTGCGTTTCCGATCGCTACCTATCAAGAGTCAAAGCGTGATGCCAGCCGTGCCGTTCTCAACGCATTAGCCTCGGCCACCAAAGAAGACGGCGTTGGTATTCAGATCATGATTCGGCCGGCGCTATCGGGCTGGTCGAAGAGTGCCGTCAGTGTTGCTGAAGAAATCAAAAAGAACAAAGGCATTAAAACGGGTGGTTCTAAACTGACTGGCTATGCCGGGGGGATGTTCGAAGCGCTCTGGAAACCACCAGAGACGAAGGAAGTAAAGGCCGAGGATAAGCAGCTGAGCAGTCTCGAGCAAGGAACGGTTGAAGCGATCGAAGACAAGACGCGCTATCCAGGCTACGAAACATTAATCCGCGTCGTTGCCTCGTCGAATACATCTGGCAAATCACAGGCACTTCTAAATAACGTCGTATCGGCGTTTTCGTTGTTTGACTCAGCCTCGCATAATGGCTTTAAGTTTACGGTCAGCAAGAATATTGATGAATTCGTTACGGCCTATTTGTTCCGTTTCTTCCCGCAGCAGGTGAATCAGAACATTCTTAATACTGTTGAGCTCGCGACTATTTTCCACCTGCCAACCCAGAACTCAATCCCCACGTCACAAGTGCAGCGGCAAGCCGCCAAACAGGTTGATGGTCCGACCAACATGATGGAAGAAGGCTTCTTGCTCGGCTACAACGAGTTTAGGGGAGTCAAGAAGCCGATTCGGCTGGCAAACAACGACCGCCGACGCCACACCTATATTATTGGGCAAACGGGTACCGGTAAGTCGAAGCTGCTTGAGAACTTAGCCTACCAGGACATGATGGATGGCAAAGGCTTCGCCTTCATCGATCCGCACGGTGACTCGGCCGAAGAACTACTTGGTATGGTGCCGAAAGAGCGGGTTGAAGATGTTATCTACTTTAGCCCCGGCGACATGGAAATGCCGGTTGGCTTGAACTTGTTTGAGTTTGAGAATCAAGACCAGCGCGACTTTCTTATTCAAGAAACGATCGCCATGCTCTATAAGTTGTATGACCCAGGCCACACGGGAATCATTGGCCCGCGCTACGAGCACTGGTTCCGTAACGCCGCACTGACGATTATGAGCGACACCGTGAATGGTTCGACCTTCATTGATGTTCCGCAGGTATTTAATGATAATGCCTTTGCCGAAGAGAAGCTTAAATATGTCACCGACCGAACGGTGCTCGACTTCTGGAATAAAGAAATGGCCCAAACGAGCGAAGCCAATAAGTCAGAGGTCCTTGGGTGGTTCGTTTCGAAATTCGGCGCCTTCCTTTCTAATGAAATGATGCGAAACATTCTAGGGCAAACCAAGAGTGGCTTTAACCTGCGCGAAATAATGGATAACAAGAAGATCTTACTCGTTAACCTTTCGAAGGGGCGAGTGGGTGAACTGAACTCGCAGTTGCTCGGCATGATCTTTGTAATGAAGTTTCAGGCGGCAGCTATGGGTCGTGCTGATATTCCTGAAGATCAGCGAACCGACTTCTCACTCTACGTCGATGAGTTCCAGAACTTTGCGACTGACAGCTTTGCGACGATTCTGTCTGAAGCGCGTAAGTATCGCTTGAGCCTGGTGCTCGCTAACCAGTTCATGACGCAGCTTACCGACCAAATTCGAGAATCGATTCTGGGAAACATCGGAACAGTGGTAAGTGGCCGCATTGGTATTACCGACGCCGAGATTTTAGTAAAGAAGTTTTCACCGACCTTTGACGCCGAAGACCTTACTCGCTTGCCGAATTTCCAGACCATTGCCTCGGTGATGATCAACAACGTCCCGTCAGCTTCATTCAGTATGTCTTTGATTCCGCCGCTTGGTCAGTCGAATCCTGAGCTACGTGATGCCCTTAAGAAATTATCGGCTGCGAAGTACGGCCGTCCACGAGCCCAGGTAGAGCAAGAAATCTTTGCACGACTCGGAGCAGGCGATGCGGCCAAGAAACAGAAGCTGGAGGCTCTCAAGCAGGCACAGCAGCAACGAATGGCCGCCCTTCAGGGCGCTCAGCCTGCTGTGGCACCAGGAATGCCAGGAGCGCCAATGAGCGCACCTGCGCCTGCCGCAAAGCCAGGCTCATCATTCCTCGATGAATGGATGGCAAAACGGCAGACCATTCAAACCAATGCGCCAAAAGCTTCGGCACCCATTCCTAAGGCCACGCCAGCACCTACTGAACCTTCAGCTGCAATCGAAGAGACTCCCTCGAAAGAGAAGCCCGTGGAAAAGGAAGTTACTCCAGACAAAGCGCCTGAGCACCCAGAGAAACTACACATTCGAGAGTCACATAAGAATAGCGAAGACGCCATTCATATTAAACTTCGATAGAGAAAAGCTACTTCTTGCCGGTAATCATTGTTCGGAAGTAGTCGTACAAAATACCAATGATCCAGCCGATGATAAAGGCGGCAATTGTTTCGAATCCTGAAAGGACGTAGCCAAGGTTCTTGGCAAGTACGTAGACACCGAGGACAGCAAAGAAGGCAACCACTGAACCCGCCAGAATGGCATTTGGTCGTGCGACGGTGCCACCGATAAATTCGCTGGTTTTTTCAACGACTGGATTGTGAATAAGCTTGCTGAAAGCGCGCTGGGTGGCAGGAAGCTGGGCTTGAACGTCTTTCATGTGACGTTTAAAGCTCGCCTCTTTTTCTTTCTTGCTGATCGCACCGCGGCGGCGGGGAGCGGCTGTGGCAGGCTTTTTGTCCTTCTCGGCGCTTGATTTTTCAACACTCACAGCGGCTTCAAGTGCTTCAACGCGAGCCTGGGCTTCTTTCTTTTCACCACTTTCAACGTCGCGCTCAGCTGTTTTTTCGGGGCTTGAAAGGCGCTCGAGCTGCTCGGCCGATACCTTTGGGGTTTCGATCGATCGTTCGCTTTCGCTGAATTGTTCGGGGCTGCTCATGTTAGATGGTTCCTACGTTAAGGTCTTTGCGGATCAGGCGAACTTCTTTTCCGAGCTGACGTGAGCGGAAGTAGAAATAGGTGACGACCGAAAGTAATACAGCACCGAAGATAATGTTTTCG
Source organism: Candidatus Saccharibacteria bacterium UBA6175 (assembly GCA_002422915.1). Lineage (GTDB taxonomy): Bacteria > Patescibacteriota > Saccharimonadia > Saccharimonadales > Saccharimonadaceae > Microsaccharimonas. Next base: position 6,653 of record DITV01000004.1, on the reverse strand, counting down.
GTAGGGCCGGTTTTCGGCAGTTCGGTAACGATTTGTTCAACCACCTTTGGAGGCGCACAGCTTACTGGCACTTTTACCGATGCAGTGCCAAAAACATTTTCCATGACACAGTTATATGAGCTTGGTTCACTTTGTCCTTGTGGTGTCGTTGGCGTTGTGGCAAGGACGTTAACCGCAAAGGTTCGGGTTGCAGTCTGCCCGGCGCCAAGAGTGACGGTAGGCCACATCAGTACCTTTGTCTGAGCATTAAACGTACCACCTCCATCATCGACAAGTGTTGAGTACTCAAGAACGTCGTCAAGATTGTCAGAGAACTCTACTGGTGCAGCAGTTCCGCCACTATTTGTTGCCGTAATGGTAAAGCTAATCCGGTCTCCGGCTCGAGCGACGCTCGTTTGGGCGTCAATGTTGCCTTGAGAAATATTTTTGGTTGCTTTTGAGAGCTCGATTTTAGCAGGTTTTGGTGTTTCAGGTGTTGGCGGAGGGGTAGGAGGCGTTGGTGTAGGGGGGAGCTTCTCGGTGACGAGGTTACCACATGATTGCATTATGGCGAACCAACCCATTGATTGCGAGTAGCCGATCCACCCATAAATACGAGTTCCGGTACCATTTGCGATGGTAATAGGGCGACCGTGAACGGTCACAACGTCTTGTCCGGCTGCATTCTGCACCTTTACTGCAGTACTTCCTGGTTTTGCGACGTGCCCCCAGCTTAACTTATTGCTACTGGTGATAAAAGAGCTGAACTTGGTATTGAGGATTTCTTGGCGGGTGATGCCGAAACGGTTCATAATATCTTTTAAATACTTTGTGTTCGCGTCGTAAGGGCGCATAAAATTGTCGAAAGAACGAGCTGAGCCGAGCCCAAGGCCACCATTGACGAAGTCAGCGGCATTTGAGGCATTAGCCGATTCTGGTGGCTGGAACACAACGAATGACTGAACGACCAATGCAAGGGCGACGAAGACAAGGCCGGTGCGCCGCGTTACCTCTTCTTTGCGAAGTCGTTTGGCGTAAAAGCTAAGTTGCCCAACGAGTGCAGGGCTGAATGATAGATTAGCGACTATTTTTCTAAACATGTGTATTTTTTAAAGAGAACCTCTTGAGGTTAAGATTAGCATAAGAAATATGTTCAGTGCAATAGCTCTAGCGTGAACAATTATTTTTCGCTATAATAATTGACAGTCAAACGTCCGCCAATGGCCGGAATGAGGGGTAAAGGAAATAGTATCGTGGTGAAACAGAAAACAGACAATTCTTACGATGGTTCGCAAATTCAGGTTCTGGAGGGGCTTGAACCAGTTCGCAAGCGACCAGGGATGTACATCGGAAGCACCGGTTTTGATGGCGTACACCATCTTATTAAGGAAATCGCCGACAACTCAATCGATGAAGCGATCGCAGGCTATGCAACTCGTGTCGATGTCGTCATCCTTGCCGATGGCGGTATTACGATTTCTGACGATGGACGTGGTATTCCTATCGACAAACACCCAAAGACCGGCCTGAGTACGCTTGAAACCGTGCTGACGGTCCTGCACGCCGGTGGTAAGTTCGGTGGTGGGGGATACAAGGTGTCATCTGGGCTTCACGGCGTAGGTTCAAGTGTGGTGAACGCGCTTTCGACACTGATGATTGCTGAAGTGGTGAAAAACGGTGAGCTCTACCGCATTGAATTTGAACGTGGCGGTACCAAAGTACCGTTTAAGAAAGTCGGCAAGACAGATCGTATTAACGGCACCACGATTACGTTTTATCCAGACCCCACTATCTTTAAAGAGACCGTCGAATTCGATTACAAATGGGTGGTCGACTACCTTCGCCACCAAGCCTACCTGACAAAAGGTATTTATGTTGCCGTTCGCGACGAGCGCACCAGCGAGCGGGCCGCCTTTTACTTTGAGGGTGGTATTCAGAGCTACGTCAAGCACCTCAACATCGGCAAAGAAGTCTTAAGCGACGAAGTGTTCTACGTTGAAAAGCAAGTCGAAGACTCGATGGTGGAAGTAGCTGTGCAATACAACGAAACCTTCGTTGAAATGGTGAAGCCGTTCGCCAATAACGTCCTCACTCCTGATGGGGGAACGCACTTAATCGGCTTCCGCTCAGCGATGACCCGCGTTATTAATGAGTACGCACGTAAGAGTGGCCTTTTGAAAGAAAAAGAGGATAACTTAAGCGGTGATGACATCCGCGAAGGCCTAACGGCAATTATCCTTGTGAAGCTGCCTGACCCTCAATTCGAAGGGCAGACAAAGAACAAGCTCGGTAACCCGGAAGTTCGACGCTATGTTGAGCAGGTGATGACCGAGTACTTTGCGTACTACCTGGACGAAAACCCAGCGATTGCCAAGAAAATTATCGGAAAATCACTTCTGGCAGCTCGTGCGCGCCAAGCGGCTCGTGCCGCCCGTGATAATGTCATCCGAAAAGGCGCGCTTGATGGCTTGAGCCTTCCCGGTAAGCTGGCTGACTGTTCGAGCAAAGACCCTTCGGCCTCTGAAATCTATATTGTTGAGGGAGACTCGGCTGGTGGATCGGCTAAATCTGGTCGTGATAGTAAGACGCAGGCAATTTTGCCACTTCGTGGTAAGGTGCTGAACGTTGAGCGAGCCCGACTGGACCGTATGCTCGCCAACAACGAAATTGTGAGCCTAATTAAGGCACTTGGCGTGGGGATTGGCGACCAGTTCGATATTAATGGACTGCGCTACCACCGCATTATTATCATGACTGACGCCGACGTCGACGGAAGCCACATTTCAACGCTGTTGTTGACGTTCTTGTTCCGCTACATGAAAGAAGTCGTCGATGGTGGACACGTGTACATGGCGAAACCGCCGTTGTTCTTGCTCAAGGCAGGCGGAACGAAGCGATGGTATGCCTACAGCGACGAAGAGCGTGACGAAAAAATTCAAGAGCTGATTGCCGCCCGTCGCGCGGCTGGTACAACGATTAACCCAGAAGATAGTTTGCTCAAGCAAGCGGGTCTTACCGACGTGCAGCGCTACAAGGGACTTGGTGAAATGGACGCTGACCAGCTATGGGAAACGACCATGAACCCAGAGAACCGTGTGCTGGTGCAGGTAAAAGTCCAGGATGCTGAGCGGGCTGATGCCATTTTCACGAAGCTGATGGGTGATGAAGTGAGTCTTCGAAAGAGCTTCATTCAATCACGCGCCAAAGATGTAAACGTTGAGGAATTGGATATTTAATATGGATGACGAAATTACAACACCACTTGAAGATGATCTGATCGTTGTGCCGGAACAGACGCACTCAAAGACGCTCGAGCACCGTACCGTTGAAGATGTCATGGAAGACAGCTTCCTCCGTTATTCAATGAGCGTCATTATCGATCGTGCACTTCCAGACGTCCGTGACGGTATGAAGCCGGTGCACCGTCGTATTTTGTACACCATGGGCGAACAAGGCCTTCGACCAGGTGGCAAGTTTGCAAAGTCAGCTCGTATTGCTGGTGAGGTGATGGGTAAGTACCACCCACACGGCGATAGCTCGATTTATGATTCAATGGTCCGTCTTGCCCAAGACTGGGTGATGCGTTACCCGCTCGTTCAGGGGCAGGGAAACTTTGGCTCAATGGACGGCGACCCTGCGGCTGCCAGCCGATATACTGAGGCTCGCTTGGGCCGGGCCGGTAACGAGCTACTTGATGACCTCGACAAAGATACCGTGACCTTCCGTGACAACTACGATGGTTCTGAACAAGAGCCGAGCGTATTGCCAGCCAAGCTACCGAACCTTCTATTGAACGGCCAGATCGGTATTGCTGTTGGTATGGCGACTAGTATTCCGCCGCACAACTTGGGCGAATTGGTTGATGCTGCCGTTGAATTAATCGACAACCCAGAGGCAACCATCGATGACCTACTGAAGCACGTCAAGGGACCAGACTTCCCAACTGGCGCCGTTGTCTACGGTGGTGCACCAATGAAACAGGCCTACCAAACAGGTCGTGGTAGCGTTACGATTCGGGCAGTTGCTAACATCGAAGAGACTAAGAAGGGCCGTCACCAGATTGTGGTGACTGAAATGCCGTATGCGGTCAACAAAGCATCGCTGATTGAGAAGATCGCTGACTTATATAAAGAGAAGAAGATTCAGATTTCCGACCTGCGCGACGAAAGTGCCCGTGGCGCGGTGCGTATTGTGATTGAGCTCAAGAAGGACTCATATCCAAAGAAGGTCCTAAACCAGCTGTACAAGCTCACTGCTTTGCAGACTTCGTTCCACTTCAACATGCTTGCCTTGATTGACGGCATTCAGCCACGGGTCCTAGGACTCAGTGAAATCTTAAGTGAGTTCATTAAGCACCGCCAAGTAGTAGTCCGTCGACGCACTGAATACGAACTTCGTAAAGCCAAAGAACGCGCTCATATTCTTGAGGGCTATAAAATTGCGCTTGATAACATCGACGAAGTGATCCGCATCATTCGCGCCAGCAAAACCAGCGAAGAAGCCGAAGCTAATTTGATCAAGAGCTTCAAGCTGAGCGAGATTCAAGCGAAAGCAATCCTGGCGATGCAACTCCGACGCCTGACTGGCCTTGAACGAGCGGCGATTGAGAACGAACTGGCAGAACTACTGGCAATGATAGCCAAGTTTGAAGCAATTCTTGCTGATGAAACCGAAATTCTGAAGATCATTAAGGGCGAACTGCTTGAAATGAAAGAGAAATACGGCGACGAGCGTCGTTCAAAGATCATTAATTATGAACTTGGCAAGTTTAGTGACGAAGAGCTGATTCCTGAAGAGAACTCAGTCATTCTTCTGACCACCGAAAACTACATCAAACGAACACTTGTCAGCGAATATCGCCGTCAGCATCGTGGTGGAAAAGGCAAGCGGGGGATGACGACGAAGGAAGAAGACGTCATTGACCAGCTTATCCCAGCCAGCACACATGATTACCTGCTGTTCTTCACTAACAAGGGTCGTATCTTCCGCTTGAAGGCGTACGAAGTTCCCGCAGCATCGCTTGCTGCTAAGGGTGTTGCTGCAGTCAACCTACTCGCCCTTCAGCCAGAAGAGAAGATCACTTCGATTATTAAACACGGCAAAGATGATGGTGACGACGGCTACTTATTTATGGCCACCACCAACGGTACCGTTAAGAAAACACCGTTTAAGGACTACGCAAACATTCGTACCAACGGCTTGATCGCAATCAAGCTTGATGAAGGCGATGAACTCCGCTGGATTAAGAAGACGACTGGTCAAGACGATGTAATCGTCTCAACATCTGTTGGTCAAGCGATTCGCTTTAGTGAAACCGATGCCCGCCCAATGGGCCGTGCGGCTCGCGGTGTCCGCGGTGTCCGCCTGCGACCGAACGACCGTGTTGTCGGTATGGATATCGTCAGCAATAATGAAGGCAACCTAGTGGTCATTAGCGAAAGTGGCTACGGCAAGATCACTAAAGCCGCACAGTTCCCGTCGCACAAACGTGGTGGCGTGGGTATTAAAGCCGCGATTGTGACGGCGAAGACGGGTCCGATCGTTGCAGTACGCTCTCTTGAGCCTGACACGAACGAGCTTCTGCTGATTTCAAGCAAGGGACAGGCAATTCGCGTAGGCCTAAAGGATATTCCAACCCTCGGTCGCACCACCCAAGGTGTCCGCGTCATGCGTACCGGTGAAGGTGACAAGGTTTCCTCGTTCGGGTTCGTTCCCGCACAGCCAGTTGAAGAGCCTGAAGAAGAAGGCGAGGCCTAGGCATGGACGTCACGCTGTCAATCTACCTGATTGTCGGCGCCGTCGCCTGGGCGTCTGCACAAATCGCGAAGTACCTTATTAAGAGTATTCGCACCAAAAGTTTCCGACAGATGAACCTTCTATACCTCTCTGGCGATATGCCGAGCGCCCACACGGCCACAGTCATTGCTATGACGACGGTGATCGGGCTGGTCGATGGCTTTGGCTCAGGACTCTTTGCACTCGCCGCAATTTTCTCGGCAGTCGTGATGTACGATGCGGTCATGGTTCGTCGCTCATCTGGCGAGCAGGGCGCTGCATTACTGGCGTATTTCACAGAAATTAAGCGAAAAGGCGTGCCGCCACGCGTGGCTAAAGGCCATACGCCACTCGAAGTCTTTGTTGGTGCACTCTGGGGCATCAGCGTAGCTCTTGTAGTATTTTTCGCGACAGTCAATCAATGAGAAACACTTGACTCTGTAACAGAGAGAGTGTATATTTATCAGAGTCTAGTCGCTTAGGCGGCGAAAAAAATGTTGCAACTGTGGAGTTGAACAAAAGAAAAGACGAGATCTTTGACAATTTAGTAGTGCAAATCTTTTGTAAGCTTGTTTTCTGTAAAGAGAGTGAGTCTTACAAATTTCATCGTCAGTTAATTATGTTTATCGAGTCGTGTGTTTTGAAATAGAAACACATTTTATGGAGAGTTTGATCCTGGC
>DITV01000004.1:0-157 GCA_002422915.1 Candidatus Saccharibacteria bacterium UBA6175 | reverse complement strand
ACGGCTGAGTAACGCGTGGGAACATGCCCCAAAGTGAGGAATAACTGCCCGAAAGGGTAGCTAATGCCGCATATGATCTTCGGATTAAAGGATTTATCCGCTTTGGGAGTGGCCTGCGTACGATTAGGTAGTTGGTGAGGTAATGGCTCACCAAGCC
>DITV01000003.1 GCA_002422915.1 Candidatus Saccharibacteria bacterium UBA6175 | reverse complement strand
AAAAAAGTAGTTTATCTTTCTAGAAACGAAAATTATTGTAAGGACATTGTTAACTTAGCCAGTTTTCAACTACACGCCTATAAAGATTCTGAGTCAATATTAAAAGCCCTATCAAGTGGTGAAGTCAACGCTGCGACTAGCTTTAGTTCAGTTGAATCTAAAATATTAAACTCAGATAAATTTAATAACTTAAGCCAACCAATTAATAGTGGTGTCTATGCTATTTTAAATATGAATAATGCCATTCTATCAGATAAAAACATTCGCAAGGCTCTTCAGTTGGGTATAAACACCAATGAGATTAAACAGAAGATTAATAACGAAGCTCCAGATTTATACATGCCCTTTACGACCAGTCAGGTTTTCGGCAAATTGCCGACCAAGCCTTTTTATGACTTATCGCTTGCTAATAAAACGCTGTCAACTTCAGGTTGGAAATTGAACAAATCCGGAATTAGAGAGAAAAAGAACAAAGAGCTGAAGCTAACTATTACTACTATAAAAAATAGTGAACTTGAGAGTGTGGCAAAACGTTTAGCTGAACAATGGCGCTCTTTGGGTCTTGTTATAGAGATTAAAGTCATTGACCCTAGTGATGTCAGTCAAAATTTCACTCAAACAGTTCTGCAGCCTCGTAATTATGATGTTCTACTTTACAAATTAGATATCGGCGCTGATCCAGACATGTACGCTTATTGGCATTCCTCTCAAATTTCAAATTCAGGTTTGAATTTAGCTAATTACTCTAGTGCAATAAGCGACGACGCGTTGGTATCGGCTAGGGATATATTGGATAAGAAATTACGTAATGCTAAATATTTAACCTTTGCTAGGCAATGGCTGAACGACGTGCCGGCTGTTGGTTTATATCAATCGACTATGCAATATGCTACGAACAAAAATACTTACAGTTTTAATGAGTTTGATAAGTTAATAAGTCCAGTTGATAGATATAATAATATCGCTGAATGGGCCTCGGGTTCACAAATTGTTTACAAAACCCCATAATCTCGTCTATACTACTACTGTTCATGTGCGCGCGTGCTGTAATTGGTAGCCAGGCCAGCTTGAGGTGCTGGTGTTCGCAAGGACGTGGAGGTTCAAGTCCTCTCGCGCGCACCAAGAAATAATGAAAGACGTTTTTACGTCTTTTTGTTATTATGAGGCTATGCCAGAGCGATTATTGCTTCAGCCGCCAGAAATTGTTGAGACACATGCTCCAGTCATTTTTTTAGCAGGTCCAATACAGGGTGCGCCAGAGTGGCAAACATATGCAGCCTCCCTTATTCATGATCTTAACCCAAAGCTAGTTGTAGCCTCACCCAGGAAGGATTATGCCGAAGGAACGTTCGTTTACGAGCGGCAAGTTGATTGGGAAACTCATTTTTTGAGAAAGGCAGGCGCTACTGGCGTTGTTGCTTTTTGGCTAGCTAAACAAGTTGAAGCAACGCCTACGCGCTCATATGCACAAACAACGAGATTCGAGCTTGCTGAATGGAAAATGCGACATGAGTACGAAGGTGTTAATTTGACTATTGGCATCGAAAAAGACTTTGGCAATGCTCGCTACATTCGGCGTCGCTTTTCTCAGGATGCACCAGACGTAAAGATTGTTGACTCTCTTGAAGAGATGGTGCGTAACGCCGTTGACTTGGCCAGAGCAGCATAATCGGTTAAATTCCTTGCAAAAAGTTGTCATTCATGCTTAAATAACAGATAAGGAAGCCCCGAAATGCGGGCATATTTTTATGAAAGACCCAAACCAGATTCGCAACGTTGCCATTATCGCTCACGTCGACCACGGAAAGACGACACTTGTTGATGGCCTCTTGAAGCAAAGCAACACCTTCCGCTCAAACCAAGCAGAGATGGAACAATCACTGATTATGGACAGTGGCGACCAAGAGCACGAGCGAGGTATTACCATCACTGCTAAGCAAACCTCTGTCTACTACGGTGACTATAAGATCAATATCGTCGACACCCCTGGACACGCCGACTTTTCTGGTGAAGTTGAACGTACCCTGAACATGGCCGATGGCGTGCTTCTCATTGTTGACGCCCAAGAAGGCCCGATGCCACAAACCAAGTTCGTTCTTTCAAAGGCACTTGAGCTTGGCCTCAAGCCAGTCGTGGTGATTAACAAGATCGACAAACCGTCTCGTCGCATCGACGAAGTGATCGACGAAGTCTCTGACCTGTTCTTGGAACTTGCCATCGACGACAGCCAGCTGCACTACCCGGTCTACTTTGCGATTGGCCGTGACGGCAAAGCGTGGACTGAGCTGCCCGACAATCCCTCTGAGCATACCGACCTCACGCCTATCTTTGAGGCAATCATCAACGATATTCCTGCGCCAACTGTTGAAGTGGACAAGCCATTCCAGATGCTTGTCACCTCACTCCAGTACGATTCATTCCTCGGTAAGTACGCCATTGGCCGTATCACTCGTGGAAACATCAAAAAGGCACAGCAAGTCGCCCTTATTAAGCGCGACGGCGCAATTACGAGTGCCAAAGTTGATAAACTCTTTACCTATCGTGGGCTTAACCGCGAAGAAACCGACGAGGCGTTTGCCGGTGACATCGTTGCGTTGACTGGCATCGCTGATGCGCACATTGGTGAAACGGTTGCGGACAAAGAGCACCCCGAGGCATTGCCGGTGATTGATATTGAAGCTCCGACCCTTAGCATGTACCTTGGTCCAAACACCAGCCCGCTCAAAGGCAAAGAGGCGAAGTACAACACGAGCCGCCAAATTGGGGACCGTTTGAAGCAAGAGCTTGAAACCAACGTCTCACTTCGTGTCAAAGAAGATGGCATTGGCTTTGTGGTGTCTGGCCGCGGTGAACTCCACCTTTCAGTTTTGATTGAGACACTCCGTCGTGAAGACTTCGAGTTTGAAGTGGGCCGGCCACAAGCCGTCACGATTGAAGAAGATGGTGTTGTTAAAGAACCTGTTGAAGAGCTATTGATTGAAGTTGCCCCAGAATTCCTCGGTGCCGTCAGCCAAGAGCTTGGTACGCGAAAAGCCTCTCCTATTAAGCAGGAGCAAACCAGCTCGGGAACGACTCGTTCGACCTACATCATCCCGACTCGTGCCATGATTGGTCTGCGCAACTTGCTTCTGACTGCAACCAAGGGTACGGTCATTATGAACAGCTTGCCACACGGCTACCAGCCGCTTGGTCCAAAGCTGCAACAGACCCGTAACGGCGCACTCGTTGCGACTGAAGCTGGTGTGACGACTGCCTACGCACTCGATGCTGCTGCTGCTCGTGGTGAGCTCTTTGTTGGGCCGGGAACTACCGTCTACCAGGGAATGGTTGTTGGTATGTACAACCGCCAAGGCGATCTCGACCTCAACGTCTGCCGCGGCAAGCAGCTGACGAACATGCGCTCGTCTTCAAGTGACGGTACCATTCAGCTGACGCCATTTACTGACCTGAGCCTTGAGCAGTCAATCGACTTTATCGAAAACGATGAACTGCTTGAAGTCACGCCAAAGAGTCTTCGCCTTCGTAAAAAATATCTTGACCCAAACCAGCGCAAGCGCGCCGCTAAGTAACTAGAAGATTCGTTCGTCTTTCAATTCGTCAGGTAGAAAGCCTTTTTCGTGCTGCGAGCTTGCTTCCCATTTATAGCCCTTGCCATAGCCAAGGTCTTTCATGAGCGAAGTGGGCGCATTCCGAATATGAAGCGGCACGGCTGCATCGGCATATTTTTTGGCAAGTGCTTGGGCGCGGCCCATCGCTTCGGTCGTTTGTCGTGATTTCTCACTTTTGGCAAGCGCTGCAGCAACATGGAAGAGAATGTAGCTTGATTCGGGCATGCCGACTCGTTCGACCGCTTGAAACGCATTGAGCGCTAATCCGAGCGCTCCGTTTCCCGCCAAGCCAATATCTTCAGAGGCAAAAATGACCATGCGGCGGGCAATGAACTTCGGGTCTTCGCCGGCATCGATCATTCGAGCGAGGTAATAGAGCGTCGCATCGACGTCGCTGCCGCGCATACTTTTTATAAAAGCACTAATCACGTTATAGTGCATGTCACCCTTTTTGTCGTACCCAGGCAAGCGCTTTTGGGCGGCTGCTTTGACCGTTTCAATCGTCACCTTTTTAGCGAGGCTTAACGACAGTTCAAGGTTTCCAAGGGCGACACGGGCATCACCACCGGCAAGCTCAGCGATGTAGCCAATTGCATCGTCACCAATTCGCTTGGCTGCGTTTTCGTGTGCGACGGCTCGTTGTAAAATAGCCGTAACTTCTTCTTTGCTATGCGGCTCGAGTACTAAGACGCGACTTCGGCTGAGCAACGGAGTGATGACTTCAAAGCTCGGGTTTTCGGTGGTAGCACCGATCAATGTGATGAGGCCTGATTCAACATGTGGCAAAAAAGCATCCTGCTGGGCTTTGTTGAAGCGATGAATTTCATCAACGAAAAGAACGGTACGCAGGTTAAGGTTCCAGTTTTGGCGAGCATGTTCAATGATACGCTCGACATCCTTTTTCCCACTGGTTACGGCTGAGATTTCAATGAACTCAGCCTCAACTTCTTTGGCGATGATGCGACCAAGTGTCGTTTTACCGCTACCGGGCGGCCCCCAGAGGATGAGACTGACTGGTTCACGGTTCTTAACAATCTGGCGAAGAATTTCAGCGTCACCTAAAAGATGGGTCTGCCCGATGACTTCATCAAGGGTCGTCGGACGCATTCGTTCAGCCAAAGGGACTCGTTCCATAGGCTTAGTATATCGGTATGGGGTGGTATAATAAAGCGATATGAAAGTCCTTGTCGACGGACAGCTAATCGAATACAAAAAAGATGGTGCGGGCCGGGCAGTCTTGTTATTGCACGGCTGGGGTGCATCGCTTGGTACCTTCGACCAATTAGCAGCTCATTTGGTGAAGACCGGACACTTAGTGTACCGTTTCGACTTTCCTGGCTTTGGGGCGAGCCCCGTGCCACCGCGTGCCTGGTCGGTCGGGGATTACGCAATCCTCACCGCTGCATTTATTAAGAAGCTAAAGATCAAGAAGCTCTCGGCGATCTTCGGCCATTCGTTTGGTGGCCGTGTCATTATCAAAGCGACCGCAACAAGCATTATCGAGCCAGAAAAGATTGTACTGATGGGTGCGGCTGGCATTAAGCCACCAACGACACTGAAGAAGCATGCTTACATCGCGATCGCCAAAGTTGGCAAAGCCGCCACGGCGCTGCCAGGTATGGGCAGGGTGCGCGAGTCACTACGCGGCGCACTCTACAAATCAGCGGGGAGCACCGACTATTTACTTGCCGGTGCAATGAAAGAGACGTTTGTGAAAACGATTAACGAAGATCTGGCCGGGTACTTGCCGCACATCAACACACCAACTCTATTAGTGTGGGGCGAGCACGATACCGAAACGCCACTGGCTGACGGCAAGCGGATGCAAAAAGAGCTGAAGAAAGCTGAGCTCGTTGTGCTGCCGGGTGCGGGCCACTTTGTGTACAGCGACGATGCAGCCGGAACGTTTAGCGCAATTGATAGGTTCCTCAAATGAAATATTATTGGACACGCTACAGTCGCACCTATGTCGCCAGCCTGCTCTATATGTTGCAAGACACTGAATATCGGTTGAGTCGGTACTTTCGTTGGTTCCATCGGGTTGACGATTTTCGCCACGTGATGAAGCGGCGGACACTGGATCGCACTGCAAAGATCAAGCTTTTAGAAGTGGCTATGGGCGCGATGGGCATTGTCATCATTACGCTCGCTGCCAGCTTGGCGGCAATCGGTATTATTTTTGAAGAATATCTGCTGCTCGCTGGCCCCCTTGCGTTGTTTATTGCGATGCCGTTCATTCTCGCTTATGGCATCACCCTTCCGTTGTTCTTTGGATGGGTACTCGTCCAAAAACCGCAGGAGCGCCGCATTATCAAACGAGCCTACCGGATATTAGCGAATCACCCTGGGCGTCGGATTGCTGTCGTTGGGAGTTTTGGAAAAACGACCGCCAAAGAACTGCTCCGCCAAGTGCTCGGCGAAGGTTTTGAAACGGCCGCAACTCCTGGAAACATGAATACCGACATAGGCATAAGCCGGTTTGCCGCGAAATTAACAGGGAATGAAGAAGTGCTGATTTTTGAACTTGGTGAAGAAAAGCCCGGCGACGTCCAGCGACTGGCACGCTTGGTGCGACCCGAATATGCGCTGGTGACAGGCATCAACGAAGCACACCTGCAGAGTTTTGGCAGCTTAGAGAAAACAGCCCAAACCATCTTTGAGATAGAAGACTTTGTCGCCAAAGAAAAGCTGTACAAGAATGCCGAAAGCCCGCTCGTCAAGAGCTACAAAAACAAAAGTAAGCTCTTCTTTAGTCGTGATGGTGTTGGTGGGTGGAAGGTGAGTCACCGTTCGACGTCAATTGAAGGTACCAGCTTTCGCCTCACGAAGGGAAAAGAAACACTGGAGATTCAGACTGGCCTGATTGGCGAACACACCATTGGGGTGACCAGTGCTGTTGCTGCATTGGCGCATGACCTGGGGGTTACAAAGGCGCAGATTGAAGCCGGCATGCACCGGGTGCTGCCATTTGAACACCGCATGGATCCGCGGCCGTTGCACGGTGCTTGGATTATCGATGACACGTATAACGGTAACTCACTTGGCGTCGCCGCCGGCCTGGCATTTTTAAAGTCTTCAGGAGCGAAGCGCCGCGTCTACGTGACGCCAGGACTGGTGGAAACGGGCAGCGCTGCGCAATCAGTACATGAGGAAATTGGAAAACAGATTGCCGTGTCAGCCGATGTGGTGGTGCTTATGAAGAACTCGGTCACTGAATTCATCAAAACCGGCCTCACTAAAAAGAAGTTTGCCGGCAGCCTGATTGAAGTCGACGACCCACTTGAATTCTATACGAATCTTGAACACTTTGTAGCAATGGGTGACATCGTGCTCATGCAAAACGACTGGACCGACAATTATCAATAAACTGGTATACTAAGAACAATGAAAAAAACCGTTGCTGTTTTCTTTGGGGGGCGCTCAACAGAGCATGACATCTCGATTATCACCGCGATTTCGTCGGTGATGAAACCACTCGCTATGGCGAATTTGTATAATGTAGTACCTGTCTACATTACAAAAGAAGGCCGATGGGTGTCGGGTAACGAGCTCAAAGACGTTCGCTTATTTAGCAGCGGAAATATTGACGCCTTTGTCAAAAAATCCAAGCCGTTACAGGTGAGTTTTGATGGCGGTTTGACGATTAACAAGCAACGCATCGACGTGGCTTTTCCGGCGATGCATGGCTCGTACGGCGAAGATGGCTCCCTGATGGGCTTACTGCGCATGGCCGGCATTCCCTTTGTTGGCGCCGACATGGACGCCAGTGTGATTGCCATGGACAAAGTGCTTGCCAAACAAGTTGCTCAAGCGAGTGCAATACCGACGTCGAAGTTCTTATTCACCAGCCGTGACGCAGTGACTGATTCACTCAAGGCAGAGACGAAGCGAATGGGAGTTGGATTGAAGTTTCCGTTGTTTGTGAAGCCCGCGCACCTTGGCTCCAGCATCGGCATCACCCGGGTTATTGATGCTGACGAGCTTGCTAGCGCGCTTGAAGTTGCCGCTCACTATGACACAAAGATTATTGTTGAAGAAGCAGTGAACAATTTGATTGAAGTCACGGTGCCAATGATGGGCAACAAGATCATTCAGCCGGCACTCGTTGAGCGTCCACTTGCGACGGCCGACGACTTCTTCGATTTCGAAAACAAGTATATTCGCGGTGGTGGCAAGAAAACTGGGGGCAAGCATACTGGCTCACAGGGATACAGTGAACTTCCCGCCAAGATTCCGGCTGCACTCGAGACTGCCTCGCTGAAGGTAGCGGCTGACATCTATAAAGCCTTTGGTCTGCAAGGAACCGCCCGAGTTGACCTCCTCATTGATAGTAAAACCAAAAAAGTGTACTTCAACGAAGTGAATCCGCTCCCCGGAAGTTTGTATGCGCATAACTGGCGAGCAGCCGGGATCTCAACGGTGACACTCGTTAACGACCTCATCCAATTGGCCGAACAACGCCACGCTGAACAAAAGGCCCTTGCCACCAGCTTCTCATCGAGCTTCCTACGACAATTCTAATTTGCTACTATAGATAAAACAGGAGGTGCATATGGATCTATTTGTCTGGGCAATCGTGATCGTCGTCGCAATCTTTATTTTAAGTGGGCTGAAGGTGGTGAAGCAATACGAGCGGGGTATTGTCTTGACCCTTGGTAAGTTTACCGGTGTGCGCCAGCCGGGTCTACGCGTTATTATCCCCATCTTTCAGCAAATGACTCGCGTCGATGTTCGTTCGACGCCTATCGATGTTTCGAAGCAAGAAGTGATTACAAAGGATAACGTGACAATCGGCGTTGATGCGATCGTCTACTTCCGCGTGATCGTGCCTGAAAAAGCGGTTCTTGAAACCACCAACTACGTGTATGCCACTAGCCAGTTTGCCCAGGCGGCGCTGCGTGACGTGACTGGTAACTTCGAACTCGACGAGCTGCTTGCTAAGCGTGAAGAAGTCAGCAAGCGCATTAAAGACATTGTTGATGCTGAGACCGACAAGTGGGGCATTGACGTTGAGAACGTGAAATTGCAAAACATTGAGCTTCCGGTGGATATGAAACGCGCCATGGCCAAGCAAGCCGAGGCTGAGCGCGAGCGTCGCGCCAACATTATTAACGCCGATGGTGAAATGCAGGCCTCGAAGACGCTGGCCGACGCCGCCCGTATTCTTGGAGCCGTTCCAGCTGCCATCAACCTCCGTACCTTGAACACCTTGGAGCGAATTAGCACCGAGCCGAGCCAAAAGACGATGTTCTTGTTCCCGATTGAGCTCATTGACGCCCTTCGCGGCAAAGGCAAGTAGCGACTCGCGCCCACTTGTCAGAACACCTCACCTCTAGTAGAATAAAGAACGTCGCTACGCACAATGTTGCGAATGCGGCTCTTTAGCTCAGTTGGTAGAGCAGAGGCCTGAAGAGCCTTGTGTCCCCAGTTCGAGTCTGGGAGGAGCCACCAAGAAATAGTCTGATCCTATTGCGTGATCAGGCTTTTTCTTTTAACTCTTAATTTCTGATTAACGAAAGCGTAGTGAGGCTTCTCGTGGACGGCTCATCGTGGTTAGATAGATATATGGAAGCCGCAATTCTCGACCTCAAAAACCACCTTGATGGTCGTCTCACAAAGCAGGACGCTCTGATAGAGCGGCTGTATGTGTATGTGACCCGAGAATTTGAGCGAGTTGATGCCCGATTTGAAAGTCTAGAGCAGCGTATTCGTTTTCAGTTCGATGGCTTTAACACTCGTTTTGATGAAGTTCGTGGAATAGTTGATACGGATGAAATAGAGCGCGCCGCTCAGTCGGTGCAACTTGATCGCCACGAGACAGCCCTCAAAAATCATGAGCTTTGGATCGAAGACCTAAGAAAACACAGTACGAAGCCCGGACTCTCTTGAAGTTCCGGCCTCAATCAACTATAATCTTCAGAGCATGCGGGTGTAGCTCAGTTGTTTAGAGCGCGTCCTTGCCAAGGACGAGGTCCAGGGTTAGAGTCCCTGTACCCGCACCAAA
>DITV01000002.1 GCA_002422915.1 Candidatus Saccharibacteria bacterium UBA6175 | reverse complement strand
CGCGGTGGTGGTATCGTCTTCGGCCCACTCGGAAACGAAAACTACACAAAGAAGATCTCAACAACCGCAAAACGACAGGCAATTCGACAGGCTTTGAGCCTTGCGAACCAAGCAAAGAAGGTCCACGTTCTAGACGTGAAGACCACAGGCAAGACCGCTGAAGTCGTTGCCTTCCTCGAGAAGAACAAGCTCAACCGTAAAGTGTTGATTGTTGTTGAAGAGAAGACACCAGAACTACTTCGTGCTACGAACAATATCCAAAACGTTCTGTTAGCAAGCACAAAGTACTTGAACGTCTACCACATCTTGAACGCAGATGCGATCGTGCTGTCAAAGTCATCATTGCCAACGCTCAAGAGCTGGCTCGTAAAGGAGGAGGCGTAATATGATTGCCCCTATTCTCGTGACTCCAGTCACTACTGAAAAAGCCTATGGCCAGAGCCAAAAGAACGTCTACGTCTTTAGCGCTCCTGTGAGTGCCAACAAGCAACAAATTAGCCGGGCAATTGAAGCCCAGTACGGTGTTAAAGTTGGCCGCATCAAAACACTCGTTCAATCTGGAAAAGCGATTCGTTTCTCTCGTGGAAAGAACCGTTACCCAGGCACGACTACTCGTACCGACAGCAAGAAGGCATATGTCACACTTTCTGAAGGATCGATTGCGGTCTTTGAACAACCAGCAGAAGAGGAGAAGAAGTAATGGCAATTAAGCAATACAACCCAACCACTCCTGCTCGACGTGGCATGACCACTCAGGATTTGAGTGATGTCACGACACGCAAGCCGCTCAAGAGCCTCGTGAAGAGTAAAAAGCAGAACGCTGGACGAAACAACAGCGGTCGCATTACCGTTCGTCACCGAGGCGGTGGTGTTAAGCGACACTACCGTCTGATGAACCACAACCTCGCTGCCGGCTTGACCGTCACGATTGAAGAAATTGAATACGACCCAAACCGCTCAGCTCGCATTGCTCGTGTCAAAGACCAGCACGGTCTGTACCACTACATTCTTGCCGACACGTCTATGACAAAGGGCAAAGTGATCTCAAGCGGTGCCGATGCGCCTGTTGAGTCAAGTAACCGTATGCCGCTTGCTAACATTCCTGTTGGATCTCAGATCTACGCGATTGAGCTCCACCCAGGTAAGGGTGCGCAAATGGTTCGTTCTGCTGGGACAAAAGCTCAGCTCATGGCCAAAGAAGGTGACTACGCACAGGTGCGCATGCCATCTGGTGAAGTCCGTAAGTTCCGCCTTGAAGCAACTGCCGCCCTTGGTGTCGTTGGCAACGTCCAACACCAAAACATCAAGATCGGTTCTGCCGGCCGTAACCGTCGTAAGGGTATTCGCCCAGGTGTCCGTGGTGTCGTTATGAATGCCGCAGATCACCCACACGGTGGTGGTGACGGTGGTCGCCATGGTACTGGTAAAGCACCACGTACTCCATGGGGTCAGTTGACACTTGGCTACCGTACACGCCGACGTAAGGACGTATCGGGATTAATTGTAAGAACGCGTCATGACGCGAAGAGGAAGCGATAATGAGTCGATCATTGAAGAAAGGTCCATTCGTTGACTTCAAGCTCGCGAAAAAAGTCGCAGCTCTTAGCCTCGAAGACCGAACTGTTATTAAAACCTGGGCCCGCGCCAGTGTGATCAGCCCTGAAATGGTTGGTCGGACAATTGCGGTTCACAACGGTAAAGTGCACGTCCCTGTTCTCATCTCCGAGAACATGGTTGGACACAAGCTGGGTGAATTTAGCCCAACTCGTAAGTTCCGTAAGCACGGTGGAAAGGATAAGAAGTAATGGCTACGACTAAGACTCCTATCCAGACTGTCCGCGCGTACGCTAAAGGTGTTGACCAAGCACCACGCAAGGTCGCCCTTGTTGCCAGCTTGGTTCGCAACCGAACCGTTGCCGATGCACTCGTCATCTTGCAACACACCCCAAAGCGCGCCGCTCGACCATTGATTAAAGTGATCGAAAGCGCGCAAGCAAATGCGGTGAACACCCATGGATTTGATGGAAAAACTCTGAGCATTGCCACTCTGTCTGTCACGACCGGCACCCGTCTCAAGCGCTTTACTCCTGCCAGCCGTGGTCGTGCACTGCCATTCCAGAAGAAATCTTCAAATATTTTGGTTGAAGTAACCGGAACGCTCAAGCCAAAGAAGGTTGCAAAACCAACAAAGGCTGAAGCATCTGCTGCTGAACCAGCGAAAGAGGAGAAGAAGTAATGGGACAAAAAGTAAATCCAACCAGTTTCCGTCTTCAGATTCACAAGAACTGGGACTCTCGATGGTTTGCACCAAAGAAGGACTTCGCTAAGCTTCTTGTTGAAGATATCAAGCTTCGTGAACACGTTGAAAAGCGATTCGCTGCTCGTCCAACAATTGCTCGCGTTGAAATCGAACGTTCTGCAAACCTCATCACTATTACCATTCATACCGCCAAAGCTGGCGTCGTGATTGGTCGCGGTGGTGCTGGTGTCACTGAACTCAAGAGTGAACTTGAAAAGATCGCCAGCCTGCCAATCCGCATTAACATTGAAGAAGTAAAGCGTCCAGACATGTCTGCCAAGCTTGTGGCCGAGAACATCGCCCACCAGCTCGAACGACGCGCTAACTTCCGCCGTGCCACCAAAATGGCTGCGCAAAACACGATGAATGCGGGTGCCAAGGGTGTTCGTATCCAAGTTGCCGGTCGTCTCAACAATGCTGAGATGGCTCGCCGCGAAAAAGTCATTGAAGGTTCAGTCCCACTTCACACCTTGCGTGCCGATGTCGACTTCCATGTTGCTCGTGCCCAGACTCCTGCCGGAATCATTGGCGTGAAGGTCTGGATCTACAAAGGTGAGAGGAACGATTAATCATGTTATTGCCACGTAAAACCAAGTACCGAAAAGTCCGCAAGGGTACCAACGAAGGAATCGCCACTCGCGGTCACTACGTCGCCTTTGGTGACTACGGTCTCCAATCACAAAGCAACAACGACATCACGTCTCGACAAATCGAGTCAGCGCGTCAAGCAATGACCCGTCACATCAAGCGTGGTGGTAAAATCTGGATCCGCATCTTCCCGCACACTCCTCGTACGCGCAAGCCACAGGATGTGAAGATGGGGAGCGGTAAAGGAAACCCTGAGTTCTTCGTCGCTAAGGTGAAGGCTGGAACCGTACTGTTTGAAATGAAGGGTGTCGACGAAAGCGTTGCTCGCGAAGCAATGCGCCTCGCCGCTCACAAGCTTCCGGTGAAAACTAAGTTTATCGTAAGGGAGCAACAGTAATGGCTGACGCTAAGAAACCAGCTGCAAAGACAAAGGCAAAAGTAGTGAAAACTGCTCCTGAAGTCAAAACACTTGAACAGCTCCACAATGAACTGGCCCAGCTTCGCGCTGATCAGCTTGATTCACGAAAGAGCCACGTGCAAGGTGAACTCGTTAACCCGCGCGTGTTGACCGTTCAGCGCAAGCAAATTGCTCGTACCCTGACTGCAATCAACGCCGCACAACGTTCAGCCCTAAAGGAGGACAAATAATATGGCAAAGACATTGACTGGCATTGTCACCTCTACTAAGGCTGACAAGACGATCACCGTGACGGTGACAAGCCGGGAAACACACCCAATTTATCGTAAGCAGTACACGGTCAGCCGTAAGTACACTGCACACGATGAGAAGAATGAAGCAACCGAAGGCGACAAAGTGACCATCTCTGAAGTCCGCCCAATCTCGAAGACCAAGACATTTTCGTTAATCCGTATTGATGAAAAAGCCCGCGGGTCTATTGAGCTCAAGGAGGAGTCAGTATGATTCAACAAGAAAGCCGCCTAAAAGTGACCGACAACAGTGGGGCAAAGGAAATCCTTTGTATCCGAGTTCTTGGTGGTACTGCACGACGTTACGCCCACGTTGGTGACGTTATTGTCGCAACCGTTAAAGATGCAAACCCAACCGGTACGGTAAAGAAGAAGTCTGTCGTTAAAGCAGTCGTTGTCCGTACCCGCAACCAAATCAAGCGTAAAGACGGCAGCACGATCTCTTTTGATGACAACGCTGCAGTGATTATTAACGACGACAAGACCCCACGAGCAACTCGTGTGTTCGGCCCAGTCCCACGTGAACTACGTGACCTCGGCTACGCCAAGATTATCAGCCTTGCGCCGGAGGTACTCTAGTATGGCCCGTATTATCAAAGGTGATACCGTCAAGCTCATTAGCGGTGCGCACAAAGGAACGACCGGTAAAGTTGTCGGCGTGAACGCTGATGGCGTTCTGATTGAAGGAATCGGCCAAAAGCACCGCCACATTAAACCAAGCCAGCTTAACCCACGCGGTGGACACAAAGACATTCATGTTGCGGTCCCACTACACAAGGTTGCACTCGTGATTGACGAGAAAGCCGGTAAGACCAGCCGTGTTGGCTACGTCAAAACAACTGATGGAAAAACCCGCGTTGCCCGTCAAGTAAATAACAAGGAGATCAAATAATGGCTACTGCATCTGCACAAAGCCTTGCCGCTCCTCGCCTGAAAGCCTTGTACGCGTCAACGTACGCCAAGGAACTACAAGCCGAACTCGGTCTTGATAACATCAATCAAGTGCCAAAACTCGAGAAAATTGTAGTCAGCGTAGGGATCGGTAAGAACAAAGATGACAAGCACCACTATGAAGTGGTTCACAACACCATTACCAAAATTACCGGACAACACCCTGTTGACCGTATGGCTCGTAAATCAATTGCAGGATTCAAGATTCGTGCCGGTATGAACCGAGTTGGCCTGAGTGTCAGCCTTCGTGGCGCTCGCATGTATGAATTCACTGATCGATTGGTTAACATTGCGTTACCACGTGTCCGTGACTTCCACGGTGTCGGTGCTAAGTCATTTGACAAGGCCGGCAACTACAACCTCGGTATTAACGATCACTCTATTTTCCCAGAGCTGAGCTTTGAGGAAACGCAGCACATTCACGGCCTCCAAGTCACTTTCGTGATTAAGAACGGCAGCGCTGTAAACAGCCGTGCATTGCTTGAGAAATTCGGTTTTCCGTTTGAGAAAGAAGGAGGAGTTCGCTAATGGCTAAGAAGTCTGCCGTCGCTCGCGACGAGAAACGCAAGAAGATGATCCAGCAGTATGCCGCAAAGCGCGCTGAACTGAAGGAAATGGGTGACCAAGAAGGTCTTGCCAAGCTCCCAAAGAACAGCTCTCCGACTCGCTGGAAGAATCGTGACGCCCTTCACGGACGTCCACGTGGCTACATGCGCCGATTCGGCCTGAGCCGTATCAACTTCCGTGAAAAAGCATCAAAGGGAGAAATCCCTGGTATTACTAAGAGTAGCTGGTAGGAAAGGAGAAGCAATATGTCACTACAATCTACAGACCCAATCGCTGACCTCCTGACCCGCATTCGTAATGCTGTCATGGTTGGCAAGAACGAAATTCGTGTGCCTTCAAGCAAAATGAAGCACACCGTCGCGACTGAACTCAAGAAGGCTGGCTACTTGTCAGCAATCAAGATCGAAGCCGCAAAGCCACGAGACATTCTTGTGGTCACCATCCACGAACCAGGCGACAACCCAACGATCAACGAGATTACTCGCTTGAGCAAACCTGGACGTCGGGTCTACGTTGGTGCAAACGACATTCCAAAAGTAAAGAGCGGTCGTGGTATTGTCCTCGTCAGCACCTCTAAGGGTATTTTGACCGGCCAAGAAGCCACCAAACAACGCTTGGGCGGTGAGCTCCTGCTTAAGGTGTATTAATAAGAAAGGAAAGAATATGAGTCGAATCGGAAAACTACCCATTCAGATCCCCTCAGGCGTGACAATCACGGTCGGCGATGATTCTATCACTGTTGTTGGTCCAAAAGGCCAGCTCGTGGTGCCTCATCTCTCAGATGTAACCGTCACTCTTGAAGATGGATTCGCTATCGTCACGCGAAAAGACGATGAGCGCATCGCGAAAGCCCAACACGGGCTGCAACGTGCCCTCCTTAACAACGCCGTTGAAGGAGTCACTAACGCTTTTGAGAAGAAGCTTGAAGTTAACGGAGTTGGATTCCGTGTGAATGGCGGCGGCAAATCAATCGAAATGGCCCTCGGATTCTCGCACCCTGTCCACTACACTGCACCAGAAGGTGTTGAATTGACCGTGAACAAGATGGAAATCACCGTGAGTGGTATCGACAAGCAACTTGTCGGCCAGGTTGCAGCTGAGATCCGTTCACTCAAGAAGCCTGAGCCATACAAGGGCAAGGGAATTAAGTATGCCGACGAAGTATTGCTTCGCAAGGCTGGAAAGGCAGGTAAGTAACCATGAGTCACGCAGAAAAAACACTCAACCAGAAGCTTCGTGCAGCCCGCGTGCGTGCGAAAATTTCTGGCACTGCCGAACGACCACGACTTTCTGTAACCATTAGCAACAAGCACGTCAGTGCGCAGCTGATTGATGATGTCGCCGCCAAGACGCTTGCTGCGGCAACATCTGTTGGCGCCA
Source organism: Candidatus Saccharibacteria bacterium UBA6175 (assembly GCA_002422915.1). Classification (GTDB taxonomy): domain Bacteria; phylum Patescibacteriota; class Saccharimonadia; order Saccharimonadales; family Saccharimonadaceae; genus Microsaccharimonas. The sequence continues at coordinate 233,585 of DITV01000002.1, read as the reverse complement.
AAGCAACTGGTACAATGACCGAGCAGGCCGCACTTGTCGGAACTGACATTGCTAAGAAAGCAAAGAAAAATAAGATCACTGCTGTCGTTTTTGACCGCAATGGTCGTCAATATGCCAAGCGTTTAGCTGCACTTGCTGACGCTGCCCGTGCAGAAGGATTGGAGTTTTAATATGGCTGAACCACAAGCTCGCACACAAGGCCGCGGTGCACCACGCCGCCGTGAACAAGCCCCAGCAGAACCAAAGCAATTTGAAGAACTCGTTATCAACGTTGACCGCGTGTCACGTGTGGTAAAGGGTGGACGTCGATTCCGATTTAAAGCACTCGTTGTTGTGGGCGACCACAAGACCAAGGTTGGCGTTGGTGTTGCTAAGGGTGCCGACGTACAAGTCGCGATCGCTAAAGCAACCGACGTAGCGAAGAAGAATCTCATTACAATCCCTGTGATTAATGAGACCATTCCTCATGAAAACGAAGTCAAATATTCTGGCGCTCAAGTACTCTTGAAGCCAGCTGCGCCAGGTACCGGTATTATTGCCGGTGGTGTGGTTCGCTCAATCATTGGTATGACTGGTATTCGTAACCTTCTTTCGAAGTCACTTAACTCAACCAACAAGGTCAACATTGCCTACGCGACCGTAGAAGCACTGCGCACCCTTGTACCTCGAGATGAATGGATGACTACCAAGCAGAAACCTGCCAAGAAGGTCGCTAAGAAAGCTACTGAGGAGGCTAAGTAATGAAATACAACGAACTTCAGACAGCTCCAACTAAGAACAAGAAGCGAGTTGGTCGCGGTATTGCCGCCGGACAGGGAAAGACTGCCGGTCGTGGTACTAAAGGCCAAGGCTCTCGTACGGGCAAGAAGCTCGGCGCCACCTTTATGGGTGGACAACGAACACTCGTTCGTGCCGTGCCAAAGGCTCGAGGATTCAAAAGCATCCGAACTGCCGCTCAGGTTGTCTATCTTGACCACTTGAACGCGTTTAAGGGTAAGACGGTAGATAACAAAAGCCTCTTTGAGGCTGGCTACATTAGCAATCCTTTCCACGCCGTAAAGGTTATTGCTCGCGGTGAACTGACTGAGAAGATCACACTTCGCGTTTCAGGTGCCAGCAAGAGCGTTCAAGAAGCCGTCGTTAAAGCCGGTGGAACATTTGAAAAGACTGCAGTGCCAATTCGCCAAAGCACGAAAGACGCTGAAGCAAACGACAAATAAGCACACAAATGTGAAAAAGCGCGTCAGAAATGATGCGCTTTTTTGTATGACCGACTCTCTCTGTAGTATAATAATGCAAGTTGTAAACGTAAGTAATAGGCAAGACAGACACTTCTGATGAACTGGAAAACAATCTTTCGATCACTCAAAAACCGTGACATGCAAAAGCGATTGCTGATTGTATTGGCAATCATCGTCGCCTATCGCTTTCTCTCCGTTATCCCGGTGCCAATTGCCGACCCAACCCAACTTCGTGACGTGCTTAATAGCATCGTTAACAGCACTGACTTTGGGGGCTTCTTAAATCTCCTCTCTGGTGGTGCGTTGGCGAGCTTTTCGATCGTGCTCGTAGGATTGACCCCCTTTATTACTGCATCGATTATTTCACAGCTCCTCACAAAGGCGATCCCAAAGCTTGAAGAGCTCAACAAAGACGGTGAATCTGGTCGTCGTAAAATTAACCAGTGGACGCGTATTGTGTCTATTCCTCTTGCTATTATCCAATCGATTGCCTTCATTTACATCCTTCGCCAGACAGTACTAGCCGGAAATACGGTGGTATTGGCTGAACCAACACCAATGGAGTGGATCGTTGCCGTTGGGGCAATGACCGCAGGGGCTATCCTACTGATGTGGCTAGGAGAGCTCATTACCGAGCAGGGCGTTGGTAATGGTATCAGCTTGCTTATCTTCGCAGGTATCTTAAGCCAGCTTCCAAGCATTCTCACCCAGCTCGGCACGCCTCTCTTCGACACGTCTCAAGGCGCTCTGAGCGTATTTGGTTGGTTCGAGATACCAGTGAACCCAATCATGTTCTGGATCGTCCTAGCGCTCACTCTGGGGTCTCTGGCGCTGCTCTATCTGCTTGTGAAGATTAACGAGGCACAGCGCATTATTACGGTGAACTACGCCAAACGCGTACAAGGCAACAGTAACTATGGTGGAGTGAAGAGCATCTTACCGGTAAAGTTAATTGCTGCTGGTGTGATTCCTGTCATCTTCGCGGTTGCCTTCTTGTCGCTTCCGGCCTTCATTGGACAGGTACTAAAGGCGACGGGCAACCCCGACTACCTAGAGCTGGCTAACAATTTGATCCTCTGGTTCCAGGCGCCAAACCCGGGCAGTTTCACGGGCGACACGCTACAGGCCTTTATTTACCCCACGGTGTACTTCTTCCTCGTTATTCTGTTTACGTACTTCTACACTGGTATCGTCTTTAACTCGACTGAAATTTCCGAGAACCTCCAGAAGCAAGGTGGCTTTATTGAAGGAGTTCGTCCTGGCAAGGCAACCGAACGCTACCTATCTCGCACAGTAAACCGCCTGATCCTCTTTGGGTCACTGGTTCTTGGCTTCATTGCCGTAACCCCGTTCATCGCAGAGTATCTGACGTATCAGCTCACCGGGATCACCCTGACTGGCTTGGCTGTTGGTGGCACAGGGCTTCTCATCGTTGTCTCCGTAGGGCTTGAAGCGCTTCGCCAGATCAACTCTCGTGCCCTCATGGTGACGTACGACGATTACAAGTAGCTCTGGCTGCTTGTAATCCTACGTGCGCGGCTTGCCCCGGTACGACTATAAGTAGATGGTGGATTTTTAACTCTAAATCTGGTATAATAACTTTATACCTACCCGAGGTATAAATAGAGAAAGGAAGTGCGATGCCGGCTCCAGTCAGCATCGGTGGCGGTTGGTTTGACCCCCACAACACCTACGCGAGCGACGCAATCACGATGCAAGAGCACGAGCAGCGTCTCGCCGCAGAAGAGTTCCTGACTCAGAAGCTTCTGACGGTCAACTACCGTCGAGAGGCCGATATGGCAGGTGAGCTCTTCACGCATCACGAGCTCGTGCAGATGATGAGTGTTTGCGAGATGAGCAGCGAGGAAGTTCTCGCTGCCTTCGTTCACGCGATCGACGAGTACGAACTCAACCTCACGCTCGAATTGTCGACCCACAGGGTTGTCGGTGAGGGCCGCACAATCCGCTGTCGTGAGTACGTCGCGTTCAAGCGGGTGACCTCGTGAGTATCACGGGTGATTCGCCCAACGAGATTCGCGTCCGAGTGGTCGTCGACAAGATCCTCGAGGGAAAGCTCGAGAGAGCGCTCACTTCTGGGGGGCTGCTCCTGTCACCGTACGAGTTCAAGTCGCTGCAGACTCTCGAGTTTGCGGCTAGCGAAGGGCTCGTGCTTCAGGTCGCGACCGCGCTCATCGGCATGCGCCTCAAGGCAAAGCCGTACAGCGTTCGCGTCGCGGCGACTCCTATTGGCCCTCAGCTCGAGCTTATCGAGTCATGAGCGGCCAGGCGGGGTGAAATGGTGCATCTTCCTTTCTCTCCGTCCTTAGTCCGATATTTCACATATCGCCCTAAAGACGGCCAACGACCAATAGCTTGACGCGTCCCATGTATTTGCTACAATAAAGTCATACAAACGCATGTTGCCGAGCAATCGGACTGCTATTTCTTGAAATGTAGCCTTTACTCTTAAAGAGTTATACTGTATAATTCACTACTGTAACTTATGGTCAGTCAAAAAGAAGTGATTAAAATGCGAGGCAAGGTGGTGGAAGCACTGCCTAATACGCAATTTAAGATCGAACTTGAGAATGGCCTAAGCATCATCGCGCACATAAGCGGAAAAATGCGTAAAAACTATATCCGCTTGGTGCCTGGTGATATGGTGGACGTCGAGATGACCCCTTATGATCTCACAAAGGGAAGAATCACGTACCGCCACAAAGATTAAATTAAACTGGAGTTTTTAAACGCTCATGAAAGTTCGTGCGAGTGTCAAAAAAATCAGTCCCGATGACCAGCTAGTGCGCCGTAAGGGCCGCTTGCGTGTCATCAACAAGAAAAAACCTAAGAATAAGCAAAGGCAGGGTTAAGCATGGCTCGAATTGCTGGGGTAGTCATACCCGCAGAAAAGCAAGTGCAGATCGCGTTGACGTATGTTTACGGCATCGGTCCACACTTCGCATCGACCATCCTTGCGGCGGCCAACATTGAGCCGACCACTCGGGTGAAAGATCTCACCGAGGCTGAAGAACAGCGTCTCCGCGACGTAATCGATCGTGATTACACCGTCGAGGGTGACCTACAGCGCTTGGTAACCAACAACATTAAACGTCTTAAGGACATCAACGCGTATCGTGGGTTACGACACAAAGCCGGCTTGCCAGTGAATGGACAGCGAACTCGAACGAATGCACGAACTCGTAAGGGTCGAGCAATCGCTGTCGGTGGTGCACAACCTAAGTCGGCAAGTAAGACCTAGAAAGGAACAAGATGGCAGATACACCTTCAACCAAGAAGAAGCAAAAGCGATCAGTTCCTGCTGGTCAACTTCACATTCAAGCAACGTTCAACAATACGATCGTTAGCTTCACTGATAAAAAAGGAAACGTTCTGACGCAAAGCAGCGCTGGTGCCACTGGCTTCCGCGGAAGCAAAAAGGGAACCGCCTATGCTGCACAAGTTGCTGCTGAAAAAGCTGCTGAAAACGCCAAGGGACAATACGGAGTTAACTCTGTTGACGTCTTTGTCAAAGGCGTCGGCCTTGGTCGCGACGCAGCGATTCGCGCAATGAACAGTTTCGACATTGCAATTGATAGTATTAAAGAGGTAACCGGCGTTCCACATGGTGGCGTCCGTCCTCGTAAGGCACGAAGGGGCTAGTATGGCACGAGACGTTTCTCCTATTGTCAAACAATCTCGTCGTGAGGGCTATGCACTGCACCCTAAAGCGCACAAGATCATGGCACGCAAGACCGGTATTCCTGGTCAGCACGCACACGGTCGTCAGAATAAGCCAAGCTTGTACCTGACACAACTCCGTGAAAAGCAAAAAGTTCGACGCACCTACGGACTGCTTGAAAAGCAATTCGCTAAGCTGATGAACGAAGCAACCCGCCAACCTGGCTTGGCCGGTGAAAACCTGCTCCGTATGCTTGAGCAGCGTATGGACAATGCTATTTACCGTGCCGGGTTTGCAACGAGCCGTCGTGCTGCCCGCCAACTCGTTGGGCACGGCCACTTCATGCTGAATGACCGCCGCGTTGACATTCCATCTATCCGCCTCAAAGCTGGTGATGAAATTGTTGTCCGCCCGAAGAGCACCAAATCTGGCTACTTCTCTCAACTCGACGAAGTAGCGAAAAATGCAAGCGCTGTTTCTCTGAGCTGGCTCAAATCTGATGCAAAGAAGATGACCATCACCATTACTGGTGCACCAAAGCGAGAAGAAGCTGAAGCTGATATTAACGAACAACTAATCGTCGAGTATTACTCACGTTAAGGGTAAGGAGCCTACGAATATGTCAAAAGTCATTCACAACCCAGCACTAGCAAGCGTTGAAGAACACAGCGCTGTCAGTGCCACGTTCGTTATTGAACCACTTCACGCTGGATACGGTAACACTCTTGGTAATAGCCTCCGCCGCGTCCTGCTTTCAAGCATCCGTGGCGGCGCCATTACAGCCTTCCGTATCGAAGGTTCTAGCCACGAGTTCACCACCATTCCTGGAGTAAAAGAAGATGTCGTTGACATCATGCTGAGCCTCAAGAATGTCAAAATCAAGATCGACACCGACGAACCGGTTGAACTTCGCCTCGAGAAGAAAGGCACCGGCGCTATTACTGCTGCTGACATCAAAACTGTTGCCGATGTCACGATCATCAACCCTGAGCAAGTCATTGCCACCATTGACGACCCGAAGAAGTCAGTGGTCATGGACATCGTGGTTGAATCTGGCCGCGGGTACCAAACCATTGAAGACTCAAGCGCTAACCGTCTGCACAGCGACATGATTGCCATCGACGCAATCTTTAGCCCAGTGCTACGTGTTCGCTACAAGGTTGACTCGACTCGTGTTGGCCAAGAAACAAATCTCGACAAGCTTCGTTTGAACGTTGAAACTGACGGTTCGATGAGCCCACGGGAAGCATTCGAAGAAGCCTCAGCCATCTTGGTAAACCAATACACCGCACTTGCCGGCAGCACGACGGTTGAAGCCGCCCCTGCACTTGGCCAAGACACTGAAGAAGAGTCTAACGAGCTCAACACCCCTATCGAAGAGCTGAACCTTAGCGCTCGTACTGCTAACGCACTCATCAACAACGAAATCCGTACTGTTCGTGACCTCGTCACCCTCAGTGAGCAAGATCTTCGTGAGTTGAAAGGCTTCGGCAGCAAAGCGCTTGATGAAGTGAAAGATAAGCTGGCGGAACTGGAACTTTAATTATGCACCGACACGGATATAAAGGACGAAAGTTTGGCCGCGAGCGCGATCAGCGCCGTGCCCTCATCAAGGGTCTCGCGACCAGCTTGGTTGAGCACGGTAAGATTGAAACAACGCTTCCAAAAGCCAAAGAACTCGTTCGCTACATAGAAAAACTCATCACCAAGGCAAAGAAGGGTGACCTTGCGAACCGACGAGCAGTGATTGCTGGGCTGTCTACGCAAGCCGCAGCCTTCCGTCTTGTTGATCATATTGCCCCACAGCTCACTGGTCGAACTAGCGGTCACGTTCGTGTAGAACGAACCCGCCTCCGCCTCGGTGATGGTGCGCAAATGGCAACGATCGCCTTTGTTGACGAGATCAGCGAGACGCCTGTCAAAGCTGTTGCGCCAAAGGCTGCCCCTCAGAAGGCTGCTAAGAAAGAGGAGACAAAGTAATGGTTAATGCAAAGACCTACAGCCAAAAGACTGCTGATATCAGCCGTTCATGGTACCTCATCGACGCTTCAAGCGCCCCATTGGGTCGTGTGTCGACCGAGATTGCTAAGTACCTTATTGGTAAGAGTAAGCCGACGTATACCCCTCACATTGATAACGGAGACTACGTTGTTGTTATCAACGCCGAAAAGGCTGTTGTGACGGGAAATAAAGAAGAAGGTAAGATTTACTACCGACACAGTGGATTCCCTGGTGGAATCAAAGATGCGACGCTCAAGGAAGTTCGTGAGAAGTACCCAGAGCGCATCATCGAAGCTGCTGTTAAGGGAATGATCCCTCGCAACAAGTTGGCAAGTGAACGCCTTGGACGACTTCGTGTCTTCCCCGGTGAAACGCACAGTCACACCGCCCAAACACCAACGAAAGTAGAGGTTAAGTAATATGGCTGCACCTAGCTATTTCTACGGCCTCGGACGACGTAAGGGTGCGACCGCACGTGCCCGTCTGTACGCAGGCAAGGGAACCGTTACGATTAACGACAAGCCTGCCGCCGACTACCTCGCCGACAACAAATCACTGCTCGCGGAAATTACTGATCCTCTTGCGCTCGTAAACAAGCAAAAAGAGTTTGACGTAACCATTCGCGTGCAAGGTGGTGGCGTTGCTGGACAGGTTGACGCAATCAAGCTTGCGATCGCAAAAGCCCTCACGACCGCTCACTCTGATCTTCGTTCTACTCTCAAGAAAGCCGACATGCTTAAGCGTGACTCTCGTGAGAAAGAACGTAAGAAATACGGACTCCGTTCAGCCCGTAAGCGCGAACAGTTCTCAAAGCGTTAATGCGCTTTATCGCAAAACTCCCCGTTTCGACGGGGTTTTTTGTTTATAATGAAGTTCATGAGATTGACTGACACACTGGTTCACCGTTGGCTGCGTATTCCGTATACACTCTCCACGAGCGTGAAAAACCCGAATGGAAAGCGTGTAGTGGTGTTTCTTCATGGCATTGGCAACTCGAAGAACGCATGGAAAGAAGTTACCAAGGGTCTTCCACGTCACATTAAAACGGTAAGTGTTGATTTACTCGGGTTTGGCGCCTCACCAAAACCTCAGTGGGCAACCTATAATGCAAGAACACAGGCTCGGTCTGTGCAAGCGACGCTCTTTTCGATGGGAATTTTTGGCAATGTCACGATTGTCGGTCACTCATTAGGTGCGCTTGTGGCGATCGAGATGGCCCGTCGCTACCCCTTGGTCGTCAAACAACTTGTGCTATGTAGTCCACCGCTCTACCGTCCAGAGGCGGCCGACGAAAGAGGCATCTCACCCGAGAAACTGTTACCACGAAGTTTTCGGCTCGCACTCAAGCGCCCGCAAGAATTCCTACAACTTGCCCAGGTGGTGGGCAGATACAACATTCTTAATAAGTCATTTCGTATTGATGACTCAACAATTGGTTCCTATATGGCAACGCTCGAGGCGATGATCGTCAACCAGACCAGCCTGGATGATCTGAAGCGTCTTTCTCTTCCAATTCACATTATGAAAGGTGCGGTTGATCCGCTGATCGTGACCAGCAACTACAGTGCGCTCAAAAAAGAGCGAAAGAATATCACCATTCAAACGGTGGCCGCTGGGCACGAGGTGCTTGGTCTCTATGTGACTGCAGTCCAGCGACACCTCGAGAAGCTACTTCCGGCACCGAAGAAACGGTAATACGCCTCCACCGTGGTAAAATAAGAGCACCTATGTCAAAACCAGTCATTCTTACCGGCATTCGCTCAAATGAAGCCCCCACGCTCGCAAACTACCTTGGCGCCTTTTTGCCGATGGTAGAGATGCAGGAGAAATACGCCGGCCAGTATCAAATCAACATGTTCGTCCCTGACTTGCATAGCTTTACGACACCCATCGACCACTCAACGTTGTACCGAAATACACTCGACAACATCAAGTACTTTATTGCTGCCGGCCTCGATTTGTCCGACCCCGATACGTTTATCTATCGGCAAAGCTACGTCTCGGCTCACAGCGAACTCACCTGGATTCTCGACTGCTTCACCTACGTTGGCGAAATGAGCCGCATGACTCAGTTCAAAGACAAGTCGGGTGACCACGGTGAAAGTGTCAGTATGGGACTATTCAATTATCCCGTCCTCATGGCTGCCGATATTCTTCTGTACAATGCGAGCTACATACCGGTGGGCGAAGACCAGTTTCAGCACATTGAGATCACTCGTGACATTGCAACGCGCTTCAACAACAAATTTGGCGACGTGTTTACCGTCCCCGTCTCGACCAAAGAGCAGACCGCCTTTATTCAGCGCGACAATGGCCTCCGGATTCGTAGCTTGACCGACCCAAGCAAAAAGATGAGTAAAAGCGCCCAAGAAGACAAGTCGAAGATCAATTTAACTGATACGCCTGAAGAAGCAGCAAAAAAAGTGATGTCAGCTACAACTGACAGTGTAGGAGTGATTAACTACGATTGGGAGAACCAGCCAGGAATCTCGAACCTGCTGCAGCTCCTTTCACTACTCACACACCAGCCGATCGCACAGGTTATTAATGCATGGCAAGGAAAAACGAACTATGGTGAGCTTAAGGGAGCCGTCGCAGAGGCCGTCTCGGCCTTTCTGAGTGACTTTCACGCCCGATTAGCAGAAGTGACCGATGAAGTCTTGCTCGCGAAGCTTGAGGCCTCTGAACAAGCTATGTCATCACTAGCCAACCAAACGCTGCATCGTGCCCAAGTGGCCGTTGGTCTGCGACCGAGAGGATAGCATGGCAAAACATATCGACAGCGAAATTCTCGCCATTCTGAGAAAATTTGAAATTGCGGGTGAACTTTCTTCTAAAAAGGCGGTTCGTGACATCAAGGAATACCCGGCACGAGCGATAAGTCGCCTCATTGGGTTCACGTTTGAGCGGCATCGCTATTTTGTGCTGTTTGATAATAGCGCCGGAGATGATGTGCAGACCGTGATGCATCACATTCGTCTTGATATCCCTGACTTCACCGGACACCTAGTGAGAAATCCGCTTGAAAACGCAATGAAAGCGTATGGCATACCGATCAAAGGCAAAGATGTGTACGTTGCCTTGCAGAAGACCGAGAAGACACGGCTGGATCACGAGCTCGTGAAACGATATCCTCAGTACACTCGCAGTACGATTCAAAAATATATCAAGGCAGGCCTCGTATTGGTTAATGGCGTCGTCACCACCCAAGCGAAGCACGAAATTAACCCTCTCGATACACTTTCGATGACACCGCCTGTTGCTACCGATCACTCAGAAAGTGACTTACCGATTATTTTTATGGACGATAACGTTATCGTTCTCAATAAGCCCGCAGGTGTGCTGACACACAGCAAGGGAGTCATGAACGATGAATTTACCGTAGCCGACTTCTTCCGTCGTTATACCACCTTTGGACTTGAGACCAACAGGCCAGGTATCGTTCACCGTCTCGACCGCGACACCAGTGGTGTCATTATCGGTGCTCGAAATGAAGAAACGGCTTTACTGTTAAAGAAGCAGTTCGCCGACCGGACGACGAAGAAAGAATACGTTGCAGTGGTTACTGGCACGCCAAAGCAGCACGAAGCGATTATCGATCTCCCGATTGGCCGCAACCCTTCAGCGCCAAGCGCGTTCCGGATCGACCCGAGTGGCAAGAATGCGCAAACGAAGTACACCGTCACCGAGTATGGTAATGGCCTTTCTTTAGTAACGCTCCTGCCGCGCACCGGTCGTACCCATCAGCTTCGTGTTCACTTACAGTACATTGGAACGCCAATCCTTGGCGACCGCGTTTATGGCACAAAGAAGAAGGCTGATCGGCTCTATCTGCACGCTCATTCACTTGAAATCACCCTGCCGGGTGGTGTTCGCAAGACCTTTACTGCACCCGTTCCCGACAGCTTCGCGGCGCTTTGCAAGGAAGCAGGGCATGAAGGTTGATGAACGCTGGCTCCACCCGCTGAGCCGTCGGAGTCTTGATGAGCTGGCCGCATCTACCCCCCATGCGTTGATTATTGAAGGACAACGGGGCATCGGCCTTTCCAACGCAGCCCACTACCTTGCGACGGCAATGGAGGCAACGGTTTCACGTGTGCTTCCTGAGCGAGATGAAAAGATTGATCTCGAAAAGGGGACTATCACCATCGACATCATCCGCCGGCTCTATGATCAGTCGATAACTCGGGCTGCAAAAAAGCGGGTGTTTTTGATTGAGTATGCCGAAACAATAGGGCTCCAAGCACAAAACGCATTCCTTAAGCTACTCGAGGAGCCGTCTGCCTCGACACATTTCATCCTTATCACAACTGATATCTCTTCATTTCTCCCCACCATTACGTCTCGTGCACAGCATCTGGCACTTCGTCGGCCCGCCACATCGGTCTCAGGGGCGCTTCTCGACGACGCTGGCGTGGCAGATGCAACCAAACGGTCTCAGCTGCTGTTTATTGCCGACGGTCTCCCCGAGCTTCTTACGGAGCTCGTCAGCGACAATGATGCCTTTGAGGCGCGAGCCACGATTATGCGTGACGCTCGTGAACTTGTGCAAGGTCAGCCCTATGCGCGACTCGTACTCGCCCAGCGGTATAAGGATAACCGTGAGTCAGCGCTCACGTTGCTCTCAGATGCGATGCGACTGATTCGAATGAGTATGACGTCTGGCGCACACAGCGATCATGTGAGTCGGCTGGCACAATTGCTCGAGGTAAGCGAACGGCTACAGGCCAACGGGAACGTCCGCCTGCACCTCGCATCTCTTGTGGTATAATAAACGTAGTAATGTTAGGCCTACTTATACTTATCTTGCTTGGTGTTTGGGCTGTCTATCAGCGCCAAACTGTTGCTGAAGTCGTCAGCGACCTGCCCTCAAAGCTGTCTGACAAGCTCGACCAACTCTGGATGATCGCTCAGACGTCCCTACAAGACCGTAAGTACCTTCGCGCCGAGAAAGCCCTCCTTACCATCCTACGTGTCGATGAGCGCAACTCGAGCGCTTACAACCGTCTTGGAATTTTGTATGCAAAACAACAGCAGTACAAAGAGGCGATTGAATGTTTTGAAATTGCACAGTCGCTTGAGCCGAGTGCGAGTAGTCTCCATAACGTTGGCCTGATCTACTTCGAAACGCAAAAATACGACAAAGCCGCCTTGGCATTTGAACAAGCACTTGCAATCGATAGCGATCTCGCCGCTCGACATATTGCCTATGCAAAAGTACAAGAAAAGCTTGGAAATGATAAAAAGATGATTGATTCACTCGAACGGGCCATTGAACTTGACCCCATTCCTCAAACATTAACAATCTTGGCCGACGCGTATGAGCGAACAGGAGAGACTGAGCTTTCCTTGAAACTACGTGAACGTGCTGCCAAGATGATCATTCCACCCGGTGCATCAAAAACTATTCGTCAACCTCGGCGAGTAGTAATGTAAATGAAGGAGAAGCAATGAGTGAAGTAAGTGTAGATCAACGATTATTTGAACGAGCACAAAGCGTGCTAAAAACGCACGGTATTCTTTCAATCATCTTTGGAGCACTCGGAGTGCTTGGGTTCATTATTTGGACACTCTTCGCCTCGCTATCGTTCTTCAGTGGCGAATTTAGCGACATCCTCGGCATGATTGCTATTACAACCATCTTTTTCGTTGTTTTTTTGTTACCGCATATCTATCTTATCGTCGCCGGTATCCAACTAACTCGCAACCCGACGCCAAAACTCGCTCGTGTTATTGTGATCACTAACCTCATCCTTGGCCTCTTTTGGAATCTCGTACTCCTCGTTCTCGCTATCATCAATCTCACGCAAATTGGCGACTACGAACGCTACTACGGTAAGCATAAAAATAACACCCCTTAGTTGGAGTGTTATTGATAATATTGGTGCTGGAAGTAGGACTCGAACCTACGGAGCCTTACGGCGGGAGATTTACAGTCTCCTGTGATTGCCACTACACGATTCCAGCATAAAGTACTTGGAGCCGCCTCACGGATTCGAACCGTGGACCTACTGTTTACAAAACAGCCGCTCTAACCAACTGAGCTAAGGCGGCAGGCAACAAATACTACGTTATTCTACCGAATTAAAGTGTTTTTTTCAACCGATTACCAATTTTTTAATCATAATTTAATGATGATCGGTCACACTTTAAGCATGCTCGCCAGACAAACGTTGAGGAAATTGTATGTTGAAAGAAAGCTTTCGATGGCTCAGGTGGCCGATACTCTTGGATGCTCTAATCACAAAGTTGAGTATTGGTTAAAGCGTCACGGTATAGAAAGAAGATCACGATCTGATGCTGGTTACATTCGTAAGAATCCGCATGGCGATCCATTTAATTTAAAGACAATCGTCACAAAAGAGGATGCGTATCTATACGGGGTTGGCATTGGACTGTATTGGGGAGAAGGAACGAAAGCGAACCAATATTCAGTACGGCTGGGCAATAGTGACCCCCGTCTTATCGCTACCTTTATTGAGTTCCTCGTAAAACTTTTTGGTGTAAAGCGCTCCGACTTACGATTCGGTCTTCAGATCTTTACGGACATAGACGCTGAAAAGGCACTCGATTACTGGTCAAAAACATTGCTGGTTCAAACGACCCAGTTCTACAAACCACACGTCACTAGGTCAATTCGAAAGGGTACTTATGCATATAAGTCACAGTATGGTGTGGTTACCGTTTACTACAATAACAAGAAACTTCGTGATATAATTGTCAATGCGTTGCCGCGATAGCTCAGTTGGTAGAGCGCATCCATGGTAGGTCGCATGACCCTGCCCACCTCTTAAGAAATTATAAGGTGAATCCCGAATAACGGTTAAAGCCCTCGCTGGGTAAGACCGTGGCGAAGCAATTCGCCCGAACGACTGACAAGGGAAGCTACGTCGAAATTCGATATGCTTAAGATACAGTCTAGCCCTCTTCATGCGACGTTAAGAAGAAGAGGTGTAAGCGAAGGATGAGGTCTCGGGTTCGACCCCCGATCGTGGCTCCATATCGTCACTTGAAAACAGAGGAAGATTCTGCTATAATCGACCTCTGAAAGTCAGTACCAAATTTAAAGGAAGTCTATGGCAAAAAAGAACACCAAGCGCAAGTTGGTCGGTCTGGTCAGTGAATTGACCGGTCACCGTACCTACTACACCACCAAGAACACGCAAAACACCACCGAAAAGATCAGCTTAAAGAAGTATGATCCGATTGCGCGTACTCACGCAACGTACACTGAGACCAAGAAGAACCTTGGACGCAACGAAGTCAAACCTCGTAAAGGTTAGTGTATCCGCTGATCTAGTGAGTCAGCCAGCCATAGCGCTGATTCAACCGCAACATGAAGCACCGTCTCGCTGAGGCGGTCTTCTGTTATATAGACTAAGAGTTTTTGCTCTTTTAGCTCAACGGCGTGCGGCCATAGCTTAAATGCCAGAAGATCGGCAAGAGGTGGGGTGATGGTCTTATTAACCTCGTGAGACTGGTGTGTTGGCGCCATAATACTATAGCGACGCAAGAACTCGTCGGAGTACGGTTCGGCAACCAGGGCATCAATTGGTTGAATGTGCCTGAGTCCGGTAAAGGCGTGTGCGTAGTGATGCTTGGTATCATGTGGCAATAGGATCACCTCACTCACCATCGGCCGGTGCTTAAGCGCCACCTGAATAATTGCCCAGCGACGATGTGTCGACGCTCCGTTTTCCTTTATCATGTCATTTCGATCAACAAGAGAGATGTCGTAGCCGTCAAAGTGGCCTATGGCAGAATGACTATCTTTGTGACTAATCGAGACGGTGATACCGCGAATGACTTCATGCTCATCGTCATGGCTCACGGCGCCAAAGTACACAAGTCCGAGTTTCTTGGCCACTTTTCGAATGACGAGTCCTCGCTGGCGTGTGCGAGTCATCATACGAATGTTATGCGCAATCTTCACGCGGGACACCACTATCTCCTCTCGATAAGATCAAGAATCGTCGAAACGTATTCAGCGTGCGACCAAGTGAGTGGGGCCGGGGCAATGACTTGACCAGTTTTCGGGTCAACCTGTTCGCTGAGCATTCCTGTGCTAAGCGCATACGACTTCACCCAGTCGAGAATTGCAGTTGCACCGGCAATATCTTCCTTCTCAACTTTGTATTGTGCATGCCAAAGGCTTGTGATGAACCAGAAATTACCCGTCACCGACGCGTCTGAACGACGATAATCGTCGTTCTCGTAACGGGGCAGCCCGGGTGCTGAGTCTGATGGCTGGAACAGCTCGATCATAGTCTGAATTGAAGCATTCATTTCATCACTTGAGCCGTCAAATAGTCCGAAGAGAAACGCACCAAAGATGCTCGAGATGTCGACGGTCGGGTCTTGCTTCATCTGGCCATTCACCGTACGGACACCTTTATAGAACGTGTTCCGTTCAGCGTTGAAGAGATATTTATGTGAGGCACGTTGAATGTCTTCAGCTGCTGTACGCCATTTAACAGCGTGCGCTTCATCGCCGGCAGTAATAGCGAGTTCAGCTGCGGCTAGAAGCCCGGCATAGGTGACAGAGGTAGAAAAGGTTGTAACCATAAAGTCTTGTTCCCACAGATCGTAGCTTGGCCGAGGCAAGCCCGTGTCCGGATCAACAAACTCAGACAGAAACTCAGCCATGGGCACAATCATTGAGCCGTAAAAATCTTTTAAGAGTGATGGGTCTTGCTGCATGTGATAATACTGCGCAAAGGTAAAGACGACAATTGCGGTTTCATCCTCTTGAATAGGCGGGGCAACCGTATCTCCATGAACATAGGGATGCCAGCTACTACCTAACGCACCGTCGGCACGGTATTTATGCATCAGATAGCCACCTGGGTGCATACCGCGGCGGCAGAAGTCGAAGAAGCGGTACGGCTCGTCTTTGTAGCCTAAGCGAATGAGCGGCCAAAGCGTAAAACCGCCATCACGACCCCAACTGTAGGCATAGGCATCGCGAGAGTAGTTGAGCATCGTACTATCGGTACTCGCAATAATTGCCCCCCGTTTGTCCATTTGTGACTTCATAATCATAAGACTATGCAAAAAGAGTTGTCGGTGATCTTTCGGGACCTGCTCAATGACCGCCAGTCCGGGTTGCAGCCAATTGTGCCACCATTTTGCGGTCTCATGTACTCGGGCATGAACGCCTTCATCAAGCACTTGTCGATGAATAAATAGTGCCTCGCGTATCGACATACCGGCAGCAACCCAATACTGGACCCGTTGCGAGCTGTGTGCTTCAACCGAGAGCGTGAATCCCACCACAGAGTCAACTCGACCATGCTCAACATTATTGCTGCTCAATAGGCCATCTTCTGCATCTTTGAAGCTTCCCTCGTGATTCTCAATACCAAAAAGGCCAATCGTGTATTGGTCGAACGGAGCGGAATTAACTGAACCCGAGATGATAAAGGCACGGCGTCCTCTATAGTGAAGGATTGCATTACTATCGGGAAGGTACTGTGCGGTATCGGTATTGCTGCGAGAATCACCGATAGCAAACGCTTGGTGCATAAATAGTTTTATCTCACGGGTCTCGTCTCGGCGGTTAACAACGTGGATATTGCGCATGAAAACGCTCATATCGGCATCCACGCAGTCATCGAACTCAAGCAAGATCCCGATTTTATCATTGATGGCTCGGGTATTACCAATCAAGGCGGTGTGGGGGTAGCCAAAGGTAAACTCCCAATCGCCGCTATCAAGCCAACTGACTGTGCCGTCAACGAATACGCCTACTTTGTGGCGGAGTTGACTGCCGGCGGCATGGTTTTCAAAGCCAACATAGGGGTAATAGAAGTCGTGAACCAAGCCATACTTATTAAGCCCAACGTGTAGCTCTCCGTTGCTGAGTACCACCGGCCTGGCCATTACAGCCCACCCGTTTTGTGGTGCGCGTGTAAGCGCCAGCGCATATCGCGAACAGCGTTCATAAACGCTAAGAACGCATCATAAGGAGATTCGTAAGGACTAAAATACGCGTGCACGTCTCCATCGGTAAACCACTTCGTACACATATAGTAGGCATGGTCAGAGGTTTGCAAACGACGCCAGTCGGCGATCAGCTCAAGGTCTTGCGTCCGCATGACGTCTTTCTCGAGTGCATACAGGTGGTGCAAGGCCTCTTGCTGCATTGAGTTACCAAGCCACGCAGTGAGGTCACGCTCGGCGTCAGCCCACGTCACCGTAGCGGGCATGCTGATTGTACCGGCTGGTTCATGCTTTTCGACGGCTTCAGAGACAGTGTAGAAGGTGTTGTCTTCGTTCGAGAGCCATCGACCAACAAACTCTTCAAAGAACTCAAAGATGCCGGTGTCAGCCCATTGGTGCTCACCGAAGGTCTCGTAGTCCATAAACAGGTTGATCAGCGGCTGGTTGTCGGCCACTGCGGCGTGGGCCCACTCAGTATACGTATCGGCAGTCAGTGGCCACTCTTTCCAGGCACGGTTGCTAAAACGGAAGGCGAGGTCGTCACTCAGGCGGTAGTTCTTTAACAAAAGTCCAATCTTCTCAGTCCCTTCGGGGCGATAGACAAAGTTTGGGCTGCGCCAATCCAGAATCGGATCCCATCCTTCAGCTAGGATACCCTTGAAGCCGTAGCCATCGGCCCACTGGGCAAGTTCATCGTTATAGGCAAGTTCTGTATTACGGAACACGCTGGTTTCAACCCCAAAGAGCTCACGAATCTTCTGTTTGTGTGCTTCAACTTGGGCCACAAATTCGTCTCGAGAATAGAAGAAAGCGAGGGAGTGATAGTAGGTTTCAGCAACAATCTCTACTCGACCGGTCTTCACAAGGTTCTGGAAGCTTTCAATCACGTCAGGAGCCCATTGCTCAGCCTGTTCAATCAACGTCCCCGTAATACTTAAAGAGATTTTAAAGTCTGGATGGGTATCAAGCATCTTTTGGAGCAGTGCGTTCATTGGACGATATGACTTGTCGGCTACTTTTCTGAAGATGCGCTCATTGTTGCGACCACTCAGTGGGTCAGGCTCGGTGAAGTAATTGTGATTGGCTGCAGTATCAAAGACGGTATAGTCACGCACACGATGCGGTTGGTGCACGTGAAGGTAGAGGGTGATGCCTCGTTTGCTCATACCAGAACCCTTTCACGTTCGCGAACAGCGACATAGAGCGTTCGGAGTTTTGTGGCAACATCATCCCATGATATCTTAGCGTATTCACGGCGAACATTCTCTTTTAGCGTGTCACGCAGCGCATAAGAGGTAGCGATCCCCACCAGCTGATCGGCAAGCCGAGTAACGTCCCAGAAATCGTATTTGTAAACATTGTTGAGGACTTCGGCTACACCTGATTGACGAGTCAAGATCAGCGCCGTGTCGTGATGAGCCGCCTCAAGCGCTGTTAGGCCAAACGGCTCGCTCACAGAGCTGAGGACGAAAATGTCAGAAACGCTATAGGCGTCGCGCCACTGCTTGCCTCTAACAAACCCAGTAAAGAAGACCTTGTCGGATATACCGAGGTCAGACGCCAGCTGAATTAATTCATTGCGTTGTTCGCCGTCACCAGCGAGCAGGAGCGCGATTCGATCATACTTTTGCGTTGCCATCGCCATTGCCCGTATCAGGTTTGTAAGGCCTTTCTGAATCGTCAAGCGAGTCACTGCACTGACGATGGTGTAACCCTCGGACTTCAGACTCTCAAGATAGCGATAGGTTCGACGGTCGTATTCGTAGCCATCGTCAAAGCTGGTGACATCAATGGCGTTGTGCATGACTTCAATCTTATCGGCAGGAATACCGTACTGAGAGATGATAATCTGTTTTGTGACTTCACTCACGGCAATAATGCGATCAGCCACAATGAGGCCTTGGTATTCAATCTCACGGGCGATTGGGTTACCGCTGCCTCCACCAGAGCGGTCAAATTCGGTGGAGTGAACGTGCACAATCAGGGGTGCATCGGTGAGCTGTTTAGCACGAATGCCCGCCTCCATCGTCAACCAGTCGTGGGCATGAATCGCGTCGTAGGTTGGCTGCTCTTTCTCGATGTGACGTTCAATAAAACGGGTGTATTGTCGTTGCACGTCACGAATATCCTTTAAGCCAGCAACGTCGGCACCATCTTTACGGTCAAGCAAGAACTGACTGTCGTAGGCGCCAAGGCCATAGCGCTCTAACGGAGATAGTTTTGTTGCGTTGTGTACCGTCATAAAATCAATATTCTCATGAGTTGCCGAATAAGGGACAACGAAATCGATGGTAGTCCCCTGGAGAGCGAGTGCTTTGGCCAAGTGATAGCACGCGACGCCAAGTCCGCCACTATTGTGCGGCGGTAACTCCCAACCCAGCATTAATATGTTCATACCCCTTTGTATAGCGAGAGGTTACCCGCCATGCTGCTCCGTTTATGTTTGGCCATTTTTTCTGTTCATCATTATAGGTGTAAGCGTAGGCATTTACAACAGAATTACACGTCAATTTCCGCAATATTGTGCGCACGCCATACTTCACGGGCTAATTTAGGGGCAACCAGCTGCTTGTAACCATACAATTCCATCTGTCGACGGATCCACGCACCGGTTTTTCCGGCTGCATACACACCGTGCCACTCAACATAGCCCCAACCTTCACCGACTGGTAGGCCACAGGGTGCTGACTTGGACACGAATGGTTTTAGGTGTCGCTTAGCGATCTTACGCGTAACATGATCAGCCACAAAGGTCGCCTGGTCGAAGGCAGGCCAGGCCATGCCACTGTGCTTCACCGTATTGTTATCACCAATCACGTACACATTCGGCATCGCTTCAAGATAGTCGTTCACGTTTACCCGGCCGTTTGGTGCCAGGTGAAACTGCTCTTGATGGCTCGGAAAGAATGGGTTGTTGGCGACGCCGGATGTCCAGACGGCCGTCCTGGTCGAGACCTTATTTCCTTCAATAGTAATTGAATCGTCATCAAGCGCTTGTACTTTTTGGTTCACCAGCACCCGAATGCCACGTTTTTCAAGTTGTTTTGACACAATCTTCGAGGCCGTTTTTGAAAGACGAGGCAAGATCCGCGGTGCGGCTTCGACAATTGTGACACGTGCCCTAGAGCCCTTTAATCGGTGCAGTTTAATCAAAGACTGGAGATATTCATGCAAAGCACCGGCCAGCTCTACACCGGTTGGCCCCGCACCAATCACAAAGAACTCTTTATCAAGCTTCTTATTCACCACTTCTTCGTGAATATGATCTTGAAATTTGCGTACTTCTGCCAGGCTTTTAATTCCGTAGGCATGTTCGGCCATGCCCTTAATACCAAAGAAAGTGGTCACCGAGCCGAGCGCCATTACCAGCGCATCGTAGCCATAGTGTTTCTTCTCACCGCGGATCATCTTGCGGTCTGGTTCAAATGCGGTCATTTTATCGTGGACTACCGTTACCGCAGGATAGTCAGCAAATATGACATTGAGCGGTATCACTGACTCGGCAGTATTCCGACCAGTTGCCGTCGCGTACAGCGTGGCGTGGTGCAAGAAATAGGTCTCATCTGAAATGAGTGTAATCTTGCCAACGTGACGCTTGGCGAGCTCCAGTGCCGCCTTTACTCCTGCAAACCCGCCCCCAACAACAACAATGTTCATGCAACTCCTTTTTTTGTAACTTCAGATTACGCTTATGGTACCATATTTTACAGACATGAAGCATACCTTTCACCCGAAGCACAAAATTAAGAACACGCACATCGTTGATAGTCTCGCTCTCATCGTTGGCGTCGTCCAGCCGGTCGCAACGCTGCCACAGATTTGGTTGGTGTACTCAGCCCAAGACGCTACTGGCGTTTCGGTGGTCATGTGGACTCTGTACAACGTCGGAAGTATCGTTTTGCTCACCTACGGTATTCGACACAAGCTCATGCCGATCATCGTGGCGCAGGTCTTATGGTTGATTGTGCAGACACCGATGATGCTCGCCGTGTTTATCTTTGGGTAGGTGTTTGATACAATAACTGATTGTAAAGGGGCATAGTACAACGGTTAGTATATGGGTCTCCAAAACCTAGGATCGTGGTTCGATTCCACGTGCCCCTGCCATAAACGTTTCAATTTTGTTAATTCAGAAGTTTTTGTTTTCTATGCTAAGTTGGTGACATGAACAACGCAGCAATTATTGGCGCCTATAATCCAGCTATTGAATACAAAGATAGGCTGACGGTAAGGGCGCTGATTCTTAATGAGAAAAATGAAGTACTGATTATTAACGACGGACTCCTGCCGGGTGGTGGCGTAGAAGAGCATGACGAAGATATCATTTCGGCACTTCACAGAGAGTGTCTTGAAGAAGTAGGAATGACGATCTCAAAAATAAAGGAGCTTGGTACAGTTATTCAATACAGAGATCTGATACACAGGAAATACATCATACAAGGCTAAGTCGCACGATTTGTAGACACAGTGGGTACGACGAACCCTCAAAACGAACGTGAGGCCGCATTTACCTATGCTTGGTATTCCGTTGATGAGGCGACACGTTTAATTCATAGTTCAATTGAAAATATCGATGATACCGAGGCCATGTTAGATAAGGACAAGCAATCGTGGTTATTTAATCGATTAACCACGCTAGAGCTTTTAAGATTGTTTGCTCAGCGTTCTTAATCCTCCATTGAAACCAGCTGAAGATATTTGTTTATGCTTGCATCGGGCCTACACCTTAGCCGACAATGACCTTATGAATGTACCAGGAAGAGAAGCGCATTATTCCGACCCCAAAAATGCTTCGATTAAATCTGTATACCGAAACGCACACCGAGTGCTACTTGGTAAAGAAGATCACATCACACCCGAAATCGTAGAGGGAAAACTGTCAATCGGTGTTGCGATGAACCACACCGACAATCCAAATGCTCGACAAAGTCGTTGGCTTAACCTTACACTTGAGTCCAGATCAGGTGATCGTCACCTGTGGGTACCGGAACTATTACGTATTGAGGCTATTGACCCAAGAGAGATCCGCTTAGGAAAAACAGCGCTCATTGAGACCGTTGTTCTCACTCCGGGCGACACAGTTAATTTTGGGTCAGCTCGGTATCCCTTATTTGCTCCAGACATTGCAGAAGTGAATGCAAGGGTTAGATTTCGCGAAGTATCTCCGCTTTTAGACAGAGCATACGCACATTTGGGACTGAGACAAGACGTGAATATCGTCAGTCGCGATAGTACAAATGGCACTACTGTGTTTCTTCATGGAGACGCAACGTACACCGCACTGGGCAGACACCACTTTACCAATGCACACAGAGAGGAGTGGATGAATGGTTTTTACTCTCGTCGCGATGGACGCACGAGCGGACCGCAACCAAGTCGTGAGCCCGGCGAGTATGAGCTAGATGACACTGTCGCGACAGAGTGCGCTGCAATCTACGCCGAATTTCCTGACGACAAGAAGGCAGGATTACGACGCTTTGAAAAAATGTTTCATCCTGACCGTAACCGTCACCTTGACGCTACGGCAAGCCACGAACGTTACGTCCGGGGCCGAAGATTGATGAATGATCTTTATAAATCCCGATAGTATGAACTACCACAATCGATTATCTGATAAAATGTTCAATAATCAAGAAACGTTCCCTGAGTTACTCGAATACATTGTAAGGAAGTATTAAGCGGTCTTACGCCGAAACACCTTCAATTGTCCCAAGTACCAGCACCCAGGCAAGGGCGGTCTTCGCGACGAGGCTCAACACGATGTACATGCGCTCGCCGAACGCATAGTCTTTCCATGGGCCAACTTTTTTGTATTGCAGCCACATGTTAATCGCGAACGAGTTAAAGAAGATGAATGTCAGGATAAAGCCGGCCTGAGCGTACGCAGGAATTGCGTCGGCAATATTGCTGGTTGATACCCAGAAATAGAGACCGCCGATGATCCACGGAACGATACCGGCAATCACCCCAAGATTGAAGGGCAGCCACTTTACCTTCTTTGCGCCTTGGTTGTAGAGCTCCATCACCAGTCCCATCATATTCATCATGAAGTTAAGTGTGAAGATGAACACAATGCTCGGGAGGTCGTTGAGGCCACCAAGCATCATCAGCACGGAAATCATCAGAGATGAGCTTAACGAGTACTCAACCCAACGCATCGGGTTGATGCCGCTCGCGATATTCTTTTCATAGCGACGGATGTAATACGGTGGCGACAGCAGAAAGTGGAATCCGGCAGAGAGCAGCAAGAAGATCGGTGCAATAACGGCGACCGGGAGGTCAAACAAGATTTCAGTCACGGGCCGGATGCCTTCTGCGGTTTGGTCAAAGAATCGAGTGACGACAGGGATTTGCAGCTCGTAGTTAAGAATGACAAATAGGATGACGGCTTGAATGAAGTGTAGTGACCCAGCGATGAAATTGAATCGCTGTAAGCGTGCACCGATTGTTGTTTGTGGTTTTTGGAGAGTAGTCATAAGCATAGTTAATCACGAACAAAGCGCAGGAATCAACACCTTTCACTGAAGTGAGATTAGGTATTTCACCCCAAAAGGCGCATACTAGTGATATGTCTAATACGTTGAGTGCACAAAAGTTCCTAAAATCAACCGAAGCCGAAGAAATCCGCAGTATTCTGCGCGGCATGATGAAGAGCAGGGAATTCAATACCACCTCAACCTATTCACCATCTTCCGAGGGCCCTTTGTCATTTGAAGACAAGCATATGCTCTACCTGAGTCAGCATACCGCCATGAACCCAAGCCACTACCTTTCAAATCTGCGTTTAATTACCAAAATTCGCTAGTTTTTTATTGCTTACGGTTAGTGATATACTGTCACTATGAACACTCCCGACCAAGAACCAAAGCACCATCCTCGTATTAAAATTGTCCGTGAAATCATTACTCCAGCGGAGCACTCAAGCGTCAAGCGCGACTCCTTCCACAAAGTTTCTCAGAACGTTTCCAATAAACTTGGTTCACCGATGGCATTTGCTCTTGCAGTCCTTCTTATTATCGGCTGGATCATTACTGGTCCCTTCTTTGGCTTCTCCGACACCTGGCAGTTGGTCATTAACACTACAACGACCATCGTAACCTTCTTAATGGTATTTGCGATTCAGAACACACAAAACCGGGACGCCAAAGCGATGCAGCTCAAACTAAACGAACTCATCAATTCAAGTCGAAGTGCTCGTACCGAATTTGTTGACATTGAAGACCTGACCGACACAGAGCTGAATGTACTACAGGGAGAGTTTAAAGATATTCACGATAAAATACGTGGCAATACGCCAGAGGAGAAATAGATGAAACAGCTGTCAAAAAACCTTATTGCAATCGCCCTCGCCGTTGTAATGAGTGTCACTGCGGGCACGGCCGTGTTGGCTCAAACTGCCGAAGAAGAATCTCCGAGAACACAAGTCACCACACAACAAACACCAACCCAGCAAACTCGTCAAACCCGCGAGCAACGCGTTCAACAAGTACAACGCACCCTTGAGCGCTGTGAACAAATTAAAACTCGTCTTGCCGACAGGATTAGCAAATCAGCTGAGGTAAAAATCGCACACACTGAACGCTACGAAAAGCTTGTTAACCGTATTGATGCGGTGATCACCAGTGCGGAAGCGCGACAATATGACACCGCAGGACTCATTGCCGCAAAAGAAGCCGTTACCGCTAGTATTGCCGCGTATGGAGTGGCTCTTGAAACATACAGTCAACAGCTTACGAGTGCCAGCGAACTCGCCTGTGACCAAAGTGCCAGTGTCTACGGACAAGCAATCGTCTCATCACGCGAAGCGCTTGAAGCGGTTCGCGCCGCCGGAGCAGCCGTAAAAACAGCCTTCCGCCAAAGTGTTGTCCCAGAACTACAAGAATATAAAACGTGGCTTGAAGCAAACGCCACGGCAACAGAGGAGAGCGCAGAATGAACCCGACTAACCCGCAGTTACCAACGAGCCCGTCAACACCAACACCAGAAGAAGATGCGGCAATCCAGGCGCTAGAAAATACTGATACCTCGAATGGCACCGCCGAAATCGTAACGCCTACACCCGCTGCACCAGCGGTTGCAACGCCACCCTCGCCAGCACCAGCTTTATCATCATCTGCAGCTCCTATCGTCGGACAAGACGTGCTTCCATCGACAGCCGCTCCTACTACAACAGCAGCAGCAGCAGCAGCAGCAAAAACTGAAGATTCACCATCACCAACAGTGCTCAGCGAAGCCGACCCGGTCTCTACGACACCAGCGTTTAATCCGTTTGAAGCGAAAGCTGCGGCCCTTGCAAAACGCAAGAAGAGCAAGAAGCCGTTGATTATCATACTTGTCATTCTTCTTCTTGCCGGACTTGGCGGTGGCGGATACTATGCCTGGACGGTCTTGCAGCCTGCGCCCGCTCCATCTGTTAACACGACGGTTCCAGCCGAGTCTGAAGAAAGTTCACTACAGGAACCAGTTGAGACTCCAGAGGACGTGAGCAGCGAAGTCGAAGCGATTGAAGCTGACCTTAACGCAATCGACGAGTCACAGCTACAAGACGAGACCATCTCCGACCAGACACTCAATCAGTAATTCGCGTCTGGTATACTGTGATATATGAAGCCGACAACCCCCTCATTGCCGCACGCCATCATCATGATTGGTATTCCCGGAGCCGGAAAGACCTACTTTGCCGAGAACTTTGCGAAGAATTTCTTGTTACCAACTATAAACCAAGGCTTTATTCGTGAGTCTGCTCACTCAAAGAAAGCCAGTGATGCGCTGATGCAAAGCATCTTGAATGAAATGCTCAAAACAAAGCGCACCATCATTATCGACGGTGACACAGCAACACGACGGCAACGGAGTGCACTCGCAACCATCGTTAAAAAAGCAGGCTATATGCCGCTATTTATATGGGTGCAAACGGCGACTCCTGATGCAGAACGCCGATCTGTCAAAAACGGCATGTCCCGTGATGACTTTCATGATGCTGTCGCCGGGTTCGAGGCGCCCAGTGCGAAGGACGGAGTACTCGTCATTAGCGGCAAACACACACTCGCGTCGCAACTGCGCGTAGTACTGAAGTACTTGTCTGAGCAAAAAGGTGGAGGTGACGATCAGCCCTCCGGTCGACCGCGTTCCGCACGATCGATCATCATGAGGTAACGGTATGGCGGTCATTCACGATGAGGAATTTGGAAAAATTACGATTCGTCGAAGTGCGCGCGCGTCACAAGTAAAGCTTCGCGTAGGCCCCGACGGCACCCTACGGGCCTCACTACCTTTGTATGCACCGACATTTCTCATTAAGCGCCTCATTAAAACCTCTCGGCACGAATTGCGCGAGCTGATGGATCAGTCGAGCGCAACCACGCTATATACACCCGGTATGAGAATTGGCAAAAGCCACATGCTCGAAGTGGGACCATCGGCACAACTCAGCGTTAAGCGGGTTGGTCAGCGCATCATCGTTGGGCTTCCACCGGCTACGCGTCTCGATGACATACTGGTTGTGCGGCAGATCAGAGAGGTGGTACAGGCAGCACTTCGTATCGAGGCGAAAAGCTACCTCCCCAAGCGGCTCGCCTACGTCGCTGCGCAGCACGGCTTTACGTATAGTAGCGTCCGTTTCTCGCACGCCAGCGGTCGATGGGGTAGCTGCAATAGCCAGGGAACAATTAGCCTTAATATCGCCCTCATGAAACTTCCGTTTGAAATTATTGATTACGTACTGGTCCATGAGCTTGCTCATACCAAACATTTAAACCACAGCGACGCATTCTGGCGCACGGTTGAGATGGCAGATCCACGCTATAAAGAACATCGCCGCGCACTCAAGCAAGAATCACCAACAATCTGATATAATCATAAACAACATGACAACTGGTGGGCTGACCGTGACAAAGGAATCCGAGCACGCAATACGACATATTGCGCTGTTCGCGACACCCATTTTCGTCCTTCATGGGCTGCTGGTTGCGTTCGGCGCAATTCCTTCAACGAACTTCGTGAGTGAACCGCTCAGCCTAATTGTGCTTGCGTTGTGGCTTGCCGTCGGGCTCTATCATTACTTTATGCCACTCCGCTCGTCGTTCGATTTAGTGCTGCGCTTTATCCTGTACCAATCATTGGCTCTTGCGGCGATCATGACGACAACTGGCTTTTTGCAGCCGTTTGCCACCGCACTGGTACTTCTGTTCTTGGCTGCGCACATCTTTTTTGGACAAAAAGGCTACCTGCTCAGCATTGCCTCGGTCGTGATCGCAGTGTTAATTGACACTTTAATAAGACTACCCAGTCAGCCCGAGATATTCTTGATGAACATGCTGGGGCTCGCCGCGATCCTTGTATTGGGTGTCTCGATCGTTGTAGTGGTGAACTCCCAGGAGACCAAGCGACGCGCCCTGCTGAGAAGCCAGAAACAAGAACGCCTACAGGCCGACAGAGTCGTCACGATTATGAACAACCTCACCGACGCGACGTTCAGTACCGATGCGCATGGTAAGGTGACGATGTACAATGCCGCCTGCTTGAACCTTCTCGACACCAATCAGAGCCTCAAAGGTAAACAAATCGGTGAGCTTTTCCAGTTGACCGATGATAGTAAAACGGCGGTTGATCTTCTTCAACTTCTCACAGCAGCAACGCGCACCACTCGCCGATCAGACGTCCGACACACCTATAGTGACGGCGAAGAAATCCGACTCGAACTGACAATTGCCCCCATCAAAAGCAGCTTCGGTGACCAGCGCAAAGGCTCGCAACTTCAAGGCTACGTCGTGATCGCCCGTGATGTCACGAAAGAAAAAAGCCTCGAGGAAGAGCGAGATGAATTTATTAGTGTGGTCAGCCATGAGCTCCGTACGCCGATTACGATTGTTGAAGGCACAGTCTCTAATCTGCAAGTTTTGATGAGCCAACCAAAACTTCCAGCACAGTCGGTCCTTGCTTCAACGCTTGAAACAGCGCACGAACAGGTTCTGTACCTCGCGAAGATGGTCAACGACCTGAGTACACTTTCCCGTGCTGAGCGAGGCGTTGCCGATAACGCCGAGGTGATTGACGTTGCCGAAATGGTACAGCGCCTACACCAGCAATACCAAAAGGATGCAACTACTCGGGGACTCCATCTAAATCTTGATCTTGCCCCAAAAGTTGGTAGCATTAACGCCAGCCGTCTTTACACCGAAGAGCTTCTCCAAAACTTCATTACTAATGCTATTAAATACACCAACGAAGGAACAGTTACCATTATCGTCAAGAAATCTTCACATATGGTGAACTTTGCCGTCAAAGATACGGGGATTGGCATTAGCCGCGGCGATCAACAAAAAGTATTTAATAAGTTCTACCGAAGTGAGGACTACCGTATTCGTGAAACTAATGGCACCGGCCTCGGATTGTATGTGTCTGCGAAACTAGCACACAAGCTCGGCACACAGATTACCCTGACGAGCCGTTTAAACCATGGCTCAACGTTTAGTTTTTCTTTGCCGTCGTCCGATGAGTCACCGGCTGAGACGAAAGCATAACTGGTCGTCCCTTCCAGTTGACGGTACCTCTCTTGTACTTCCACGCGCTCACCAACATCAACACTGCTTCTTGAATCACGACAATGTCCCAGAACCAGGGAGCCAGCCACCAGCCATGTCGCCAGACTTTGTGAAGATATACCGCATAAAGGATGGCAAAGCCCATCCATAATAGGCCCGCTATCAAATGATGAATGCTCCAGCCGAGAAAACCGCCGGTTGTCAGTATAACGAGTGGCGAAACAACGATCAGTAAATCGAGAACAGAGATCAGGGCATGAGAGACGCGTGCCCCAACGAGTGGGAACAGAAGGCGAATTGACGTGTGTACTTGTGAAGCCCATTTCTTCTCGTAGCGAAGCCCAAGTCGTTCAGTGCCAATCACAAACCGGTAGCGACCGTCTTTCATGAAGGCAGCCGCAATGTTTGCCTCGGGCTGTACGTCACTCTTAAACAACTCAAAACCACCAAACGACTTCATGAATGCAGAACGATCAACCAGCCAACCGCTACTCGCAACCGCTGGTGACGCCGCTCGGTGAAACATGATTTCCCAGAAGTAGCGAAGCGGAGAAAAGAGACGGCTAAAGCTAATCGCGTCCTCACGTCGTGGGAGTACCGATACCATTGCAGCATTCTCTTGGGCCGCATACGCAACAAGCTGCTCAATGGTGTCCGGATTAATGCGTGTGTCAACATCCATAAACAGCACGTACGCACCGCTGGCCTCTTTCACGAGGGTATGCAGGGCGTGATTCTTCCCAAGCCAGCCTTCAGGGAGCGCAGGGCCGTCGATAAAACGGATACCGTCGTGTGCAAACGCTTTAATCAGTGAAGAGGTACGGTCGGCCGAAGAGTCGTTCAACACAATGATTTCCAGTTTCGGATAGGTGCTGTTCACCACGGCTTGGAGGCAATCTGTCATTGCGTGGCTTTCATTACGAGCCGGAATGACGACGCTAACACTCGGGGTGTCCTCAATCAGGCGAGACGGCGTCATTGTAGGATTAAAGCGGAATCGCCGGATTCCCTGAGCAAGTCGCACCGAGGCGATAACTAAAACGGCCGCAACCACTCCATGAACGACATATAGTAATGAAGCAAACATTACCACTATCATACCATCCCCTTGACGATTAACAGAGAAAAGAGTACACTTTGTATTGACAGTCTGCAGTAGCAGACTTTTATATTTGGCATAAGAAAGTAGGACGAGTGTGGCAGAGACGAAAGTAACCCGCATTAAAGCAAACGATACGCCGGTAAAAGCTTCAAAGGCAAACGCACCAAAGAAGCAAAAACCAGTGCGAAAAGAGCGCAAAGAACCTAAGAACCCTTTCACAAAGGCACTCTACGGGATCGGTGGCTACTTTAAGGGAGCATGGTTTGAACTACGCCAAGTGCGCTGGCCTAGCCGTAAATCAACCTGGGGTTTGACCCTAGCGGTGATTTTGTTTAGCCTGTTCTTCGTCGTTATCATCGTCCTGCTTGACCTCTTATTTAAATCGCTCTTTGAGCTTATCATCACCTAACCCCGCCTCACGGCAGAACGGACTTCACCACAATGACTAAAAACCGATATGATTCATCACGACAATGGTACGCCATTCACACCTACAGCGGCTACGAAGAGAAAGTTGCCGATAGTATTCGTCAACGCATTAATGCTGTCGACATGGCCGACAAAATCTTCGACGTTATGGTCCCTAAAGAGAAGCAAATCGAAATCAAGAACGGCAAGCGAAAAGTTGTTGAGAAGAAGATCTTCCAAGGCTACGCCCTCGTTGAGATGAAGCTGACCGACGAAACCTGGTATATTGTCCGTAACACCCCTGGTGTGACCGGCTTTGTGGGCACAAGCACGCAACCAACTCCTGTGTCTGACGACGAAATCCGCAAAATCAAGAAGCGCATGGGCGTGGAAGATCCAAAGCACTTTATCGACTTCTCAGAAGGCGAAGTGGTCAGCATTACCGACGGCCCATTCAAGGGCTTCGACGGCTCTATTTCTGAAATCGACAACCAAAAGGGTAAAGTCAAAGTCATGGTCAGCATGTTTGGCCGCGACACAAGTGTTGAACTTGACGCGTTGCAGGTAAAGAAAGTCTAGCATGATGTCTGAACACGATCGCTACGTCGCGCTTGAGGTTCAGCACAATGTCATTGCACTTGATGCAGATTCTGTCTATTCTTGGGCAAACGCCACCGAAGAAGGTGCATCTCGTGAAGATAGAATTAGTAGGCTACGAGAAGGTGTGGTTCTTTTAATGTGGAAGTTGGACTCTGCAGAATATGACCCGCTTGAAAGGTATGAGATCGACGGCAAGCGTGAAGAGCTCCAATTCACTATCGACATGGAAAGATTAAAAGCCGGTATCGAAGATGAGGCGAGAGAAAAAGTCCGGAAAGTCTGGACTCACTCGCCTTGAATTTAGTGACTGAATCTGTTAAAGTATCAGAGTTACGCACTAAATATCGCTTCAACATATATTTAGTACAAGAAAGAAAACTATGGCAAAGAAAATTATTGGAAACCTCAAACTACGTATTCCTGCTGGTCGTGCGACTGCTGGGCCTCCTGTTGGTTCAACCCTTGGACAATGGGGCCTCAACATGATGGACTTCATCAACCCCTTCAACGACGCTACGAAGGACATGATGGGCAAAGACGTGATCGTACACATTCAAGTATACGAAGACCGCACCTTTACCTGGAAGTCACTTGGGCAGCCAGTTGACGACATGATCCGTGAAAAGATTGGCATCCAAAAGGGAAGCGCCAAGCCTCACGCCGACAAGGTTGGTAAGATCACTCGTGCACAACTTGAAGAAATCGCTGAAATCAAAAAAGATCAGCTCAACGCCATCGACGTTGACGGTGCAGTCAAGGTAATCGCCGGTACTGCTCGCTCAATGGGTGTTGAAATCGTCGAATAAGCAGCCCTCAATCAACAGCGATAAAGAACTACCGGAAATAGGTAGTTCTTTGTTATAGTGAGAGTACAAAATCTATCTTACAGTAAGGAGTGGTAGTGGCTTTAGAAGAAGCGTACCCAGTTGATATCCTCACCCTTTACCCCGAGGAGACCGACGCATACCTCAGGGATCTAGAGGACGTCGATACATTCAAGACCCCGTCGGAGCTAGCAGCAAAGATACCAGAGGCGACAATCCAAATTACTACCCAAGCAGTAGAAACTGTGCGAAGCATCGAAACGATGCGTCGAAAACTATCGTATTTTGCGGCTGTGTTTTTCGAACTCCAGAGAGATCATCCAGAAGCAGTTGCACGTTTGCCAGAGAATCTACAAGGAATCGTACGAGAACTTGGCTCCCGAAGTAGTCGAGCATCACAGGATGCAGCGGTTTCTGATAAAAACACGCTCGACGACGGAGATAACGTGAACATTGTCCGCTCAATTGATTAATCACCCCAGTTGTGCTATAATTAAGGTATAAAATCAATGTTGGGAGGCGCTCAAAAACGCCGTTATTACCACAGAAAGGGTTCACACCTATGGCTAAAAAAGCCGATCTGCTTGCAGAAGCACAAAAACTTGGTCTTGAAGTGACCGAGAAGCACACCATTGCACAAATCGAAGCAGCGATCGCCGGAGCAGCCGCTCCCGCACCAGCTGACGTTGAAACCGTCGCTGAAGTTGCGACCGTCGAAGAAGACGTTGTTGTTGCCAAGGCTGGAAAGCGCAGCGCCAAAGCACTCGCCGAAGCTGAAGCAAAAGCTGAAAAAGAAGCACGTAAGGAATCTGGTGACACCAGCTCTGTTGATGGCGAGCCCTCACAAGCTAAAGGTCCAAAGCCAGTCACTCGTCCGCTGATTGAGCGACGCGGGAAGGCCTACCGTAAGGCAGCTGAACTCGTTGACGCCAGCACACTTTACAGCCTTGAAGACGCTGTTGAAATTGCCAGCAAAACCAGCCCAAGCAAGTTCGATGCCAGCGTTGAAGTTCACGTTCGTTTGAACGTAGACCCACGCCAAGCCGACCAAAACATTCGTGCAACCGTCAGCCTACCTCACGGCACCGGTAAGACCATTCGTGTTGCCGTCTTTGCCCCTGAAGCTGACCACAAAGCAGCCAGCGCCGCTGGTGCCGACTTTGTTGGTGACGAAGAAATGATCGCGCAACTCGACAAAGAAGTTATCGACTTCGACGTCCTCATCGCGACTCCACAGTACATGCCACGACTTGGTAAGTACGCTCGATTGCTTGGTCCACGCGGCCTGATGCCTAACCCGAAGAGTGGTTCGGTTGCGACTGACGTTGCAAAGGCCGTCAGCGAAGCAAAAGCTGGTAAGGTTGAATACCGTGTCGACAAGCAAGCGATTGTTCACCTGAGCATTGGGAAAGTCAGTTTTGGCGCCGAGAAGCTCACCGAAAACGCTCGTTCGTTCTTCGACAGCCTCCTCAGCCAAAAGCCAACCAGCATTAAAGGTGGCTTTGTGAAGAGCATCAACATGAGCACCACCCAAGGGCCTGGTATCAAGGTTGAAAACTTCCTGAGCTAATTATTTTAGCGAGAATGTAAAACTCTGCAGCGATGCGGAGTTTTATTTTTGTGGTTTGTGGAATAAGCCGACTGTTTGTCTACCCAATTTCAGCATAATTGCTCCCGTATCGCTCACGGGTCGCAGGGCCGTTTCAACGACCGCTTGAATGCGGAAGTGGTGCTCGAGGGCTGATCGAGCTGAATCTAAGCTGTGCTGCCGGTTCTCGGGCATTCGGTGGTTTGCCCATTCAAGCACGCCAATGGCGTAGCCTTCGCGCTCACTTCTCGCAACATCTTTCAGATGTTTTACTTTCTGTGACATGCGATGAAGCTCTTCAGCGCGAAGTTCGGGCGATGCCGAAGGCTGGAAGGCATACAACAGCTGTCGAGCGCTCACTAGAATCTCTTGGCGAATTTTTTCAGCCAACAGAACATCTTCTTCAGACGGCTGGGTCTCGAAAGTGTCGTTTGGCGGCAGTGGTGTTTCGGCAGAATGTGGCATAAAGACAAAGACTAGTATATCACGAAAAACAGGGGTGATGTATACTATTTATAGGTGTGGAGACCTTTCACAACAACCGACAAGAAAAGGGGTGAGGCTATTGTCAGATGTAGCCGAATCAAAAGAAATCCAGTTCCGGTCCGACGTGACCGTCGAGCTGGTGCGAGCCAGTGCGCACGACAGTGACGTGCTGTTCGCGGCACGGGTGTCGACGCAGGGTGAGCAAACCCTCGAAGCGGCAGCAGCAGGTGACGAGGCCACCGCGCGCGATCGCGGGCTCATCAACTACCTGATGCGCGACCGTCATGGATCGCCGTTCGAGCACAACTCGATGACGTTCTACGTGCAGGCGCCGATCTTCGTGTTCCGCGAGTTCATGCGGCACCGTATCGCCTCATACAACGAGGAGAGCGGTCGCTACCGTGAGTTGCGTCCGGTGTTCTATGTGCCCGGTCCCGACCGGAATCTCGTGCAGGTCGGCAAGGCCGGCGCGTACACGTTCCTTCCCGGATCGGCGGAGCAGCACGAGATCGTGAACGAAGAGATTCGTGCTGTTTGCGAGGCCGCCTACGCCTCGTACCAGCGCATGCTCGACGCCGGCATCGCTCGCGAAGTGGCTCGTGCCGTTCTGCCAGTGACGATTTACAGCAGCATGTACGTCACGATGAACGCGCGCTCGCTTATGAACTTCCTGAGCCTGCGCACCAAGCGCGAGGGGACGCACTTCCCCTCATTCCCGCAGCGCGAGATCGAGATGGTCGCCGAGCAGATGGAGGAGCACTTCGCCACTCTGATGCCGATGACCTACGAGATGTTCAACGAGTTCGGTCGGGTCGCGCCCTAACCAACGCCCACGCGGTGCCAGCCCAGCTCTAGTGAACTTCGAGTTCTAGGAGCTGGGTTGGCCCGCTGGGGCAATCAAACAGTCATTATGATACAATCAAAAAAACGGGGGAGTGTGTATGAGTGTGTATAGCAACGTTGAAATTAAAAAGTCCATCGATGATGGCGTGATCGTTTCGGTTCCGTTTAATCCAAAACACGTTTCCGAAGCAAGCCTCGACTTTACCCTTGGCCACTACTACTACATGCAGGAATATTCTGAAGATTCTCGCGTCTATAACCCGTTCGATAAATCTGAAATTGATCGCTATTTTAAAGGTCCGCTTGAAGCCAAACCGCACAAACAATGGTGCGACGAAAACGGCTATAAGCTGTTTAATAACATCCCTGAAGACCACCCGATTATTGTGCTTCGTCCCGGTGAGCGAATCTTGGCGCACACCCATGAATTTATCGGTATCCGCCCGCAAGGTGGCGCCTGTGAGGTGAAGTCACGCAGCAGCTGGGGACGCAACGGCCTGGCGGTCTGTTTTGATGCCGGCTGGATTGACCCAGGCTACATTAACCGCATAACCCTTGAAATCTACAACCTCAATCAGCACGAATCAATTGTCGTTCCGGTTGGTGAACGCATCGGGCAACTGATATTCCACACGACCGGTGAGGTTGAGGGTGACTACTCAGATGGTCGCGACGGCATGAGCGGCAAGTACCAACACACCACCGATCTAGATGAGCTCATCGCCAGCTGGTCACCCGAACAGATGCTCCCAAGAGCATACAAAGATGTACGCCATCCTGCGCCCGTTATTCAGGGGATGGCGAAGGGAATTAAGTAATTAAAACTTCTTGTAGATAGGGTGGCTATACGCCGCGCTAATCTCATCGAGTTTCTTTTGCAATTCAGCCTCAACCGGGCCAGCATACGGCTCGTACTCATCGTATTTTGGCTCAATATTCAGAAGCTTCAGCGCCTCTTCAACCTCACGATTGAACGCATAGGTCGTTGTTGAAACAGGGATGATCTCATCAAAGGCGTCAGCAGCAATATAGCGTGAAATAATTGCGTTAAAGGGGATCATCGCTTCCTTCTGCTCTTGTTTTGAAAGTTGCGACATCCGCACAATCTCGGCCGCACCGGCGTCGCCTATGGCAGCGCGAATCTCACTCTTGTCATCAAGCCGGAGCACAAAAGAAGAACGTTCTCGAATGATCGTGTCGTCCGGCAGTACACCAAAGTCTAACTTTCGAGTCATTAACACACCT
Source organism: Candidatus Saccharibacteria bacterium UBA6175 (assembly GCA_002422915.1). Taxonomy (GTDB): domain Bacteria; phylum Patescibacteriota; class Saccharimonadia; order Saccharimonadales; family Saccharimonadaceae; genus Microsaccharimonas. Next base: position 198,083 of record DITV01000002.1, on the reverse strand, counting down.
GTTGGCATGCCGTTCTCGTCGTACACAACCTCTTTTACTGCGTAACAAGGCTCAGGCAGGTCATTATATTCACCGCCCAGCGCATGAATGCCGTCTTTGACCGCTTCACGCATGTTCTTTAAGATTTCAATATCATTACCAAATGGGTGGCTGAGGCAAGCTACCTCAAGACTGCGCGTGCCTAACTGGTTACGAAGCAGCATCAGTTCCGCCGGAGATGCTTGGCCAGTTTTTCCGCGCTCAATCATTGGAAAGATCCGATCATCAACCACCGCATCGTCCTGGTGTCGAAACAGCAAGCTGGTCATCAGATTCTCGTCGTTCGCTCGTAGGCGGGCCCAAAATCGATTGACGAAGGTGCTCTTTACATACTCACCAATTGAGGCGGGAACGTTCTTCGGGACATGACAAAGGAGCTCAAGGCGACCTTCGAGCACCTCTTGTTGGGATGCGAGTGAATAGACCATATCAAATGGTGTCGCGCCGTACGTCTCTGCTACGCCACGAGGGCAGCGTGCGATGTCATCAAGCAAGGCATCGGTGACCTCGATACTTGGCACATAGGGGGCTTCAGCGAGCTCGCGAAGCTGCTCGTTATGAGGAATATATGCATCCATTACTAGTGATTATTATACCATTATTTACTTACTAAGTCCATAAAAGGAAAAGTGCCCCGGCGAAATGTCGCTCTTGGGGCACGGGATGGAGAAAGGTGATTGAATAGGCAGAGAGCAGGGGGTGGGACCGACGTCATCGTCGTCGTCGGCCCACCCGGCTCTGTGTGAGCGATGCCTGTTAGGCGTAGCTCATCTTCGTCGAGGACTCATCGTCCACGACCGGTCCCTGCTCGAGCGGCCGGTTGACCCAGCGCGACTCAGCGGTGCCGTTGATCTGGGACAGAAACGTCCCGAACTCGCGATCTGCCAATGTGTTTCACTTTCTCTCATGCGCCAGCACAGTGCTGACGACAAGTTTTGATTATACAGTATTACGACATATTTTTCAAGATACGCTATATATAGCGGTTGACAGTTTCGACAACATTTCATATAATCACTGATAGACATTACCAAAGACAGTAGCTGTGATGGGAAACCAGAACTTAATTCGCTACCGAGGATCATGTAACACATACATATCTATGGAGTCTTTGGCAGTGCGAGAACCAAAGACTTTTTGTTTTCTCACCAACACTGCCTGTCTAGCGACTTAACAATTTGGCCGATATAACCTATGGAGATTTTTGTTTATGGCGATTTCACGCGATAAAAAGAACACATTGGTTGCTGACATGAGCGATTTGCTCGCGAGCTCTAAGTTAACCGTTTTTGCGGCATACCAGGGCCTAAGCGTCGCAGATATGCAAAAGCTTCGAGCTGAAGCCCGCGCAGAAGGCGTTGTGATTCGAGTGGTCAAAAACCGCTTGGTCCGCGTTGCTATGAGCGAGCTTGATGCCTACAAGCAAACCGACGTGAGTGGCTTAACTGGCCAACTCATCTATGCTGTTTCAAGCACCGATGAAGTTGCCCCAGCCAAGGTCATGAACTCGTTTGCAAAAACAAATGACGCGCTTGCTATTGCTGGCGGATTCGGTAACGATGGCGCACTCCTGAGTGCTGCCGATGTTATTGCACTCGCAAGCCTCCCAAGCAAGTCACAGCTGATCGCAGAAGTTATTGCAACGCTGCTTTCACCGGTTCACGACATTACCAACGCGCTTTCGGGTAACCTACACGCGCTGTTGGACGGTGTTGAAGCTAAAGCAACCAGTTAATATTTACTACTAGAACAATAAAAGGAGTCACCACATGGCTGATTTAAAGAAACTGGCAGAAAGCCTTACCGGCCTTACTGTCCTTGAAGTCAACGAACTCAAGACAATTTTGAAAGATGAATACGGAATCGAACCAGCTGCTGCAGCTGTTGCGGTTGCCGGACCTGCTGCTGCAGAAGCTGCACCAGCTGAAGAAGCTAAGTCTGACTACACCATCGTCCTTAAGGACGCCGGTGCTCAGAAAGTTGCCGTAATCAAGGCTGTTAAAGACATTACTGGTCTTGGTCTTGGTGAAGCCAAGGCAATCGTTGACGGTGCACCTGCAACCGTTAAGGAAAAAGTTCCAGCTGAAGAAGCTGAAGCTGCCAAGAAAACTCTCGAAGAAGCTGGCGCAAGCGTCGAGCTCAACTAATCAACAATCGGCCATTTTGAAGTCTCGCTTACACACCGCCCTTGACTGGGCGGTGTTTTGTTTGCGTTATTTTTACAATGGTTTTACATTGTCATCTGTTTGATGTGTGGAAAAGCGATAGAGATCCTCCGCACCGGCCAGATCAAGCGCACAAAGCAAATCAATTATTTCAAAGTCGCTAGTCTCAGCTAAGCTATCCGCTAGATCGTAATAGCTTAGAGAGCTCACTCGATCTAAGATTAAAGATTCGAGACTTGCCCTGTCCATCCCCAAGTATGCGTCACCGTTAAATTCGCTCATGCCGTCAGTATGAACACCTATCATGTAGTTATCCTTAAACACCTTGGTTATATACATAAGAGTGCTAAAAACGTACAATCAAAAGTAATGGATGCACGCACACCGACACTTGAAGACCTACAACGTGAAATTAGAATATTCTGTACTGACAGGGAGTGGGCTCAATTCCATAACATCAAAGACCTTTCGATTTCATTATCACTTGAGGCGGCTGAACTACTTGAGCACACTCAGTGGAAGAACGAACAACAACTAGAAGATCACCTTGCAAAGAGTAAATCCGACGTTGCCGATGAGGTCGCAGACGTACTATACTGGACCCTACTTATAGCGAACAAACTTGACATAGATCTAGCTGAAGCTTTCCAAAGAAAAATGGCAATTAACGAGAAGAAGTATCCGATCGCAAAAGCCCGTGGCTCGAGCAAGAAGTATACGGAATTATAGTCATGATAGTTTATTCTTCAACAAAAAATCAGTTCCAATCAGATATCATGTCAAATGATATTGAGAGTATTATTGAGTCTGCTTTTAAAAAAGCGACGGGCCATCGTACACCACAGTCTGAACTTAACTCGTGGCGAAACTCACTTCAGTTTATGGATAGAATCGTAGCTGATGGTGATATCCCGGACGATGCAGGTATTTCGATTGAGTACCACATTCCGCAATCATCGAAGCGAATTGACTTCATCATCTCTGGAAAGAATAGTCTTCGTGAAGACACGGCAATACTTGTCGAACTCAAGCAGTGGCAAGAAGCATCAATAATAGAAAAAGATGGCATTGTTGAAACGAGATTCAAGCACGGCTTGAAAGAAACATCGCACCCATCCTACCAAGCTTGGTCCTACAAGTGCCTGCTCGAAGACTACAATCAGACAGTACAAGAAGAAACAATACGACTGATACCATGTGCGTATTTACATAATTATGAAGATGACGGAGTAATAACGAATAGCTTTTACGAAAAATACCTTGATTATGCTCCAGTTTTCTTAAAGAATGATGCACTTAAACTGAGAGACTTTATAAAAAGTCACGTAAAGTATGGTGACTCTGATGGACTCATGTACAGGATTGACAATGGAAAGATAAAGCCATCAAAAAACTTAGCGGAGCAACTAGCTTCAATGCTCAGTGGAAACGAGGAGTTTGTCTTAATTGACGATCAAAAGGTTGCGTATGAAACGGCCCTTGCACTCTCGCATAAATCCCAGGATGGCCCAAAACAAGTCTTTGTTATCGAGGGTGGCCCTGGTACAGGCAAATCAGTTCTGGCAATAAATTTGCTCGTTGAAATGACGAAAAATGACCTTGTTGCACAGTACGTCACGAGAAATTCAGCACCGCGTGAGGTCTACAGAGCCAAGCTAACAGGCTCATTCAGTCGATCACGGATCGATAACATGTTTAGTGGATCAGGCTCATTCCATAGCGTTCAACGCAACACATTTGACTGCCTAATTGTTGACGAAGCACATAGGCTAAACAGAAAATCGGGAATGTTCAACCATTTGGGAGAGAACCAGATAAAAGAGATTATTAATGCGAGTCACACGAGTATTTTCTTTGTAGACGAAGATCAAAAAGTTACCGTTAAGGACATTGGTGATAAAGACGAAATTGTTTACTGGGCATCTCAGCTTGGAGCCGAAGTAAGCACAATAACTCTTGAATCACAGTTTCGATGCAATGGGTCTGACGGATACCTAGCGTGGCTTGATAACAGTCTTCAAATTCGACCGACGGCCAATCAAACTCTCTCAAAAGAAGACTATGATTTTCGTGTTTTCAATAATCCGGGGGAACTCCACGCTAACATCACTGAACTTAACTTAGTAAAAAATAAGGCTCGGATGCTGGCAGGATACTGCTGGAAATGGGTGAGTAGCAAGAACGGCGATGAATCCGACATTATGATCGGCGACTACCATGCACAGTGGAACCTCAAAACGCACGGCCAGTCTTGGATTATTCATCCAGACTCTGTAAGCGAAGTTGGATGTATTCATACATCTCAAGGACTTGAGCTCGATTATGTGGGAGTGATAATTGGGCCTGATTTAATTGTTCGGAATGGGCAGATTATCACCGATGTAAGCAAACGTGCAACAACAGATAAGTCAGTACAGGGCTGGAAACGAATGCTCAAAGAAGATCCAGATATGGCAAAGGCAAAGTTTGACGCAATTATAAAAAATACGTATAGAACCTTAATGACTCGAGGGCAAAAAGGCTGCTACATATACTGCACCGACGAAGAGACTGCAGACTACTTCAGCTCTTTACTTGCTTAAACTTCGATGACGACTGCTACAGCGGCGAACGTGCCGAGCTCCGCGCACACAACGCCTTTGATTCGTGGATTGAGGTTGATCTGGCGAAGCATCCCGAGCAGATGGTGCATGAGTTGAAGTTGCTGCAGTCGATTGTGGCCGAGCGCTAATGGACTATACTAAACCTCATGAACATCACCAATAAAGACTACTTTACCTTCAACGTGCATCACTCAGCCCTTGTGGTCGGGCAGACGGGCACGGGGAAGACAGAGCTTGTTCGCTCCTACATACGCCGGCTCGAACAGGCCTTTACCCCAGATGAGATCAAGTACGTCATATTCGACTTGAAGGTAGTTGAGTTTGACCCAAAGTATGAGGAGGGGGCGAAAGAGCAGTATCTCTATACGCCTGTTCGCACCGGAACACAGGAAGACATGGCATACCTAGAGGAACTCGCTGCGCTGAGCACCAAACGGGCGGGTGAAGCCCAGCCAACGCCGCTCATCTTTATCTACATTGAAGAATGCGACCTGGCGGCACAGTATCCAGAGCGTTTTCATTCGTCGGTGAGTGAAATTAATCGAAACGCCCAGAAGGCCAACATGAAATTAGTTTTTTCAACCTCTCGACCCTCCCCAGATATTATCCCGCCCGAATTTCGTGACAGTTTCGACCTTATCCTTGCCGGCAGGCTCGCATCTGAGCTAGATGAGCGTAGCCTGGGCGTCAGCGGAGCAACTTCACTTAACCTGTATGAGTTTATGGTGAAAGAAAACCGCGCGTAGCGGCAAGATATCCTCTCAATTATGAAAAGAGCCCCGGAGGGCTCTTTTCAGAGCACTCACAGGGCTTAGGTACAAGCGCAACTTCCGCTGAGTGACTTCAGGATGAAGCACGCCGAGCAGCAGTCACGAGAGTACCGGACCTCAGGAGTGAGCGGGCGACCAGACTTGGGTGGACGTCCTCTGTGTGTGAGGTCGGCCGGCCAGTCGATTTCGGCGATGTTCACGCCGAACGCATCGGCAATTGCCCATGCGACACCGTAGTGGACGCCAGTCGATTGGTCGTTCTCAATGCGAACGATGGTGCCAGACGATATGCCGCTCAGCTCGACGAGTTCAGCCTGGCTGATGCCATGCTGACGGCGAAGGTCACGCACCGATGTTTTGGTCATTGTTGTGGTCATTTCTGACCACCTCCTTAAGGTAAACGCTATATACGGGGTGCATATAGACTGCAAATACACTAGCACATTTATTGCTATTTGTCAAGTATAAGAGCGCTTGACAACCGCGTGTCATCTTGATATAAGTGAGGCTATACAACCACAAAAATAGACAAAGGAATTGCGAGTAACCATGTCTGAATTACCAGAAAAACAGGTCAAACGCCTGCACGCTCTTATCCAAGAGGCGGAAACAAACCTAGCGGCAGCCAAAGAGCTTCTTATAAGTATTGTCGGTGACGACGGCACGATCATCACCCCAAAGACCAGCAACAATGAAGACGTTGGTGGCAAGGTGATTGAAGGTGTTTTTGATGGCCAAAAGATGGCCGGCCCCGATGGCAAAGAATACCCAGTGCCTGCAAACTACGCCAGTAAGTCAAAGTTAGTTGAAGGAGACATCCTCAAGCTCACTATTGCCGACGACGGCAGCTTTATCTACAAGCAAATTGGCCCAATTGAGCGAACCCAGATTATCGGTACCCTCGTCCAACACGACGGCGCCTATTACGTTGAAGCTAACGGCCGCGAATACCGCATCCTGCTCGCCAGCGTCACCTACTTCCGCATCGCCGTCGGCGACCAAGTCACCATCATCGTCCCAGCCGACAACCACGAAGCCACCTGGGCTGCCGTTGAAGCTGCCCTTTAAACCTTGCGCGCTAACCGCAAGCGGTATATACTTTTCCTATTCACAGGTGTGAAAAACAAACAACGTAGTTAACACAACAAGTACGGCGCGTTTGAAGCGTATACTTGATTACAGGAAAAGGGGAGTAATAGGGTGTCTCAGGCGCTGTATCGTAAATATCGCAGTAAATCTTTGGCGGACATTGTTGGCCAGCGACATATTACCGACATACTCGAACGAGCCATCAAGGCGGGGCGCATCTCTCATGCCTATTTGTTAACCGGCCCGCGCGGCGTTGGCAAAACGTCGGTGGCGCGCATCTTGGCGCACCAAATCAACGATCTGCCTTATAGCGACGACGAAACCCACCTCGACATTATTGAAATTGACGCCGCCAGCAACAACAGCGTCGAAGATATCCGTGATCTGCGTGAACGTGTGCAATTGGCGCCCGTTTCAGCCAAGAAAAAGGTCTACATCATCGACGAAGTCCACATGCTCTCCAAGTCCGCCTTCAATGCGCTTCTTAAGACGCTTGAGGAGCCACCAGAGCACATCGTGTTCATTCTCGCGACCACCAACGTCGAAAAGTTACCTGCGACGATTGTCAGCCGCACCCAACGCTATGGCTTCCGTGCCATCGCTCAAGCCGACGCGGTGTCACATTTGCGCCACATCGCCGATACCGAAAAAATTAAGATCAGTGACGATGCGCTACAGCTCATTGCAGCTCGTGGTGACGGTAGCTTTAGGGATAGTATTAGTCTGCTCGATCAACTCTCGAGCCTCACCGATGCCAAGAGCGGCATTACTGTCGAACTGATTGAAGCCAGCCTTGGCCTCGCGCCGACAACACTCATTAGCCAGATTCTTGAGGCGGTCACGACACATGATGTTGCTAAGATTGCCAGCTTACTTGATGATGCCATCACGCAGGGTATCGCCGCCGAAACACTAGCTGGCCAACTGACCCATCAACTTCGAAAAGAAATTGTTACCACGCCGCAACTTGTCCCACTCCTCGACAGCCTGCTCGACGTCGCCAAGAGCTCGCACCCTGACATTAAGCTCCTGACAGTGCTCGCCGGCGCTGCCGCCGACCAAAAACAGCCTAAAACCGTCGCATTGGCCGCACCCATCCTCGAAGTCTCGGCCACTATCGAAGAACTCACCAAAAAAGCCACCCACAAAAAACCCAACGAAATTAAGGACGACAAAATCTCTGCGGTTTCTTCCAATGACTCTCCAGCCAAATCGGACGATTCTGTTGTTTCTAGAGTGATTCCGCAGCCAAAGAACTCGAAGAGTTCCTTGAGCGAGGACCAAACGAAAGAAATAACAGAAGCGACCGAATTTGTTTGGTCTGATCTTGTGGAATACACCCGCAAAGAATACCTTGCCTTGTACAGCGTTCTCAGCAAATGCACCCCCGAGCTCCTCGGCACCGACCTCACTCTTTACACGGGCAACGCCTTTTATAAGAAAAAGCTCGACGACGCCAAATACAGTACCCACCTCTATGAATCGCTCAAAGCCTGCGGCAGTTATCAACTGACTGTCCACACTGTTGCGACCCCTCCACCGCCAAAGAGTAGCCAAGCTGCTGCGGTAGCTGCTATTATGGGCGGAGGAGAAGAGGTGAGTGTATCAGACACACCCACCAAAAGTGTATAGAGATGGCTACAAAAGAGGTTCCGGCCGGTAAAGTCCCGCCACAAAACATTGACGCCGAGATGAGTCTGCTCGGAGCGGTTTTGATTGACGAAGAAACCCTAGCCGACATCTCAGAACACGTCACCGTCGGTGACTTCTACGACAAACGACACGGCATGATCTACGGCGCCATGATGCGTTTGTACGAAAAACACAAACCGGTTGACCTACTGACACTGACCGACGAGCTCAAAAAGAAGAATGAAATCGAAACCATTGGTGGCTCAGCCTACCTGACTGAGCTGACGAACTATGTCCCGACTGCCGCTCATGCTGCGGCCTACGCCGAGCTCGTCGCCAGCAAAGCGGTCCGTCGCCGGCTCATTAAAGCCAGTGGCGACATCTCAGAACTTGGCTTCGACGAAGAATATACTACCCAGGAGCTGCTCGAAAAAGCTGAAGCTGAACTCTTTTCAGTTAGTGACCAATCGCTCAAGCAAGATCTCGTCAGCCTCGAAAGCATCTTGACCGACAGCTTCGACCGTCTCGAAGAATTGCACCGCAACAAGGGGAGCCTCCGCGGCGTCCGTACCGGCTACCGCGACCTCGACAACATGACCGCTGGCCTACAACGTAGCGACTTGATCATCCTCGCCGCCCGCCCAGCGATGGGTAAGACCACCCTGGTGACGAACCTGGCCTACAACGTCGCCACCGTCGCCAAACAGCCCGTGCTGTTCTTCAGCCTCGAGATGAGCAAAGAACAACTCGTCGACCGTATGCTGTCTGATGCATCTGGAGTTGATGCCTGGGCGATTCGTACCGGCAACCTGTCGGACGACGATTTTAGTAAGCTGTCGGACGCCATGGGTGAAATGGCTGAAGCACCCATTTTTATCGATGACACCCCAGGCCTCAGTGTGCTTGAAATGCGCACCAAGGCTCGCCGAGCTGCCCACGACCTACCACTGGGCCTCATCATCGTTGACTACCTGCAGCTCATGCAAGGCTCCGGCCGCAGTGATGGTAACCGCGTGCAAGAGGTGAGTGAGATTTCACGAGGCCTGAAGTTGATTGCTCGTGAGCTCAATGTTCCGGTGATTGCACTGTCACAGCTGTCTCGTTCGGTTGAAAACCGTAGCCCGCAAATTCCACAACTCGCCGACTTGCGTGAATCTGGTTCGATTGAGCAAGATGCCGACATCGTTATGTTCATCTACCGCGAAGCCTACTACAACCCTGAAACCGAGCGCGAAAATATCACCGACCTCATTATCGCCAAGCACCGTAACGGCCCTGTCGGAAAAGTTGAATTATACTTCCACCCAGAACGTCTGCGCTTCATGTCGCTCGACCGTAAGCACGACAGTTAGTGATATAATCAGAGTCAGCATATGGCCATTAAAGACTTTTCACGCTTTTTGTTATACCGCTGGCGGTTCATTATCGGGTACAGCCTCATTGGGCTTTTGTTGGCAGGCATGTTGGTGTTTGCCGGCCTGTTTGTGCCCGGCGGCCTGACTGACGCCGAAAAACAATCAGTTATTACCAGCGAATCGCTTAATACTGGTGATCTTTTGACTTTTGTCGTGCCCCACCTGCCATATCATCTCTTACAAGCAGCCAGCATGGAAGCATTTGGTATCTCTGAATTTAGCATCAAACTTCCGTCGCTGATCTTAGGGTTGATCGCCGCAGTCGGCCTTATCTTGCTCCTTCGGCGCTGGTTTAGACCCAACATTGCCGTCCTCGCATCACTGATTGCCGTCGCGACGGGTCAGTTCTTGTTTCTGGCCCAAAATGGCACACCACTGGTGATGTATATCTTCTGGCCAGTCGCTTTACTATTGCTCGGTACGCAAATTACTCGGGTAAAGCGAGCCCGCTTGCTTTGGAAACTCCTTTTTACCGCAACGGTTGCCATCAGCCTGTACTCGCCACTAGCACTCTATCCGCTATTGGCGATTCTATTGACTATTGTGCTTCATCCACACCTGCGCACCGCCGTCCGTCGACTCTCAAAACCAATGGTCGCCGGTGCAATCTCGCTATTCGCGCTGCTCATAGCGCCGCTGGTGTGGATGCTGAGCACCGCACCCGGCCCTGGCCTCACCCTGCTTGGAGTTCCTGAGCAATGGCCGAGCGTGATTGCCAACGCCCAGCTACTCATCAGCCAGTTTTTCATGTTCTGGAGTCCGACCGCTACCACCATATTGACACCGGTCTTTGGTCTGGCAAGCTTTATGTTGATCGTCATAGGTGTCTACCGACTCATACAAACACGCGAAACCACCCGAAGCTACCTGATAATTATTTGGAGCCTTGCACTTATCCCTGTACTGCTCGTGAACCCTGAGTACACGAGCATCGTATTCATCCCTGCGGTTCTGCTCCTCGCCGCTGGCCTCACCAGTATTATCAACTACTGGTATCAACTATTTCCTTTAAATCCCTATGCGCGAATCACCGGGCTTATACCCTTGGTAGTGCTAGTGATTTCGCTTATTGGTGCCGGACTTGACCGCTACGTCTATGGCTACCACTACTCACCAAGCGCAGCCGGTGTGTTCTCACGTGACCTTGCCTTACTACCAAGCGAGTCGCAGACCCTTCTGGTCACTCCTGAAGAGCGTCCTTTCTACGATGCAGTCTCGGCCTACCGCCCAGGGCTCATTGTTGTCACCAAAAGTCAGGCCTCGACGTTCACCGCAACCCGCGCCGCTCGGCCTGTCACCCCAGAGGGATTTGTGGTGAGCCGAATCATCACTAGTGCGGCCGCCAGCGAAGCCGACCGCTTCTACCGATACCAAAAGACGGTCGAGTAACGTATAATTATTGCAGATATAACGACGGAGAAGAACTATGGCCTTTGACCAAATGAAAATGCTCAACAAACTACGTAAAGCGCAGAGCGACCTTAAGAAAGAAATTATTGAAGTGGAAGCTGGCGATGGTGCGGTGGTCGTCCAGATTACTGGTGAGCTTAAGATTAAGAAAGTATCGATCGACCCAGCACAGGTTGACCTAGATGACATCGCCGAACTTGAACGCTGGATTGAAATTGCCGTACGCGACGGTATGGCCAAAGCACAAGAAGTTGCTGCTGAAAAAATGAAGCCTTTGATGGGTGGACTCGGCAACCTAGGGCTGTAACGTGGCCCGCTTGCTTCCTGCTGCACTTGAAAAGCTGATCGACGAACTCGGCCGCCTCCCCGGCGTTGGATCGCGCACAGCAGAACGCTATGCCTATTACTTATTGCGTGCCGACCAGCGGATCAACGATTCACTTGCAACAGCAATCCATGATGTCCACGCGCTCGTGAAAACGTGTCCAGCGACCTTTGCACTGATTGATGCTGACCAAGAGTTATCACCACTCTACAGCGACCCAGAGCGTGATAAGACGATTATTGCTGTTGTTGAAGAGCCGCTCGATATTGTCGCTCTTGAGCGAACGGGACAATTTCAGGGAACCTACCATGTGCTTGGTGGGGCAATTAGCCCCATCGATGGCATCGGCCCAGAGCAGCTGCACATTCCAGAGCTGCTCGAACGCCTTAAAAAAGATGGCGTCAAAGAGATTATCATCGCCACCAACGCCAGTGTTGAAGGAGAGTCAACTGCACTCTTCTTGCAAAAATATATTAAAGACGCCGGTCTGACCGTTGAAATGAGCCGGCTTGCCCGCGGCATTCCGGTTGGTGTTGACCTCGAATACGCCGACCAAATGACCTTGTCGCACGCCCTGCAAGGTCGGCGCTCTCTGTCATAATCTGCTACAATATAACTCATGTTTGATGCAGCCCACGAACTTCTCACCGCAGCCAAGAAAATTGTCGTTATTCAGGCTGAAAACCCCGATGGCGATAGTCTTGGCAGCGCACTCGCTCTTGAAGAGATTTTCAGCGATGCTGGTAAAGAAGTGGTGCTGTACTGCGCCATTGATATTCCGAAATACCTTGGCTACATTAGCGGCTGGGATAGGGTCAGTAAAGATTTTCCGTATGATGCCGACGCAGCGGTCCTGGTTGATACCACGAGTGATGCGCTTATTATGAAAGCACTGGAAGTCCGCGGTGTCCGCTCGTTTCTTGAAAGTCATCCGCTGCTAGTGATCGACCACCACCAAGCGTCCGAAGACGTTCTTCCACTGACACACGTAAGCCTCATCGACGACACTGCCGTTGCCACCACTGAAATCATTTACCGCATGGCGGTCGACAAAGGCTTTACTATCAACTCGCAAGCAGCCGAGCAGCTGTTCATTGGTATCCAATCAGACAGCTTGGGGCTAACCACGCAAAACACAACTGCCGCTAGCTACGAAGCAGCCGCAGTCCTCGTCAAGCTCGGTGCCAATCCATCCGACATTGAAACACGGCGCCGCGAATACATGAAAAAACCAGCCGACATTCTTGCCTACAAAGGTGAGCTTATCAGCCGGATTGAATACCACCTTGAAGGCATCCTGGCGACCGTTCACATTCCCTGGGCAGACATTGAAGAATATAGCGATCGTTACAACCCGAGTGTCTTGGTGCTTGATGAAATGCGCCTCGTTGACACGGTGAAAGTTGCAATTGCCATTAAAACATACCCCGACGGCAAACTGACCGGTAAAATTCGAGCTAACCTACCAATCGCCCACCACGTGGCTGGCTTCTTTGGTGGCGGCGGGCATGAATACTCTGCTGGATTTAAGGTGTTCGAAACCTATGACAAGGTGATGAGTGAATTGGTTGATGCAGTCAATAAAACGGTGGTTGAGTATGAGTCTGCAGTTTCATAACCAGCTGAGCCGGAGTGTTGAGCCATTTACACCCTTAAAAGACGGGGTCGTTTCGCTCTATACGTGTGGGCCGACGGTCTACAATCAACTGCACGTTGGTAACTGGGCTGCCTACCTTTACTGGGATGTGCTGGTTCGTGTTCTCCAAGCTAATGGTTTCACCGTGAACCGGGTGCTCAATATAACCGATGTCGGTCATCTCGTCAGTGACAGTGATGACGGAGAAGACAAGTTGGAAAAAGGTGCCCGCCGTGAAGGTAAGACCGCCTGGGAAGTTGCGGCCTTCTATACCGATGACTTCATTAAAGGATTGAATGCGTTGGGGCTAGTTCCGGCCACCCATCTCGTAAAGGCGAGCGACTACATTCAGCAACAGCTGACGCTCGTGCGAACATTGAAAGAAAAGGGGCATACCTATCAAATCAGCGACGGCATTTATTTCGATACGTCAACTTTTTCCCGCTACGACGACTTTGCCGGTCTTCACCTAGACGAGCAGAAGGCTGGTGCGCGGGTTGAATTCAATCCCGAAAAACGAAACGCGAGTGACTTTGCGCTCTGGAAGTTTACTCCCGATGGCCAAACACGCGACATGGAGTGGGCGACGCCTGCCGACCTCACCGCTGAAGGCGTTGAACGACCAGGCTTCCCTGGCTGGCACCTTGAATGCTCCGCTATGGCACTCGATTTGCTGGGCGAAACAATCGACATCCACACTGGTGGTATCGACCACATTCCGGTGCATCACACCAATGAGATCGCCCAATCTGAGTCGGCGACCGGCAAACCATTCAGTCAATTCTGGCTGCATAACAACCACCTGAAGTCTGACGGCACTAAGATTAGTAAATCACTCGAAAATGGCTACACGCTCGATGATCTTGCCCAGAAAGCCTATACCCCACAAGACTTTCGTCTGTTTGTACTGCAAAGTCATTACCGCAGTGAAGGTAACTTTAGCTTTGAGAATCTGACCGCTGCCCAGCACCGCTTCCTTCGCTGGCGCAACGTTGCCGCCCTTCGACACCAGCTGCACGATACACTCCAGAACCCGGCCGAACTCCCAGATAAGTCCACCCTTGGCTATGCCGATGCACATGCGCTTCGAGAAATTCTTGAAAATGATCTCGACACGCCTGGGGCCCTGACACTTATCGACAGCGTCTTTGACCAGTTCTCGGCGTCCGACACCTCAGCGGCTTCCAGAGAAGGTCTGATGGCATTTCTTGAAGCAGTTGATGCGTTGCTTGGGGTCCAGCTTCTTCACACAACGCCAGACATTTCAGACGAAACGAAGCAGCTTATTCTAGAGCGTCAGCGCGCTCGAGAAACAAAAGACTGGTCAGCCGCCGATTCACTGCGTCGTGATATCGAAAAAAGCGGCATCACTGTTCGTGATACCGCAACTGGACCGATCTGGGAATACGTCGCTTAAGCTTTTTTACCCTCACGTCGCTGAAAATATTCTTCAAGTAGCACACGAATTGACCCCGCAATTGGGATCGCGATAATACCTCCAATAATACCGAACATGTACAGGCCAATGGTCACCGACGCGAGTACGGCCAGTGCCGAAAGCTCAATCCGTTTTGCCTGAATGTGCGGAGAGATAAAGTTGTTTTCAATTTGCTGGTAGACGACAAAGAAGATTGCATAGATAATCGCGGCGGGCACACTGTTAAACGCTAACAGGACCGAAATGATAACACCACCGATGGTCGCCCCGAACATCGGAATGAGCGACAGCACAAAGGTAATGGCGGCGGTAGGGAACGCCAGGCTTGCAGGCAGAGCTGGGAAGATTAAGCTCAGAATAAACACCATCAAGCCGGCGGCCGATGCGCCAATTGCTGAAACCGTCAACTGTCCGGTGACGTAGCCGGTAAAGACCGCATAGATTTTGCCGACCACTCGTTTGTGCTTTTCACGGCGAGACGCATTGGTATAGGTACCCCAAATTCGTTTCATCCAGGTGGGGCCTTCTACTAACATCAGAAACGTAAGCACCAACACAAGGATGAGAGCAGTAATAAAGGCGAAGAACGAACCAACGCTGGCAATCAGGTTCTGTCCGACGTTGCCAGCCCAGGCGGCGGCACTGCCTTGAATCGAAGCGACTGCTTGGTCAACTTGCGGCTGAAGGTTGTATTCATCAATCAAGCCACGGAGTTCATTCGACTGCTCGGTTGCGGTGGCAATAACCGATGGAATGGTCTGCACGAATCGAGCAGTTTGTTGGACGATTGGTGGAATGACTAACGTGATAATTGCGCCGAGCAACGCGATGACCGCGACATATGCGATTGCCGTTGCCCCTACTCGGCTTTTACCGGGAAGAAACTTCGACAAGCGAGCAACCGGCACACTTAATGCTAATGCAAGAAACAATGAGATTCCCAAAATGAGGAGTGCAGTACTGGCGGCAATAATAGCGTAGATGACGGCGCCAAAACCAATCACAACGAGCCAAAATCGAACAAATGTACGGGTGTCGATATCAATACGAGTTTTCATGGTTGTAGTATACACCGTTTGCCGCGCTCACGGTAGCGCTCGACAAGACGCTTACGGCTATCGTATAGTAGAGCCATTATGGATGAAGTGTATACAACGCTCAAAAAGAAGCTCTCTGGTGAAGTGACGCGAGATATCGATGCGCGCGTGGCCGTCAGCCGTGATGCAAGCATTTACGAACTAGTGCCCGAGCTTGTCGTTGCCCCAAAGGACTCCGCCGACTTAAAGAACCTGGTGCGCTATGTGAGCAAACAAAAGCACGCCTATCCATCACTTGCCATCACGCCTCGGAGTGCCGGCACTTGTATGTCGGGCGGTCCGCTCGGTAGCTCCATCGTCCTTAATATGACCACTCATTTTAACACCATCGGTGCAGTCAAAGGCACCCAACTGACCGTTCAGCCAGGTGCCTACATGCGCGATATCGACCCGGTTCTGGCAGCCAAAGATCTGATGCTTGGCTGCGTGCCAGCCAGTCGCGCGCTGTGCACCATTGGCGGCATGGTCGGGAATAATGCTGGCGGCGAGCAGTCGCTACGCTATGGCAACACCGAACGATCGGTTCGCGAATTACAAGTTGTCCTTGCTGATGGCAATGAGTACACAATCGCCCCAATGAACAAAAAACAGCTCGACCAAAAAATGAAGGAAAAGACGTTCGAAGGCCGACTCTACAAACAAGTCTACGAACTCATCGAGTCACACTACGACCTGATTAAAAACGCACGTCCACACGTCAACAAAAACTCAATGGGCTATAACCTATGGAGTGTCTGGGATCGCCACACCGGCATCTTTGATATGACGCGTCTTTTCAGTGGAAGCCAGGGCACGCTTGGGCTCATTTCAAATATCACCATGCAAGCGGTGCCAAAGGCGAAACATACCGGTCTGCTGCTTGCGTACTTAGAATCTCCCAAAAAACTCGGCGACATTATCCCTGCCGTCATGAAGCATAACCCGGCTACCTTTGAAGGCTTCGACGACATTACCTTTGGCTTGGGCGTCAAGTACAATGCAATGTTCCGAAAGCAACTTGGTGCGAAGGAATGGCTGCGCGAGCAGCGTTGGCTGCTTCGAACTGTTGCCAAATTCAAAAACCATTACCCTAACATTGTTCTGATGATAGAGTTTGAAGGTGACAGCCAAGATGAAGTCGATCGCAAAATTAATGATCTCTACAAAGACCTCCTGCCATTTAAACTGAAAATGGACATTGAACACACCGCCGCCGAGAGCGCACCGTTTTGGGTGATCCGTCGAGCATCTCTCGCGCTGCTGCGTAACCGTGTGAAGGACAAATACGCCTCGCCGTTCATTGACGACATGACGGTGCAGCCAAAATATCTGCCCGAATTCTTGCCAAAAGTTCGAAAGGTCATTAAAAAATACAATCTGCCTGCCACCCTTGCCGGTCACTTTGGTGACGGCAACTTCCATATCATTCCACTGCTCGATATTGAAGGTCCGCAAGATCAAGCAAAGCTTGAACCGGTCATGCGCGAACTCATTCCCATCGTCCTTCAGTACCAAGGCACGATGGCCGGCGAGCACAATGACGGGATGGTGCGAGGGCCGTGGCTCCCCGCCGTCTTTGGTGATGAAATGTATCAGCTTTTTAAAAACGTCAAAGAAATGTTCGACCCACAATACATCTTCAACCCCCACAAAAAGACCGACGCCTCGTGGGACTACAGCATGGACCACATCCGGAGTCGGAACAGCAACGGGCTGATAAAGTAACCCCTTTGACCCACTTCACTAGATATTGTATAGTGAAGCTATGCACACCGAATCAATCGGCTGCGTGAAAGCAGCAACCGCCATCCTTGGCGACAAATGGACGCCGCAGATTCTCCGGTTCTTCGTAAATGAAGAACGGGTTCGTTTTTGCCAAGTTCAAGATCTTGTGGAAGGTATCAACCCGCGAACGCTTTCCGCTCGGCTTGATTCTCTTGAATCTCAAGGGATTATCGTGAAAACGCCGACTACCTCAGAAAGTCGTTGCGAGTACCGGTTAACCGAAAAAGGCCAGGCCTTGATTCCCATCCTCAAAGACATGCAAGCCTGGAGTGACCAATTCGCTCCTCAGCCAGTTCTCAGCTAATTCACGCTATACTACTTACATGAGGGTGTTGATTATTGAAGATGAACACAAAATTGCTCGTGCGCTTCAAAAAGCGCTTGTTCAAGAAACCTATGCGGTCGACGTCAGCTTTACCGGTGATGACGGGCTCGCAATGGCGACCACCGAACCCTATGATGTGATGATTATCGACCGCATGTTGCCTGGCGGTATTGATGGACTCGCTATCGTCAAAGAGCTAAGGAGTCTTAAGATCCACACACCAGTGCTCCTTTTAACCGCAATGGGTACCACTCAAGATAAAACCGATGGCCTCGACGGGGGAGCTGATGATTATTTAGCTAAACCATTCGCTCTTGAAGAACTGCTCGCGCGCGTCCGCGCACTCCTTCGTCGCCCAAGCGAGCAGCTTCCTACCGAGCTTACTGTTGGCGACTTGACGCTCGATACGGTGGCGTTCTCAGTCAAGCGGGCTGGGAAGAACATTTCACTCACCAGCAAGGAGTTTGCGTTGTTAGAATTTATGATGCGCAACCCAGGCCGCCCATTAAGCAAAGAGACGATCATTAATCACGTCTGGGATTACGACGCCGACATCCTTCCTAACACGGTTGAGGTCTACATTAAATATGTTCGGGCAAAAATCGAATCTGGTGGACAAGCGCCACTCATCCATACCGTCAGAGGCTTCGGCTATAAACTCGAGGCGACCAATGCGTAACATCTTTAAATCAGCCACGTTGAAGCTCACCGGCTGGTATTTGCTGATCCTCATGTCGATAAGCTTCGTCTTTAGTGTCTCTATTTATCAGCTGAACTACCAAGAAGTGAACATTCGTCTCGAGAATTTACAAAAAAGCCTCTCCCCCTATGATTTTGTGGCTGGCTTGGCGCTTACCAGCGATCAAATGCGTCGCATTCAGTCTCAAGAAGCCAGCCGTCAAATGATTTTAACGCTTCTTAACGTCAATCTTGTCATCTTGGTGGGAGGAGGTGTGGGGAGCTATCTTTTAGCGCGCCGGACGCTTCGCCCGCTCGAGAGAGCACACGAGGCCCAGCGCCGATTTACCAGCGACGCGAGCCACGAACTACGCACGCCGCTTGCGGCCATGAAAACAGAGCTTGAAGTTGCCTTGCGCGACACCTCACTCAGCGCGACCGAGTCTCGAGAGATCCTCGAGAGTAACCTTGAAGAGGTGAATAAGCTCATCGCACTTTCCGAAATGCTCCTAAAGCTGGCGCGACTCGATTACGACACCTTACCCTTTACCAGTGTCGACTTACCGCAATTACTCACTAGAACGCTTAAGCATTTCCCGAATGAGAAGAAGCGTATCACGGTCACTACCAAACGGCGCCGCTTCGCCCTAGGCAATGAAGCTGCACTGCAAGAAGTGATGACCGTTCTGATCGATAATGCCGTAAAATACAGCTCCAGCGGAAGCACCATTAGCGTTGCGTTCTTTGAGCGGCGGCTTATGGCTGGGTTCTCGGTATCAAATGAGGGGAATCCCATTCCGCCCGATATGCAGACAAAGATTTTTGAGCGGTTTTACCGCAGCGATGAATCTCGTACCGAAAGTGGTAAGAACGGCTACGGGCTCGGGCTCGCTATTGCAAAGAAGATTGTAGACATACATCATGGCGAATTAACCGTTGTGAGCAACAAAAACTTAACGACGTTTACCTGCCTCTTACCGAGTCGGCGCGGGCAATAATAACAACGTTTTTATCTTTTTTTTAAGCAGAGCCTCAGAATTGTTTGCGACACTATGGGTAGTAGCCTACATGCTACCAAACACCTGCAATCACGCAGCTTAAAAAGGAGGAGTGACATGAACACATTCACACACACCACCACACCACACACGACTATCTTACTCAGCAAAAAGGGGATGAAAGAAATCCGCCGTGCGATCAGCCAGCTCGAAGCCGATCGTCGCGCAATTATTCTTTCACTTCACGAACTTGATAGAGAATCTGGCCACGATGATCGGCTTGAAAGGATCGAGAAACTGTCGAGGCTTGAATCGACCGAAGCTGAACTGTTTGAAAAAAGGCAGATCCTCCAGCATGCAAAGCTTCTCCCATCACGCAGCGCTCGCATGAAAGTAGTGCTTGGGTCGGTTGTCGACCTTATCGACCAGCAGGGGCGACTTATGCAATACACTCTCGTTGATACGATTGAAGCCAACCCAAGCGACGGCCGTATTTCGGTTGTGAGCCCGTTAGGCCAGAGTCTTCTAGGCAAAACTGCCAGCGAGGAGGTGCAGTGGCAGAGTGGCCACAAAACACACCGTCTCCAGCTCATTGGTATTCGCTAGAGTCCTTCGTCCAATTGACAGCCCGGGCAGACCGGGCTGTTTTTTGGTACAATAATGCTAATGCTTTTTTATCATCAATCAGTTGACGCCACGCTCGAACATTTTAATGCGTCTCGAGATGGTTTAAGCAACAGAGAAGCAACCGCTCGCCTCGAAACATTTGGCCGAAACAGCCTAAAGATTAAGGGTGATCCTATCTGGAACATCATCTTCGAGCCATTTCGAAATGTATTTATGCTGGTGCTTTTTATTGCAGCGGTCGTCAGTTTCATACATGGCGGTGTCTTTGATGGCTCTATTATTCTTTTTATTATGGCGGTGAGCGCCATAATCTACTATATTCAGCGATTTTCGACCGATAGAATTTTACGCAGCCTTCAGCAACATACGGCCCAAAAGATTTCGGTCCGTCGAGGCGGCACCGTTACCGAGGTTGACAGTGAGCTACTCGTACCCGGTGACGTCGTCCTTCTTTCTGAGGGTGACAAAATCCCGGCCGATATTCGCATCATCGAGGCAGATAGCGCTCGAGCCGACGAGTCTGTCCTCACCGGTGAGTCAGTTCCCGTCAGCAAGTCGGCCGAAACGCTCGACAAAGATAAACAAATCTATGAACAAACCAACATGCTATTTCAAGGCTCGTTTCTTGTCTCTGGGTCAGTGAGTGGCGTTGTCATTGGGACGGGTAATGATACTGAGTTCGGAAGAATCGCGGCACTAAGCAAGAAATCGACCGATGCTGCAAGCGCTCCTGTTCAGCAGAAGATCGACCAACTGCTCACTCGTATCGTCATTGCTGTTGCGGCGCTCGCTATTGTTGCCTTCGTTATCGCCCTACTCAGGGGTATTGAACTCGCCGAAGCTATTCTGTTTGTTCTGGCCATTTCTGTCTCGGCCGTCCCCGAAAGCCTTCCGGTAGCGATCTCGGTTATCTTGGTGCTCGGAATGCGCCGTATGGCCGCTAAGAAGGCGCTCGTACGGACTATGCGTGCTATTGAAACGATCGGGGTGATTACCACTATCGCCACTGATAAAACTGGCACACTCACCGAGAATAAGCTTTCTGTTCAAGAAACCTGGCAACCCCAGAAGAGTGACCACCACCTTCCAACGATTGCCCACCGAACCATTAATCACCACGGCGAACGCCAGCGTGATCCACTTGATGTGGCGATGATTGAATTCACCACCGCCAAAGAACTCGTCGAGCTCCCTGGAGAATCGGTCGGAAAGCTTCCTTTTGACCAAGCGTTCTCGATGAGCGGGAATATTTGGCACCACAAAGGTGTTTACGAGCTCGTCATTAAGGGTGCTCCCGAACAAGTAATGGCTCGAAGCCACCTCGGTGCCGCTGATCACGCCGAAGCCGAAGCCGCGCTTCAATCCTTAACCGGACAAGGCTATCGAGTGATTGCGCTCGCAAAAGCGACTATTAAGAAACCTGTCGAAAGCTTTGCCGATTTACGCGACGGTCTGCGATTTGAGTTTGTTGGCTTTATGGCTGTTGCCGACAGCCTTCGACCAACAGCCAGACGAGCCATTAAGACCGCTCAGAATGCTGGCGTGACAGTTCGAATGATTACCGGTGACCACTTTGAAACTGCCTACCATATTGGTAAACAGCTTGGATTAGTTGAGTCACGCGACCAAGTGTTTGACAGTCGCTTAATGAGCGAAATGAGCGAGAAAGACCTTACCTTGCAGGTCTACAACGCCCGTGTGTTTTCGCGCGTGACACCAGAAAATAAATACCGCATTCTTCAAATATTAAAGATAAAAGAAGTCGCCGCTATGACTGGCGATGGAGTGAATGATGTGCCTGCGCTGGCAAGTGCCCAAGTGGGGGTAGCCATGGGGAGTGGCGCGCAAATTGCCAAGGATGCCGGAGACATTATTCTGTTGAATAACAACTTTGAAAGTATTATTCGAGCCATGCAAGAAGGCCGAATTATCTTTGCAAATATCCGTCGGATGCTCTTCTACCTTCTATCGACGAATACTGGTGAAGCAATCACCTTTGTGACCGCGATTGCTATCGGTCTCCCGGCCCCACTTCTGCCAGTACAGATTCTATGGGCAAATCTAGTAACCGACACTTCTATGGTCATCCCGCTGGGGCTCGAGCCAGGCGAGAAGGGCATCATGAAGGCAAAGCCCGTTCCACCAAAGGCACCGCTCCTCAGTGGTTACATCATTAGTCGCATCGCGATGGTTGCCGTAACAATGGCCACTCTTGCCCTCACATTGTACTCATTCTTCGGGTCGCAATACGGCTACGGGTACGCCCAAACGATCACCTTTGCCGCCCTGATTGGCATGCAGTGGGCAAACGCCTTCAGCGCCCGCAGCACCTACCAATCGGTCTTTGGGCGAATTAAAGTCTTCTCTCGGCCGTTCTATATCGGTTTGGCAGCGTCAATCACTCTGCAGTCATTGGCACTGTTTGGACCACTACAGGGCCCGTTAGGGCTACAATCCGTGGCGATTGAGCACCTTGCAATCACCGGGCTGATTACATTTACCACGATGATCACTGTCGTCGAGATCCACAAATGGTTCGGGCGAAAATTCATCCCGAACCAAGCTAACTAAGACATGATGCTAAGGAGCGTCCAATTACCCCCGTGGTTGTCGCTGCGAAGGCGGTAGAGTGAGTGCCCATCGCTCAGGGTGACGATTTGCGCCATGTGTTCGCCCGAGCGGACGAGACAGTTCAAACCAGCGTCGATAAAATCGTAGACTGAACCACGAAATTCCATTCGGCGAGGGTAGGTAACGAGGTTCTTCTTGAATCCGAGCTGGGTGATGGCGACTTGTTCGTTGATAGTGACACGATTCATAATATTTCTCCAAAAGTTTAAGATTTGTAGTGCGATAACGCAAAAAGGCTGAACAAAGAAATCTGATCAGCAAACGGATTTTGGAGGAGTGATTTGGAGAGGGGAGTGAGACCGTTCTGACTCAGGCCCTGTTTACCAAATATCACAGTGAATTGTGTACGATGCTCAGGGGCGCTTCCATGGATCCGTGGAGTGTGCGTGAGTTCGTTTGGTGGCTTCTATATAAGCCTGTAAGTAGAGATCCTCAGGTCAACTGATAGGAAATACTCACATGACTACCCTTAGTATACGCTAGGCTATAGCATGAGCGTCAAGGGTTGTTTTTTGTCGATATTTTGGCCTAATAATCGGGGGTCAGGTGTGGTATAGTGGTGATACATGAAACAAGCTGCCCAAGCATCTCTTGTGACTGCGTTACATCCGGCTGATTCTAAGCAGAAGATTGACGCATTTTTGACGCCATTATTCGAGTTGAAGGCTGAACAAGCCCTCTCAATGGACCCGGCCTATTCCCACCTGTGGCAGTCAATCAACCACCTATACCAGGCTGGCGGCAAGCGACTTCGCTCGTATATGACCTTGCTGACATTCAGTGCCTATTCATCTGAACCAATTGAGTCAATCATCCCCTCAGCTGCGGCTCAAGAGCTGATCCACCTGGCAATGCTGATTCACGACGATATTATCGACCGCGACGACATTCGCTACGGCATCGAGAATATCAGCGGCTCGTATTTGTCGACCTACGCGCCGCATATCACTGATGAGGCCGAACGCCGTCATTACGCCGAAAGTGCCGCTATTTTGGCCGGCGACCTGCTGATCTCTGAAGCCTTCATCCTGATTGCCGAAACCCAAGCACCCTCAAGTGCCATCGTTTCGGCGCAGCGACTGCTTGCCCAGGCAATCTTTAATGTGGTTGGTGGTGAGCTGCTCGATACCGAAGCATCATTTAACACCATCAATCCTGCAAAGCCACTACTTATTGCACAGCAAAAGACCGCTAGCTACTCATTCGTGAGCCCATTGATTATGGGCGCAACACTGGCCGGTGCCTCTCTTGAAGAGCGAAATCAGCTCAAAACACTTGGTGAAGAGCTCGGTGTTGCGTTTCAGCTCCGTGACGACATTATCGGCATTTTTGGCGACAGCACCGTAACCGGAAAGAGTACCGATGGCGATATCCGTGAAGGCAAACGGACATTATTGATTGAAGAATTCCAACAGCGTGCCTCCGACGAACAGCGAGCTCAATTCGACCAACTGTTCGGGCAACACGATCTGTCAGATGAAGGAGTGGAAACGGTTCGCTCACTGCTTGTTGAATCTGGCGCTAAAGAAGCCATTGAGCAGATTGTTGAAGGTTACCACCACAAGACCGTTGGTATCGTTAACAGCCTCCACGTTGAACCATGGGCAAAGGAAGCCTTTCAAACGCTCATCGCCCTGTGTCTGAAGCGAGACAAATAGCCGATGGAGCTCTACGACAAAACGGCCTACGAACTGAGCCAGCGGCTGACCGACCGATATTCCACTTCTTTTGGACTCAGCATAAAGTTATTCGCCGCGCCGCTGCGCAAGCACATTTATGCGATCTACGGCTTGGTTCGGATTGGTGATGAAATTGTCGACACCTACAAAGGGAAAGATGCCCGGAAGGTACTCGATGAGCTGGAGAAAGATACTGAACGCGCCCTCAATACCGGCTACAGCGCTAACCCAATTGTGCACGCCTTCACCCAGACCGCCCGTCAGTACGGCATTACCGACGAATTAACCAAGCCGTTCTTTGCGAGTATGCGCATGGACCTGACCCCTCAGTCATACGACCGTGCCCTCTACGACACCTACATCTACGGTTCGGCTGAAGTGGTAGGACTCATGTGTCTGCGAGTCTTTGTCGACGCATCAGAGTATGCCAAGCTCGAGAAAGGTGCCCGCGGTCTTGGCGCCGCTTATCAAAAGGTGAATTTCCTCCGTGACATCGCCGCCGACGCGACCGAACTGAAGCGCTGGTACTTCCCGTACGGTTCACTCGAAACCTTCGACGAAGCGACCAAAGCAAAGATTGTAAAAGAAATTGAACGGGATATCGCCGGTGCGAAGCGCGCGATTGCTCGACTTCCCGCCAGCTCACAAAAGGCGGTATCATTAAGCCTCGAATACTTCAGCCGTCTGCTTGAAAAAATCCGTAAAACACCCGCTGCCACCCTCGCACGCAAGCGAATCCGCATTTCTGACGCCCAAAAGCTCGCTTTACTGGCTCGTGTAGCGCTAAAAAGAGGAAATACATGAAAAAAGTAGTTATCATTGGTGGCGGCATTGGCGGCTTGGCCCTGGCAAACCTGCTGGCAAAAAAGGGCCACGAAGTGCACGTCTACGACAAAAATGCCCAAATGGGTGGACGCGCCGGCGAGAAGAAAGCTAAAGGATTCACCTTCGATACTGGCCCGTCATGGTACCTGATGCCCAAGGTGTTTCAAGATTATTTTGCCCTTTTTGACGTCAACGTCGATAAGGAACTTTCCATCGAACGACTCCGCCCCGGCTACAAGGTGTTCTTCGAGTCACACGAAAGCGTGACTATCCGCGGTGACCTTGCAAAAGACAGTGCGAGCTTTGAAAAGATCGAACCAGGCGCTGGCCAAGCACTCGAGCGTTACGTTGCCGAAGGTGACTACATTTATCAAATGGCGCTGAAGCATTTCCTGTACACCGACTTCTCTCGGCTCCACCAGCTCGCAAAAGGCGAAATCCTTAAGGGCAGCGCCAAGCTACTCACATTGCTGGCAACGCCCATCCACTCCCGGGTGAAGAAGTTTGTCAAAAGCCGCCCATTACAGCAGATCTTGGAATACCCAATGGTGTTCCTAGGAACCTCACCATTTAAAGCACCAGCTATGTACAGCCTGATGAGCGCCCTTGATTTTAAAGAAGGGGTGTATTACCCAGCCGGCGGTATGTATTCAATTATTCGCCTGATGGTCGCAGTAGGCAAGAAGCACGGCGTCAAGCACCACACCAATGCCAAGGTAAAGAAAATTACGCACACGAACGGCCAGGCGACAGGCATCGTCCTGAAGGACGGCACTAAGATTAACGCCGACATTGTCGTTTCGAACGGCGACCTGCACCACACTGAAACGAAGCTGCTCAGCGCCGAGGCCCAGTCATACCCGGCTCAGTTCTGGAAGAAAAAAGAAGCTGGCATCTCAGCCCTCTTGATGTACGTTGGGGTCAAGGGAAGTCTGCCACAGCTGGAACACCACAACCTCTACTTCGTCGATGCCTGGAAAGAAAACTTTACTTCAATCTACGAGAACAAACGCATCCCCGAGTCGGCGTCAATTTATGTCAGCCGAACCAGCGCTACCGATCCGTCAACTGCACCCAAGGGTCACGAAAACCTGTTTTTCTTGGTTCCACTGCCAACCGATGTGCCAATCTCGGCCTCCAAGCAAACCAAGCTGGCAAATCACTTTATCGCTGAATTTGGTAAAGCCATCGGTGAGCCTGAACTGGGCAGCAAGATTGTTCTTAAAGACTTATTTGGCCCGGCCGATTTCAAAGAAAAATACTTTGCCTGGCGCGGCACTGCACTCGGTATGTCGCACCTGCTTGGCCAAAGTGCGTTGTGGCGTATTCCACCAAAAAGTAAAAAACTAAAGAACCTGTTCTACGTCGGTGGTAACACCATGCCCGGCATTGGCCTCCCTATGTGCCTCATTAGCGCCGAATTGGCCTACAAAAAGATTACCCGTAATCATCGACCCGGCCCACTGCGCGACATGAAGGGGGAGTGGTAAGCATGGAATGGCTGTACTTGCTTGGGCTATCGATTGGTATCGCCGGCCTCGGCTTAATTGACTGGCGCTATAAACTGGCGGTGTTTTCATCTGAACGGCGAAGGAGCCTTGCGACCGTTGCCATCGTTGTCGGGCTGTTCATCGTCTGGGACGCCCTTGGTATTTTTCTTGGTATCTTCTTCCACGGTGAGTCTCCGTATGGACTGCCCTTCCGTCTGGCTCCAGAGTTCCCGATTGAAGAGCTCTTTTTCTTAACACTCCTTTGCTATAACGCGCTCATTGTCTACTTATTTGCGAGTCGCCCTAAGAAGAAGGTGTCGAAATCATGATGTTTACATATCTTGTGATGAACCTTATCTTCATGCTGTCGCTTGTATTCTTCTTACCGAAAGAAAAGCTCACCAAACCACCAAAAGCGTTTTGGATCAACCTAGTGGTATTGCTGGTCTTAACCGCCATATTCGACCCAATCATTATTGGCATCGGCATGGTAGGCTATAATGAATCACTCATTCTTGGCCTGAAAATCTTTGGTGCCCCGATTGAAGACTTCTTCTACGCCGTGTACGCCGCCTGTGCCGTTCCTCTGGTATGGCATATGCTCGGGAAGAAAAAGGAACGAGATGTTTAATTCTATCGCGAAACTTTTTAAAGTGTCCCGACCCGTCTCATGGGTGAACACTGCTTATCCGTTTGCCGCCACTTACCTGGTGCTCGGAGGCTCGGTTGATCCTTTGTTTGTGCTGGGTACCTTATTCTTTCTCATCCCATACAACCTGCTGATGTACGGCGTGAACGACGTCTACGACTACGAATCTGACATCCGTAACCCTCGTAAGAACAGTATTGAAGGTGCAGCCGAGGCAAAAAGCTTCCACCCAACAATCTTAAGAGCGGCATACGGTTTAACGCTGCCGTTCCTCCTCATACTATTCCTGCTTACGAGTTGGCAAGCGGATCTGGTCCTCCTTGGGGTCATGTTCTTCGTGGTGGCCTATAGTCTGAGAGGGCTCCGCTTTAAAGAGATCCCATTTCTCGACTCGATCACCAGTAGCATTCACTTTGTCGGACCGATGCTCTACGCGATTGCAATCTTCGGCTTTGATGAACGTGCCTGGCCCTATGCGATCGCCCTCTTCCTATGGGGAGTCGCCAGTCACGCCTTTGGTGCCGTCCAAGACGTTATTCCTGACCGCAAAGGGGGCTTGAAGTCAATCGCCACCGTCATCGGTGCCCGATCAACCGTCTGGATGAGCGCGCTGATGTACTTGGTGGCCTCGACACTGATGCTGGTTCAGGGAGGCTGGGTGACACTCGTCGGCCTGGCAGGACTTAGTTACGTAGCGATCGTTTCACCATACCTCTTCATTACCGACAAAACATCGGCCAACGCCAACAAGGGCTGGCGCCGTTTTATCTGGCTCAACTACGGTGTGGGAGCCGTGGTCACGATCGTAATCATCCTAGTGAACGTCCCGCTCAGCTAGCCACATATTGACAATTCATTCTACTTATGCTATTATAATAATGATAGACGTCCGTCTGTCGTTGGCACTACCTTGGGGGAACCATGGATTTTTTTCAGCTAGTGATGGTCGTCCTGGAATTCATTTCCAGCA
Source organism: Candidatus Saccharibacteria bacterium UBA6175 (assembly GCA_002422915.1). Taxonomy (GTDB): domain Bacteria; phylum Patescibacteriota; class Saccharimonadia; order Saccharimonadales; family Saccharimonadaceae; genus Microsaccharimonas. The sequence continues at coordinate 169,828 of DITV01000002.1, read as the reverse complement.
TCAACCTCCGGCCGGGAATGTCGGCTCACCAACGCTGACGCACTAACCGCCAACTCGCCCCCGCTTCGCACTCACCCTGCGAAGCGGGGGCGCTTCTATTTCTAGGCTTTGCTTTTTGGCGACAGTATCGGCATTTCTGAAATAAATGCCCTGTCTTCAATTAGACCGAGTAAGGCATCAGCAACCTGATGCCGCGATACCCATAGCGCCGTTGGGCCGTGCAGTGTCGGCACGACGGGAGTCGGCGACCAGGCCTCAAGCTTCAACACACGAAGCACCGTCCAGTCGAGCCCAGACATCTCAATTTCTTTGGCATAGTGAATACCGTCGTTTATACGGTCAGGGTCAACCTTGGCCACAATGCTATTCAGCATCCGATCGATGACAGTCACGCGGTCATCCTGTCGTCGAACCCCCGTACCGGTGAGGCTCACGAGTCGCGTAATTCCCGCCTTTTTCATCTGCTCTATCACCACTTTTGTGGCGTCGGTCTGGACGGTCGGAGCAGAGCCTCTCACATGCCCGATGAGCATCACCACCGCGTCAGTACCGGCAATTAACGCAGCGACTTCACGTGGTTGCGTTGCATCACAGGGTAGTATGGTCAAATGCGCATGGGAGGCGAGCCGACTTTCTCGATGGATACCGGCAGCAACCTGGTGGCCCGCCAACAGTGCGGCTGAGACAAATTCTCGTCCAGTTCGGCCATTCGCTCCAATCACGGCAATCTTCATACTCGTAGTATACTGAATGAATATGAAATCTATCCAAAAAGAATACCTCCAAAGCGCGATGTTTGGCTTTAATGACGCACTAGTGTCGACGACCGGTGTCATCGTCGGTGTGGCAGCCGGAACCGGACAAAAAGAAGTGGTCATCCTGGCTGGAACAGTCACGATCTTGGTAGAAGCACTCTCGATGGGGGCAGGCCAGTACCTGAGTTCACGCTCGGCCCACCAGCTTGATAAAACCGAATCGTTTCGTCGTCCACTCACCAGTGGCATTATTATGCTAGTTGCGTACTTCCTGGCAGGCCTCGTTCCACTCCTATCGGTCATTATTTTCCCGATTGAATACGCCGCCTACGTCGCCATTGCGGCCTCGTTAACCTGTTTGCTTGTTCTTGGCTACGCTAAAGGCAAGATTGTCGGCACCTCACCAATCCGAAGCGCTATTGAAGTATTCGTGATTGGTGGTATCGCCACGATTATCGGACTCGTTGTCGGAAGCCTGCTGACAATTTAGTCATATGATGGTGTACTATAGAAGTAATGAACCGTCTGCACGCCTGGCTTATTGCTTCAAAAAAGAACCGCTTTCATCCAAAGCTCCTTGAACCATTTGGGCTTGGGCTGATTGCACTGCTGATCGCAGGGATGCCGCTTCTCTATAACCTTACGACAACTGGACGAATGCAAGTACTCGGCTACGCCACCGACATTAGCACCGCTGGCCTCGACGCCGCCACAAACACCCAACGCACCAACAATGGACTAGCGCCTTTGCGTCTTAACGGCACTCTGAGCCAGGCGGCAACGGCCAAGGCTAATCACATGTTTGCCAACAACTACTGGGCGCACACTGCGCCAGATGGAACCACGCCGTGGTCGTTCATCCAAGCGGCCGGCTACAGTTATGCGACAGCGGGGGAGAACCTAGCCAAGAACTTCTTGACCTCGTCGGGTGTGATTCATGGCTGGATGAACAGTTCAGCACACCGAGCCAATATTCTGAATAGTAGCTTTATTGACGTAGGATATGGCGTCGTGAACGGCATTCTTCAGGGCCAAGAAGTGACGCTGGTCGTCGCGCTCTATGGCACGCCGCCAGCACCAACCGTTGCCGCAGCTCCTCCGGCTCAATCTGCCCCAACAACCGCCCCAGCATCGGCTCCGCAGCCCACAACGGCACCCGTCGCCGACAGCCCAGCTCAAGCCGAGCCGGCACCCGTCGCAGCACCAACGACGAGTGAACCGACCATTACCAGTGTTGCGAGTACGGAAGAGGCAACGCTTGCCTCAACCGATAGCACGCCAGCCCCGAGCGTTCTAAGCGCACCCATTTCCGCCTATACGGGGCTTAACTGGGCCCAGCGAGCCTCCCTGTTTATTATTGCCGCACTGGCGCTCCTCTTTGTCATGAAGCACACCGTCGTCTGGCGCGCCCAGCGAAGAGGCGTCCGCCAGGTCTGGCTTCGGTCACATCCGCTCTCTCAAGCCACAGTTCTCGGAGTGGCCGTCGTCATTACCTTCGCGAGCGGCACCGGAGTAGTCTTATGACAAAAAAACGCCGCCTTAAGCGACAACAGGTGTTTCATTTCTGGTTTACGTGCAGCCTTGCCGTCCTCAGTATTGGCATCATCGTCCTCGTGCCGAGTGCGAGCCTGTTGATCGTTCTGGCGTTTCTGTTAGCGTACGTCGCTGGTAACGGGCTCATTCATGCCCGCGCACAAACACTCACCAGGGACATTCTTATTGAGTACGGGCTGGTTGCGGTTGTCGCACTTGTCGTTTTGATCGGGGCCGTCGGGACGTGGCAATAACAGTTCGATAGAGTACTCGAGCTGCTGCACGAATCAGCCACAAAAGATAATAGAGAGGCGCAAACGGCAGAAGGCTCAGTAACGCCAACTTATGAAGTGGGCGATAGCCACTATGCTGAATCACAAGTAGTGCGACGACAATAGCGATGACGCCGAGCGCCAACATGCTAACGTAGGCAAGAACGTCAAATGGTGTGGTTGCCACTAGCGTACCGATTGCAACCAAAAGTGCACCAAGGGCAACCAGCGATTTGACAGAAGGATGCACTGACTCGTGTGGTCGTTCAACCGCAAAGTTATCAAAAAGCATTGCCGCTTCTTTGTATGGTCGCACTAGCGCATCACGACGGACAATTACGCCGCGACGAAGACCCTGGGTGTGACGCGGGCGATGCCACGCGTGGGTGATGGCCTCGCGGCAAAGGGTGACGAGCGCACGAAGTGTCGTAATCAGCCGAGCGTCAAGTTGCACAAACTGACGCACCCGTAGCGCAGTCACTTTCTGAGTAAGGGCATACGAGGCGTGTTCAAAAAAACGATGCGTCAGTCGATCGTGAGCAGCCAGCAAGATCACTGCTTCACCACGTGCCCTTGAGTGGGCAATTCGCTCTAGGCTGAGGCCTTTTCTGTGACGGACGGTCTTGACGGTAAGTCCATGTCGACGCGCCAGCTGGCGAGCCTGTAGCTGCGCCCTAGAGCCGGCTGTTTGGTAGATAACCACAATAATTTCGAGGTGCTCATAACGGTGTACTTCAAGCTCGCGAAACAACCGCTCAAGCGAATCAGCTCGTCGACGAAGCGGCACGACTACCGTTATGGGAAGTAGGGCAGCCTGCTTGGCTGCACCGGTGTAGTGTGCGGTAATGGTTGCGTCTGCCGGGACGACCGCACCGGTTCCTTCAACCACATCAATAATTTCGAGTGTGGTTACGGGATTCTTGTTTCCACGTGGGGTAAAGTCGGCGAGGGGAGTGCCTTTGCGTTTTTCGTATAATGCCATGCGTTTAGTATACACGCTGGTTGCGCTTATGCTCTGAACAAACTATACTGAATATAGTAATAACAAAAGAGTGCATATGGACCAACCAAAAACGATTGTTGACGTTGCCGCGGGCAACCCAGACTTTTCAACACTAGTCGCCGCTGTGCAAGCCGCTGGTTTAGTCGAAACTTTGTCGGGTGATGGCCCGTTCACTGTCTTCGCCCCAACCAACGAAGCATTTGCCAAGCTCCCTGAAGGAACTGTTGAGTCTCTGCTCGCTGACATTCCTGCCTTGACAAAGGTACTCACGTACCACGTTGTTGCTGGGAAAGTCCTTGCTGCCGACGTTGTCGGTATGACCAGCGCACCAACCGTCAACGGCCAAGAAGTCAACATTGCTGTCGCTGAAGGAAGCGTTCGCTTGAACGACGCTTCAACCGTCACCGCAACTGACATCGAAGCAAGTAACGGTGTTATCCACGCGATCGACAGCGTATTGCTGCCAGAGTAGCGTAGTCTCTCGCTGATTTCAAACAATAAACGTCGCATCATGTGACGTTTATTGTTTTTATTGGATCAATATGTCATAGTACGGTAATCGAGAGGAGATACCATGGCACCACGCACCCCAAATTGGATTAACCGCGAACCAGTCAAATCCGTAAACGCAGAACTTAATGAAGCACTACAGGCCGACCCATTCGTCGGCGCGACTGCAGTCGATGCACTCGCACGATTCGTCAAAGCAACCGAAGAAGCCCGCGCGAAAACCGGTGGCCGCATCAAAACAGAGACCATCACAAGTGAGGTGCTCAAGCGGGTGAGTGCAGCACGGGTAGCCGCAGAAGCAGTTCCCGACCCAGTCTATGCACAAATTTTTAGCGCCCAAGAACAAGGCTGGGAAGCAGCACGGCGGATTGCTGAAGAAAGTATCGTTGCGCCAGAAGCTCCCGTCAACACGAAGGCAAAATCAATGAGCGCCGGAAAATCAAAGAAGACGTAACACGTAAATAGCCCTCATGAAAGAGCGATACACCACCGATGTCGCGGCATGGGCACACGACACCATACAAGACGAGCGGATCGAATCGGCAGAGTTGCCGCATGGTTTTCGTATTAATTCCGACACAATCCCGGTGGTTATCAACGAAGAGGCGTCGGACCTCCTACCTCCCTCCAAGCTTGAATTACTTCGCCTCAGCCCACATCATGGCCGATCGTATGAGATTGGGCCTAACGTCGACAGGAGAGGTAAAATGTCTCGACTCGCAATTTGGCAAGATCAATATGACAACTGCTACACAAGCGTCTCCTTAAAGGGAAACAACTTTTCAACCCATGAAATCATGGAGTCGGCGACGGCTCCATCTGGGTATATTCCAATGGGGCTCCAAGAAAGTGATGCCCTGTATCGAATTGTGAAGGCGTCCCGTATGCTCCGCGAGCAGGGCATACCGACTGAATGGATTCACGGTGTCTACGAACCAAAACAGCTCGTATTCAACGGCGAATTGGTTTCTCAATCTACCTACAAAAAACGATTGCTTGATCACACAATGCATCGATACGGCATGGAAGAAGCAGTCAGGGTAGCTCAAGCCATTGAACCAATGACATTTTTCATCACCGAGCGCTCGATGATGATCAACGATCGACTCACCGATTTGATTCACGATAGTCCTGAGCAGGCTCGGCAACGGCTTCGCCATGTGTTTAATGTCGGTAACACACTTTTCAAGGACTACGAAGACTTTAGGAAGCTCCTGCCAAGTCGACCGAAAGACAGAGACCATTTTTTCGGCGTCGTCTACCCAACGCTGCTTGGTCAAAGCATGGCCGCCCTGCATGATGCCGGCCTCGTCCACACCTTCCCGACACTCAGCAATACAACCTTACTTGGCGGAATTATTGACCTTGACTCAGTAAAAGGTGCGCCCCTGGAAATTGGCGACCAAAATATTACAGCGAGCGATCTGTTGAATGATTTAACAACAATCACAAAGTACGAGCATGAACCCCACACACTACGAAGCCACTATCGCGAGCTTGAGCGGCTCAATGTCATACGAACGTTTGGAGTGTACGCCTACGCAGAGTATATGTTCGTAAGCAGCTACCTTGCTCACCGAGCTCCAACCGAAGACGCTCAAGAAATCGCTACGCGTAACCTTATCAGCTTGGGAGCATCGCAATTACCCGATAACAAAGCCTTTGAGGCTCACGCCTCAGTGGCACCCGATGAAGCATCGCGTCTTCAAGAAGCTATTGAAGTAACATACAAGAAACACTTTGAAGAAATCTTTTGCGAGGAGAACATCGGAACATTTGTACATATGAGTATCGACGACTTGCTCCACGAAAAGTTCAGTGCAGCACCAATTGATGCGCAAGGGCTCTCGACAATCCATATCAGTGCAGAGGAAGCAGACAACCTTGTTGAAAAAGTACTCGAGCGAATGAAGCACGTCTTCTCCTTCAAAGTCCAGCCGTTCTCTTCAGAAGAGTATTTTGATGACCAAGTTCTCGCTGCACAGTTCCCCGACAATAAGATGCGTAATCTCATCTATCAAGAGCTCTATATTAAATATCGGGAGGCGCAGCTAGAGAAGCCAGAAACGAAAGCTGCGGCAGACACTCTTCGTGACGCGATCAGAGAAGATATTCATGCTCAGCTCAACGAAATAGTCTCGAACTCAGCACCTTCAGATGCTGATAATTACCATAAATATGTCAGTAATTTCTCGGGTGAGATCAATGACCAATCGGTCGACGAGATCTGGTATCGTGCCAAGTCGATATACGGCTACAGCAATGTAGATCTTTCGGCACTCCTCGCAAAGGCCGTCGAATGTAACATCGAGGTCATCGTTGAGGCAGAAGACGATTTCAGACTCTGGCTCGACGACGAGACGGCAACTCCTCGTGAGGCCTATACGAATGCTCCTAGGATTGAGCTAAGAGCTGCGATAGACGCAAAGAGAAGTGCTGCAGCGGCGGAAATATACCGAGACTCTAATGAGAACCCCCTCTACCTTGCATGGTTATGTGAACCAAAAATGCCGAATGATCGTCCCTCGCTTTACGTGACGCATGAAGACCCTAGCGCGGTACTGCTCACGCTTTCTCGGATGAATTCTCGCGTCGAAGTTACTATCTAAGCTGCACTCGATCGTGCTGATAATTTACGACATCGTTTTGAACAATACTTCACCTCGGCAAACTGGCCACGCGATGCCCAGCGTTTACGGTTTTCGAATGGACGTTTGCATACGAGACATAATTTCACCGAATCGGGAAAGAGCGCAGCATCATTATGGTAGCGCACAATCTTATGACGAGCAGTGCGACCCTGTACTTTTCGGGCGGTTTTTTGCGATGAGATGTTTTTTGGAGGGCGGGGCATATATCTCTTACTCCGACGATTCAGATGTACGGAGGGACGCCAAGAAAGCCGTTGGAATACCGCCCGGCCGAACATATGCGACGGGGTGGTCAATAGGGTAATCCTTTCTTACAATTGGACGTTTTTCTTGCTTAGGACGCACCTGAGCTGGCCCGAACGTTGAATCGACAGGGCCATAGTCCAATTGCGCACCAACCACTTCTGATGCTTGTTCAACGAGCGAACCTGTTGCAAGTGAAGCTCCAACGTACCCTACGGTCACATGAGGTCGAGAAAGATGACGGATAAAGGCACCTCCCCTCACATTTTGAAATCGTTGTTTAAATAAAGCTCGTTCGTCGAGAAAACGCTGAGAGTTTGTTTCGTCCAGGGCAAGTTGTATTGCAATTCTGGTGACATCTTTTGAACGATTCAAGAGAATTTCAGAGATTAATGCGGTATGTGATTCAATTGCGGTACTAGGTGCATTCTTCATGACGGCTTCAAGTTGGTACCTGTCAGCTAATGGGCCAGAGTTGCCACTAACGACCGTCGTGTGTAGATCCGTTACAGGATTAAATGAAGGAATTAATGAATACTTGGCTTGCAATTGTTTCACACGCTCAACGCTATGCTCTTCAAGTGGTCGATACACAAAAATGGGGATTTCACGGCTCATTGCTACATTTAAATATATTTTGCACGACTAGTCAAATATTTACAGATGAGGGGTATCGGCCGAAGCTTCCTTCGATCATTCGCTCAAGAAATAAGAGTCTCTACAGACTCTTTTTTCTTTGGCTGGAGATAGGGAACGAGAATATAACTTTTGCCGATGAATTAGTGTTTGACCCAGATCAGTTAGAATCAATCTACCAAGAAAACAAAAAGGAGAATGATTCGTTATGAACACACGTCGCGCTATATCTTTACTACCAACCGTTATAGTCTTGAGCCTGGCTTGGACATACCACCAGTACCTACAATACCTCATCGGTGCATTCCTTATCTTTGTAGCGATCGCTATATTTGTAAAACTATTTCGAGTAGTAGCCCGCCTTACTCACAGCGCAAGCTTTCGAGAGATAGACCAAATGGATGGTATCGAGTTTGAAAAGTACATCGCGCAGCTGCTGAGAATCAACGGCTACAGTCACGTCAAATTAACTAATAAGTTTGACTACGGTATTGATATTCTCGCGAGGAAGAATGGCATACGCTGGGGTATCCAAGTGAAACGAAACCGCGGTCAAGTGAAAGTCGATGCTGTGCGGCAGGCCGTGACGGGATTAAAGATGTACAACTGCGATAAAGCGATGGTTATTACGAATAGTTACTTCGGTCGGTATGCAACAACGCTTGCTAAGGTGAATGACTGCGTGCTAATTGACCGCCTTCAGCTCTATAAGTTAATGCACTAAAATGGGAAGATTTCGCTCGAAGTGACTTTAAGCGCTCTCGCAATGCGCTCATAGACCTCTACTGATGGTTTCATTTCTCCTCGTTCAACTTTTGCATAGTAGTTAGTGTTGATTTTTGCTTTTTCTGCCACCTGTGCCTGTGTCAGTCCCTTATCAAGACGAATAGATCGCAATGCTTTTGCGACTTTTCGTGTGGTGCTGTCAGCGGTACTCATGCCACTATTCTATCACGTGTACTTTAAGGAAAATCAATAGCACGGTATAATAAGGGGTATGTCAAATGATATACGACGAATTACCCTCAAAGCAGACAAAGCAATCGGCATCACCAAGCCTTTCGACGGCTCATCAGTTCAAGGTGTAGCTTTTAACTTAGCGTTCATCGCTCAAAAGAATCCGACCCTTGCGGTTTCAATCCTAGAACTCTACCAGCAAGCATCTACCATTGACGCGAGTGATCCCGCACACCCCGACGAAGACTACACGCTGGCGTTCGATGAACTAAAAAAGCTTTTCAAGTAACTATTCACCCGGAGGAGCGATCGCCGGCGCTGATTTCTTGTTCGTTTTCTCTCTTTGAGTTGATGGCTGAGGCTTCTCAAACGTACTCGGCTGCGGTTTCTTCGCATACTGCCTGCGCGATGCCTTGATAACGGCAGTAGCGACCGAGGTATCGCCATCCTCTTGAAGCAGGAGGGTCTGACCCGAAAGTGGTTCTTGGGCAATTACCGAAGAAAGTCGAGCATAGAAGCTATAGGCTGATAGATTAGCGATTTCACCTTCGTTTATATAGGGGCTAAACAGTGGTAATAAAAGGCGCTCATCGTTCGGGTTGCCCGTCCTAAAGCAAATGACCGTGCCAACATTCGCCAAAATGATACTGACCATCTGCTGATCTTTCTGCTGCGAGGTAGATTGCTCGGCCATAACCATAAACAACTTATATTTTCGAGCTTCTGAGAGCATTTGAACAAATGAAGGTGTCGCAAAGTTCTGAAACTCATCGACATAGAGGTAGAACGGACGGCGTTCGGCGCTGACAATTCGAGCACGGCGGAGACTGGCGAGCTGGAGCTTCGCAAGTATCGTAATACCAAACAGTTCCGATACATCTTCACCAATGAGTCCCTTAGAGAGGTTACAGATCAGTATCTTGCCACTGTTGAGGATGTCCTCGAAGTCAATCGTCGACTTCTCCTGTCCAAGAATCGCTCGCGCTGCCGCATTGACGTTGAAACGCCCGATCTTCGCAGTAATACCAGCCGACATCTTCACCTTCTGCATCTCACCAGCCTTGCCAAGTTCGTTCTTCCAAAAGTCCTTCAAGTCTTCGTCTTCGAGCTTGTTCACCACACTGCGGCGATAGGTCGCATTCTGAAGTAGCTTGAGCACGGTAAACAGCGTCGCGCCTTCAACCGTTAGGGCGGTATGGATAGCGTTACGAAGGACATACTCGATACGGTGACCACCGCTATCATCATCGGAGAATATCTTGCGAAATACAGAGACAACCGACTCGGTAATGAGATCCTTTTCTCGTAGCAGCTCGTTGCCTTCAAGCCCCGGCGTTAATTCCAAGAGGTTCATCGCAAAAGGGTGATCGAGATCATCAGGGTTGAAATAGACCACATCCTCCACCCGCTCGGGCGGGACATGACGCAGGAGCGTCTCTGCCATATCACCGTGCGGGTCAATGATTGCGACGCCCTTACCTTGTTTCATATCTTGGGCAATCGCATATTGGAGCATCGTTGTTTTACCGTTTCCCGTTCCGCCAATAATGTAGATATGTCGGTCGCGCTCATTTTGCGTCAGACCGATTGGTGTCACGCTATCATGGTGGACGTTTTCGCCGATTACAACGTCGAGACGCCGCTGTTGCTTGAGTGAGATTGGCGCTGGCAACGTCCGACTCAGCGAAGTAATTAGATTATCTGTTCGGCTGATCTTACTAGAGGGAAAGTGGTAGAGACTTGCCACTTCTGAGGCCGACAGAACGAGGCTACTACGAGAAAACAGGAGCGGTAAACGCTTGAGCGCCAGTAACCTCTGGCGGCGCTTTCCTGTGATGCGTAGTTTTGCTTTAAGAGATTGGTAGGGAGGCACACTGTAACCGTCGAGTACCGAGCGAAACGTCGAGGCGTGTTCTTTGGCATTCTTGCCTGTAATAATCACGCGAAGATTTACTCGAAAGAGTACTTGCGTGACTTTTTTGTGCATTGACTCCATCAGTTCCAGTTCAAAAGCGCTGAGCGTCCGGGCGGGGCGCTGGCGCTTTGATACTTGAGACTGAAACTCGGCGTCCTTAGCACTGCGCGTCGGGCGCATAGAGGCATATCCAGCCGTCGTCCCGTGATATACCTCACCCGTAAGATCGACCACGCCCATCATGGTCGCCGTAAGCACATCGCTAACTTTCGAAACGGCTTTCATACCGCCACCATTGACTGAAGCCAAGATATTCTCATTGCCGAGTATCTGATGGGCTAGTTTACCCGCCTCGCGTAACTTAATTGGCTGCACCACAAGCTGCATCGTAATTGACTCATCGTCTGAAAGCTTTGTCATTGCGCCCGTGACATACGCCAGCGGGTCGTGTTGTGCGAAAGCCGATGTCAGCGTGAGTGGCAGTACGTAGTGTCCTGTTTCTTTAAACTCGATGACTCTGGCGGATGTAACGTTGTCGCTATGATGAATACTGTTTACTTTTGCATCTGGAACGTATGCGATAATGGCTTTTTCTAGCATACGCGCCTGTACGGATGCCACTTGTACAAGATAGCGAATACCGTCTTTTCTACTCGACGTGATTTCAAAGCTCATAACAGGCAAACGACGGAGCAACCTGTCTTTTAGCGGTCGGGCGGCGTGGAAACCATGAACAACTGTAAAGAGCTGTTCGGTAGCTTCTGGGGTCTTAGCAATAGACGAAGGTGGCGTAATCTCCAGCCATTCGACTGGTCGGCGCGCTAGCCAGCGACGATTCAGTACTGTCGTCACCACGACCATCAACACAAGCAATGCACCAATGATAGCAACGACAACACCCGTCACGATAAGGTAACGACCAAAGACGTCAGCCATTTCCGCGAGAGTCATAGTGGTAAAACCTCCTTTCGGCTATGAATGAAGTCGTAGAAAAGACCGGAAGACGAAGCAAAGGTACGCTTACTCACCACGTTGAGAATCGGCGCGTTCATCTCGGAGATTGTCCATTTTCCCGTTTCTACGTCTACGTCCGTAACGTAGGCAACGTGACCCCAATCGCCCTCATCAGACTGCATGATCGCACCAATAGCAGGCGTCTGATTAACGAGGTAGCCGTCGCGGATGGCATTCTCATCCCATGTGTTGGCATTCCCCCATGAGGTCGGGATAGGGTTATCCGCCCAGAGCCGCATCGCAAACACCCAATAGGTACAGTTGCCCCACGTATAAGTGTCGCCCGGCACCGGCCCACCCATGTAAAACCCCTGTGTCTCGGCAGATTCAGCACTAGGCGTCCCGTTTAAAAATGCGATTGCTTCACTACCCATCGAGAAGACTGCCAAAACGGGTAGTGATAGAACGACGATTATTGTGCCAAGTACCGTCATGACGTACTTCGTCAGCTCGCCGCTTGGTACTAGCTTGAGAAGGAAAAGGGCGGGCTTCATGGGGCGTATAGTTCCAAAGGGTTAGTCGTAATGAGCGGGTGTTCCTTGTCGGAAGCCACGACTTTCACCGCTACGTGGTTCTGGTCGGCGATCAGCAGTGCATCACCTCTTTCACAGGTCAGGAGAAATTGCCGCTCGTACTCCGAAAGATTAAACTCACTGACCACGTTTTTAATTGTCGTGGTGTCCTGACGCATGAGGATACGAAGCGCAGACTGCGAAGCGATTGCTCTGCCATAATCACTTTTAAGAAAGTCGTTAGCTTGTTGCGAAATAATCGAGACACCTAAGTAGTATTTACGAGCACGGCGTACCAGCCCGGCGACGAAGCGCGCCGATTCCTCGTGTTCGAGTAGCATCCAACCCTCGTCAATGATAAGCAGTCGTTTCTCGGGTCGGGCTTTGACTTGGTTTTGAACGAAGTTCGAGATAATCAGCATCATAATCTGACGAAGCGACTCTGGTAAGTCTTTGATGTCGAAGATCACCAAACGATTATCAAGATTGATGTTCGTCTGGGCATTGAAGACAGTCGCCAGTGATCCCGAGATATACTTTTCCAGTCGTTCGTAGAGTTTGAGCTGTCCGAGTTTTTGCAGTTCAGCGTAAAACTCCTCGAGTAGTGGCTGTTCTTTTGCTTTTCGATAGACTTTCAGGATTGCCTTATCAACGGCTGCTTTTTCGCGGGCGCTCAGTCCTTCGGCCATAAGGCTGATGACTTCCGTCAGGTCTTGGGCATGTTCGGACAGATCGCTTGAGCTATGGAAGGTGGTCGCAAGATCAAACGGGTTAATCTTTTGTTTGCTTCTGGCCGACAGCTTGATATACGTTCCTTTGACCGACTCGGTGAGGAGCTTGTACTCACGCTCAGGGTCAATCACGATGACCTTTGTGCCTTGCATCAGCTGGCGGAGTATTTCGACTTTTGTCGTATAGCTTTTACCCGATCCAGACTGCGCGAAGACAATACTGTTCGCGTTATGAAGACTAAAACGATCAAGAATGACGAGAGAGTTATTCGATTTGTTCACTCCGTAGAGAATACCGCTCTCTTGGACGAGTTCTGAACTCATGAAAGGAAAGGTCAGCGCCGCCGAGCTACTATCAAGGTTTCTTTTTTGCATAAGCTGATCTTCGGCACGCGGCAAGACCGATTGCAGCGCTTCAAGTTGTTGATAGCGAGCAACCTTTGAGTAAAACAACCGCGCCGAGAGCGTTGCTTCAAGTAGCTTCGTTGTCTTATTCAGTTCCTCCAAACTATCCCCGCGAACAGTCACATAAATCGACATCTGAAATAGCTTCTCTTGCCCGCGTTGAATCTTATCCCTCAGTTCGATGGCCGATTCAAGCGGGTCGGTCACTTCTGAGCCGACGATCTTGCCGTCTCGCAGCATGGCGCGCTTGGTTGATTCCAGCTCGGTGATCTTACGGCCCAGTTTCGGGAGCGCCGCGAGAGCATTTACTTCGTGGAGATGATAGCTGATGTCTGTGTCGTGATTAAAGTTAATGAGGCTATCGAGCCAGCCGCTTGCCGCCACGAATGGATAGCCAGAGATGAACAAAGTGCGGATATAAACGCCGTCAATACAGAGATAGTCGGTATTTTCTTCTAATCCTGCATAGCTCATGATATCGAGCGCATCCTGCTCACCGAAGGAGAGGCTTAACTCTCTCGGGCGTACTTGTTTTTGGTTGGGACGTTTCACTGTTTTCTTCATAGTCGTTCTCCTTTCGTAAGAGCCGTGTGAATAAGTTGCAAGGCATGTTCGGTTAATGGTTGGAGCTTGGCCTGCGTTGGACTGTAGAAACTGTAAAAGAGATCGAGTATTTCAAGACTTGAAAGCACTCTGCTGTGCATACCGAGCCGTGTCATGCCTTTGCTGACAATATCGAGTGTGAGATTCAGCTGTTCTTTGACCAGCTCAAAGTCAGTCTTAGTAGCGCTGACATATGGCACGATGATATAGAAGTGGCGCGTCAGGATTTTGTTGGTTTGAATGAGCGAGCTGATGAACTCGTTATAGTAGTTGAGCTGTGTTCGGTAGATTGGCTCGGCTTCGTTATCTAATCGACTCCGTAAATCTTCAAGGTACTTATCCATATCAATCTCGCGGGTACGAATAAGGATTTGCAAGTTACTCCCCACTGAGTTGAGAAAACTCTCGTAAGTGTCAATAATCGTATCCTGTTCTTCTTCACTTCGCAGCTCAAAGTTGAGCGGCGTCACCTCGATAATGGCGCGGTATTGGCCGTGCGGAAGTAGTAGGATGTTATCGCGAACGCCTTTTATGGCGATCTGAGTGCGACTATCTGCTTTATTCTTCGATTTCCGTAAGACGGACATGGAGGCCTCCTTTCTTGGTTGTTTCAAATCGTAGTCGGGCATCAGGATTTTCAATTCTGGCGAGTACTCGGGCGGCTTCATGGAAGTCGAGTCTCGGCATTGGTACGATTGAGGACGGCGTAGCCTCTTGGATGGTCGTTTTCTCTGTCTTTACTGCTGGATAGTCCTCGCGGTACTCTGGGGTGTTTTTATTAAAGAGGTAGAGTCTTGGGCGGACATTATAACGCAGAATCATCACTAGCCATAATAGGATAATCCTGCCTTTAATCCGAATAGAGAGGATGCAGCAAATGACCGCGACAATGGTGATGACGACCAATTTATACATCGCCAGCCCCATGCTCGGAGGCAAGATGGCAAACAGCAGTGATCCTCCAAAGACAGGAACAGCCAAAAGCATCAGTTGAGACAGACCGAGATTACCAGCGATACGGTCTTCAACAGTCGTTACTTGGGCGGGTACAATAGTGGCTTTCATGCTGCTTTATCCTCCTTAGTGGTTGTTTGATCTTTTGTCCGTTGGCTTTGCTTCACGGGTAGCTCACGGACGGTCGCAAGTGGCGCTTGTTCCATATTCTTCTTTGCCGCCTGCTTGGTCGGAGTAGCGCCTGCTGCTGGTACTCTCGTCACCGTGACAGACGGCGTTGGGCGGGCGGATGGTTGTCGGTAGGTTGCGCCGCCGGAATTAGTCGCTTTCTTCACCGCCGCACTGCCGCCACCTGATTTACCGCTACTACTACGCGAGGAGACGGTTTTGATAGCAGTGCCACCCTTTCTGCCAAGATAGCTCACGCCGCTCATGAACTGGCGACCAAGCTGACGCATTGAGCGCGGCCCTATACTGACGTAGCTGAGTTGATTCATGAATCCTTGAGTTTTTAAAAGCGCAATGATCGTCGCGAGTCCTGTCACCATCGCAATGAGCGTATTTGGCACATCGTTACCGCTTGCTGCCGACATGCCGACAAAGAGCGAGGCCGCCAGTTGCAAGATAACAACATGGACAAACAGCACGAAAATAACCGAGATATAAGTTTTCATGGCGGTTTCAGAAAAGTCCCGAAAGCCCGGCACCAGCCAGATCAACACGACGAGTGGCGACAAGACTGCTCCAATGAACAGCGTCACCAGGCGACCGACGTAGTACACCAGCAGAATGACCGAGAAGATCAGGAACGCCAACATGATAAGCAGCGCAGCGATGCCTTGACCACCAGAGTCGTTTACCACTTGTATCAGGGTTTCCCAGACCGACGATGCGCCGCCAACCTTGCTCATCGCCGTAATGAGGGCATTCGACAGGCCGATAATACCGTCAATGACGAAGATCGAGGTATTAACCAGTAGGAAGATTAGTCCGATACGTGGCAATAGGTGCTTGAACTCGATCTCATCAAACCCGAACGTGCTGGCGCTCATCACATGGAAGCCGAGCAGTGCAATAACAACGACGAACAGCACGTCCGTAATACCGACCATCGCCAGCCAAAGGTTAAACACGGTCGGGTTGTCGCTCATCAGTGGGGTTGCTTTTGTAAAGAAGTCGAGAGCATCGAGAAACGGTGTGGCGACTGTTTGAATGATGAGACTCAATAGCCCTACGATGGCGTTGATGAGTATTTCGATCAGCCCGCTGCTTGCCTCCTTTGGCTCGATCGCCTCTAAACTTGGCAGTGTCGCAGTACTTGGCGACAGGTTTGATGAGGCGACACCAGAAAGAATGGCTGTCAGCGTCGCCGCACCGAGCACGATCACGAGGCCGATCAAAGCGTTCTTCAGGACTCGCTTCGCGCCGTCTAGTTTATCGGGTGAGCCACGACTGGTAATGTAGAGAAATCCGCCGTAGACCAGAAACAGAACGCTCGCGAGTGCCGCTAGCCCTGTCAATGCCTGCATAATTGGCGTGACCCACTCGCGTATTGCCGTTACCGCTCCAGACGAATCCGCCATGAGCGTGAGGCTCATGGTAAGAAGCTCACTCACGTCTCTCTCCTAACTGCCGAATGCGTTGGTTGCTAGGGTAACGACAATGTTGCTGATAACGAAGGCGGCAATGACGATCGCCAGGCCGATGCCCGACCAGAGCAGCGTATTCTTTGCCCGATCGAGTCGCTCCGGGTTGCCAGAGCTAGTAATATACGTAAATCCGCCCATCACGAAGAATCCAGCCGCGACGAGGCCAGCAAAGCCAGCAACGACGGTAATCACCGAGCGGATAAAGTCTTGTGTTTCCTTGACACCCGCCACGTCGGCTGCGAATGCCGCGTCAGCCACGATGAGCGGCAAACCTACCGCCACAAAAGCTGCAATGACAAAAAGCTGTTTGATATTCTTCATTGTACCTCCCTGAAGATAGTTAATAGTGAACGCTCATTGCCACCGTGAGTCCTTAATCGTGAGAGACCTCTCACGCCTGATGCCACTATTACCTAGACTTAGCAAGTCTACAAGAACCGACTTTTTTGTATGTTACATCCACTAAAGGTAGTTACTATCATCAAGGAAAGTACCGCTAAACAGGGGTACGAGAAGAGAGTGGTGTCAGTGAGGACACTTAGTCGCGCGAGGAAGGTTTTGTGTCGCGTTTAAAAAAGAGGCTCCGGTGTGGGCCTCTTTTGCTTGTGCGATAACTGGATTGCTTCTAACAAATTGACTGACCGACTGGGTCATCGCCAACACCTCGAGGCCAAGAGGCGTTAGTGTGTATTCAACTTTTGGAGGAACGGTGGGGTAAATCTTTCGCTTCACCAGTCCGTCTTTTTCGAGTTTGCGGAGTGTTGCGGTGAGCATTTTTTCTGTAGCGGTTGGAAGATGTTTGTGTATTTCGTGGTAACGGTGAGTCCGGTCTTTTAAGGCATAGACAACAGGGAGTGTCCACTTGCTTGAAAGCATAGTGGCAACGAAGTGCAGCGAGTTGAGATCATCATTCATGATGTTTGTTCTCCGCGGCGAATCGTTCAAACGCTTCTCGTAGGGTCGTACCACTCGTTGAAGACCGATTCCTCCCTGATAAAAAAGACACTTTCAAGATAGTACCCTCGAAAGTGTCCTCAAAATATACTCTGTAAGACCCTTCAGAGGTAGCGTACCATATTGACTAAGGTTGGTCAAATAAAAAGCAAAACCTCGCGAGACTGAACCGCGAGGTTTCTTGTTTGTTTGTCGTGAATAGCCCTAAAGCTATCGCCAGACTGGTAACGAGATGATCGGATACTAACGGCACTGATGATACAATCACTCGCATCATATCGGGCCACTGATTACTATCCCGGGCAACTCGGAAACCGATGTTGCTGTTCGTGTTGCTGGGCGAATTGTTCAAATTGAGCGTAAACACCCCGGCGTTCGAGCCATTGTTCCAGTTGCCACCGCGTTGAAAGGCACGGAGACCTCCTGTAATCATCCCACCATAAGCAGTATACTTGATACAGTAATGCCTATGGAAGACGTTTTTGACAAAATCATCTCAACCGAGTCACTTCTGTACGCACACAGACGAGCCTTTCGTGGCAAACGCAATTCCCAAGTTGCAGCTACCTATAACTATCACCATATGAGCAGGCTGCTGGAAATCCAGCAGGAACTTCAGGATGGTACGTATCGGCCGCTGCCATATCGCCATAAGGAAATCAGGGAGCCAAAGAAACGCTCCATTGAAGCACCCGCCTATCGTGATCGGATTGTTCAGCACGCGATTCATAACATGATGAGTCCCTACTATGAGCGCTTCTTTATTCCCGGATCACAGGCCTGTCGGCCGGGCAAAGGTATTCATCACGCCGCCAAGCTAGTCCAACACTTCCTTCGCTCCGATAAGGTACTCTACGTCTGTCAGCTTGATGTGTCCAAGTATTATCCGTCGATTAATCACGATAAGTTAATGGAACTAATCGCTCAAAGAGTAACAGACAAACGGCTACTTGCTCTGCTGCAAACTATTGTCGATTCAACCGATAGCAGTACCGAACACGACCACTTGTTTGCGCCTGATTCTTACTACCATACGAAAGGACGACGCGGCATCCCGATCGGCAACCTCACCAGCCAGCTATTTGCCAACATTTATCTACACGAAGTGGATATGTACGCTAAACAAACGTTGAAGGCAAAGTACTATGTTCGCTATATGGACGATATTCTCTTGTTCCACGAAGATAAAGCACAGCTGCGCATCTGGCAAAAACAGATGACCGAGTTTCTTTACGAAAAATTGTATCTTACCGTTCACCCCCATAAAGTACGGGTCTATCCAGTAAAGCATGGGGTATCGTTCGTCGGCTACACTATCTATCCGCACTATATGAAGCTACGAGGTAGTACCGTCAGGCGTTTCAAGCGCCGTTACTACCGCCAGCTTCGCCATATGGTCGAGGAACGTATCCCGCCCGCTAAAGTCCAAGAATCACTGACCGCCTGGAAAGCCCACGCTGCTTTCGCGCGGAGCGAGACGCTGATTAAAGCGCTTGAGACAAAACTTGCCGATCATGCGTTCGTTCGCGCCGTTCGGCGTGCCTATCGTCGTCAACTAGCGCGGGCAATCAAGAAGAAAGTTCAGCTCTCGCTGTTTGATGGCCTTGAGTCGCCTAAGTAGTTATGCGCCCAGCCGCCGCGCATCTTACCGATCTCGTCAATCAGCCCGATGATGTAGCCGAGACTTTTACCATTCATGAATTGCGCTTCATAAGCGACCCGAAGCAGGCTGCGAAGTACTTCCAGTTCGACATTCAGCGCATCGAGCTTGCGTAACTTGGCTGCTTGCGCCCGAGCATCGTTGGCTTCGATGATCAGACGCAAACAGGCAAGCGCACTGTTTTCAATCTGTTGCCCGAGGACAAATCGCTGCTTCTTCGGAAAGGTATTTGCTTTCTCGAAAAGCCAGAGTGTCACCTCAAGCATTTTAGTGTAAATTATGAATTCTTTCTTGGGCACGACGACGAAACCCATCCCTTTCCGTTCAGAGTTAATTGTTGTTTGAGAATTCTCAGGTTTACGAACAATCTCTGGAGGCGAGCCTTGTCAGGCTCGCCCTAAGATGAAAGTACTGAAGAACTAAGAGTTAAAGTCTGTATCACCGGGCAACTCGGAAACCGATGTCGCTGTACGTGCTGCTGGGCGAATTGTTCAAAAGGAGCGCAAACACCCCGGCGTACGAGCCATTGTTCCAGTAGCCACCGCGTAGAAAGGCACGGAGACCTCCCTCGGTTGAACTACTGTATATTTGTCCTATATTCTGGGTGGACGTCCAGGCGTTCGCATCTGGATTAGCATAAGATGGGAATGGATTTGGCGAGAGATTGCCAGCGGATGCAAGAGAATTCCAGTTGCGCCAACCGTAACCCGCTGCGCCTGGCTGGTTACCAGCTCCTTCGGTCGTGCCAGATGTCCACTCCCAGACGTTGCCTGCGAAATCCCAGATGACTTCGCCGTTATTCAGAGTGAGGGTGCGGCGCTGCTCACCGGTGGTTTGGCCTGTGCCAGAATAACCGTCGTTGTCAGTTGAAGCGGCGAGACTGCTAGAGGGAGCGTTATCCGTGTGGCCGCGGTACATTCCGGTGCTGTTACCAACAGTGCCCGCGAGCCAGTTACTGCCGACGCTCATGGTATTTTGGGCGATGGTGAGCCATTCGTTTTCAGTTATGAGGTGACAGCCGTCACAAGCCGCGGCGGCGGTTGAGATTGAGGCTGTTTGGCTGATGGAAACCCACGGCGTGCCGCTAGACTGAGAGGTGGCGACGCTTGAAACGTTCTTGGCTTCGTATTTCATCACACAGAACGCTTCGGTGTCATACAGACTCGAACCTGGCACTACTATATAGCCGTCTGGACAAGTGCCGCCGCCAGCCAGTGTGGTTGGTGCGGTGCCTGTGTGACCGGGGCAAGGGCCAGCTACCGCGTTCTTGATACTGCTAGTGCTCCCTGCAATATGCGCACTCGTTCCGCCAGACGTCGTCGTGAGGCAAAAGGTGTTAGGGTTAGTGGTGGTATTGCGGGTGTATTGGTAGGTGATGTCGCCTGAGTTGGTGATACCAGCGGTAGCAAGATCAGCAGGAAGTGCCTCGCCGTTACTGAGGGCGTAAACGGTCAGTTTCTTGCCTGTTTGCTGAGCATTGGAAAGAGAGGCTGAATCTTTGGCTCTGTTTTGAATGCCGTTGTAGGCGACGATAGTAATAGCGGCGAGGATGGCGATGACGACGATGACAATTAACAGCTCAACAATAGTGAAGCCGCGAGAAAGTGTGCGAACGTTTGGCGGGTGACCCCTCATATTTGCGTACGCTCCATCATATTTACCCCTTACCTTCTGAGAGAGAGAGAGAGAGAGAGAGAGAGCTTGCTTTTTTCATAAATCGTTGTATAATTCGTTAAATTCCCGCCGTTTTTATTGAAATTCATACGATCTTGCTTTCTTCGCTAACATGATTTAAATGATATCTGTTTCCAGTCTACCATAAGCAGGATGAGGCGCAACTTTCTTATCCACAGGGGAATAACTTATTGGCGTGCGTGCGATAAATTATCAAAGGTTCGCTCAATGATCTCACTTATTTTTTCGAAGTCTTGATCGATAGCATTAAGCGGCTTCACGACATATTGGCGCATTTGTCCCGTGGACTTATCGACCTTTTCAAGTGTCATGATGTCTTCTGCTACTACATCGTAGTTATGTTCGATAGCCAGATTCTGTTTGATTGTTGCCCGCATACCGGCAATGGTTTCTTCCATGCCAGAAGACTTTATAAGCTCCCAATCTAAAGTCTGATCAACAAGCGCCTCCAACTCCTCGTCGGATAGTGGTTGCTTCTTTTCCATGAGCATTGGCGTCAGATATATATGCGAACTATGCGTAAACTCGTTACGGCGCACCTTGATAAGCTCCGCCCAACCGTTATATTTCTTGAGGTTGAAAATGTGGGCAAGGGATTTGCGCTTCGCGGCGAGCTTCGAGATGAACTCGGTTTTTTCAATGCCATAGTTCTGATACTGTCCATAACCTAGCCCGTAGCGATCATTCAAAAGTCGAGCGAAGATATCCATAACGCTACAAATTGAGAACGTGTAGTTAGTAAGATGGTAGGTTAATTCAAGTTTATAGTTAGTTTCGCTCCCATTCCGACTCGATCGGCGCTTTAATATCAGGAAGTAATAAAGCTGATCGCGAGCATACTCAATATGCATGATTTTGTTAAGCAGTGCACGGACGTAGTCTAGCTGCTTTGATGAGTAGCCTTTCTCCTGTGCCGTAGAGAGTGCCCTGAATGCTTTATTGGTGAGACCGCCTCGGCGCTCATACTTCATAATCCAAGGAAGGTTAAAGATTGGATCTTCCATCAGCCATGCTACGTTGAGACCTGCGAGGTATGCTTCTATCTGAGTGTACAGGTCTTTCATAGAGGTCGTGAAGTAGAGCTTGTCACGTTGCGCCCACCGCTCTTTATCATTAAAGGCTTGGTAGGGGTCATGGATAATATCGATGTTTTGCTCGATGACGTACTGGATAATCGCATCTTTACCTTTCACCGAGTCAGGCAGGACGAATATGAAGTCATACTCTTGTAGAGATGGGCCAACGGGAAGAGTGTGTATGTGCAATTTTATATCTCCTCGGCCTCGCGCACCGAGGTGATCATGAAGCATGTCGAGATTAACGCCTAGTTCAATTGAAACGTTGTCGAGATAGAGGATGGTAAGTCTCGTTGGGGTCATTATATTAGTCTTTGTACTGATCGAGGTAAGCTCGAGTGATTATTTTCAGTAGATCGTAAAGCTTATCGACACTACCAGTCTTAATACCAAATGCCATCGACTTTACTCGGCCTTGCTCGTCTTTCTCGACCGTCGTTGTGCCATGAGTAAAGAGCTCGACCAGAAACTCACCATCATATTTCTCACTATGAACGATCTGGCGGCGAGCCTTGTCGATTTCTTTAATAACCGCTTGATGTTCACTCATGTCGATACCTAGTCTTTCAAAGGTAACCCTGACAGATTCCATGAATGTTGGTCGCGTAATGAAGCCATAAATGCTTTTTGGGTCTTGCAGGTAGAAGTTGCGGACGTTCTCTGGCAAATCTTCTTTAATCTCATCGATCTTTTCAAGTACAGCCGTAACGCCCGCCTGTGTCTCTGCCTTAGTCTTATTATTTGCTTGCTTGATGGTGTCGTCAGCAATGTCTTCACAAAGACTTTGTAAAGCGAAAACGAGGTCTATCACCTGATAATCTATCGTCCTGTGTCGTTCTTTGAACCGCCACGCACCCACTCTTGAAAGAGCCGGGCCAACTTTACTGGCAGACGAGAGGTTCTTTTTGTTATCGGGGTTGAGTAGAAAATGAATAAGTTTCGCGAGGTATTCAATTTCTAGCGTATCGTCTACTGCAACATATTCTCTGTACTGCGTCACGTTGCTAGCGAACGCCTTGAGCTGAGGAGATACTATGAAGCACTGAATCTCACCAAGCCGAATTGCCGTTATCTCACCATCCTTGTAATCATGTGAGTTGATCCAATAAAACTGAAATGCTTGAATTAACTTATGAATATCACGAATTGAGAAGCCGCCGCTGTCGTTCGTGCCGACAGTAAATCCGAGACGCGGCAAAACCCGAATGACATCATCGACGTTACCCCGATTAAAACTCGTGCCAAACGTACTAAACGCCTTGACTGTGTATTTGCCATGCTCCGCATTGGCTAGTTCCTGCCATTCTGCTCGTTTCGTAACAACCACTTTCTTGCCATCCTTGTCGATGATCTGTTTTTCTTCGCCGTACCCCGTCTTTATGAACAGGTCGAGCTTTGGGAATACTTCGAGAATGTAATTCGACGGCTTTGACAGCGGCCAGTGAAGAAAGGTATCCATTGAGTGAACGCGCGTATTATGCCCGAAGGGTATGACGGTGTGCGAATAGATTTGAAGCGGGCTGAAATACCCAGCATTGGTCTGCAAGACGGCCATGACCTCACCATGCTCGCCAATATCTGGGATATCGAAGTGAACATGGAGCTTCCGCTCGGTGGTATCGAATTGGCCTTCACCAGTTGCAACAATCGAACCATCTGCCGTACTTATCAAAAGCGCCTTGCCAAGATAACTAGCTTGCCGAAATATGCGATTTTCTTTATCCATAATAAAACTCCTGTGACTATTGTAAGTTATCTGGTCATATATCCGTAAGTGTCAGTAGTTCGTCGGTATCTTCCGCGTTCGTCCAGATCGGATCAATCGGGTTTGAGAGTAATGCTTTTTGCGTTGTCGTGTAGTAATGGATATCTGTGTCACTTTTATAGCGTTCTCGCTGGATATGCCATAGAACGCCCTTTTCGGTCAGACCGTCCTCGCATACATATAATACGATCGGAAACGGCGTTTCGGTGACGCCCCAGGCATCTTCGTCGTAGTAGGCAGTGTATTGTTTAATGCGGTTCTTGATGGCGCTCGTTGGCGTCTGAGCTGGCAGGTATTCAAGGAAGAATCGCTGGGTTGCGTCCTTCTCCTTACAGGAAAAGTACGCGGTAGGACGTTTTTTAGGAAAGTAATCGAGCTGATGAATGTCCCGCGCCGTGAAGTACTTGAGTGATGGATACGCGGCGGTGAGAGTATTGCGAAGTTTAAATAGTAGGGTGGTACGACGAATAAACTGATCGGACGCTGTTTTGTCTTTGTAGCTTGCTTGCAAGGCCGCAGGGTCGTCAATGTGTTGAGTGACTCGCAGCACTCGAACACCCGAGGGGATAACGAAGTACTCAGCCTCCCGTCCAGCGAGTTTATATGAGGAGTTATACCGCGAAGCAATCAGGCCATGTCTCTCAAGGATGCTGAGTTTTGAATAGAGTGATGTGTTGTTCGGTTTTTCTAGGTATGTAGCGAGTAGTGACCGTGTTCCAAAACGAAACCGATAGAGTATATGTAGTAGATCAAGTTGGCTCTGATTTAATGTTCGTGTCCGCATACCGACTCATCTTCTCCTTACTATAGATATATAGTATAGAAGAAGAAATAAAAAGCAAAGTATAACAGGGATAGAACAGATAAGTTTGTTAGAATACCGACATTCTAACAAAAACTACTTGAAACTATCCCGATAAGGATATATACTATCCTTATAAGGTTAGTTAAGAAATAGCTTTATAGGGGTAGTATGGATACGAAATCAGGGGTAACGACATATAAGGATGTAGCGCAAGACCCGGGCATTTTAGCCTTACAGGGTATCGTTCAAAGCGAACTGACAACCGCTATCTCCTATAAAGAAGCGTCGGAGCTGAGTGAGTCGCTGATTTCGTTTTTTGAGGCATTTTATAGCGAGGGTGAGGAAGATGGCACAGGAACGAGCTGTTAATATTGCCCGCGTTTCTAGCAAACGCCAAGAAGACGAGGGCTATTCGCTACCAGCCCAAAAGCGATTCCTCACAAACTATGCACTTGATCGGAACTTCAAAGTATTGCAGACGTTTGAGATTGCTGAGTCAGCTTCAAAGACGTTGCAGCGCAAAATATTCCAAGAAGCAATGAAGTTCATTGAAGACAATGACGTGAAAAACTTGATCGTTGAGAAAGTCGATCGCCACGTCCGCAACCTTCACGATGCAGTTGAAACGCACGACTGGCTGATGGCCGACTCCGAACGCAAAGTCCACTTCGTGAAAGACGGCCTCATCATGCACCAAAACTCGCGCTCGCAGGAATGGCTGAATTGGGGTATCCGTGTCGTCATGGCGAAAAACTACATAGACAACCTCCGCGAAGAAGCGATGAAAGGTTGGAACGAAAAGCTCGCACAGGGATGGCTGCCGTCTTCACCGCCACCGGGCTACATAACTGTGACCCACGACGGCAAACGCATTCACGTACCAGACCCTAGTACCTCAAAGGTTATTGCCGCCATGTTCCAGTTGTTCCTCAATCCAAGCCAGTCGGTCGCAACAACGGCACATGAAATGTACCTGCGTGGCATCAGAACACGCAAAGGCCGCCCATATGCCAAAAGTAAAGTCCACAAGATGCTGACTAATCCGTTTTATATCGGCATTAACCGCTTTAGTGGCAAAGACTATCCAGGCAAACAAGAAACCTTTATTAGTAAGGAGCTGTTTGACCGCGTGCAGCAAAAACTACACGGCAGACGACCAGCGACGTTAAAGAAACACAATCCCGTCTTTAAGAGTCTTATTACCTGCGAGGTATGCGGTGGCACTATTACGTGGCAGCTTCAAAAAGGCCGTTACTACGGTGCATGTCAGCGATTAAAGCCAGAGTGTAAAGGCAATAAGACGCTTCGGGAAGACCGTGTCGAGGCGGAAATACTCGCCATGCTCCATAGCCTTGTCAGTCCCTCTCGGGCGATTGTCGATTGGGTGATAGAAGAACTACGCCGTCGTAAATCAACGACGAGCGAAACGAGGGAGCAAAGCCTCCGTAGTCTAACCGTGCAGATTGACCGACTAACCCGCATGAGTAACGAGTTATACGACGACAAGCTAGCTGGCGATATTACCCGCGAGCTTTATGATACGAAGCGCGCCCAACTCACCGCACAGCAGGCGGAACTGGAAGCAAAGCGCAACACCATCCTAGAACGCGGCAGTAACGACCTAGAACAACGGCTCGCACTCCTCAACTTGTCTCAGAAAGCGGCTGAACTATACCAAACACGCTCGGTTGAACAAAAACGCGTCATAATAACCAAACTTTTCTCTCGTATCACTTCTTATAACGGTTCTGTATCTGTTAAATACAGCAAATTTGCGGAGGTGATAGCCGAAAAATCATTAAAAACGAGGCAAATCCTCGGGAGGTAAAAAATGAGTAACCAAACTTTCAAAAATAGCGAGGAAAACGAAGAAAAAATCAAAACGACCCCTGTTACAGAGTCGCCTGATTTATTCGATATTTCTCTCTTGGCGGATAAAAACGCTTTGCGTTCTACTTGGCTGGGGATGAGGGATTCGAACCCCCGATACCGGGACCAGAACCCGGTGCCTTACCACTTGGCCAATCCCCATCACTGTTGACGTGTGAAAAGAACTTCATTATTTTACCACAAAAGGCCGTCATTTAAAGAGGCGGATAGGCCGGACTGTAGTATACTACCAAGAGTGAAACAGCGAGTTATCCAAACTGAAGAAGTCCGCCTGGACCGCATCGTCGGCGAAGGAAGGGCGATTGCGACCATGGCAGATGGCCGCAAATTATTTGTGTGGGGTGGGTTACCCGGCGAATTGGTTGAAGTAGAGATCAACAAGAAGCGCTCTTCATATGCCGAAGGGGTAGTCACAAAAGTCACCGAAGCCAGCCCCGAGCGGGTTGCGCCAAAAGACCCAGGTAGCTTTCTTTCTACCAGCCCGTGGCAAATCCTTTCCTTAGAAGACGAGAACCGCTATAAAATCCAACTGATCGACGAAGCGTTTGCCATGCACCACTTTGCACTGCCAGCCAGTAGCGAGATGTATTCCGACGGCGTTGAGTACGGCTACCGTAACAAGGTTGAATTTAGCTTTTGGTGGAATAGGGAAGAACGCAGCCTGAGCCTGGCGTTCTTTAAACGTGGCTCTCACCAGAAAATCGAAGTTGACGGCACCAGCCTGGCAAGCGACGCTATTAACGAAGCAGCCGCTCGCATGATCGACATTCTCCATTCGCGCCGTCATCTGAACGGTATGGAGCTCAAGACATTCTTGGTTCGCTCAAGCCGAGACGGCAAAGTAAGTGGCCAGCTCTACGTCAAATCACTGGAATTTGCCCACTTCAGCCCAGAAGAACTCGAAGCGCTGGCCATCGACGGTTTCGAACTGATATACAGCAACCCAAAAAGCCCCGCCAGCGTCATCACGGAACGCTTGCAAGCACACGGCGAGCTTGCTCTCACCGACACAATTCTCGATGTCCCATTTCGCTACGCGACTGAGGGCTTCTTCCAAATTAATCTGCCAGTCTACGAAGAAGCGTTGCGCGATATGCAAAAAGCGATCCCCGCGAACACGCCCGTCGTTGACTTATATAGCGGCGTTGGGACGATTGGCCTGACGATCGGGGGCGACAACGTGACTTTAGTTGAAGTAAACGAACACGCCGTACGCGAAATGCGTCAAAACATTGAGGCACTCGGTAAAAAGGGTGCCACGGCCGTCCTTGCACCGAGCGAAGCTGCCCTAGAATACATTACGGCTGATGCGACGGTTATTGTCGATCCGCCACGCGCCGGCCTCCACGCCGATGTCACCGACCGTTTACTTGAAGTCCTTCCGGAGCGAATTATCTACCTTTCCTGCAACCCGGCTACTCAGGCCCGCGACGTCGCACTGCTTTCAGCCAAATACGCGGTACGTGCACACCGAGGCTACAACTTCTTCCCCCATACCCCTCATATCGAACATCTCGTCGTTCTCGACAAGGCTTGATACTGCTTACGGCTATGGTACACTGGTGAGTATGAAGCTCGCACGCCGTGCCAATGGTTTTACCCTTATCGAACTCATCGTGGTCATTGCGGTGATCGGCATTTTGGCAACAATTACGGTATTCGGGTTTACTCGCTTCCAAGAAGATGGAAGAGACGCACAGCGATCTGCGAGTGTGTCCTCGCTTGTTGAGTCACTTGAAAAGTATTTTGATGAGAACGGTGAATACCCTGGCTGCGCTATCCTTACGGCGCCAGCAGAAACAGTTGCACAAGCCCTCCCTGGCATCACCACAGATGCATTAATTGCCCCAGGAGAATCGAACACCGATAACTCTCTTCGATGCGAGCCGCTGACACTTGAGGGTGACGATTTCTTTGAATACCAAGGAGATGGAAGTGAGACGTGCTTAAGCGGAAGCTCGTGCTTGAGCTACACGCTAAGATATAAAGAAGAAGCACAAGATACAATAGCCGAAATAGAAAGCCGGCGCAGCACCGATATTGCGACCTCCGGTGTGCCCGTACTTACGGTGACCGATACTGACTTTACAACCATTACCGTTTCTTGGTCGCCCGTGCTTAATGCATCAAATTACAGGGTCCAAATTAGTACAAACTCGACATTTGATAGCGGCGACCCGATGTTTGACCTTCCTGAAACAACCTACCAGGCAACTGGTCTCACCGACGGAACCCAGTACTGGCTACGGGTCGAAGCGCTCTTTGCTGGAGATCTCACTGGACAGTGGTCAAACACCGTATCGCCAACCACGGATGCACTCAGTGCCTCGTCACTCGTCGCAACAGCTAACTCCAACTCACAAATTACTGTCACTTGGGGTGCGATTGCCGGGTCGACAACATATACGCTCTACCAAGCAACATCGGTCAGCGGCGGAAATCTTGTGAGCCCAATAGAGATTCCTGGCATCACTGGTACCTCTTCGGTACGGACTGGTTTGTCGACAGGTGTCGCATACTACTATCAGGTAAAGGGTGTTGACGGTGCAATCGAAAGCCCGCTTTCGAACATTGGCACAGCTACGACGTTCGTTCCTGCGCCAGCAACTCTCACCGCTACCGTCAACTCTTCGACGCAAGTGACGCTTAACTGGGCATCGGTCAGTGTTGCGACCACGTACACACTTCAGCACTCAACGAGCTCGTCGTTCACCTCACCAACGACAATCACCGGCATTACAGGAACTAGCCAAGTGGTGACTGGGCTCAGCCAAGGCCAAACCAGATACTATCGAGTCTACGCTCTTGTTGGATCAACCCAGAGCATTAGTCCATCACCTACTGCCACTGCAACGACGACGGTTAATGCAGCGACGGGTGTGAGCTTTAGTGCCGTTCGCCCATGCTGCACGGTTAAACACTCTTCTGAAAGCGGCTGGCTACCCGGTGTAACCTTTAACCCAGCTGGGAACTACTACCACGCATACGGGACTGTCGATGGTACCTGTCCAGCGGGCACCACTCGTAATGTATGGATGCGTGGTCGCTATAACTCACCGACAACCTGGTATGAAGCCGGCTGGACAACAAGAGCGACCTGGCACATGATATCGCCAAGCAGTGGGTTCCAGGCTATCTTCGAAGCCTACATTCGCTGTAACGGACCCAACGCTAATTCTAGCCAGACCTATCTCAATACTCGTTGTGTGACGGCCGGAGGAAGCAGTTGCTGATGAATAACCGACTCAAACAAATTCTCATCAGTATAGGCGCAGTGATTGTGGTTGCCGGGCTAGCGTTCGGGGCGCTCATTCTATTAAACAGACCTTCAAACACCGATCAGGGTGCACCAGTTGCCACGGTGGAGCCGGGCCAAGTTGATACCTCGAAAGACTACGGAGCGTGCACGGTACTCGACAAAGCTGTCATCCAGAATACACTCGGGTCAGTCGCTCAGTTGCTCCAAGGCCCCGACAATACCGGTCGCGTGTATATCGGCAGCCAATTTGGCGAACAAATTAAAGGAGACGAAACACAATCTTGCGTATACTCTTTTATTGAAGGGGGCACTTTTGAAAATGGGTTCAATGGTCAACAGGGTCTCACGGTTGAAGTCTACGTCCACGGCAGCCAAGAAAGCCTCGATGCATTTGCGATTGCAAACGAACCGGGTGTTATTGCAGGTTCTATTGAAGGAAAGCCGTCATACTTTTTGAGCAATGACGTCGTTGAGCCAGCAGGAACACGACATAGCCTTACGCTTATTGACGGGCTTCGCCATTACACACTTTCCATCACCGAACCCCGTGATGCCACGACCTTCACCACCGAAACAGCACAACAAGCACTTCAAACACTTGCTCAAAATCTCTCAGTCTAGCTCGTCTTAATTCGACGATAGGCAAACTTTGCGAGTAAGCGCCAGCCGCCGGTATTATCGCTGTCAAACTGGCGAACAACACCTTCTTTTACTTCTGAAATGAGAATCAGCGCAGGGGAATAGGGAGTGAGCGTCCGATAAAAAGCGATGTCTTGCGCATTAATGTTGGTACGACCAGGAAATACCTCGCGAAAGAGCTGGGTGCCGACTTCATCAAAATAGTGCGGCCGCCCCTTTGGCGGGAGATACATTTCAGCCTTCAGCCCAACCCTTGAAACGATTTTCTGCACGTCGCTTAATACCAGTTTTGACTGACTACTGACAAACAGAAACAGTTGCTTCTTTTTTGTCAGGAAAAGAGTCGCTTCAGCGGTACGACTGACGGGGAACCGACGTCCAATGACCGCGTCGACTTCAGCATCAACCCCAAACTTCGCTTTCAGCGTCCGTTCGAGTTCAATGTCATTATAGACGTGCTCATTCATGCCTGTTATTGTACCACCTCAGGTATAATAGAGGTATATGGAGTTCTCTTCACGCTACGCCCAGCTAAACCAACGACAAAAACAGGCTGTTGATGCCATCGATGGACCGGTGATGGTCGTGGCCGGGCCAGGTACAGGAAAAACCGAGCTGCTTAGTGTTCGTATTGCTAACGTTTTGCAAAAAACCGACACGCTTCCCGAGAACATTCTTTGCTTGACCTTCACCGATAGCGGTGCCGCCGCCATGCGCGAACGTCTGATCGGGATCATCGGGAAAGACGCCTACAAAGTCTCGATTCACACTTTTCACAGTTTCGGGACAGAAATCATCAACCGTTACCGCGAGTACTTTTATAATGGCGCCGATTTTCAGCCCGCCGATGATGTCACGCGCTACGAATTGCTTCGTAGTATCTTTAGTGAGCTCCCTCACTCAAGCCCACTCGCTACCACGATGAACGGCGAATTTGTTCATCTTAAGGCTGCTCAGACAATCATCTCGGAGCTGAAGCGAAGTGGTCTAACGAGTGATGAGCTGCGGGCAATTCTCGACCAAGATGAAATTGCGCTCGACATGATTGAACGCACCATTGGAGCACTGTTCGACACACCTATCAAAAAAGGCTTGGCTGAACCACTAAGCACCGCCGTCGCATCGCTCACCGAGGCAGCGAACAACTCCGAGACACTGTACGAAGTAACACCGCTGATTCGCACTATCTACGATAGTCTCGTTGCTGCTGTTGAAGCAGCTGAAACAGAACATCCCACAAAACCACTGACCGCCTGGAAGAAAAAATGGCTCGAAAAAGGCGGCCCCCACGGCCAACAGCTGGCGTCACGAAAACATATTGCCAAGCTTCGGGCCACTGCCTACGTCTATGGTGAGTACTTGCGCCGCATGGAGCAGGCCAGCCGCTACGATTACGACGACATGATCCTGCAAGTCGTCCACGCTATTGAAGTCTACGACGACCTGCGCTTCGCGCTGCAAGAACAATACCTGTATATGATGGTCGACGAGTTCCAAGACACAAACCTCGCCCAGATGCGCATTATTCACCGACTAACCGACAGCCTACATGGTAATGACAGCGCCAACATTATGGTAGTCGGCGACGACGACCAAGCAATTTACAGCTTCCAAGGTGCCGATATCAGTAACATTTTGCGCTTCCGCGAGCTGTATCCCACCGCAACAGTCGTGACGCTCACAGATAACTATCGCTCACAGGCGCCCATTCTCGAAGAAGCCCGGGCAATCATCACCCAGGGTGGTGAGCGCCTCGAGACTATCATCCCTGATCTGGATAAGACGTTGACCGCCCACCAAAGTGGCGCCACTAAAGCGGAGTTATTCGAGCTAGAACGTGCGCAAGACGAGCGCCAGTGGCTCATCGAACAGATCCAGGATCGCTTGAAGAAGCATGACGCCAATGACATCGTCGTACTTACACGTAAGCATGCCGAACTGGCTGAGCTCCTTCCTCATTTTGAACATGCCGGCATTCCGGTTCGCTACGAACGCCAAGATAATGCACTCGACGAAGCGCCGATTGTTGCGCTTGAACTTTTAGCCCGTGTCGTATCATTACTCGCAACCCAGCGACACGCCGATGCCAACGCCCTCATGCCACAGCTGCTGGCACACCCCGCATGGGGCCTGACGCCGCTTGAAATCTGGCAGCTGAGTACAAATGCCTACGATAGCCGCGGGCGCTGGATGGACCGTATGCCTGCCTTTGAGCGCTTTGTGCCAATTCACGCCTGGATAGTCGAATTGGCCGCCCGAGCTCACCACGACACACTTGAAAGCCTCCTTGACCGTATGATTGGTCGACCAGACGACGAAGAAGGAAGTTTCACCAGCCCCTTCTTTACCTACTTCTTCTCACCAGAGGAACTCGCCGCCGAGCCAGGCCGTTATCTGAACTACTTAGCAGCGCTCAGCGCCATTCGTCGGGCACTGCGTGCCTACAAGTCCGACGTACCGGCAACACTCTCACTGTTTATTGATTTCATCGATACGCACCGAACGATGGGTGTCGCAATTCCATTGCACCGAAACGTTGGCGACGAGCACGAACAGGCCGTCACCCTCATGACCGCTCACAAGTCAAAGGGCCTCGAATACTCAATCGTCTTTATTCCGCACGCCATCGATGCGATTTGGGGTGAAAAGGCCCGTAGCCGTCAGCGCATAATTCGCTACCCCGAAAACCTGCCACTCGCCCCAGCCGGGGACAGCCCCGATGAACGACTTCGTTTATTCTACGTTGCCATGACACGCGCCAAGCAGGAACTGATCGTGAGCTATGCGACGACGAGCGAACAAGGCAAGGCAACACTGCCCGCCAGTTTCCTGGCACACAAGCAAGCGGTGGTGGTGCAGCCAAAAGCCAATTCACACGAAACGTTGGTCGAACAGGCCGAGATTGCCTGGCATCAGCCACTCAGCACCCCCAGCGCCGACCTGAGCTCACTGCTTTTACCGCGCATGAAAACCTACGCGCTCAGCGCGACGCATCTGCACAACTTCCTCGACGTTACTCGCGGTGGCCCACGTCATTTCTTGCTGAATAACTTACTCCATTTCCCGTCAGAAAAATCATCCTCGGCGAGTTACGGATCGGCAGTGCACGCCGCGCTCCAAGACGTGCACCTCCACTTCAACCAAACGGGCAGCCAAAAGCCACTAGAGGATGTGTTGTCGGTCTTTGAAACAGCGCTGCACCGCGAACGACTGTCGGAGCGCGACCTCAACTTTTACCTGCAAAAGGGAAGCGAAGATCTGCGACGGTTCATCGACCACTACGAAGGATCGTTCAGCCAAAACCAAAAACCAGAACTCAGCTTTAAGCACCAGGGCGTTGTGCTCGGTGAAGCGCGTCTTACTGGCATGCTCGACGTTGCCCATATTCACCAAACCGAAAAAACCATGTCGGTGACTGATTACAAAACAGGGAAGCCGGTTGAACCAGGCCGCGCGTCGGGTGAGTTTGACGCTATGAAAATGCATTCGTACCAGCAGCAACTGCTATTCTACAAACTCATGGTTGAACACTCCCGCGACTATCACCAGTACACCGTCAACTCAGGAACCATTGCCTTCGTCGAGCCAACCAAAAGTGGACAGATCGTCTCACACGCCATGCACTATGATGCAGCCGAACTGGAACGGTTCAGAAAGCTGATCGAGATTGTATGGAAGAAGATTATGGCGCTAGACCTACCGGATACGTCTCACTACGAACCGTCTCTCAAGGGAGTGCTGGCTTTTGAAGAGGACCTCCTGAGCGGTGCAATCTAGCCGCTAAGCGTGAGTGTATTGACTTTTCCTGATTATTTGCTATAATAATAAATGCTGAAATCGAGATAGCGAGACGTGCTGAGTAGTAAACATCCTCGTTAGTCACCACTTCTCGCTGTCTCTTTCATGCACTTTTAGAGATAGTGGCCCCGTTCCGCACCCTTCTTTGCCCCCCAATCCGGGGTGCCGGAACCGTTATCGTTAACGACTGCTCGTGCGCTTCCCCCAAGTGTACGAGTTACCCAGTCGTTTTTAGCTGCTGACGCCGCAACGATAACGGAGGAGGCCTTCAGCAAGACGTGCCCGCAAGCCCGCGTCCCTGGAGGCCTCCTCGCATCAAATACTTTTCTATCCCTTCGATTCACCCTAAGGAGGTGATTCATATTAAGGATCCTCGAATCGATGCTGCAATCACTTCGGTGAAGAACGGCTCCAAAAACTCCAGCGATATCGCTCTTGCCCAGAAAACGGCGAGAACCGACTTCGGTAGCGGAGGGGATGGAAGCCGAGCCAGAGAAGCCCTCAAGAAGCAGGGACTCAGCTGGTAAGCATCCAACAAAGGGACCGCCGACACCATGTGTTGTGCGCCAGAAAAGGAGATGCATAGCGCCACTATCTCTCGTCCCTCATTTTTCATAACACGGTATACTTATAGAGTTATGGACGATGAGAGATGACCAAATCAGTCTGGGACCAATTACCAACACCATTTTTTGTACTCGCCCCCATGGAGGCGGTGACTGACGTCGTGTTTCGTCATGTCATCGACGCCGCCGGTCGGCCAGACGTCTACTTCACTGAATTCACCAATGCAGCCAGCTTCTTTAGTGAGAAAGGGAGGCACAGCACCGAAGGTCGCTTAGCATTTACGTCAGATGAGCAGCCAATTATCGCCCAAATCTGGGGCACTGAACCCGAACACTTCGCCTTTATGAGTAAGGCGCTCAAAGAGCGTGGCTTTGCGGGCATTGATATTAATATGGGGTGTCCGGCTAAAGACGTCGTGAAGATTGGATCGGGCAGTGGACTGATTCGCCACCCCGAGCGCGCCGCCGAACTGATCGCCGCTGCGAAAGAAGGAGGCCTACCGGTCAGCGTGAAGACTCGTCTTGGTGACGTCCGTACCGACGAATGGACCGACTGGCTCACACATATTCTCAAGCAGGACATCGCCAACCTGACGATTCATCTTCGGACCCGAAAAGAAATGAGTAAAGTGCCGGCTCACTACGAATTAATTCACGACATCAAAAAGCTGCGCGATGAAATCGCGCCACACACCAAGCTCACCATTAACGGTGACATTCGCGACCGTGATCACGGCCTTGAGCTCATCAAGGAATACGGCGTCGACGGTGCCATGATTGGGCGTGGTATTTTTACCAATCCATTTGCCTTCGCCGAACAGCAGCAGGGCCACACCAAGGAAGAGTTCTTGGGCCTTTTGAACATGCAACTTGATCTTCATGACAAGTACAGTAAAGAAATCGGCCCGCGCCCTTACGACCCCCTCAAACGATTCTTTAAGATCTACGTCCGTGATTTTGACGGCGCCGCCGAACTGCGCGACAAGCTCATGCACACCAAAACCACCGACGAAGCCCGCGCGCTCATACGTTAACTAGCGAGAGCGGCGACGTCGCTGTAAGTCAGCCACGCGAAGCCGGACTTCATGGCGGTCAATCAATTCCTTCGCGTGCTCGAGTTCTACTTGGTCTTTGGCCTCATCGCGAAGCTTCTCGGCCCGCTTCAAAGCAGCCTTCACTTCAGCTTCTGAAATGTCTGCACCTAGGTCGGCTTCATCTACTAACACACGAATTGCATCGGGATTAATTTCTACCACACCGCCGCTAATGGCAAAATACTCCAACTTATCGTCGGGGTCTTTTTTGTCGTAGCGAACGGTGAGAGCGCCGGGAACCGCCAATGTCACCAGTGGTTCGTGGCCGGGAAAGACAGCGATTTCACCGTCGGCCGTTGGCACCATTAACTCATACATCTCTCGGTCGAGTCGAATGCCGCGTAAGGTGATGAGCTGCAAGTGCATTAGGCGTCTTTCTTTTTGCTTTTGGCATGCGCCTTACTTTTTTCAGCCAGCGTCCCATTTACCATGTAGAACCAGTCCTCTGGTTGGTGGTCGTATTTGCCAGCCAGAATATCTGCAAAGTCACGAATGGTATCTTCAAGCTTCACATAGCTGCCGGGGTTACCGGTAAACTTCTCAGCCACGTAGAATGGCTGCGACAAGTAGCGCTGGATACGTCGAGCGCGAGCCACCGTTTGTTTTTGCTCTTCAGACAACTCTTCCATACCAAGAATGGCGATGATGTCTTGGAGTTCTTTGTATTGCTGAAGGACGCGCTGGACTTCACGAGCCACACGATAGTGTTCAACCCCAACGATTTCAGGGTCGAGGCTGGTTGAGGTTGAAGCAAGTACGTCGACGGCTGGGTAGATACCAATTTCCGTGAGTGCACGGTTCATCACGATCGTGGCGTCAAGGTGAGCGAAGGTAGTGGCAGGTGCTGGGTCAGTCAGGTCGTCGGCCGGAACATACACGGCCTGGACAGACGTAATTGAGCCCTTTTTGGTTGAGGTAATGCGCTCTTGGAGCATACCCATCTCTTCTTGCAGGTTTGGCTGGTAACCCACCGCAGATGGTAAGCGACCGAGCAGCGCAGACACTTCAGCACCAGCTTGGGTAAAGCGGAAAATGTTGTCGATGAAGAGCAACACGTCTTTTCCTTCGTCACGGAAGGCTTCAGCCATCGCAAGGCCACTGAGGGCAACACGCAGACGAGCTCCCGGTGGTTCGTTCATCTGGCCAAATACAAGACTGGTCTTGCCAAGCACGCCAGCCTCTTCCATTTCGTAGTAGAGGTCATTTCCTTCACGGGTTCGCTCACCAACACCGGCAAACACCGAGTTACCGCTGTGAAACTTAGCAATGTTGTTGATCAGCTCGGTAATAAGAACGGTCTTACCAACACCTGCACCAGCGAAGAGGCCGGCCTTTCCACCCTTAATGAGTGGGGCAATCAGGTCGACGACCTTAATCCCAGTCTCAAGGACTTCGGTTTTGTTCGATTGCTCGTCAAGGCTTGGAGCGGCACGGTGAATCGGCGCTTTTTTGCCTTTTGGTGCCGGCTTGCCGTCAATTGGGTCGCCGGTGACGTTAAACATGCGACCTTGGGTTTCATCACCAACCGGCACGCTGATTGGCGCGCCCGTGGCCGTCACTTCGTCGCCTCGCTTAATACCATCGGTGCTGGAAAGGGCGATTGCGCGCACCGTGCGCTCGTCGAGGTGCTGGGCTACTTCAAGCGTTACTTGGCGGCCATTCGTCTGCAGCAGCAATGCATCGTAGATCGCTGGCAATGCGCCATCGAACTCAACGTCGATTACCACGCCCACAATTTGTATAATGTTTCCGGTTACTTTACTCATCATATCTCCTTAATCTATTCGTTCAGGGCTTCAACACCACCGCTTATTTCTGCTAGTTCCTGGGTAATGGCGGCTTGCCGGGCTTTGTTCATCGCCAGGGTTAAATCGTCCACTAAGTCAGACGCGTTGTCGGTGGCGTTTTTCATGGCCATCATGCGCA
This sequence comes from Candidatus Saccharibacteria bacterium UBA6175, assembly GCA_002422915.1. Taxonomy (GTDB): domain Bacteria; phylum Patescibacteriota; class Saccharimonadia; order Saccharimonadales; family Saccharimonadaceae; genus Microsaccharimonas. The sequence continues at coordinate 132,358 of DITV01000002.1, read as the reverse complement.
TACTGTGTTCACTGGCGCGTGAGTCAAGCAGCGCTTGAAACAGCTGTGCGCCAACCAGGCGATAGGCAACACCACTCAGCACCGCATCAACGCTTGGCTCGTACAAGACATCTTTGGCAACGCCCGCTTCGGCAGCAGGCTCAAACCCAGCCGGAAGCACACGCTGTACTTTGGCCTCCTGGGAAATACTGCTCACAAAATCAGTGTAAATAACGTCAACGGCATCAACAGTGCCGGCTTCAAACAACTGCCGAGCGTTGTCGAGAATCGCGCGGAGCTGCTTACCATCAGGCCGGTCGGGGAGCTCATCGTATAAACCGAGCATATCGGCAGACTTCAAACGGGCGACGAATTGCGACGCTTTCTTTCCGACGGTAATGGTTGTGGTGCGTATGTTCGCTTTGGCATCGCTGGCTAGCTCTTGAGTGAACAACCGAAGGACATTGCTATTATAGGCACCCGCCAGCCCCTTATCAGACGCAATGACAATCAATAATCGCGACTTCACAGGCCGTTGCACAAAGAGTGGGTGGTCTTTGACTGAAGCGCGACCCGAAAGAGCCGTCAGAAGCTGTCGAGCCGCCAGGGTATACGGAGCCGACGCCTTGGTTGCTTCCTGTGACCGGCGCATTTTACTGGCCGCCACCAGCTGCATGGCTTTGGTAATCTGTCGGGTGTTTTTGACCGACCGAATCCGTAATTTTAATGCCTGGGTTGACGCCATGTTAGCCTGCAAAGCCCTTCACGACTGAACGAGCGGTCTTTTCAATCACGGCATAAAGCTCGTCGGTTGGCTTGCCGCCTTTTTCGAGTTCTTGCATGTCCTTTTTGTGGTCAGCCCATAGCTTGGTGAGAAGCGCAGCCTGCGCATCCTTCACCTTTGATGGGGCAACTTCGTCGAAATAACCCCTGGTCACTGCAGCGATACTCGCGACTTGCTGCCAGATGCTCATTGGTTGGTATTGTGGTTGCTTCAAGAGTTCGGTTAAGCGTTGGCCAAGTTCAATTTGCTGCTTGGTCGACGCGTCGAGGTCGCTCCCGAACTGGGCAAAGCTGGCAAGCTCGCGGAACTGGCTGAGGCCGAGCTTGAGGCTGCCACTGACGGCCTTGACGGCGCCAGTTTGGGCAGCGCCACCAACACGAGACACTGAAAGTCCTGCTGAGATCGCTGGGCGAATACCTTGATAGAAGAGATCGGTTTCAAGGAAGATTTGACCGTCGGTAATCGAAATCACGTTGGTTGGAATGTAGGCGCTAATGTCACCGGCCTGCGTTTCAATGATTGGCAGTGCAGTCAGGGAACCAGCACCAAGGTCATCGCTCAGCTTCGCGGAACGTTCGAGCAATCGTGAGTGGAGGTAGAACACATCACCAGGGTAGGCTTCACGTCCTGGTGGGCGACGGAGAAGGAGTGACATCTGGCGGTAGGCGACAGCATGCTTCGTCAGGTCATCGTAAATCATGAGAGCATGCTGTGAGTTATCGCGGAAGTATTCTCCCATAGCGGTTCCTGAGTAAGGCGCTAAGTAGAGAAGCGAAGCTGGGTCAGACGGGCTGGTGGCCACGACGATGGTTTGCTCCATCACACCTTCTTGCTTCAAACGCTCAACTAAACGAGCGATTTTTGAAAGCTTCTGACCAACGGCCACATAAACATTAATCACGCCAGTCTTCTGCTTGGCTTGGTTGATCATGGTGTCAATTGCCAGAGCAGTCTTGCCAGTTTGGCGGTCACCAATAATCAGCTCACGCTGGCCACGGCCAATTGGGAACATTGCGTCAATCGACGCGATACCGGTCATGAGTGGTTCGTGGACCGATTTTCGGCCCATCACCCCAATCGCTTCGCGCTCCACAATACCGCGTTGCTTGGTTTTAATCGCCGGACCGCCATCAAGCGGGCGACCGAGTGGGTCAACCACGCGGCCCAAGAGTTCAGGGCCAACTGGCACATCAAGCACGGTGCCCTTGAGGCGAACCGTCTGTCCAGCCTTGACACCCATATCTCGGCCCAAGAGAACAGCGCCAATTTCATCTTCCAGCAAGTTCAATGCAAAGGCCTCAACAATGCCGTCGTCGGTTTCAATCTGAAGGACTTCGCTGTAGCCGGCACTGTGCAGTCCGTGAATCCAGGCGACACCGTCACCGACGCGCATGACGATCCCAACCTCGTCGAGCGAGCCGGTGGTTTCCAACTGTTCAATTGCGTGGCGCAGTTCTTTTGATAGTTCGGTGATTGAGAGTGTGGTCATATTATATTCCTATGCTTTCTTGAATCGCGTCTTTAGGGTTGTCAGGTGGGTCTGGATCGTGCGGTCGAGCTGCTTGCCGGGAAGGTGAATGGCAAAGCCCCCCAGCACGGATGGATCGGAGCGATAGACGAGGGTCACCTGGCGGGAGCCAGTTTCTTTTTTCACCATCGTCTGCAGCGCCGATTGCATCGCACTCGAGAGATCAAATGCCGATACCACAGTACCAACCACAACGCCGCGATCAGCCAGTTGTTGCTCGGCGTCACGGACAATCAGGTCAGCCTCTTTGATGCGGCGGGTCTCAATAAGATGAGCAGCCAGTTGCTTGACCGCCTTTTTTGCATCGCCATCCTCAACGGCTGCGGCCAGATGCGCAGCCAGTATTCGACGAGACAAGCGCTTCGCCATTACGCCTGCTCCTTGAGTGTCTTGCGAATGTGGTTCTCGTCAATCTTGGCAGTCAGCTCAGCACCAACCAGCTTCTCGGTCGTCAGGGCAACGAGTTGTAGTGTTTCATCGAACAAAACGGCTTTGGCTTGAGCAACGTCTTTATCGAGTTGAGCTTTTGCGTCAGCCGCAATACGCTCAGCCGTCGCTTTGGCTTTCTTTTCGGTAATTGACAGTAGTTCGGCAGATTCTAGCTGGGCAGTTTCAACAATTTCAGCAGCTTCTTCGCGGGCTTTGTCGAGGAGTTCAGCGACTTGTTCTTTGGTGTCGGCCGCGGCTTTTTCAGCAGCGGTTGCAGCTTCAGCAGCTTTTTCAATGGCAGCAGCACGTTCATCAACTTGCTTCATCAGCCATGGATAGACAAACTTTCCGAGCAGGAAAACCAAAATCAGGAAAGCGATAATCTGCAAGATCAGCAGGCGCCAGTCAATGCCAAGTGCACCGAACAACCCGGCGTCGGCAGTGGCAGTCTCAGCGGCAAACTGGGTAAGGATGTTCATAGGGTGCGAAAACTCCATAGACTAAATAAATCGAGCGATGATGGCAACAATGATACCGATGATGGCGAGTGAGTCAGCAAAGACAATCGCAGTAATCATCAGGGTACGGATGTCGCTTAGTTTCTCTGGGTTACGACCGAAGGCGTTCAAGGCAGCGGCACCAATCAGTCCTACTGCAAGAGCAGCTCCGAATGCCGGTAGGCCAAAGGTAATTCCAAATGCTAATGCGTCCATATGTTTCTCCTTATATTCTCTTTAAATTATATCATTTCCTGGCAGTCACCACTTTGCGGGTAACAGCAGGGGAATGAGCATCAGAAGGGCCGTGGTGTGCGACGGCCAGCGCGGTGAAAATAAGCGTCAGGACAAAGAAGACATAGGCTTGAATGAAGCCAATGAAGAGTTCGAACGCCATGAAGAAGGGAAGGGCGACAGCGGCAAAATAACCAGTCAGGAAGGCGATGACAATCAACAAGACTTCACCGGCAAAGGCGTTGCCAAATAGACGGAGGCTTAATGCCACACCACGCGAGAACTCACCAATGAGCTCAAGGATGCCTTCAAAGGCCCCGATAGGATCTTTTAGCGGGTTACGGAAGTAGCGACTACCGTTGCCAAATACGCCGAGGTGACGAATCGCATACACTTGCACTGTTACGATAGTCACAATGGCCAAACCGAGCGTAAAATTAAGGTCAGCAGTTAAGCTTCGTATCACTGGCACTTCACCAATCCGAATTGAATCAACACCAGGAAGAATACTTAACCAGTAGTTAAACAGGACGAAGAAGAAAATAGTGACCGCCAGTGGAGTAATCTTGCGAGCCATTTTTTTATCGGGGATAATGTCGTGAATTGACTTCAAAAGACCTTCAAACACCCACTGCACAAGGCCGACGAAGCGGTTGTACTTGCCACGCTTGACCTTAGAGGCCACAAAGCCAAGAATCACAATGGTAATGATCGTCCCCACGATACCAGTTACAAAGGCGTTGGTAATGGGGAAGCCATTAACGTAGAACAGTGGCTCGGCAGCAATCGAAATATGTAGTTCACTCGCAGCAAAATAATTCATATTATTTCTTTCGGACCGCCATTAATTGTCGGGCAATTAAGAACACGCTCAGCGCCGTTCCACCGATCAAACACACGATTAATGCCCACGGGCTCGTGCCGAGTACACGATCAAGACCAATGCCCGCAAAAGTACCGCCAATAGTCGGGACAAAAGCCCTCCAAGTGGTATCGAGTGCGGTTACAACGAGAATCATCGGCGCCGCAAGTGGCGACGGGCTCGTCGTCTGGCTTTCTTTGGGAAGTCGAGGCGACGTTGACATACTCAGTAAGTATAGCGAAAAAATGTTTCGATGCCTAGAGCTACAAAATTGGACCGCTTGAAGGTGACGCGTTTGGTGTTTCAACCCAGAGCCAACCGGGAGATGCGCCGTCGGCGTAGTTACGGAGTGTTGTTCCTTCTGTCACCATAATGCCGTCGACATAGTACACCGTGCCGGCCGGGAGATCCGACGAGAGGCCCATGCGTAGCTCCATATACTCGGTCCCCACCGGCGCGACAACAGTCTGTCGATCACGCCGCGTCCAAGCATTTGTCGCAGATGACTCTATGTTTGTTGAAGTCACTAAAGCGGTGCCGTTTCTATCAAAGAATACGTACCTAAATCGACCACCGCTCGCCGAGTAGTAGTACCCAGAAACACGGTACCGTACACCAGGTTCTATATCATTCACACGGATCGCTAAGTAGGAGTTTTGAGCACCACTTACTACTGTTCCACGCGCACTGAACGTTCCGCTAAACGCCTGTGTCGAAGAACGAACCACCGTTGCATTCACTCCGGTCACGCCATCGAGGTTTGTCTCAAATGAGGGATTCGACGCAAAATTTGTAATGCCTTGCGACGAACAGTTACATGTAAAGACATCAGGACTCGGCCGATAGCTTGCATTATAGCTGGCGTATGACTGCGGTGTCGACGTCCAAGAATTGGATGCTGACCATGCTGTGGTACTTCGATCAATCACGACAAGATCGGAGGTGCGACGGGCCGAAAACAGCAAGGCTGATGCGTTATTGGCAACACCGGTATTCAAGAGTTCAACGGAAACCTGGTGACTTCCAGCACCAAGACTAACCGTTGCCGTCCCTGCATTGCCAAACGTAGACGTTCGCAACACTTCATTTCCGTCCACATAGACCAGGCAGCTGTCATCACACGCTGCAGCAATTTGCACTTCTGTTGTCGCACTAAACGTCCAGGCCGCATAGTTATTCGAACGGAACTGCGCATACGAGGCAAAAGGATAGTTTGTGCCGCTGAAGCTGTGGTTAGTGCTAATCCATCGTGCACTGGCGTCGTTCGTAATTGTTAGCCAGCTAGTCGGTCCACCGGTCCACGGCGACGCGTTGTAGGCAGCAATATCGCGCACTGGCGCCCAACCAGCCGAATTGTCTTGGAAGTAGTTCACGACTCGCCAGTCAACAGTATCACCGGTTGCGACGCGCCACGTTCGGTCAGAAACAACAATGGGCAAGGGGGCATCTTTTTTTCTAAGCGCAAACTGAACACTAGCTGTGGTGTTTTGCACCCCTCCATTTGGCGCAACTATGCCAATGGTGTGGCAGCCAGCGGTCAGGTCAACGTCAACGGTGCTCGTGACGAGATTTGTAGCGGTTCGAGCAACCATTTTGCCATCAATGTATACAATTGCTCGTCCGTCTCCTTTGGCCTGAATCGTATACGTTCCATCCTCTGCTATTGAAACGTCTTTGCGGAAGAAAAGGGTACCAGGGCTTACGCTTCCAGAGGCAATACCAATAGTTTGCGCTCTTGGCTCAGGGAACGAACCAGCAGCCGTTGTCAAAACCGTCGTCGTCCAACCAAGACCACTCGTTGCCGCGCCCGAGCATAGGCCGGGCGCAACCGTTGGCTGCGTGGTTGGCTGTCGGTACGTTCGCCAAACGGCTCCGGTCGATTCTCGAATAAGTTCTACATAGCCATTTTGGGGGATCGTTACGGCCCGTCCGTCGGAGTCTACGGTAGGACGGCCGACACTGAATGAACTTCGGACGTTGCCATCAACACTGACGTGACACCGTTCGTCAGTGGGGCAATCGAGCGAGGGTGGCACAGAAGTGACAGTAAAGGTGCCACCGGTAGTAAAGGTGTGCACAATATACCCACCGCTTGGTGCAGCCTTCGTTCCTCCGGTCGCTTCAAATGCATTCTGGGGATAGCGGACAATCACAACACCAGACCCACCAGCACCACCGTTACCGCCGGTCGATAGCCCGGCCGCACCGCCACCGCCACCACCCCTGTTGGCGACACCATTAAACCCGTTTCCGGAGTTTGTAGCTGCGTTCGAACCAGCCCCACCAACGCTTGATCCTCCAGGACCACCGCTTGAAGTTGTTCCTGTGATTCCACCACCGCCACCACCGCCATAAAAAAGACTAGCTCCAGATATGGAATAGGCGAGACCTGCGCCCCCTGCACGTGTGGTCCAACTCACTCCAACGCCTCCGGCGCCACCACCGCCACCACCGCCGGCACCAAAATCACTGCCGCCAGCTCCACCATTGCGTCCTTGTCCAACCGTTCCGACGCCGCCTGCCCCCGGAGCCGGTGAAGAGCCGCCCGAACCACCGCCACCCGAACCACCGTTCAATCCTGCGGTGCCGAGCTGCGCACCGCCACCACCGCCACCTATTGCGACCATGCTTGGCCCAAAGGATGAGTTCTGTCCATTAGAGCCGTTTGTTCGAGAAGGCAGTTCAAGACCTCCCGCTCCACCACTTCCGACAGCTACAGTAACAGGAGAACCTACGGTAAGCGTAAACGAATCGTCATACAATACGCCCCCGCCACCACCGCCACCGGCACCACCGCAAGTGTCACAGTTTCCACCGCCACCACCGCCACCGGCAACCACAAGAACTTCAACCTGGGGGGAGGCAGCACGTGGGTCACCATTACAATCTGTACTTGGCGTCAACGGTTTTGCGTCGGTCCAAGTGGGAACGTTGCCGCTGGCTTGTAGGCAGGCCTGCGCATACGCAACGCCAGCTTCACCGGCAATCTGAGCAAGTTGTGTATAATACTGATTCTTTAGCGTCGTTCGCGCCGAGGTAGTTGCCGTTACCGACACGGCAAGAATGGTAAGCAATACCACTGATGCAATCAGCACCGTCGGAAGTGCAAACCCCTGTCTCAACTTATGTCCCGCCACGCTCAGTTTCATACAATATGTTGTGCTTTCTTTGCTGATTATTGTAGCATAAGCAGGAAACGACGTCACTTTACTCGCGTAGTATTTTACTGTACAATGTATAGTAATAACGAAAGGATCCTCATGAGCACTGCAACGCCTCAAATCACCGTCTACAGCACCAGTTGGTGCGCCTTCTGCCACACGGAAATGCAGTGGCTTGATAAGCTTGGCATTCCGTATATCTCAAAAGACATCGAAGCCGACCAATCGGCTCACGATGAACTGATGACAAAACTTGGTGGAGATTTCCGCGGTGTCCCCGTTACCGACGTCGCCGGCGACCTCATCCTTGGCTTCGACCGACCAAAAATCCAAGACGCCATCAAGGCACACGGCATCACGCCAAAGGAATAATCCACCAAAGAGCGTATACTAAGGGTATGACAGAGTACCCTCACTCTGAAGTGCCTTCATCGAACGTTTCCGACTTCGATAAATTCCGTGCAGCCCATCACCACGAAGGGGAAATCTCCATACCAAACCCTGAAGCAGAGGTGTCGTCCGACTCAGTCTTTGCCGCTCGGCTGCTTGACGCCTGGGCCCAGCTCCCCGAAGAATGTTCAGTGCACGAACATATTCTTTACGACGCCGAAGACGATGAGCGCCTTTCCAGCCTCATTACAGATGATTCGCTTGTTGAACATGGCGCAACACTGCATTTCGCCGGAGATGCCTTCGCCACTACCATGAAAAGCTACAACGTAAGCCCCGAAAAAGTGCATGCACTGGAAATCATGTATCGGCTTCATTTTATGTACCAGCGGACCGGCCAGTCGCAGCCAGTTAGGCACCCGATGGCTGGAGTGTTATTTGAGCGAATTATCAACGAGTCGACACACCGACCGTCTCTTTAAGCGCCGGCGACCCCAATGCATGAATAGCTTTTCGGGACGAGGACTGGAAGTCTTCAATTGCGCCTTGAATCAATTCTTCTTCGACAAAGCGGCTGTTCAGGGCGAGTACCTGGCGCGTCCACTCTCCGGGTGTCCGTGCGATAGAACCGAGTACCGACGCAAGCTCGGCTTTTTGTTTCTTTTCTAATTGTGCCAACAGCTCTTCGGGGGTGTACACGTTCAATTCTTCGAGTTGAATTAATGCACTGTCATCTTGCTCGCTCAGCTTACGTGCAACCTGCATCTCGCGCAGCAGGGTGTCCTTAATGCTTTTCATGCGTTTCTCTGATGCGGTGCTGTTGAGGCGTGCGGCGACCAGCCGATTTGCTTCAATAACTAACCGCCGCGTGAGCCTCTTCTCAATCTTCTCCAGCTGCTTTTTATTGGCCTGACCTGGGGTAATGTTGGCGGTAAAGTAAATATGTTCTTCAAACACAGGGGCAGCCTTTCCAAGCGAAATTGCCCCCGCAAACGACAACTTTTTGTCCATCACAAAGCTGCGGATTGAATCGGGCAAGTTTGCAAAAGCAAGTGCCTCCGAAAGAACATCTTTGCTCATACTGCCATGGGCTGCAGCAAATTCTTTTTGAGTCGTCCATCGCTGCTTTTCCTTACCCCAATAGTAATATTCAGCAATAGCCATCGCTCTGCGCTCAAGCGGCGGCTTTGAGTGGATATTCTCGTCAATCTGGCGTTGAAGAAATCCTTCAATTGATCGATCGGCATGAACCTTAATATCCATCTCAAGCAACGGAAAGCCGTCTTGTTCAAGGCTCCGAATTGCTGCAAGTCGAGAGTGCCCGGAGCTCACTAAAAAGAATGTACCGTCTGGCTGACGTTGGTGCTCAAAGTCCTCGAAACGATTCTCAGAACTCCAGAGCTTGTTGGTGAACTCTATATATTCCCGTAACTCCGCCTCGCTGAGTCGAACGGTATCGATTTGATTAATAAGACCGGTGGTGCGAATGCTCTCTTTTAACGCACCGTGCTCGCCATTTTGGCTCGGGCGGACTTGGCTCAGTGTAATAAGGTCGCTCGAGCGAACCGTTGCGATCTCATGACGACCATGCACCCGTTCAGGCGAGACATCATCAAACCGCACTACCTCTCCACTTTTTTGACGCACACTCATTGCGTTTTATAATGACCGAGCCAAAACGTAGGTGCAAGCAATAGCACAAATAAAATGTCGTGTTATGAACAACCGCAGTGGTCACGTATACTGAATGGTAATGTCACAGCGCACACTCATCATGATTCATGGCTTTCGTGGAACCCACCACGGCCTTGCGTTAATTGCCAAGGAACTAAGCAGCACCCACACCATCGTGCCCGATCTTCCGGGGTTTGGAGAAGGGGATATGCTGCACCATTACGACCTTGACTCATACGTTGAATGGCTGCATGGCTTCATACTATCGCATAAGCTTAAGAAGACACCCGATCTACTTGGCCACTCCTTTGGAAGTATCGTCTGTGCAGCCTATGCCGTAAAATACCCCAAAACTATTCGAAAGCTTATTCTAGTTAACCCTATCGGTGCCCCTGCGCTCGAAGGGCCGCGCGGTATCCTGAGTAAACTTGCCGTAGTGTATTACTGGATAGGCAAACACCTGCCGGCGCGTCTCGGGCGAGCCTGGCTTTCGTCATGGGCCAGCGTTATGCTGATGAGTTCAGTCATGGCGAAGACGAATTCAAAGCGACTGCGGAAGTTCATCCATCGCCAGCACCTGACCCACTTTAGCTCATTTGATAGCCCGAAGTCGGTCTACGATGGCTTTGTGACATCAATTAGCAACAGTGTCCGTGATGCAGCAAAAGATATCAGCACAAAAACACTGTTAATTGCAGGCGATAAAGACGACATTACTCCACTCGAAAAACAACAAGAACTATGTACGCTGTTTCCAGATGCCCGCCTTGAAGTCATCAAAAACGTTGGGCATTTAACCCACTACGAGACGCCTAAAGAAGTAGCCGAGCTCGTTCAGGCCTTTATTAAATCAGAATAGATTTCTTCAAACCGACGAAGGGTTGTTTGTAGGTCGTGTGTCTGGGCAATTGCAAGGCTTTCGGCCGCGAAACGGCTCCGGAGCTTGTCGTCTTGCAAAATAGTCAGGAGGCCTTCAGCAATTTGTTCATCATTATCTTGCTCGCACAAATAGCCATTCCGGCCATCTTGGCAGAGTTCCTTTAAGGCACCAGCATCAACAGCGACGATCGGCTTACCACTCGCCATGGCTTCGAGTGTGGCAATGCTTTGTAGTTCAGCAGGAGACGGCATGCAATAGACGTCGGCCACACGATGCAACAGCACCAAATCTTCGTCGCTGACGCGCCCCGTAAACGTCACGTACTTCTGGAGACCAGAGGCTTTCACCAGCTGCTTGAGGTGTGCCGCATCGGTCCCGTCACCCACAATCAAAAGATGAGTCTTGGGCAGGGTCGATTGGACCCGAGCAAAGGCGCGTACCAGCACCGAAAGGTGTTTCTCGGCATCAAGCCGACCGATGTAGCTTACAATCTTACGATCCTTAGGGAGGCTAAATTTCTTATACAGCGTGTCGGGCGCCGGCTCATTGGTAAATCGCCCAAGGTCGATACCATTCGAAACTGGTGCCATTGGAACGGTGATTTTGTCATCAGCGTTAAACATGTCAATCGCCGCTTGAGTAGGAAGGGTGACAAAGTCGGCCTTAGAGTGAAACCTCGCACCATAGGCCTTTAAAATGTAGTTAATCGGGCGAGAAACAGGCGCCAACAACTTTAAATTATCCATAAGGTTCTCGGGCATCGCGTGGTTGGTGCTCACAATCGGAATGCCGTTTTTGTTGCCATACTTCAAGGCAGCCATTCCGATCCACAGGACCATCTGAATGTGGATGACGTCTGGGTCAAAGGCTTCAATCGCTTTTTTGATCTCTCGACTGGCATTCGGCGAGATGCGGAAGTTTTGATAGAACGGAAAGGGAACCGAAGAGGCGCGAAAAATAACGTGATTTCCGTCAATCTCTTTACCTTTCTTACCTGTCTGCGAAGGGGCGATCACCATTACTTCATGGCCAAGATCGGCAAGGCCTCGAGCAAGGTTACGACTAAAGGTGGCAACACCATTAATGGTCGGATAATGCAGGTCCGACGCGACAAGGATCTTCATAGAGAGTTATTATAGCATGACCGATTCCAACAGGGGGACACGTGCTACAATACCGAGAGTATGAAGCTGTTTTTTGACGCCCGCTACATTCGCACCGATTTTCACGACGGTATTAGCCGGTTTTCAACCGAACTTGCCGCCGAAGTTGCCAAAATAGCAGATGTGACATTCTTAATTTGCGATGAAGCCCAGACGAATTATCTTCCCAAAGATGCCGTAATTCTTAAAATCCATCGGCCAACATCGGTCCTTGAGCCATTCACCGCGCTGCTGCTCAACAAGCACCATCCCGATGTCGTCTTTTCACCCCTTCAAACCATGGGATCGCTCGGTAAGAAATACAAGCTCATCCTGACGTCACACGATATGATTTACTACCACTTCCGCACGCCACCGCAGCAGTTTGGCCCATTGCTCCGGCTTGGCTGGCGATTCTATCATCTGACGTACATCCCGCAGCGCTTAGCTCTCAACGCTGCCGACGCGGTGGTAACGGTCAGTGAGACCACAAAGCAAGAGTTTGAGAAAACGAAACTGACGAACCGGCTAATCATCGTGGTCCCTAATGCGCCTCGCACGCTCTCAAAAACCCCGACATCGCTCGCACACGCGCCTCGCTCTCTCATATACATGGGCTCTTTCATGCCCTACAAAAACGTCGAGACGCTGATTGAAGCGTTGCGCTACCTGCCAGCTCACACGTTGCATCTTTTGAGTCGTATTTCGCCAGAGCGTAGGGCACAGCTTGAGGCCCGAAAACCTCGGGGCGTACACATTGTGTTTCATAACGGCGTCAGTGATGACGAATACGCAGCGCTGCTTCAAGATAATGCCGTCTTGGTATCTGCCAGCCGCTACGAAGGCTATGGACTGCCCGTTGCTGAAGGATTGGCGTTAGGAGTTCCGGCAGTCTTGAGTGATATCCCGATTTTCCACGAAGTCGCCGGAAACGGTGCCCTGTTTGCGGACCCCGACAACGCACAGGCGTTCGCGGCTCAGATCACCTCACTCGACGATCCAACGGCGCGCCGAGCGCTCACAAAAAGAGGCAGCCAACACATTGCACAGTACTCTTGGCACGAATCTGCCAGCCGCCTCGTCAAAGCCGCTGAGTCACTCCTGACATCTGTTACAATAGAGTAACGATGGCCGCTCAAAAAAAGAAAAAACGAACTCCGGCTCAGGCGATTGTGAATCGCCGCGCTTCGTATGACTATTCGTTGAGTGATGAACTCTTAACTGGCATCAGCCTGACTGGTGTTGAGGCCCGCGCTGCCCGTGATGGCCGCGTCCAGCTCAAAGGCTCGTTTGTGACCGTGCGAAATGGTGAACTCTGGCTCAATAACGCCAGCTTCAGCCTGGTACTCAATACAAAAGGCGAGAATGTCACCACCGTCGATAGCCGAGCCCGAAAACTCCTGGCCCACCGCAAACAAATCGACGAGATTGCCGCTCGCAAGCACGAGGGCATGTCAATCGTTCCGTTGAGACTCCTCACCAAGGGCCGCCACATCAAACTAGTGATTGCGCTCGGTAAGGGGAAGAAGAACTACGACAAGCGGCAAACCATTAAGCTCCGCGACCAGCAACGCGAAGCGAAAGTCAGGCTATAATAGCGATATGAAACTATACTCTTGGAACGTCAATGGCATCCGCGCCGTTATCAACAAAGGCGCCTTTCAAGCATTTATGGCCGAGCATCAACCAGATGTTCTTTGCCTTCAAGAAACCAAAGCCAAAGAAGGCCAAGCCGAGATTGATCTTCCTGACTATCATGAATACTGGAACAGCGCCGAAAAAGCTGGCTACAGCGGCACCGCGATTTTCTCGAAAGAAAAACCGCTGCAGGTCATCAACGGTTTTGCCGACGACATTGTGGCGAAATATAGCCTCGGCGACGACGGCTACGGTGACCCCAACCAGGAAGGACGCGTTATCTCGGCTGAATTCGATGACTTTTGGATAGTGACCGTCTATACACCAAACACAAAAAACGACCTTTCCCGCCTGACACTTCGCCACACCCAGTGGGATCCAGCATTCCTCGAGCACGTCACAACACTTGAAAAAACAAAGCCAGTGCTATTTTGCGGCGACCTAAACGTGGCTCATAAAGAAATCGACCTCGCCAACCCAAAGCCAAACATTGGCAAACACGGCTTTACGCATGAAGAACGAGCTGGCTTTGATGCCTTTGAAGCGGCCGGATTCTTTGATACCTTCCGCACCTTGCACCCCGGCAAAGAGGCCGCCTACACCTGGTGGACCCACTGGGCGAATGCCCGGGCTCGCAATATCGGGTGGCGTATCGACTATTGGCTCGCGAGTTCGCAGTTAAAAGACCGCATCGTTGCGGCCCACATTCACCCCGAGGTAATGGGTTCCGACCACTGCCCGGTAAGTATTGAGTTGTCATGAAGCGCAAAACCTTAACGCTCCTGTTTCTCAGACGCGACGACGAAATCCTCCTCGCCATGAAGAAAGAGGGTTTTGGCGCTGGGCGATGGAATGGAGTTGGCGGCAAAGTCGAAGAAGGCGAGTCGATTGAAGAAGCCTTGGTGCGCGAATCACAAGAAGAAATTACGGTCACTCCCTTGAGTCACGAAAAAGTAGCCGATATCCGCTTTGACGAATACTTAAAGGGGGAGCGGACCCTCATGCATGTCCATGTATTTACGGCGAGCGACTGGACCGGCGAGCCAACGGAAACTGACGAAATGGCGCCGAAGTGGTTCAAGATTGACGACATCCCCTACGCGACTATGTGGCCCGACGACCCATATTGGCTGCCTCTTGTGCTGCAGGGCAAAAAAGTATCTGCTGACTTCCAACTCAACGAAAAAGATGATATAATATCTCACACTATTAAGACCGTGGAGAAATTGTAAGTCACTACATGAGTACCGTTGAAACTGAGCCTGAGCCGAGTAGGGAAGAGACGTTTCGCTACCTTAAAAACGTACACGAACACTATACGTTTGATGCTGCGACATACGGTCGCATGCTTGGGAATATCAGCCTTATTGCACTCATCGGCCCAACCGCCGCCGGCAAGTCAACGCTCGTCAAAAAGGTTGTTGAGCTTGACCCAGAGATCGCCCCAATGGTCTCCACGATGACTCGTGCCGTACGACTCAATGAGTCACCATACAACAGGCCCGACACTCCGATGGAGACGTTCCGAAAAGCGGTCGAAAACCGCTCGGTTGTGCACTATTTTCCTAGTCCTACTGGTGAGATATACGGCACGTTTCCTGATGGATTTACTGCCCCGATAACTATTGGCGAGATTGCGTCCAGTACCGTTGACCAGATAAATAACATCGGCCTTCGTGAGCTATGGCCGGTCTATACCCTTATGAACGGAAGTACCTACGCTACTCGAATTGGACTCGATAGAATCCAGGATCCAAGTATGAGGGGGCGAATAGACGAAGGATTTAGTTCGCTTGCTTTTGCCGAAGCCAACCATGAGCATGGCTGGCTTCAGTTTATTGAGCTGGACAATCAGCCGGGAAGCCTCGAATCAAGTGCGGGAACTGTCATCAATATCGCTCGCCAACATACCTACCCATTGGTCACTCCTCGTCGCCGAACCGAACTGATTAATGAAATGAGAGCAGTCCTTCGCGCTGCTGAAGATCGCATTGGCGTACAATAGACTTAATGGACTATTCTTTCTGGAAAAAACAGTCGCCCGGACAGCCGCTCTTTCCGGATATTGAGTGGAGTAAGCCCGAGCAGCGCTCGCAGGCGGGTCGCTTGGCAATTATTGGTGGCAACAAGCTCGGCTTTGCTGGCGCGGCCGAAGCCTACGCAATCGCCAAGGAAACTGGAGCGGGGGATGCCCGCGTCCTTCTTCCTGATGTCTTAAAAAAGATGATCCCGCGCGAGATGACCGACGCAGCTTTCGCATCGACAAATCCGTCTGGGAGCCTCAGTAAAGATGCGTTACCGGCCATGAGCGCCTTAGGTGAGTGGGCGCAGAGCGTGTTACTGATCGGTGACGCCGGCCGAAGCAGCGAAACAGCGATTCTCTACGAGCAGTTCATTTCCACCTACAACGGACCACTTGTTGTTACTCGTGATGCGATTGATCTGGTGAAAAATGCTGCCGAGTTACTCGTCGAGCGTCCCGACACAATGCTGGTTGCCTCATTTGCTCAGTTACAAAAAATCTTTCAATCAGTCTATTACCCGAAAGTCCTGACCTTTAGCATGCAGCTCACCAACCTGGTTGATGCGGTACACAAATTTACGCTCACATACCCAGTGACAATCGTCACGCTCCACAAAGAAATGCTTGTCATCGCCCACGGCGGCCAAGTGATTACCATGCCCTGGGACAACCCAATGGCCATCTGGCGTGGCAACGTCGCCGCCAAAGCCGCCTGTTACTGGCTCTGGAATCCGACAAAACCAGCAGAATCCGTCGCGACCTCTGTCATTTAATTGCTTTTCTGTTGAAAAGTGCTATAATAAACTATTAATGAACTACCCCGAATTCGCCCGAGGATATCGTGATACACGGCATGCTGATGCCTTTAGCTTCGTGGGGAGGGAGCAGCTTATTAGTCCTGATTTAGAGGAGGCTTTTGCACCAGCAAGAGAATGGAGCGACTATTTCGGTAAACTCACCATGCGACACCTCTTTTCAGCCCCTATTGATCCGAAGGTTGAGCTACCCATCATGCATTCATACATCGATTGGTCAATACCCTCGGTGCAATCACTCTACAAAAGAACCGAAGAAGTCGTCCTGGAAAATATCGATTATGGCCACTATCTTAGTGAGCTCAACTTTCATCTCGCGGCACCAAGAATGGAAGAGCAATGGCATAAAATAATCGACCCAGATTATGATCCACCAGAATCAAGAATCGTTGACTCACAGTCATGGCTCGCCACAAAAGCAGCGGAAATAGCTCGTGAGCGAAAGATTCGCATGAGCCTAGAGGAAAAGAACGGTGTGCGACAGGGGATTGTCGGCCTCTATAACGGACAGCTCACCGAGCTTGATTCGCTCGTCGTGAAGCTAGAGCTTGAAAAAAGAAATCAAGACCTTGATCTTGTCGTTTTGCCCGCGCCAAAAAGGTTTGAATCTTCGTTTAGGTCAAATCGGAATGCAGACAGCCTTCTTCTTGATCGACAACGAGGGTACGCTCGTGGAGTCCAGGTAAAGACCCGGCTCGCCACCGGGGATAGCGACGAAGTCATCGCCCCCAATTACGATCAGCGATTTGTCACGTTTATCGATGGTTTCATTGATTTAGGTAATTCTATTGATCGCAAGATACCCGGCACAAGCAGTCATCGCAGCAGTGCGTGGCCTGGGCTTATTTCAATGGACCATCTCATTCGCACACCAATACGGCGTATGCCTGCTGCAAATGATCGCGATTTCAAGATGATGCATCTTCGGAGTAAACAAATTGCGGCTGAGCTTTCGAGAGGAAGGAAGGATTTTATTCCGATCGCTACACAAAACATTAGTGGTCGATTGTTAACCGATCTCTATCGCTCATAATTCTCAACACTGATTGGTGGGCAAGGAGGGACTTGAACCCTCACTCCCTTGCGAGAACCAGATTTTGAGTCTAGCGCGTCTACCGATTCCGCCACTCGCCCAACCATCAGCAATGAGATGTCCGGCCATCGCCGGAACTACGAATGTATTGTACAATAGATTCTAGTAGGAATAAAGATATGAACCCCGATACCCGCAGTCCTGGTGGAGACCTGCCCGAGCAGCCAAATGGCCTCTCGCCGGCTGTGCCTTCAGAGCCGGCTCCCGCTTCACACCAAGAGGCGGCTGCTAATGTGATCCGTGGACAAATTGGGGCATTGTATGGCGACAAGCCTGTTGCCAGCTCACCGCTAGCCCCGCAGCAAGAGCAGGCGAGCAATGCTAACCCCTATCATCGAACCCACAACGCTCATCCCTTGCCACAGCCCGATCAATGGAAAGCCTACCACAGTGCGTGGCAGAATTATTACCAGAAATACTACGAGCAGTATTACGCTCAGACAAAACAACCTCACTCTGGCCACTACTTCTCGCAGAACCATACTGCTGCGCCCGAAGCCGCAGCCGCTCCGGCCGAATTAAAAACCGACGAAGCACTGTATCAGCTGCGTCAAAAACTGCTCGGACAAGTCCAAGAGTCTGCCCAAAATATCCGCAAAAGTCGCCACTTTATACCCATAATGGCGTCTCTTTTGGTTGTTTTACTATTTGTTTTCGTTCAATACAATCGTGTCTTTATCGCGAGTGTACAGGCGTACGTCGTGCCGGGCGACTCCAGTGTCCAGAACATCGTTATTGACCCTGCTTCAGACATCATCGTCAGTCCCGAGCCTCGACTCATCATTCCAAAAATAAATGTTGATGTGCCCGTCATCTATGACGTTGCGACCGACGAAGCATCCCAACTTTCGGCCATGGAGAAGGGGGTCGCGCATTTCCCCGTTCCCGGTGCGAATAGTAAGCCTGGTCAGATTGGCAACACCGTACTGTCTGGCCACAGCAGCAATGACCTGTTCGACCCAGGCGCGTACAAGTTTATTTTCTCTCAGCTTGAAAAAATGCAGGTCGGAGATACGATTTATGCCAACTACGAAGGAGTGCGCTACACGTACGTGATTACGAAAACCGAAGTAGTCCGCCCAAGCGAAGTGAATAAACTTATCTATCCGACCAATAAACCGGTTCTTACTCTCATTACATGCACCCCGCTGGGTACCGCCCTCAATCGGCTGCTCGTAACCGCCGAGCAAGTCAGCCCCGACCCAGCGCAAGCAATTGCCGCACCAGCCACCGGCGCAACCGATGACGATGCAGCCATACCGGGTAATTCACCGACCTTCATTGAACGGCTCTTTGGCCGCAACTAACCAGCTAGCTTATTCGAGAATCATCGTCACGCGCTGCAGCGCATAGCCGCTTGGCGTTTGCGTCACTGCGTAGACATACCGGCCATTTTGGCTGATCGTCACGTCAAAGCCAACAACCGCAGGAAGCAGCTCATGAGCATAGTTGCCATCAAATTCGCGAGTGCTCAACATCCCATCGATAACAGTCCACACGTACGCCTCATCAAGCCAACGGAGCGTGTGTACGGCAGCTGCATCATCCGACAATGCAGCTCGGTTCAAGCGGTCGTATTCAACTTCGTATGAAGCAAACCGGGCGCCAGATTGTGCTAGAAGATAGTCACCATCAGGACTAAACGAGAAGACGCTAATCGCTCCAGTCGTTTCAAACTCCTCAACTACCTCAAGATTCGCAACGGCACTCTTTGAAGTAGGGTAGTTTCCTCTTAATACGCTTACCGATCGGTCCTCTGCAATGGCCAAATAACGATCGTTGTAGTGGCGAGTGGTGGCAACGGCAAGCGCGGTCTCTGGAGTGCTCGCAGTGCGCAAGACGACCGGCTCGGCATCACCGTCGCGGTAGATCCCCGCAACCGGCAGACCGCTACTTACATCACGACCGACATAGGTGATGATGTTCGTGTCATACAGAGAAAAACTGGTCACATTTGGGACGAGCGCTCGAGAAATAGTAGCGCTTGAAAGATCGATTTTACGCAAAATATTATCCGTCAGGCCAAACAGCACACTCCCGCTCGTTCCTGAAAATTTCAGATCCGTGACAGTAATCCCAAGCAAGCGACTGACATTTTGGCTGCGACCAACAGACTCAGTGTCAACCACTAGCCATTCCGAGGTCTCGGCTACATCATGGCGCACCAAGATGTAGCGACCGCCCACATCCCAGCTATCCATTGTGAAGCGATGGGTCGCCGTTTCGTCAGTGGATTGAGCATAAAGCTCAGCAGGGAGAACGAGGGTATTCGTCCGTACATCGCGATCGCGTATATCGACACGCTCAAACACCGGGCGCGAACTGTCGGTCTGTACCAGCATCGTACGTACATCGGGTGAAGCCTTAACAGCACTCACCGTATCATATTCTCGGACGACCCCAGGTTTCAACTGGTTGGGAACAAGACGAACGTAGTCGAGCCACGTTAATGTCCCAGCGGCAAGATCGAGTGTTTTCGACCATGTTCGATAGTTTTGTTTTTCAAACATAAAGCTATGGACACCCGCAATGACCGACCGCTTATTGGGCGTTTGCAGCGACGTCGGCTGTCCATCAACCGAGATACGCGCAGCCGAAGGTAGTGAGTCGAATTGTACCAGTGCGCCCTGTTCAAGTCGGCCGTTATCGCCGTCGAGTCGATATCCTAGTATAGAGAGGATCACGGCCGTGACAAGGAATAAAATTGAGAAGACCATCACGACAAGCATCGTAATACGCTGTCGCAGCATCTGTTGTTTGGTGGGACGTTTATACATTGGTGTTACTAGTATAGCAATTTGTATACATTTTTTAACCAGTGCTTGCATAAGCACGATAATACTCTTACTATAGAAGGTAATGCGTGCAGCACTGCATGCGATCATTTTTACTGCGAGGGTACATCATTTCTATGCAAGCGAATAAAACAGTTACCATTAATGGCCGTTTGTACGACGCCGTCACTGGACTTCCTGTCACTGCCCGAACTTCTGCAGTGGTGTCGAAACGAACATCCGTTGCTGCTCCCGCCGTACACACTTCAACCCAGCGCTCAAAAACATTGCACCGCCGAGCAACAAAGAAACCCGGGGTAGCCGTTAAACGCCCTCAACCCGGTACGCATATGGACATTGCGAGAAGCAATAGTGTGAAGAAGTTTGCCGCCCATCCCGTGACCGCTCCAAAACCATCGGCGCGCCCAGGAGCAATCAGCGATATTGCTCCCAAAACCCATCCAATGGCAGCACGCGCACATCAAAAAGCTCCGTCCGTTATTGCACAAAAGAAACCGACTGGCCCAACGACGGCCAAGCAAGTAAAGGACCAAGCAATTGCCGCCGCTCTGGCAGCACCAACTCCTCCAAAAGCGAAACCTGACCGCAAAAAACGATTTACCTGGAGTCGTCGGACGACTGTTATCGTCTCTCTTATTGTGTTTATTTTCTCGGCTGGTCTCATCACCTACGTGGCGCTTCCTGGCATTTCAGTGGCCATTGCCTCTGCACAATCAGGTGTTGAAGCAACCTATCCAAAATACATCCCCGATGGCTATAGTCTCGCTCAACCCGTGACCTTCTCGGATGGAGAGGTCATCCTCACATTTACATCAAATTCTGGAGCTGGTAGCTACAGTATCGGGCAATTGAACAGCTCTTGGGACTCATCGGCAGTGCTCGAAAACGTCGTCAAGAAGGCGGCCGGTGACAACTATGTTATCAACCAAGAGCGTGGCCTCACGATTTACGCCTATGACGGCAACGCCGCATGGGTAAATGGCGGCATCCTGTACACCATCACCAGCAGCGCACCACTCTCTGGCGATCAGATTCGCCGCATCGCCACCAGCCTCTAGTTCTGATATACTATGAGCCATGTCCACATCTGATACTCCTCGAATACGTACCCGTTTTGCCCCCAGCCCCACTGGCTTTATGCATGTGGGGAGTGTTCGGACCGCACTCTTCGCCTGGTTGCTGGCACGTCAGAACCATGGTGACTTTATCTTACGCCTCGAAGACACCGACCAAAAAAGGGAAGTAGAAGGATCTGACGCCCACATTATTGCCACCTTGAATGCGCTTGGCCTTCATTACGACGAAGGTCCCGACATTGGCGGCGACTTTGGACCATACCGACAAAGTGACCGCTTAGCCATCTACCATGCCTGGGCGCAAAAGCTCATTGATGCCGGCCGCGCCTACGCCGACCCCTACAGCCAAGCCGAGCTTGATGCCTTCCGCGAAGAAGCAAAAACGTCGAAAAAGGCATTCTTGTACCGCGATCATCGGCCTGAAAATCCACCTGCGTGGAATGGCTCAACGCCACTTCGTTTGAAATCAGAACCGAAGGCCTACCACTGGCACGACGAAGTGATGGGCGATCTCTCCACCGGGCCAGAAGTCATCGATGACATCGTGCTGATTAAGTCTGATGGCTTTCCCACCTACAACTTCGCCCACATTGTCGACGACGCCGAAATGAAGGTCACCCACATCATCCGTGGCCAAGAGTTCATTTCAAGTATGCCGAACTACTTGAACATCTACGAAGCGCTTGGCCTGGAACGGCCAGTCTTTGCGACCGTGCCACACATCATGGCCGAAAGCGGCAACAAAAAGCTTGGCAAACGCGATGGTGCCAAAGACGTGCTTGATTATTTGAAAGATGGCTATTTGCCTGAAACACTTCTCAACTTTATCGCCAGCCTTGGCTGGAACGACGGCACCGAGCAAGAGCTCTTTACGGTAGATGAACTCATCGAGAAGTTCAGCCTGAACCGAGTGCAACACAGTGGCGCCCGCTTCGACGTCGCTCGACTTGAGTGGATGAATGGCCAGCATATTCGCTTACTGAGCTTAGGAGATCTCGCGCAGCGCGTAGAGACGTTTTGGCCAGAAGAAGCCCACACTGCTAACGAAGAGTACCGAACGCATGTTCTCACGCTCGTCCAAGACCGCCTCAAGACCCTTCACGATCTCCCGACCCTCACGAGTTATTTCTTTACCGACCCCACCCCAAACTGGCAGATGGTTGATGACAACAAGCAACTTTCGAAATTAAATCGTGATGAGCAGGTGAGTCTGCTCCGTGCCGCTCACAGCGCGCTGCAACATACCGACTTTGACGCAAACAGCGTTCAAGCTGGCCTCAATCAGCTACTCGAAACGACAGGCCAGAAGCCAGGCATCCTATTCAGCCTCATTCGTCTGGCTGTCTCATGGGCTCCGTTTAGTCCGGCACTCAATGACACGCTCGCCGCACTCGGCAAAGACCGAACGCTTCAACGACTAGAGGCAGCCATCACATCGGCTTAAACCCCCGTCACGCAAGAGTGACGAAGCGTAACCAGTTTGCTATAATGACGCTAACGTATGAAGATAAATATGCAGCGCCTCAGCGCGTGGGTCACGGCTCATAAAAAACTCGCGATCGTGCTGGCGGTCGTCTTCGTCCTTCTTGTCGGCGGCGGTGTGGCAACCGCACTCTACTTCATGAACCGAACACCAGCAGCACCAGCTCCACAGGCCTCTGTGCAAGCGCCCGAGCCTGAGCCCGAGCCAATCAAATACTACTCGCCGTTAACGGGCGCACTTGTTGACAGTGAGGCCATCACAAAACAAGCGGTCACGGCAATTATGATCGAAAATAGCCCCGACGCTCGACCACATTCCGGCCTCAAGAACAGTGGGGTGGTGTTTGAAGCGATCGCCGAAGGCGGCATCACACGATTCTTAGTGCTTTACCAAGAGCAAAAACCGCAACTCATTGGACCCGTCCGCAGCCTTCGCATGTATTACGTCGACTGGCTGGCTGCCTTTAACGCCAGCGTTGCACATATTGGCGGCAGTGCCGCTGCTCTTGCCGAAGTACGCAACGGTTCATACCGTGATATCGACCAATTCTTCAATGCCGGCGCCTATTACCGCGCCACCGACCGTTACGCTCCACATAACGTCTATACTACCTTTGAGCGCCTCGACGCACTCAATCAGGCAAAAGGCTACACGACGTCCGAATTTACCGGCTTTGTTCGCGCCGATAGCGAGCCGAGCAACACCCCAACGGCAACTTCAATCAATGTGACCATCAGTGGGCCGCTCTACAACAGCAGCTACATCTATAACGCAACCACTAATACCTACGACCGCTCGCAGGGGGGCGCTCCTCACACCGACCGCGAAGAAGGCCAAATCAGCCCTCGTGTGGTCATTGTTATGAAAGTCCCGATGCAAACGGTATTTGAAGACGGCTACCGCCAACAGATCAACACCATCGGTAGTGGATCTGCCTATATTTTCCAAGATGGGACCGCTCAAGAGGGAACCTGGACAAAGAATAGCAAGACCGAACAGATTACCTTTAAAAACCCTGCCGGTGAAACGATTCCGCTGGCGCGCGGTCAGACCTGGCTTACTGCCGTCCCCGACACTACAGGTGGTGTATCGTGGCAGTAAAAGCGCCAAAGCTCGCAAAGGATTTTTGGGGTCACTTTAATCGCGGCGTCGCCTGGCTGATCATCGGGCTCCAAATTATCATCTTGGCGGCACTTGGTATCGTCCTGTATGTCGTCGGGTTTTTTGAAAACAACCCACTCGCTGTTGTCGCCACACTGCTGGCGCAAACCATTCTTGGAGTGCTCGCATCGGCTCTGCTGTTTCGATTCGTCGCTCGGCCACTCAAGGATATGCTTGCCGCCATTATTCACGTGTCTGGTGAACCAACCACGTCAACCCCGCCCAACCCAAACGACACCCGCTTTGAAAAAAGTGGCTTTAAAGACGTCTTACAAACCATCTACCAACTCGCCAGCAACGAACCTGCTCCTGCCGATGCTCCAGCCACCTTATCTGAAGGAAGTGAACCTGCTGTGACGCCGCAGGCAACACATAGCATCATCGAGCGCGCTCTCGACAACACGACCTGTGGCTTTGTGGTCATGAATCATGAGCGAGTCATTACATTCTCAAACAAAGCCGCACCCATCAACATTGATCAAAATGGCACGTCACACCTTAGCCTGCTCTTTAATGGTGAGGACACGCTCGAGAACTGGCTCACACACTGCGAGGAAACTGCCGTGCGTGCCGAGCACACCTGGACCCGTATCCCCAATAAGCTACCGGAAGAAGAGGGCAGGCGATTCTTCGACGTGATTGCCTCATATGACAAGGGAGCCGAAAGCGAAGTCGTCTTAACAATGATTGATCGGACCGAACAATACGCCGTCGGCGAACAGGAGCTCGACTTCATCGCCTTTGCCGCCCATGAATTACGTGGACCGATCACCGTCATTCGAGGATACCTCGACGTTTTGCAAGATGAGCTCAGCGACGTCCTGCGCGACGATCAACACGAGCTCTTCCGTCGCCTGACCGTCTCCGCCAACCGCCTATCTGGCTACATCAACAACATCCTCAATACCTCGCGGTACGACCGCCGTCACTTGAAGATGCACCTGACCGAAACGTCGCTCAGCGATATCTACGACACCATCAAGGACGACATGGACCTTCGTGCCAGCGCCCAAGGCCGCCTTCTCAGTGTGACGATTCCTTCCGACCTGCCGCACATCGCCGCCGACCCAGCCAGCCTCGGTGAGGTCATGGGCAACCTGATCGACAATGCCATCAAATACAGCAACGAGGGTGGCGCCATTACCGTCACCGCCAGCATGAAAGGCGAGCTGGTCGAATTTAGCGTCGAAGACCACGGCATCGGCATGCCCGGCAATGTGGTGAGCAACCTCTTCCAGAAGTTCTATCGTTCCCATCGTTCGCGCGAAACCGTTGCCGGCACCGGCATTGGCCTGTACATCTCTAAGGCAATTGTTGAATCGCACGGGGGCACCATCAGCGTCCGCAGCGAAGAGGGCCGCGGCTCCACGTTTATCGTCTCACTCCCAACCTACCAGGCGGTTGCAGAGAAGTTGAAAGCGGGCGATAATAGTAACGAAGCATTAATTGAACAGGGCAGCGGGTGGATTAAAAATCACTCGATGTACCGAGGGTAGGCACACATGGCAATACAAACAATCTTAGTCATCGAAGACGATCGCTTTATCGGCGAAATGTACGTTCGCAGCCTTAAAAAGGCCGGCTATGACGTTGACTGGATGATTGATGGCAACGACGGCCTGATCGCTGCCCGCAACAAGGCCTACGACCTATTACTGCTTGACGTGATGCTCCCTGAACGGCGGGGCAGCGACATCCTCGAAGCCCTCCGCGGCGGCTCAGAAGATCTCATCCCTCATTCTAAAGTGCTGGTCTTAACTAATTTTGAACAAGACGACGAATCTCGTCTGGCTATGGAAAAACGAGCCGACGGCTACCTTATTAAGGCCGAGATTACGCCAAGTAAGCTGTTGGCGGTGATTAAACAGCTCGATTCCCAGCAATAGTCCATCTAGACATAACAGGGGTTGTTTGGTATATTAATCAAGCATTTACGATGCACAACCCACGGTCCCGTACTGTGTACGGAAACCGCTCCATTCGGAAATGAAAATAAGCAAGCTCATTTTCATCCCACTCATCTTCACGGTCCCGTCGTCTAACGGTTAGGACACCAGGTTCTCATCCTGGCAATCGGAGTTCGATTCTCCGCGGGATCACCAAAGAAAGAACCTCATCTTGGATGGGGTTCTTTCTTTGGATGTTTCTTATTGTGATACCATATACCTATGCATTTACAAGTGGCTTGTCGCCATTTGACACGACGATCGAGAGACGACGTGGTCGCACTGTTCATAAAGGGAGTACATTGTCAGCAGCCAGAAAAGAGGCTCGAGCCGCTCGAACGCAGGCTGAAATAGCTGCGAAAAAGGCGCCGCCTGAACCGAAAGCACCCATCATCAAAGACGGCCCGTCAGTCCGCCCGTACCGAAAGCCCGAACCGGCGCCCAAGGTCAAGCGAGTTGTCACGACCGTCAGCGATCGTGACGGCCTCAACCTGCTCCGCAAGATTGAAGCGAAGGGTGGACGTGACGTCATCATCATGATGCGTGATTCTGAGCGAACTCCACAAGAGCTCGCCGAACACCTCGTCATGAACGAGGATGTCGTCATCGCTAGCCTCAACGCTTACGGAAGCGGCAAAAACCGTACCGAGCGACTGCTCGCCGCGATTGCACAGGCGCCTCTCTACCTCAAGAACGACGCTGAACGACCCGTCACAACGGGAATCAGAAAGCAGAAACGACAAGAGGAGGCACTCGCTAAGCAACAAAAGATCGCGGCTGAAAAGAAAAAGCCGCGCACTCGCAGAGTCGTTGTGCCGACAGTTGCCGAACTGGTGCCCACGCGCAGCGACCAACAGATCGTCCTCGAGGAGCTGAAACGCTATCTCGAGCAGAATCTGGTCCTTCGCCAGCGAGTGATGGGAGCGTTGTCCGACAGCAAGGTGGCGAGAATTTTGGAGTTCGGCGTCGGACAGCGATTCGACACGAGAGTGAAAGCACAGCTTACTTCGCCCTCCGAATACCAAACTCTTCTCGCCGAGGCCGGTGCATCAATCGTCCGTGAAACACGCAAGTACGACACGCCGAATGAAACACCGTCCGGACCGACACCAAGCGTTCAGGAATCGCCAGAAGTGCTCGCCCGACGCCAGTCTCAACTCGACGCAATCGCAAGGTTCGACGCAGCAACACGGACCAAAGTGAGCGAACCCGAACAAGTGTTCGACAACCCTGAAGAGGAGGCGCAGCACGAAATCTTCATGCGTCAAGAAGCGATTCTGAGGGCGTACATCGCGATCGAAGAAGAGCCGCTGTGACACATTCCTCGAACAGCTCACGAGCGGAACGGCCGCGGCGACCAAAAGTCAGCCACCGGCCGTTCCGCTCGAGGAACCACATTGACATTATTAAAATTTTAATTTATAATATTATTAATGAAATCTCCCGAAATACAGGCTCTTCTCGCCGAATACGACATATCCGCCCAAGAGCGCTGCCTTTCGTGCCCACGACTTGCAAGCATTGCCATTGAGCTTGCGCATGAAGATAAGGAAAAGAAAAGAGTCGCAAAGTTTATCGATCCTCGGCACTTTATCGACGTTATACGCAAAGGCATAGTTGAGTACATGATACGCGAGAACCCACAGGTGACCGCAGAAGAAATCGAAGCTGAAGTGCAAGAAGTTGCCAGCAAATACGTAAATACCGAACTTGAAAGTGAACTCTTGCAGAATATGGGCGCACTCCACGAGTACCACGGCACAGTAGCTGAAGCTCTGGCTGGAGACATACGAACCCTGCTTGAAGCCTGCCCACCCGAGGGCCACCCCACGGCTTAACGAATTGGTGGCAGCACCAACCGCCCAATCGCCATCTTACGGTCATCTTCAGCTCGCGCTATCGAGCCTTGAACCAGATCCCTCGCTTCGAGGAATGCTTGGCTGTAGCCATCACCGGCCAGATCAACCCGATTATGAACGGCGCCAGACACATCGAACTGGTAGCACTCAATACCCGCCTCAAGAGCGTAGCCACAGATCGCTTCGGCAGCTTCTCGATCTTTTACAACTTCATCAATGCCAGGCTGAGCAGTGGCGAAGTATGACACCGTTGGACGGACTCGATAGGGCGACGCGTTGACGATCGTCTGAAGGTTTCCTGCAATATCAGCGTTCTCGATTAAGGCCAACTGGTCGAGCATCAGCCAGGTACCCGGGAGCTTGTCGCTGTCGACCACATCGTTCACTGTCTCCCACGTGCGCCACAGTGCCGGCAAATCAACCCAGCCATCTTCGACGTAGCGATCACTCCGAAAGGCGACTTCACCTAGCTTCCTGACTGGTGTGGAGTAGGCGAGGTCAGGAAACACACGGAATATATTAAGTAGTTCAACTCCTGCCGCCTGCGATTCTCGCACGGTATCAAGCCCATCGGGGGCGGCAATCGCTGTCAGGCTCGTAACCTGCGGGCCACGCTGCTCGGCAATTTCGGCAGCGACTTTTGTCGACATAATAAAGCCGCCGCTATAGCCAAAAAACATGAGTTCATCTATGCCGTTGGTGCGGGCTGTTTCTATGACCACTTCCGCCGTTGCCACCTCATCAAGGTTGGCATTCTCATACCCAACAGACAGAATGTACCCATCGGTCATCTGTTGTGCAGCCGGACCAATCGATTCACCCAGATAATCAGCGTCGATCGTGCCAAAGCCATTCACGAACACCAGTCCAGTGCGAGCACCCTCGGATGTCGTCGGTTCAGCCAGAACCTCTACGGTCGGCGTGGCAGTTGCCTGGATCTCTTTATTGGCCATTACATCTTGGTGTAAGCCGCTCATTCCCGTAATGATCGTCATTCCAATGGCAAGCTTCGCCAACACACCGCGACCACGCCGAGCACCACGATCAACCTCTCTCTGCTCGGCATCACTCAGCCGTGATGGCAGACGGCGCTCCGAGACATGTTCAGGATTTTGCTGTAACATCTCTTTTCAGTATAGACCTGGCCTAGCTCACAAAGGCCCAATCTGTTATAATCACAACACAATTAACCAATATCAAGAGTGCAGCGAGAGTCCTAGCTCAACGACCTGCCGGCAACCTATAGTGATGCAAGGTGCCACACCTAGCCCGAAATCGGGAAGGATACGAAGCACGTTTCATCCTTTCTGCTTTCAAGAAAGGATATTTTTATGTCAAACTATCGAACCGCCGAGAGCGTGTCACCTAAACACCCAGATAAGCTATGCGATCAAATCAGTGACGCTATCCTCGACGCCCATCTCAAAGAAGACCCCTATGCGCGTGTTGCCGTCGACGTGGCTGGCGGCCACGGCACGGTATTTATTACGGGTGAAGTCAGCTCGAAGGCGACCAATGTCGACATTCCAGCCATTGTGAAACGTATTGCCGGCAATGTTGAGCTCATCGAGCGCCTCAGCACCCAAAGCCCGGAAATTGCCCAAGGTGTTGATACTGGCGGCGCAGGTGACCAAGGCATCATGGTCGGCTACGCCTGTAATGAAACACCGGAATTATTGCCACTTGAATTCGTCTTGGCCCGAAACCTGAACCGATTCCTCTTCAAAGCGTGGCCGTATGACGGAAAGACACAGGTGACCATTAAAGACGGTATCCTCGCCACGATAGTTGCGAGCTTTCAACACGCACCACAGCACGAGCTCGAAAAAGCGGTCCGAAAGTGGCTGTCAAATGAACCGCTGGCACGGATCAGCAAAGACCTCACGCTCCACATCAACCCCGCAGGCGACTGGGCTATCGGTGGCTTCGATGCCGACGCCGGCTTAACGGGGAGAAAGCTAGCCGTCGATAACTACGGCCCACGCGTACCGCTCGGTGGCGGAGCGTTCAGCGGCAAAGACCCTTCAAAAGTCGACCGATCCGGAGCCTACATGGCCCGAAAGATCGCCACCGACTACCTTACGCAAAGAAATGCACGGGAGGTCTACGTCTATCTAGCCTTTGCGATTGGCTTTGATCAGCCAGTCGAAGCGACCGTTATTATCGACGGCACACAGGAAGAAATAAAAGGCTACGATCTCTCACCGAATGGCATTATCGACGCACTCGATCTCCGTCAGCCGAAATACGAAGTCCTCGCACGCGACGGACACTTTTCGCGTGTTTCCATGCCGTCACATAGCGTATAGTAAAGACAGATGAAATACTTCCTGGTTGTCATCACCTTACTCTTCGTGAGCATCGTTAGTCAAAGCGCCCCTGCGTCAGCGAACGTTGATAATTTCGTGATCGATAGATTCCACACTCAATTTTTAGTTGAAAAAAATGCGGACGGTCAAGCCATAATGCGCGTTGAAGAAACTATTGTTGCTGCATTTCCTGAATTCCCGCAAAACAAAGGAATCATCCGTTCACTGCCAACCCATTACAAAACCTTCGATACAAAACCAACACTCATTTCGGTCACCCGCAACGGAGTACCGGAGCCAATCTACAGCCAAAGTCGTCAAGATGGCGAGTATACGCTTGCCTTGGGAACCGATGAGTTCGTATTAGGAACTCAAACCTACGTAATCACGTATACGCTCGAACATGTCATCGCTGATTTTGGTAACTACCAAGAGTTGTTCTGGGACATTAATGGCACTGGATGGGCGCAGCAGGTGCGGCAGGTGAGTGCGACTGTTCTCGTGAGTGACGAACTTACATCAAGCCTCACGGGCGAAGTGCTGTGTTTCCAAGGAAGTTTTGGCAGTACGGCTCGTTGTGACGCGAGCCAAGTGGGTGGATCATCTCTTTTTCGAAGCGTCGGACCGCTTAGTGCCTTCCAAACCGTCACGCTGGCTATCAAGTTTGCCCCCGATACGTTTGTCATGCCAACAAAAACACCCCTCCACCTTGTGCCGACTATCGGGCTTGTTATCGTATCTCTAGCGCTACTAGCGACAATCTATCGGCTATACAGATACGGCAGGAATCACCCAGGCCGCGGAGCGGTTGTTACCGAGTATCTTCCTCCCAAGAATACCGCCGTCCTCACTGCGGCAATTGTTAAAGGAAAACCAAACAAACTAACAGCTGCTCAAATTATCGACCTAGCGGTTCGTGACCACATAAAGATTGTCGACCATAGCACAGAGGGAGGCAAGGGAGAACTCAGTATTGTGCTTGTCAACCCAGATGGACTCGACGACATTGAGCGGTCATTCCTTAATGCGCTGATCCCTGCACTCCGAGTAGGCGGCACCTTCCGTTTTGTCAGACGGCCAAATGCTACATCAATGATGATGGGTGCGAGGCTCCGCGTCGTCATCAATAAGCACCTGCGTCCCACAGAAGGAAACCACCTCCGGCATAAGCCAGCCCAGCTGAAGCGAATTGCACTCCCACTCGTTGTGTTTATCCCAATGACGATAGCCTTCTTTACTTTGGATCTATACCAATACGATCCACTTGTCAGTCAAATCGCTGCAATACTCTTATTTATCTATCTTTGGACAGTTATCTACGCTGCATCCGTTCGCCCGTTAACAGAAGAAGGCCGGGCACTGTTTGACTACCTTAAAGGTCTTGAACGTTACATAAAGCTAGCCGAAAAAGAACGCATCGCATTGCTTCAAAGTGTCACCGGAGCGGAGCGTTCAGAAAGCATCATTACACTCTATGAGCGTGTGCTGCCCTATGCCGTTTTGTTCGGCCACGAGAAGAGCTGGGCAAAGGCACTTACACTGCTGTATGAGGCTGAAGGATCGACTGAACTAGCGTGGCTTCAAGGTGCTTCTATCGGTAGCTTTTCACGAAGTCTCAACTCTTTCGGAAGTGCAACCCAAGGCTACACCGCGACGACCTCATCAAGCGGGAGCGGCTTTAGTGGCGGAGGTGGTGGCGGCGGAGGTGGTGGCGGCCGTTAATACCAGTGAACGCTTGCGACTTATCGCGCAATCAGTCATACTAACCACAAGTACTATGACCGAAGTTACAAAGTAGGGGGCAGCGATGACACCGCTCACATTGTCACAATTCTGGCAGCGCCGTGTGTATGAGGTGGCTTTTTTGCTTTCGATCGCCCTCATCTCTCTGTATGTCGTCCCGCTGTTTACCACCATCCCCGCAACCGGACTCTTCGAAATCAGCCTTTTTGTGGTCATCGGCGCAGGAATCACCGCCTTAGCCAGCCTGATCAGCTTCTTTATTAAGAATGCTGGCTTCGGTAAAGTGATGCCCGCCATCATCTATCTGTTATTTGCCGCCACTATCGGTCTTCTGATCGTCCAAACCGGCCAAGCCAACTCGCCATTCATTGGTGTCTGGGTGTTAGTCGCGTTTTTCAGCGGCCTGTTTGCCGTCTGGGGCCTTGTGCCAATGATTATTGTCAGCGGTGTGTTTGTGGCCGCCAGCTACCTGAACGGCACGCTCACGCCTAGCACCGTTGCGCTCGTTTCACTTATCTCGTTGGTACCTGCCATAATCAGCCTGTTTGTCTGGAGAAGTGAAGACGGACCAGACGAATCATCAAAGAATGTCCGTAAGCTCACCAGCGAGCTATCTGAAGTCGCCAGTAAATCTGAAATTGTTATTAACGCTATTGGTGACGGCGTGATTGCCGTCGATAGCCTGGGCGTTATTCAACTGATCAACCCGGCGGCCCAAGAAATCCTTGGCTGGGGGAAGCAGGATTCACTCATGCTCAATTACAAATCGATCCTACAGATGCGTGATGCCAACAGCAATGAACTGGACCCAAGCCAAGACCCAATCGCCCAAGTCTTAAACACTAACCAGCAGGTGCGCTCAAACACGCTCACACTCCTTACAAAATCAGGCAAAAAAATCATGTCATCACTGGTGGTATCGCCAATTGGTGAAGCCGGTGCAGGCGTCATTGCCGTCTTTCGCGACATTACCAAAGAGAAAGCCGAAGAACGCGAACAAGCCGAATTCATTAGCACCGCCAGCCATGAAATGCGCACACCAGTCGCCTCGATTGAGGGCTACCTTGGCCTTGCCGTCAACCCAAATACCGCCACTATCGATGACCGGGCCCGCGATTTCATCAATAAAGCACACGATGCCGCCAAGCACCTCGGCCGTTTATTCCAAGATCTCCTCGACGTGTCTAAATCAGAAGATGGCCGTATGACCAACGTGCCAAGAGTCGTTGATTTGACCGCCTTCACCGAAACGATTGTTCAAGGCTTGCAAACAAAGGCCCAAGAGAAGGGCCTAACGCTTACCTTCGTCCCAACCACCCGAAGCGGACAAAAAACCATTGCCCCCGTCTATTTCGTTAATCAAGACAACGACCACATTCGTGAGATAATCGATAACTTGGTTGAAAATGGCATTAAATACACCCTTAAAGGCGGTGTCACCGTCGATATCACAGGCTCAGACGATAAGGTAGTAGTAAGCATTAAAGACACCGGCCTCGGCATTCCAACAGAAGATGTGTCGCACTTGTTCCAGAAATTCTACCGTGTCGATAATATGGACCGCCAATCAATTGGCGGCACTGGGCTTGGGCTCTACTTGTCGCGACGTTTGGCTGAATCAATGCAGGGCCGCTTATGGGTGGAGAGCACCCACGGGCAGGGGAGCACTTTCTATTTTGAGCTGCCCCGTATTAGTAATGAAGAAGCTGAGCGCCTCAGAGCACAGCAAGCGGCCCAAATGGCAGCGCAGCCGCTTACCGTTGCGCCAGAAGTCCCCGCAATGCCACCTGTCATTGCGCCGCAACCACAACCTATGGCCACCCAAGTGGTCTCAACGACCGTTAGTGTTCCCGCAGCCCCGCAAGCTCCAGTAGCCGTCCAACCAGCAACGACTGTGCCACGCGGCGAAAGCCTGACCGCCGAACAAAAAGCAGCACGAGTGCGACAACTTGAAGAAATGGCCCGTGCGGCTAGGGAACCACAACCACGACCGCCGCAAACATAAGGGGTATGGCGTTTTTGACGTCGTTCCGATAGAATAGAGGTAATTATGACGAAAATTTTACTGGTAGAAGATGACAAGAGCCTCCGCGAAATTTACGGAGTCCGATTACAGGCCGAAGGCTACGAAATCGTCTCGGCTGGCGATGGCGAGGAAGCACTTGCACTAGCCATCAAAGAACGCCCTGGTTTAATTGTCAGTGACGTGATGATGCCAAAGATCAGCGGCTTCGACATGCTCGACATTCTTCGTAGTACCTCTGAAACAAAAGATATAAAGGTCATTATGATGACGGCGCTTTCCAGCGAAGACCAACGTGCTCGTGGTGAATCACTTGGTGCCGACCGCTACCTGGTAAAGTCACAGGTAGGCATTGAAGACGTTGTTCGTACGGTGCATGACGTCCTTGGCGACGGACCCGCACCTGCTGCGGCAGCTCCAGCCTTTCCTCCAGTTGCCACTCCCGCGCCAACTCCAACACCAGTCGCTGCACCGGTTGCGCCAGCACCAGCAGCACCGACACCAGTACAGCCCGTTGCCGCACCGGCAGCTCCCGTCACGCCGCCAGCCCCCAATCCAGCACCCGTTACACCAGTTGTCCCTGCTGCACCAGCACCTCCGGCAATGGTCAACATGCCAAGCCCCACTCCGGTTGCACCGGCTCCTGCTCCAGAAGCGCCATTACCCGCACCAACCGCACCATTCTCAACGCCACGACCAGCATCACTGGGTAATACGATTATTGAACCGCTTGCCAGCGCGCAAGACCTGACCGCACCAGCGAACGATATTGCTGATCAAATTAACCAGGCACTCGGTGGGGTCGAAGCAACTGCGCCAGTACCGGCAACACCTCCTTCACCAGAGCAACCGCCACTCCCTCCAGCACCCACTGTCTAGTGCTATACTAAGGGCGTGAACCAGCGACTCAACACCCATCTCGCCACGCAACTCGGTATATCCCGACGCGAAGCTGATGCTCTGATTGAGCACAATCATGTGCGCGTCAACGACGAGCTCGCCACGCTTGGCGCTCGATTTAACGATGGCGACCACATTACTGTGAAAGGCAAGCCACTTGGTTCGGCCGTTTCGTTTGAATATCTCGCGCTCCATAAGCCAGTAGGATACGTCTCGTCTCGCCGCCAGCAAGGGGAGTGGCCAACGCTGTATGAACTTATTCCAAAAGATAAACATCACCTTAAGCCCGTTGGACGACTCGACAAAGACAGTAGCGGACTGATTATTCTTTCCAATGACGGCGATTTCCATTTTCACATGACGCATCCAAAGTTCTACAAAACCAAACAGTACGAAGTCGAGCTCGATCATCCACTCCAGCCATTACACCAACAGATTATTGCCGATCACGGCATTCAGCTTGAAGATGGCCCGAGCCAACTGATTCTCGAAAAACTTGATGACGACCGTCGAACTTGGCGCGTTGTGATGCATGAAGGGCGTAATCGCCAAATCAGGCGGACGTTCAGCGCACTCGGGTACTCTGTGACTCGGCTCCACCGGACACATTTTGGACCCTATCGTCTTGACGATTTGGCAGAAGGGCGCATAAAAGTAGTCGAAAAACGGTAATTATCATCGATGACCACCCCAGAAACCATGCAAGAAACTCGTCGGCTCATCGGAAGAGCCGTTTCGCTTCCCCCGGCTGTATTTTATGAAGCACTCGGTAAACCAAAATTAGCAGATCTCAGGGTGACCGCCTACGATTATTTCGATGCTATGGGCGCTCGCTCAATCATCAGCACAACAAACGACAGTGCGAAGAGATACTTTGTCACTGGCCTCGCTCAAGCTGCTGAATTTGTCGGCTCGCTAGCGGCGATGCATCCACAACTTGATGAAGCGGCATTTTCCCGTATCGCAGAACACGAGCGAACAATTGAAAGTCTCGCCTACATGGCATCGCAGAATGAACGTCAGGCAGTAATGGTCCGCCGTAATCCAGGCTTGGTTAACCAACTCTCCGACGATCACACACACGTCACACTCACTGAGTACGGTCGCATACGCGACGAAAGCCCAATTGGCCCGTGTCCAACGGTTCGTTACGAACCCGAGACCGATCGTGTCGCCCCCGAACCAATCTTTGTTCGGTTCGGTACATGGGCAGGGAAGATTGGCGTTCAGGCTTATTTTGCTTATGCTCGCTAAACCGACAAAACTCTGGTATACTTACCTCTGTTATGGCCGCAAAACTTCCCACCGTTGCAATCATTGGTCAAGCGAACGTCGGCAAGAGTTCGCTTTTTAATCGTTTCGTCCGATCACGCCAAGCAATTGTGGCTGAAGAAGCCGGTACAACTCGTGACAACGTGCTTGGCAAGGTTCGCAGTGGCGATCACACCTTTTGGCTGGTTGATACCGCCGGGCTCAAGGACCCAAATGATGAGTTTGAAGCGTCGATTCAAGAACAGATTACCGAAGCAGCCGATGCCGCAGACGTCATCTTGGTTGTGGTTGATTCCACCCAATACGTCAGCGACGAAGACCGCATTGTGGCCAAGAAAGCCCTTAAAAGCAAAAAGCCCGTTATCCTCCTTCTTAACAAGAACGACCTGAAGGGCGCACTGCCTACCGATGAATTCCGCCGCTTAGGCATTAAAGATATCATTCGCACCAGTGCCGAGCACAACGAAGGGATCGCTGACGCAATCGACCTCATCACCGACCTCATTCCGCCACGTTCCGACAGCGTGCCCGATGACATCATCCGGGTATCACTAATTGGCCGACCAAACGTTGGTAAAAGCAATCTGTTCAACACGCTTGCTGGTAAACAGCAAGCGCTCGTTGCAAACATCGCAGGCACCACCCGCGACGTCAACCGCGTCCTTGTAAAATACAAGGGGCAGTCAATTGAACTGCTCGATACGGCCGGTATGCGTAAGCCCGGGAAGCAAGAAGTCGGCATTGAAAAATTCAGCGTACTCCGTTCACTACAGGCCATTGAAGAGAGCGATGTGTGCTTCCTACTCATGGACGTCAACGAGCTCAACACCCAGCTCGACCAGCGACTTGCGGGCATTATTGATGAAGCTGGCAAAGGCATGGTGATCGTTGTCAGCAAATGGGACAGCGTCCAAGATAAAGACGCTTTCACTCGTGACGCCCTTGCCCCAAAGATCGCTCGGACCTTCGATTTTGTGCCGTGGGCCCCGCTTATCTTTACGAGTAGCGTGACCGGACAAAACGTTACCAAGCTCTTTGATCTTGTGCTGGAAATCACCACGCGCCGCAACCAAGAAATCAAAACTCGTCAGCTCAACGACCTCCTCCAGAACGCTGTCGCTAAGCATCCGCCAGCCGGACTCAAAAACACACACCCGAAGCTGCGCTACATGGTACAGACCGACGTCTCACCACCATGGTTTGTTATTTATGGGAGCAACCTCAAGTTCATTCACTGGAGCTACAAACGCTACCTCGAGCGCCTGATGCGCGAGAAATTCGACTATATTGGAACGCCAATTAAATTTAGCTTCCGCGACGAAAAACAAATCAAAGCCAACCGCGAAAAAGAAGCGGCTGCAGCCGCAGACACAAAAAAATCGCCGACTCGCGACGAAGAATAGTTCAGAAATTTTATTGGCCGTAGCCGGGGGCAGTATCCCGAAGGACCCCGCCCCGCACGGCTACGGCTGCGTGGTGTCATTGCTGAGTGCCTGCTTCTGATTGTTTGTGATGAACTCATCAACGACCTTCCAGCACACCCAAGCCGCAACAGCCAATACGACCAGTATGGCGGCCTTCCCGGGCCACATGATCTCACCGCCGTATGCGAACTGAGTCATGAGCCCAAGAGCGGCCAGCGTGATGACAATGAAAGGGAGCACCACAAAGGTGTAGGGTGGTATTGAAGCACCACCTCCCCATCGAGCACCACTCTGAACGGCGAGCAGCACCATGAAGACCATGGCCGCAAGACATCCGATATTGAAGATCGCGTCTACGATCAGATCAAGAACATTCATGTTCGTGCCTTTCGACATCGTCTGAGAATTTCTCAGATCTTTCATATTATAACACACTTTAAGATATAAATCAATCAGGTACAATAGACCCATGAAAGTCATCCTCGCCCAAGGCAACCCCGGCACACAGTACGGGCACACTCGACATAACGCCGGATTCTTGTTGGTTTCACAACTCGTTGAGACGCTGGGCGGCAGCTGGAAAGAGGTTTCAAAATGGAAAGCAATGATCAGTGAGCAAACGATTGACGGCGAAAAGGTTCTCTTTGTCCTTCCTCAGACCTTCTACAACGAAACCGGCTCGGTTGCACGGTCGATCATCGACTTCTACAAAATTGACCCCTCATCAGACCTACTCGTGATTCACGACGACCTCGCCTTGCCATTCGGCACAATTCGGACCCGCGAAAAGGGGAGCGATGCTGGCAATAACGGTATAAAAAGTATCAACGCTGCGGTGGGTGAGCATTATGCTCGCATAAGGATCGGTATTTGGAACGAGATGCGCGATCGCATGGATGACGCGGATTTCGTATTGAGCCGCTTTACGGCTGATGAAGAGGCTTCGCTTAAGAATGAGATCGCCCCGGAAGTTGCGAAACTGGCGACAAGGTTCATCAACGGCACGCATGAAAGTACGAGCAAGAAACTGTAGCTTATGAGCGAACGCGAAGTATATCATGTTCCAGAAGCCGAAACGATGCATCGGGCTCGTGTCTACCTCAAAAAGACTGAATGGCTCAAAGACACAGACATAGAAAGTATCGATGAGTGGCGCCAGTCTGTATCGAAGCAGTTGATCGACGTTTCCTCACTTCTTAAAGACGTCGACCGTTTCTACGATCTCTCCGTCTTAAAAGAAGTGCGTTTCAAGCAATATATCCCCGAAACGGAGACAATTATGCTCTCGCGGCAATCAATCATGCTGTGGAGGCTGCCCGGAATGCTTTGTAAAGCAGGCGAGTGCTACATCGGAATGGATGATTGCCTCTATGTGACGGAGCTCGATCGAACCGTTCCTCGTCAGAATCCCGTTCCTTTTCAAAAACCTTTTTTCGACTTAGATGATAAAGACGTCGTTTTTCTTGAAGACTCACTCAACCGTGTCATCGAAGCCTACGGCGAAAATGACGATGGCACTCGTTTTTATAGTTTGTTTAAAGAGAAATAAATAAAAAAAGCTCACAGTAAGGGTGGGCATCACTGTGAGCTCGTTTTACCCTTTAACCCACCCGAGCGGTCTCGACGAAGCGGTAGCAACCAGAAATATATAGTGGTGCGCGCCTGCGATGCCGGTAAAGGCACCTCACTACTGGATAGTCGCCAAAGTGAGATCGCTATAAACGGGGTTCCGTTACTCCCAGGGGAATAGCGGCGTTAAAGGGATTAGTATACATACAAGGCTGTCACCGTCGCTACCGAGGTAGTTCTGGAAGCCAAGAAAGTGGAGGGTAGATACTTTAGCGGCGCCGTGTATGTAACCTAACATAAGTTAGAATAGGGGGTATAAGGTGCTTGGTCACCCTCGCAGAGCAACCAATCATGTTGGATATTAGCACTTATTTGACATAATGTCAATACTTTTAGAAATAAAACTGTATGAAAATCAATAGTATTTCTCCTCTAAACCATAAGTACTTACAGATTGTAGGTAGTATTGCAAAAGTGCCAAAAATAGTACATGTATATGGTGAGCTGCCAGAACAGCGCCGGTTGTCGGTCGCGATTATTGGATCACGGCGGCCCACTTCGTATGGTACACAGGTGGCCTTAGAACTGGCTGAGAAGCTCGCTCGAAAGGGCGTCGTCATTATTAGCGGCCTAGCCTATGGCATCGACGCCACCGCCCATAAAGGCGCGCTCAACGTCGGTGGTACGACGATCGCGGTTCTTGCCGGCGGTCTCGGTGCTATCTACCCCAGGGCTCACACAGGAATGGCTGAAGACATCGTGCGCGACGGAGGGGCACTTATCAGCGAGTATCCGCACGACGCCCTCCCCATGAAACACCATTTTCTGGAGCGTAACCGACTCGTCAGTGGCCTCGCCGATGCTGTTATCGTTGTTGAAGCAGGTGAACGGAGCGGTACTCTCTCAACTGTCACACACGCCCTCGAGCAGGGGAAAGAGGTGTTTGCCGTACCAGGACCGATTACCAGCCAGCAATCGGTTGGCCCGAACCGACTGATTCAGCAGGGGGCGCATCCGGTGCTATCAGCTGAAGACATCTTAACAGTGATTGCACCACACCTGGTCGACATAGCCCATACACAACCACTCAGCCACGCCTACACAGGCGATGCACGGACTCTTTTGTCGTTAATAGAATCAGGAACTGATCACGGTGAGGCGCTGCTCACACACTCTCGGCTGACGCCAGCAATGTATTTCACAACAATGACCATGCTCGAAGTCGACGGTGTCATCAGATCAATCGGCGGAAACCGATGGGCGTTGACGTAGCTGCTCCATTTGTGTAAAGTACGCTCTTGTGTTTCACTGGATAAGCAAGCAGAAGCACCATCACACCTTATATGTCTAAACATCTTGTCATTGTCGAGTCGCCCGCAAAGGCCAAAACCATCGAGAAATACCTCGGTAAGGACTTTAAAGTGCTCTCAAGTATTGGGCACATTCGCTCGATTGCCAAGAAAACAAAGACCGGCACGCCGCCGATCGATGTTGCCGCTGGGTTTGCTACTACCTATGAAATTGACGCCGACAAGCGCAAAACCATTAACGAGCTAAAAAAAGCAGTCAAGGTGGCTGAAGAAGTCTGGCTCGCAACCGATGAAGACCGCGAAGGTGAGGCGATAGCCTGGCACCTGTGTGAGGTTCTTGGCCTCGACCCAAAAAAGACCAAGCGGATCGTCTTCCACGAAATTACCAAAACCGCTATTGAAAATGCCATTACCGAACCGCGCTTCGTCGATATGGAGCTGGTTCAAGCCCAACAAGCCCGTCAGATTCTTGACCGACTCGTCGGATTCGAACTATCTCCGGTCATTTGGCAGAAAGTTCCCGGTGGAAAGTCGGCCGGTCGTGTGCAATCGCCAGCCGTCCGCCTATTGGTTGAACGTGAGCGCGAGATTCAAGCCTTCGAAGGCTCCTTCCAGTTTAAGGTCACGGCCGAATTCACGCACGACGGTCTCACCGTCAAAGCCGAGCTGCCAAAGAAGTTCGCCACCGAAACCGAAGCTCAGGCCTTCCTTGAATCCCTAAAAGGTGCCTCCTTTACCGTTGCTGACGTTACTACCAGCCCCGGTACCCGTACCCCAGGCGCAC
This sequence comes from Candidatus Saccharibacteria bacterium UBA6175, assembly GCA_002422915.1. Taxonomy (GTDB): domain Bacteria; phylum Patescibacteriota; class Saccharimonadia; order Saccharimonadales; family Saccharimonadaceae; genus Microsaccharimonas. The sequence goes on along the minus strand of DITV01000002.1, from coordinate 91,575 downwards.
CGTTCACCACCAGCACCCTCCAACAAGAAGCTAACTCTAAGCTTGGCTTTGGTGCCCGCGCCACGATGTCGAGCGCCCAAAAGCTCTACCAAGAAGGAAAGATTACTTACATGCGAACCGACTCAGTCAATCTGAGCGGACAAGCGATCGCCGCTGCTGCCGACTATATCACGCGGCAATTCGGCGCTGAATACTCACAAGTGCGCCAGTTCAAAACCAAGTCATCAAGCGCCCAGGAAGCGCACGAAGCGATTCGCCCCACCGACATGGCCCTTGAAAAGGGAAGTGGCAACGAATACGACCAAAAACTCTACGACCTGATTCGCCGCCGTACTCTCGCCAGCCAAATGGCCCCTGCTAAGCTCGAGAAAACTACTGTCACAATTGCCATTTCTGGCCAGAACACTGCATTTGAAGCCAAGGGAGAAGTGATCCTCTTCGATGGATTCCTGCGCGTCTACGGTGGCGGCAAGAAGGATCCGGATATCCTCCCCGCAATGTCATCGGGCGACCAGCTCGCACTCGAGTCAGCACTTGCCAAGCAAATCTTTGCTCGTCCGCCCGCCCGCTACACCGAAGGAAGCCTCGTGAAGAAGCTCGAAGAGCTCGGCATCGGCCGTCCTTCCACCTATGCCACGATTATTAACACCATCCAGGCCCGCGATTACGCCGTGAAGGGCGAAGGCGAAGGCGAGCCACGTGACGTCATCACCTTTACGCTCAATGACGACACGGTTGCACGAGAAATAATACAAGAGAAAACTGGCTCCGACCGCGGTAAGCTCGTCCCCACCGCCATCGGTATGATGATCAGCGACTTCTTAACTGAGCACTTCGAACAAATTGTTGACTACGGCTTTACCGCTGAAGTTGAAGAGGACTTCGACAAAATCGCCGCTGGTGCATTGGCCCGCAACGTCATGCTGGAAAAATTCTACACGCCGTTCCATGAACTCGTTGCTAAGTCGGGTGATATCGATCGTTCGAAAGTTGCCCAGTCTACACCTGTCGGAACTGACCCAAAATCAGGTAAGATGATCTACGCCCGCTTTGGTCGCTTTGGCCCAATGCTCCAACTTGGTGATACCGAAGATAAAGAAAACAAGCCTCTGTTTGCCCCGATGCCCGCCGGTGCACGCATCGAGACGGTGACCCTCGAACAAGCTCTCAAGGCCTTCCAACTCCCACGCCTGGTCGGCCAAACTGAAGATGGAAAAGATATCAAAGCCAACATCGGCCGCTTTGGCCCATACATTCAAGTCGACAAGCTCTTCGTTAGCATTAAACCGCTTGACCCTCACACGATTACCCTCGAAGAGTCGCTCCAACTCTATGCCGACAAGCTAAAGGCCGAGGCCGAGAAGAACATCTCTGATTTTGGCGACGGCATTAAAGTCCTCAACGGTCGTTACGGCCCGTACGTTACTGATGGTAAGAAGAACGCCAAGATTCCAAAGGGCACCGAGCCAAAAGACATCACTCACGAGCAGGCCAAGCAGATGATCGCCGACGCCCCGACAAGTAAGAAGCGCATCCCTCGTCGCAAAACCACCAAAAAGTAGCCATATATACCACATATTGTGGATAACTAAAGTCTCACAACACTATTTACAGGCACTGTCTATTTCATGCTATAATGAATTAACCAGACAAAATGTTTGACATAATATAAATAATCTTATATAATGTTAACATTAAAGGATACAAACCTGTAACTCCCGTGGTGGTGGGAAAGAAAGACAGAGACGCATGAGCGACACAATTGCCGAAGCGAAACAGACCATCGACCTCTCCGCCGGAGTAGGTGACATCATCAGCCTCATTGAACAAGAGCGCGAGCGAGAAATCATTTCACGCCGTTTTGGTCTGTATGATCGTCGTGAAACCCTCGAACAGATTGGTGAACTCCTCGGCATCACCCGTGAACGCGTCCGACAGCTTGAAAAAGCTATCCTTGTCCGCCTCAAAATTGCCGCCGAAGAAGGCAAGACTGAAGTCGTCTCTGCCCTCGAAAAAGTCTTTATCCGACACCTCAGTGAGATGGGCCGCGCTGCGCGCATTCAAGACCTTGCCGACCTCTTGTACGGCCGCCCGACCGACGCCAAAGAGCGTGCCCACGTCGCCTTCATCGCCACCCTTTCTCCCGGCCTCACCGTCATCGACGAAAACGACAATTACCACCATTCAGTTGCGATCGCTGAGTACGGCGACGAGAAGAAAATTCGCGGCCACATCGACACCATCGTCAAAACGATCAAAGAGAAGGGCGAGCCAATGAGCCTCGACCAGCTACACGAAGCACTTAGTTACGAGCACCCAAGCCACGTCAAAGCGCTCGCTTCGGTGAGTAAGCAGCTCGCGCACCTCAAAGACAGCTGGGGCCTTGCCAAATGGCCAACGGTTAACCCTAAGAACATCCGTGACAAGATCTACGTGATCTTGGCCGAAAACAAGAAGCCACTTCACTTTTCAGATATCGCCAAAGCCATTAAAGATAGTAGCTTTAAGCGCAAAGATGTGACCACGCAGGCCATCCATAACGAACTTATCAAGGACAAGCGCTTCGTCCTGATCGGCCGCGGTATTTACGCCCTCGACAACTGGGGCTACAGCAAGGGAACCGTTGCTGATATTATTGCCAGCGTCCTCAAGGACGCCAAAGAGCCACTTCACCGCGACGAAATCGTCAAGCGCGTCCTCAAAAGCCGCCAAGTGAAAGAAACGACCATCCTTCTCAACTTGCAAAGCAAGCCGCAGTTTAAGCGGGTTGCGAAAGCAACCTACACCCTCGTCGAAGGCTAGAGTCATTGCCAGATCGCCCCAGAGGTGAGAGAATAGCATTAACAGTATGAATATCCTCGGAGACCTTTTCAGCTTCTTACTCCAATGGTACGTCTGGCTACCGATTGTTTTGGTACTCCTCTTTTTAACGTGGCGTAACTGGCGCCGCATCGAGGCTCAAATGGACGTCGAGAGCGACCTTTTGATTCTCGAAATTCCAAAGACGAACGACAAGCAAGAGCTTGCCGCCGAGCAGCTCTTCGCCAGCCTCCATGGCATCCTCCGTGATCGCTCAGAACTCAAGGCGAACGGGGGAGTCCAAGAACACCTCAGCTTTGAAATTGCATCGGTCAACGGACAAATTCGATTCTACACCTGGGTACCAAAAACACTGCGTAGCTTTGTGGAAAGCCAAATCTATTCTCAGTATCCAACCGTCCAGATTCGTGATGCTGAAGAAGATTACGTCGCTCATGAACGTCAGCACACTGTCGTTCACACCGCAGAAATCGTTCTCACCGACAACGAAGTCCTCCCAATCAAAACGTTTCAAAGTTTTGAAGTCGACCCACTGGCAGGTATCACCGGAACGCTCGCCAAGCTTGAATCAAGTGGTGAAGAAATCTGGATACAGATCCTCGTCAAACCAATCGCCGATGACTGGCACAAAGGCTCTGAAAAGTGGATTAAGGCCGTTCGCGGCGGTAAATCCTCAAGCCTGGCTGGTGGCGGCATGTCGTGGATTGGCGGTGTCTTTGAGGCCCTCTGGAAACCACCAGAGCAGGGGACCGCGACCGCCGTCGTTAAAGAGTTGTCCGATCGTGACAAAACTCGTATCGCCGAGGCTGAAAAAAAGGCCAACAAGCTTGGCTACGAAGTAAAGATTCGTCTCGCATACTTGGGTGAGAGTCAAACCAGTGCTCGTCAACGCATGCAAGCAATTGTGGGGACGTTTAAGCAATACAACAGTACCAACCTCAACGGGTTTAAAGTCACCGGCGCCAGTTTTAAGAAGGAAGATCTTGCTCGCTATCGTCAGCGACTCTTTGGCCGTAACGGCTTCATTCTGAATATCGAAGAGCTCGCCAGTGTCTTCCACTTGCCGCATACCAACGTTGAAACACCCAACATCGTCTGGGCTTCTTCAAAGACCGCCGAACCACCGGCCAAACTGCCAATTATCAGCGGCAACCCGGCTATCGACGAGAATATCAGTGCCTTTGGCCTGACCAATTTCCGCGGCATCAACCATCAGTTTGGTATGCTCCGCAGCGACCGCTCACGTCACGTCTACATTATCGGACAAACCGGAGCCGGTAAGTCGGGAACCCTTGAGTTGTTTGCACTCAGTGACATCTTCCATGGGCATGGCTACGCCATCATCGACCCGCACGGTGACTTTGCCGTTAACAACCTCCGGTTCATCCCCGGCAGCCGCCTGAAAGACGTCGTCTACTTCAACCCCGCCGACACGGCCTATCCGCTCGGCTTCAATCCGCTTGAAGTCACTAACCCTAGCCAAAAATCGAATATTAGCTCCGAAGTGATCGGGGTCTTAAAGCGTATGTTCGGCGAAAGCTGGGGCCCACGGCTCGAATATATCCTGCGTTACACCATCCTGGCCTTGCTCGATCGCCCGGAAACCACCATGCTCGACATTACCCGCATGCTCACCGATAAAAAGTTCCGTACTGAAACCCTCAGCTATTGTACCGACACGGTGGTGCTTAACTTCTGGAAGATCGAATTCGCCAGCTGGAATGATAAGTTCCAGTCTGAAGCCATTGCGCCCGTCCTCAACAAGGTGGGGGCCTTTACGGCCAACCCCGTCATCCGTAATATCATCGGTCAGCCAAAATCGACCTTCAACATTCGCCAGATGATGGATGAAGGCAAGATTCTGGTCGTCAATCTCTCAAAGGGACTCATCGGGGAAGACAACGCCGCGATTCTCGGGGCATTCATGGTGACGAAGATCCAACTGGCCGCCATGAGCCGGAGCGACATCGCTGACATAGCCGACCGCCGTCCATTCTATCTGTATGTCGACGAATTCCAGAACTTTGCGACTGATTCGTTTGCGACTATTCTGTCAGAAGCTCGTAAGTATGGGCTGAACCTGACGGTCGCTAACCAGTACATCAGCCAGATGACCGACACCGTTCGCGACGCAGTGTTTGGTAACGTCGGCACCATGATCTCATTCCGCGTATCCGCCGACGACGCCCCCATCCTCTCAAAGCAATTTGAGCCACAGTTTGAACCGCAAGACCTCCTGCAAATGCACAACCGTCACTTCATTATCAATATGGTGATTAACGGCGAGAAGGCACCGGCCTTTAGCGCGACCACCTTAACCCTGCCGCCTGCTCAATCAGACGGTACAGCCCTCATTATCGAGAACACCCGACGCGTCTACAGCCGCTCTCGTGCCGATGTGGAACGTGAGATTGCAGAAGCTATCCAAGTTCCTGAATCGCTTCGCCAACAGCCTCAGACGCCGTCACAGGCCAAAAACTGGCCGGTTGATGCCGGCGCAAAAGCAGTAGGGCAGGTGATTGCCACCCCTGTTGTAACAGAGGTCAGCAGCGATGCCCCCGCCAAGCCAAAGCGCAAACGTACGCGAAGCCGCAAGAAGAAAACAACAGAGTAAAGAGATATCAATTCACGGGTGGGGGAAAGGTAAGGCAACCCCTATCATGAGCGAATGGCACAACAGAGGACCATTTCCACTTCCTTCGTCGATTAACGAAGAGCTTGAGCCCGAGATAGACTCGTTACTTCAGTATATACGGATAAAAGCCCTTCCAGCCGATGCACTTACTCCACTCGTTGCGCACCTATCGGTTCCAAGAAATGAACCGGATATGGTGGGCATGTTTGCTCGCGCCACAGAGTCTGTTGCAGCCCCGCTGATTACACCCAGCGAATCCGTGCAGTTCCCGCGATTTACTGACTATCCAGGGCTTCTGTGCCTTCTTCCAGAACCACTGGAATTTGGGCTCCGTGCCGTTGCCATACACCAACTACAGTCGAAAGGAAGTCACTGGTTTCTTGAACGAGTAAAGCTCTTTGCGCGCAACCCAAGCGATATCCCCGAATTAGCTGATAGAGAGAGACCCTCTCATACTTTTTCTCCGGTTCGATCCGTCGATGTGCTCGACCATGTCCCAGTACTGACCGCGGACCCACATGTTCAAGAGCAGTTTGAAGCGCTCGTCACTGCAGGTGCCGAGAATCGACCAAAGAGCTTTGACGAGTGGAAACAAGTAGTCCCTGGAGTACGCGAGGTGTTCATCGAGGACGGTAACAGCTTAATTGAGAACCTCGATGACATTACTGCCTACCAGTTCATTGGTGCAGCTGAAAGCCTTGGCCTGAATCCTTCAATCGGAAAAGGAGCATACGGGAGATTACTGAATAGTATGGGGAACAAAGGCCTGGATGAACTAAGGAGAACTGCCTCTGAAAGTGAGCTCCGCGACGCCGCACAACATCTTACGTGGCGCGTTGAACACATGTCTAAACGCTCAAGCCAAGATATTATCCGTGAAACAAGGGGAAGATGGTCATATCTTGAAGTAACCCTCGACGCAGATCGTGCTCGTGAAGCCGTGGTTGAAATCCTCAAGTCAAAAGACGCAAGCTTTACGCCAAACATGAGACGCGTCTTATCGGTCATGTTTGAGTCGTAGGGCAGTAAGAAAACGTTCTATGTGTCAAAAAAGTGAAACAGAACAAATATAGAACAAAGTCAGTTGGCGTATAAAATAGAAAACCTAATGCCGAATACAACGTGGGCGCGATCGTGAAAGTCAAAGCACCTATGTGGGGCAGGGCATGTACAGAAAAGAAAAACAAAGAACAACGAAGCGATCAGCAACACAAAAGAGCACCACACCTCATCAACCGAGCTATAGACTTAACGTCGCACAATATATCTTTTACGACATAGATTATAGTGGCAATAGATGAGTATGCATACCTGGCAAAGAGGGTACCTATAGTGCTAATTGCTCTACATACATATAAAATTATTTTTACGTGCATACCTAACGTGCAGTATTGCGTTCAATGGCCACAGTCTCATGAGCGTCCGCTTACGGTGCCCTGCGATACGCCTTATGTGAATTTCACGACGTTTCATATTCACCTGAACACTTGAGTTTTCCACTCTTTGTGTCACTGTTTGCATTTTCCGTGAAATGTTTTTCTCTACTCCCCACTCCCCCTGCTCTACTATTTTGACATTTGCATATTTTCGTATTTTTATATAGTTTTTTCACCGTTCGTACGCATACGAACAAAAATAGAACATGAATAGAATAGGGGGAAGAGGGAGAGGAGTGCCAACAATATTCAGGCGCGGCTCAAAGTCTCAAGCGCTAACGGTAGACCGCACGGCCTTCAACACGAACATCAATGTACTCAGCGCTGCGTGACTGTGCGTTCAAAAAGCGGATCGCTCGACTCATATCCTCAACCTGCTCCCCTGCTTCCCTATCAATCGTGAAGCGAATAAACGGCACAACGTCCTTCAGCCGTACTTCCAGCTGTCTGGTTGTTCCCGAAGGCAGACTCACAGAGGTCACCTGATAGCCGCTCTCCCCTGCTCTACTCACCATCACCCCGACAAAGCTGAGTAAGCGAGTACTTGCCACCACTGTCCCCTGCTCTGGTGAAATGCCGCTTTGATCAATAATTTGCACGGCTGGGGTTTCGAAGAAATTGTCACTAAAAACAACCCCTTTGCTATCGACAAAAAGCTGCGAATTATTAATTTGCCAGCCGGCCAAGGGTCGACGGAGTTCGAGGGTGAAGCGCGAGTCAGTAAACCGAGAGACACCGCTCAGCGTGACTCGGGCAACTTCTGGCGCAGTTGCCGCCACATAGTCACTCAGTGTTTCTTCATTCAAGGCGAAACGCATTCGCTCAAACGGATTGAGTCCAAAGTACTCATTGATTAATGTCTCGTAACGAGTCGTCTCAAGCGGACGGCTCAACGGTTCGGTCGTACCGCTTATCACCACTCGTGCGGTAAACTGACTCAATAGCACGAATAAAAGCGTGACAATAAGGAGCACGAGGCCGAGTATTGCTCCCATTTTACGCTGTCGAGCTGCAAGATGATGCGCCCTATGACGGTCTGAGGTGGCCGATTCATCGCTCGTGCTGCGTCCCGTCGGTCTCAGTGTTTGGTTACGGCGGAACCCACCCGCAGACGGCTCAAGCGCCGTCTCGTCATCACGCACAATGCGGCGCCGCGGCGGCGCCTGAGAAGACGAATCCTTTTTAGATGAGAATAGTGACATGCTTACGCTTTATTATAGCCTAGCGAACGGCTTTCAAGATTAAGCTCGCCATTTCTTTAGCGGCATCTGGCTTGCTCAGCGCACGAAATCGCTTTGCCATCGCTGCCGAAGCGGGTGCATCAGTCAGAACGGCCTTTACTGCTGCGACAAACCTCTTGGGGTCAGCCTCTGTTTCATCCTCATTGAGAACTACGGCAGCACGAGCATCTTCGTACACTTGAGCGTTCTTCAGCTGGTGGCCTCCGGTCAGTTTCGCATTCGGTATTAAAATAGTAGGCTTTTGCAACGCTGCAAGCTCTAAAATGGTGGTCATGCCAGCGCGCGTCGCTACCACATCGGCTGCCCCTAATAGGCTATGCATATTAGTGACAAATGGGTACAACTGAAACCGATCAGAATCTGGGGGGAGCCCGGCACGGAGTTGGTCATACTGCCCCGCACCAGCAACCAGGACGACAGAAGTAAAACGTTGTAAATCACGCAATGTTTGTGCCACTATCTGGTTAATCCGGGCAGCGCCAAGCCCACCACCCGTCACCACTAACAACGGTGCATCTGAAGCAATCCCCCACTCTTGCTTAGCGGCTTTTTGTTCGGCAATGCTAAATGGCTTAAATTGCGCTGCGATGGGAACTCCAACATAGTATGCCCGTTTTGGGTCGTACGAGTAATACTCAAGTGGCGCACCGGTACCAATTGCTTCAGCCCAGCGTGACAACACTCGATTGGTCAGGCCGGGATGAGCGTCTGAGTCATGAATAACCAAAGGGATACGAAGTAATCGAGCGGCGGCACCTACCGGCAAACAGACATAGCCTCCCTTAGTAAAGACCACGTCTGGTCGCCACATAAGAAGCAGTGTCACACTCTGTATAAAACCCGCGCCAACCAAGAACACATCACGGATATTACGAAGCACTAATGACGGCCACAAGAGCTGTTGAACAACGGTCAGGTGGTGATATCGACGAAACTTACCAGCCACAATCCGCTGAAACGGAATGCTGGGATCGAAAGCGGCCACCGTCGAACGAGCCTGAGGAGCAAAATGATAATCACACCAAAAACGGATCTTGGCCCGTGGATGGCGATGACGGATTTCTTTAAGAACGGCGACGACCGGTGTGACGTGTCCGCCCGACCCGCCCCCGACTGCGAGGATCTTCATACTGTGTCATCTCCTTTATTCGTGATGGATGAATCGTGTACTGGGAGAGATGGTAGACCATTCCCAGCGCCGCGGCCATAAACAACATACTGGTACCGCCGAAGCTCAGGAGTGGCAAGGTAATGCCAGTCAAGGGAAAGATACCAATCATCGCGGCTATATTAAGCATAACATGCGCGCCAAACCACCCAAAGACACCAGCAACTAGCAATTTCAGCCGCATATCAACCAAGCCGTCCATTACTTTCAACAATCGCATTAAAAGCGCCACAAACAGAGCGATGAGCGACAATAAGCCAACAAAGCCAAAGATCTCACCCATGATGGCAAACACCGAGTCGTTAATCGCTTCAGGCAAGTATCCAGTTGCCTGCACACTATTGCCGATCCCAACGCCAAAGAGGCCTCCGGTCCCAATCGCAATCTTCGCGTGCTGAATATGGTAGGCCGCGCCATCTTCAGTTGACGTATTGTCACCCTGAAAGAACGTGGCCACACGAGCCATACGGTGCGGTGCGGTCACGATGAACACCAACATCGCCGCAAGCACAATCGCCACAATCGCTGCCCCTACACGGCGGTTCAGCCCAGCCACAAACAGCATCGTCATCACAATGGCGGTGAGCGAAACCCCCGTTCCTAAGTCCTTCTGAACAACAACTATGATGAATAATGCCAAGGCCGACACCAAGGCCGTTGGAATCAGTGTCTTTCGCACATCGTTAATCTCCCCCGCCGTCGCCCTGACGCCAAGAAACACCGCCAAATAGGCCAACATGCCAAACTTTAAGATCTCAGCCGGTTGAATACTGCCAAAAATGCCAAGGTTAAACCAACGTGTCGCCCCATTCACCTCTTCTGCAAACGATAGGCCAGCGAGGCCAGAAATAGCCAGTACCACACAGGCGATCAGCCCAACCACTAATAGTTTTGAAGCATGCTTAACAATCAGAAGGTACGGTAGCAGCGCCATAATGACAAACGCTGTTGCCGCAATGACAATGCTAATGATCTGTTTTGTGAAGAAATAGCTGTCGGAAAAGTCAGAACCAAGGGCGGCATTCAATACGTTCGCCCGCTGCGGGCCAATCGCATACATAATCACCAGCCCCAGCAGCATTAAGATACCCGTATAGAGCGCGATTAAATAATCTGGGCGGTGCTTGCGAACCACATCTGTCGACGATCGACCCGTGTTCCACCCGCGATCTCTCATGCTAAATATGACCCCCGGCAATTGCCAGCATCACCCCAAGGAACGACATCACGGCAGCAATCACCCAGAACCGCATGGTTACCTTCGTTTCAGGCCACCCAATTGCTTCAAGGTGATGGTGAATCGGCGCAGAGATAAACACCTTTCGCTTAAACACTTTCTTACTGAAGATCTGAATAAGGCTCGAACCTGCTTCAATCACAAAGACGAAGCCAATGACGGGAAGTAGAAGCAATGTATCGGTCAGCATGGCGACCACTCCAAGCGATGTACCGAGCGCAAAGCTTCCCACGTCCCCCATAAAGAAGCGTGCTGGATAGATATTGAACCAAAGGTAGCTCAACAATGCACCAACAACCGTAAAACAGAAGCCGGCTATCATCACGTTGCCCTGTAAGAGCGCAATCACCCCAAATCCACCGAACGCAATCGCCGCCAGACCCCCAGCCAGCCCATCGAGTCCGTCGCTGATATTCACGGCGTTGCCTGCTGCGACAACCGCAAAGGCAAACAATGGCACGATCAACCAGCCCAGCGCCAAGTCACCGTAAAACGGAATATGGACGGCGGTGACATCAAGCCGATCATAGAAAAACCACCCAAGACCAAGTCCAATGACGGTAATCATCAGGAACTTGAGCTGTGAACGAAGACCAGCTACTCCTTTACCACTTCCACGAACATTAATAATATCGTCAAGTAAGCCCACTAGCGCACCGCCCACCAGCGCTGCGAGCGGTAGCCAGGTCTGACTACGCTCTAGGTTGAAAAAGAACGTGACGACGGTAATGGCCAAGACGAAGACAACACCAGCCATTGTCGGAATGTTTCGCTTAAATTTGTTGGCGTGCAGCTTGGTGAACACTTTCAACTGTTCTCCAGTCGTACTTTCGGTTCGCTGCTTCTTCCAGAACTTAAAGCGGTACGCCATAAAGGTGTAGATGGGGGTGAGGAACATCGCTAGCAAAAATGCACCAAGGCTCAACAGAAAGGTTCTGGTAAGCTCATCGGTCAGTACTTCGAGTGTAAAATTCATATTATCCTTTCGGTTGTAGCTTTAGATATTCAATCATCCAGTTTGAGATGTCAGTAAAAATTGGCATTGCGTCTCGCGCTCCCTGAAATTCCCGGTCTTTTCCTGACACTTGCACCATTATGACATACTCAGCCTCATTGGCTCCACCAAAGCCAACATAGCTCGCGATGGTCTCAGAAGTGCTGTATTGCCCATTTTTTACCACTTGTGACGTGCCTGTTTTACCACCGACGCTATAGCCAGCTCGATCCGCTCCAGGGAAGCCAGCGGCTCGAGCAGTAATCAGCATCTGTCGAATCTCGTTGGATGTTGATGGTTTAATAACACCTTTGGCGGCTGGTTCTGGCTGAGGATTCTCTTTATATTCGCCATCCTCTACATATCCGTCAATAAGCGTCGGGGTGTAATAGTTACCTCCATTAATAAGCGCGCCGTAGCTTGCGGCCACCTGAAGCATCGTTGTCTCCATTCCTTGTCCAAATGACATATTTGAGTAGCGTACCGCATTGCCCGTTGGCTGATTAGGCGCAATCAGTGTTCCGCTTGCCTCGTTGGCGAGCTCAATGCCAGTACGTTGACCGAGACGGAATTTATTATAGAAATAATCATACATCGTCTCGCGGGCGGCTGGCGTAATCTCAGACCCATTACCAAGCCGCTGAGCCAGAGTAACAAATCCGGTGTTGAGCGACCACTGCATGGCCGTTTGGAATGAAATCGTGCCCGTAATCCCCTTGGTTGCATTAGAAATGGTACGGTCTTCAACCCGGATGAGATCTGTATTTACAAATGTATCAGAGGCCTTAGCAACGTTCTTGTCAATCGCCGTCGCCATTGTAAAGGCTTTGATGGTTGAACCCGGCTCGTACGGCCCCGAGATAACATTGTTGTTAAACACGGCGACATCCTCGGCCTTAAAGTATTCTCCCGGTGAGTATTTCGGTACGTTTGCCAGCGCCATTACCTCACCGTTCTTAGGATTAAGCACTACTGCACTCACATTCGACGCCGCGGTTCGCTCGGCAGCACTGACGAGCGCTTGTTCCACCTTTGATTGGATAGATCGGTCAATCGACAGAACGATGTTCTTGCCGTCTTGCTTTGGAATACGGACGTTGTTATTCCCGACCGTCAAGGGCACATTTCGCACGTCGGTCACCGCTTGCAATACGCCGTCCTTACCGTTCAGTTCATCGTTGAGGGCACCTTCAATGCCATAGTTGCCTACTCCTTCGGTGTTCACAAAGCCTAGCACATGGGCTGCTAACGCACCCTCGGGGTAAACCCGCTGGGACGTCTCTTGAAAACCAATCCCCGAGAAGCCTTTCTCTTTTAATTTATCAGCTTGAATACGACTGAGTTTGGTAGCCAAAATTTGGTAACGAGTCTCTTTCTTCTCAAGAAGCTTCTCGAACTCTGGCCGGGTATTACCACCGGCGATTTCTTTCAGACTCGTAATAATTTCTCTATCTTCGGTCACCGTTTTCGGATCAGCAAACACCGTGTAGACCGTCTGATTCATTACCAGCTGCACCGGCTCATTACCGCTCTTCGCGTAAATCATCCCCCTACTGGCCGGAATCACAAATCGGCTCTGCTGTTCCTCGGCGGCAAGCGCCACATAGTAGTCGTGTTGCACTACTTGAAGATAAAACAGTCTTCCCACAAAAATAGCCGCGATCAAGAGAATCGCGACAGCGAGGATGCGGGATCGGCTACCTTTGTGAAGTTCAAATTTCATAACTGTGTTTATTCGACGAATTCGGTGTTGGCAGGGGCGGTCATTTCCCGAGCAACGGCGCTGTTCTTGATAGTTTCAAGTGCCGTCAGCCGGGCATTTTCAATCTGAAGGTCAGTTTTTTCTTCGCTGAGTTCCGCAATTTGGCTATCTATCCGTTGTGACTCGTAGTCGTATCCGGTCGCACGTGTCGCCTGAGTTAAGTATATCAAGCCGAGCACGGTAATCATAAGGGCAACGAGAATGGTGTGTGCAACGGGGCCAAGCTTTACCGACGAGACAAAGCGCGTGGTGTTCTGGTTACGAGACCAGTTTTGCTGGCGACGACTGGCGTAATACGTGTTTGGTTGGTAAGACATGTGGTGGTATGTTTCTTTTTTTGTTTGTTTTTGGTGCTCTCACCCCTGTGACGGAGCGCACCCCCTGTCACGTGGAGTGAGAGCAAATGGTGTGTTTACTTTACGCGGACAGCAACCACTTGTGGTTGGTCTGTGTATTGTACAGTGATGTGAATTGGCATTTTTTGTGCCCTTCCCTTTTTTGTTTTATTTTTTCACAGCGACGCGAAGTTGTGCACTTCGTGAACGCGGATTGTGAACATCTTCGGTGGCTCCACTTAATGGCTTTTTTGTCAGAACGGTCAGCTCGGCTTCAAGGCCAGAGGCAGTTTGTTCCTTCATAAAGCGTTTGACAAGTCGGTCTTCGAGGCTATGGAAGCTAATCACCCCTACTCTTCCGCCAGAGTGTAAAAGCTTTGGCAGCAGTGGAAGTAATTGCTCAATTTGCCTGAGTTCGTCGTTAACGGCAATGCGGAGCGCTTGAAAGGTACGCGTGGCCGGGTGGGTTCGTTTCCATCGGCCGCGATGGTTCGCTGCAATCAACGTGGCAAGTGTTTCTGTATCCTGCAATGGCCGGTGGTCGGCGATCAATTCAGCTAGGCGCAGTGCCTGCATGTACGGTTCTTCCCCGTAGTCATGAATGATCTGTGCCAACTCCTTCACCGAGTACGTATTAACGATGTCAGCAGCCGTGGTTGGCTGGCGACGATCCATACGCATATCGAGCGGCCCATTGTGTGTAAAAGAAAACCCTCGTTCGCCCTGATCGAGCTGTGGTGACGACACCCCCAGATCAATCAGGATCAGTCCAAATGTCTTGCCTTCTTCCAGAAGCTGCCGGGCGGCAGACAGAAAGTCAGAGTGCATAAGGCGCACGCCGTTATCAGAAAGGTCAGAAAGATGCTGTAACGCATAATCGTCGCGATCGACAAGGACGCTGTCCGTGTAGTTGCCTGTTATTTCAAGTACAGCCCGTGCGTGACCACCGAATCCAGCAGTAAGATCGAGATAGCTCTCGCCTTTCGCTGGGCTGAGGGCCCGAAGGGTTGGGTCAAGAAGAACAGGAATATGATGTGGTGGATGTTCTTTACTCATCTCCTTCAGTATAGCAAAGTTGCTGTATTGGAGGAGCGCAAGATATCTGACGATATCTTGCTTCAATCTCTCAAAATAACCGAAAAACAAAGAACTTTGTTTTTCGTTTCTTTATTCGAGATTTCTCAAGATCACCTAACCGATAGTGAAGCTGTTTGTTTTCGCATAGTGTGTTTGTTTTAGTGTAAGTCGAGCCAATTCGGCACATATATGGGGGTTACGATGTAACTCAAACCCAAGTGCTGAATAGCTCTGTTGAGAGACTTATGTGAGGTGGAGTTTTTTGGGAGGTGTGTTTTTGAGTAAGGTACGTCGGATGTTTAATGTGTTCCGAAGCCCACGCCTCACTACCAGATAGTTGATCTTGAGAGTATTTCTCTTGCTACGTTAGATTGTTAAAGAACCGACGGTACGAAAATAACTTCAGTCTGGAACCATCAGGCGCCAGTACTTCCCTGCTCGGACGGCAACGACAGCCCTGTCGATACCTGCATAGTCGAGCAAGTGCTGCTCGATGGTGATACGACCTTGCTTATCATCAAGCTCGGCCTCTGTTTTCCCGCGGCGAAATTGAACATTAATATCGGCCGTCTTCTCATCGAGAATACTGGTCGGTGTGTTCAGTGCCGCTTCGACGTCTTCATCCCATACCATTTTTGGATATACGTGAAGATACCGACCAAAGCCTCGCGTGATCACAACTCCAGAGCTAAATTCTTCGCGAACTTCGACAGGAACCGTCAAACGACGCTTATCGTCTAGTTTTCGCTCGAAATAATCTACTTGGGCCACGCTTTTCCTTTGATCGCCGTAGCGTCAGGGGTTGGTTATTTTTTAATGTGTTGTTTGTCTTAGTGGGCTCTTTTTTCCACTGGCCTCACTATACTACCCACATTTACCCACTACAACCCCCAATTTTGACAAGAATTCAGAAGTCTGGTCATTTATCCACAGAACTGTGAATAACTGCTCATGCTTACGGGGTGAAATAAAAATACTACAGAATCGTAATCCGTAGTATTTTTGATGACAGTCGCCTCTTTCGAGAAACAATTATCGACTAAAGAGGAATTGGGCGACCTGCAGGTCATACTGTGTGGTGATTTTGATGGCTAGCCATCCGGTAAAGACAGCGACGTTAATCGCTAGCGAGACCACCAAAGCTGCAGTTTTTAAGTCGTCAACCACAGTGGGCACTTTAGCGCCGCTAGCTGCTGTCCTCGAGGTGACTTTCTTAGGTGTTTTTGCACTTTTTGTATGTTTTGTAGGCATAATAATATCATAGCATACCGGTTATGATTTGTCAATTAGTGAGCAGTGTTCGACTCTTTTCGGCTGCAATTACTTCAAAAAGTGTGTCCGCTGATTCAACGTTCGCAGGTACATCGCCAACGGGATCATAGCGTGCTGGACCGGTTTGAACCCAATAGCCCCGTGCGTGGTCCGGCAGCCCTTCAAAAGAGAATAGCCGGTCATCAACCAGGACAATCTCGTCCGCCTCTCCCCCACCAAGTGACTCAGGAATAATGAAGTGGTCCTCACGCCACCATCCAGCGATCAGCTCGCCCTTCTTCTTGTGGTCAGTCACCATAAATGGCACATGCTGAAGTTGCGCCGCGTGAATTTTCATCGTTTGGCCACTGACTGAGCCGTAGGTCAAAATCCCAAATCGTGTACCGCTCGTTTCAATATAATCCATCACTTCGTGAACACCATCAAAAAGTAAATTCTCAGATCTTGCTCGCGCAATATACTGGGTCTCAATCGCATGTGTCTCGAGCTCACCAACAAGCTCGACGGTTGCATCTCGAATTGCAAATGACACGCCGGTCACGAGTGATTCGGCAACGCGTCGCTCGATTTCGCGCGCTTCATCAGGGTATGCCTTCGCAAGTTCTTCAATAAAAATCGAAGAGCCTGCATGCGTCTTAAAGAGCGTGAAGTCGAAATCGAGTAAATAGAACGTGTTCACGAAGAGTGCTCCTTCTCGTAGATATCCATAATCACCCGCGCCACGCGCGCGCCGTCATGTCGAATTAACGAGCGGGTTGCGGCAATCACATCCGCTTGGTTAGAGGTAGCCATCTTTCCTAGTAGTGGTGCCCCTACTGCGGTGTATGCAGCCGACTCAAGCTGATCATGGTCAACTTTTGTGACAACGCCCCCCTCTTCAGCATAGCGCTCGGCAAGTGCGGGTGATGGTTCGGCGTTGTTATAAATCACATAATCAAGAAATGGCGCTCCCGCAAACCGTTCAATTTCTTTTGCATGGTCAGACACGGTAAAGTCATCAGTTTGGCCGGCTTTACTCACAAGGTTCGAGACATAGATACAGAGTGCATCGGTGGTGCGCAGCGCTTCACCAACGCCGTCTATCACCAGTAGCGGACCGAGTGAGGTATACAAGTCGCCCGGTGCGATCACTACAATATCAGCCTGCTCGATGGCGCTAATTGCCATTGGATTGGCAGTTGCTGACGGAACCAAACTCAGTGTTGCTTTGCGTGGGTCTTTTTTAAAATACTCAGCATCGATGACTCTTTCGGTGTGCAGCTCAACGCTTGCGCCTTCCCAACTCATCTTTAGGCGAACGTCATCAAGCGTCGCCGGAATCACCGTCCCGTTTATTCGTAGAATCTCAGAGGCTGTTTCCACCGCCTCACTAAAGTCACCGGTTAACTTTTCAAGTGCCGTCAGCAAGAGATTCCCGAAGGCGTGACCCGCGAAAGTTCCTTCTTCAAATCGGTAATCAAACAAATCTCGTACTTTTGGTGAATCGCTCAAGGCGACAAGACATTTCCGTACGTCGCCCGGGGGAAGTGTACCCAGTTCATCACGCAGTACACCAGTACTGCCACCATCGTCAGCCATCGACACAATTGCGGCAATTTGCGTCGTGTGTCGCTTGAAGGCACTCAGCATCGTAAAACTTCCGGTACCGCCGCCAATCACGGCAATACGAACTTCGGCTTTAGCAAAGGGATCTTTCATGAGCCTTATTGTACTACGTCTTCACCAAAGTGCTTTTGCAGTCGAATCGTAATCGAGCCCTCGTGCCGGCCAAGCTCACCGCTAAGCTCTTTAATGCTCAGGCCATTTTGAAATTCGCGCTTGAGCAGGTCGTCGTGCTCGGGTGTCCAGGGTCGATACGCATTAGGATAGGTTTCACGCATCTTGGCAATCTTCTCAACCCAGCCACTCGCCTTCTTTGTCTCTGGGATAGTCCGGTCTTTTTTATCAGTGAGAAGATGGGCAAATCGCTTCGCATCGCGAGCAGCCTGCGCACGAAGAATCTCATCAATCGACTGAGCATCTTCACTCACCCGAAGGGCGGTCTGATTGATGCCCGTCAGATAGAGGTTATCGAGCCGTTTTACCCGGCTCAATGCCACATAGCCCATTCCTTCAACAAAGGCCTTACGGAGGTCAATCCGGGCCGCATCAAGTGTCATACCCTGCGACTTGTGAACTGTAATCGCCCAGGCCAGCCGTAATGGAATCTGAGTGATACTGGCGCGCTTCTTGTCACCATCTCGCAGCTCCCAGGTGTCCGGCTGCATGGTGACTTCTTTGCCATTTTTAAACTGGACAATCGGGTAGTCGGTGTGCGGCTCAAACGCGACGACCGTGCCGAGGCTGCCGTTCACGTACTTCCGCTCGAGACTATTTTTGACCGCCATCACCAAGGCGCCAAGTTTGAGCTTGAGAGCCGCCGGCGCCAACACCGAGCGCTGCAACGATTCGACATAGCTTTCGCTTCCCGTCGTTGATTGGCTATACGTAATCTCATCACCCTCCAGCTCGTTGAGCTTTGCCTGGTTAATCGAATCAACGTCAATGTTAACGGTGTGAAGTTCAGTCAGCTGTTCGAGCTCATCGGGATACACTTCGGTACGTGCCAGGAGTGCTTCGGCGTGGTGCCGGCGGACGTCACCTGCGCGCATCGCATTGAGAATATCGAGGAGCATCTCATCGTCTTGGCGGTGCTGCTCATCGAGGTAACAAATCACCGGTGACATTTCTTGCCAGACATTTGAGTTGACCACAAAGCCGCCAGCCCGTGAATCACCTCTGTTAATGGGCGGCAGTTGGAAGAAGTCGCCACTCATCACAATCTGAATGCCACCAAACGGTTCGTCAACGTCACGCACGCTGCGGCAGACTTCATCGATCATATCCAAACGAAAGTCGTGTAGCATACTGATCTCATCAATCAAGAGCACGTCGGTTTTTTCAATAATTTCGCGACGTCCCTTCGCAATATGATCACCGAAGCTTGGTGGTAGACTATCCTGTACGCCAATGCCACTCCAGCTGTGAATGGTGGCGCCTCCCAAGTGGGTTGCCGCCAAACCGGTGGTTGCCGTTACCGAAACATGCTTCCCTTGGTGTTTTGCCAGTTTGATAAATTGATTCAACACAAAGGTCTTTCCGGCTCCTGCTGGGCCGGTTAGCAACACACTTTCTCCCGAGAGCAGTATCTCGAGTGCTAACCCCTGATTCATAGTCTTCTTAGTATACTACGTTACCCGCGTGGCGGCTCACCCTCAGGATCATCAAGCGCCCGCTTGGCTTTAATTTCATAGCGACGGCCGGTGATTTCGCTGGTGATGTAATCTTCGTTAATAAGGTTTACGAACATATCGAGGTCGTTGCCGTCCATGATAATAATTGCCCCAGCATCGTCAGTCATCAACTCAAGCTGCATGTCATCGGCGTATTGAATCGCCTGCTCCTGAGTAACGGCGCCAACTTCCAGCTTTTGTAGTTTGTTAACGGCTTTCTTACGCTCGCGCACGGCGGTTTGTAAATCGAGTCCATCGGGGAAGCTCAGTTTAAAGTGTTTTTCAATTTCAGCCACTTTTTGATCGGCCAAGAGTTGCTTCTTAAATTCGTAATTAAAGAGTCGTTCGAATTTGCTTTGGTTGAAGATGAAAATGTCTTTATTCACAATGAGTACCTGGCTGTCGGTGGGAACTTTCCAGCCGAACTCTGGCGTGAAGGCTGAGAAGCTGCCGTCTTTAAATTGCCATGAGGTTGCGCCGTGCAAAACGTTACCCGCACTTACTCGCTTCACTACATAAAACTTTTTCGATGGGTCAGACCTGTAGCTAAATTTCGCGATAATGGCCTTAATGCGCTTAAACTCGTGTTCTTGCTCGCTGAACTCCACCATATCATGGCGTTCGTGTTCAATCAGGTGAATGAGGGTGTCGGCGTGCTTCACCTTGTCAAGCTCCGTACGCAGCAACACGTTATCTTCTTGTTCGCTCAGTTCGTAGTCGCGGACCGCAAGGCCAGTGCCGGCACCCAGTTCAACTTGGCTCATCATATCCAGCAAAAACAGAGGCTTCAGCTGGGCGTCGAGTTCATCGTTCACCCGAGTGCTGTACGGCGTGTAGTTTCGGTTAACCAGGAAAAATTCAACGTCAAGTTCATGTTTGTGTGCATCGGTGTGGTTAGCCCACTCAAAAATGTCAGTCGCCTCGTGCGGTGCTTCTTCGTTCATAGCTCTCGTTTCTTTTTTACTTTTTCAAAAATCAATTATTCGCTGACACGACCATCAAGTCGTTCAGTACGAGCCTTGTTCGCCCATTCGTCAGCCATTTCGTTGCCAGGGTCGCCTTCGTGTCCGCGCACCCAGGTCAAAGTTGCCTTCGATGTTTCGTACGCTTCACAGGCTTCCTTCACAATCTCGAGGTTCTTAATCTCGCCGCCCTTTTTCTTCCAGCCATTGGCCTGCCAACCTGGCGCCCATTTCGTAATGACGTTAATCCAAAATTCGCTATCGGTAAAAATAGTGCACTCCCGGCCAGCGGCATCATTAAGCGCAGCAATCAGCGCCTTGCCTTCCATTCGTATATTTGTTGATTCGAGCTCGTGCCCAACCACCCATGGCTGCATGTCTTTAATCACGGAAAAACCGCCAGGCCCAGGGTTGGGACTACAACTCCCATCGGTGTAGTAAATAGTCATGCTTACTATTCTACCATCGAAACAGTGGCTACGACTCGACGACGTCGATTCCGTTCCAAAATGCGACGTAACTGGCGAAGTCTTTGCCGACTCGTTCAACCGAACCTTCTTTTGGCTCTGGGTAATACCAGGCACCAAAGTCGTTGGTTTGGCCATTCACGACCACATCGTAGTAACTTGCTTCACCCTTCCAGTGGCACGTGGTGTGGTGATCACTGTCTTTAAAAAATTCTTTCTTGAGTGATGATTGAGGAAAATACCAGTTTCCTTCAATACGGATGAGGTATTCTTTTGGTGCTTCCGCTAGCACTATGTCGTTCCAAATAGCTTTCATGCTTCTATTATGAGGGAGCCAGCCGCTAATGTCCACCTACGATCTAGGCGGCAAGGAGTTCGTCGAGGGTCGTGCGTCGTTGTTCGGTAGTATCTCGATCACGAACGGTAATCGTGCCGTCTTCAAGGGTCTGGAAATCAACCACGACGCAGAACGGCGTGCCAATTTCGTCTTGGCGTCGGTAGCGCTTACCAATGTTGCCATTGTCATCCCAAGCAACAGCTCCGTACTTTTGCTTCAGCTGGGTGTAGATGTCGCGGGCTTTTTCCGCCAACTCAGGCTTATTGCGCACCAATGGTGACACCGCGTAGCGTACCGGCGCAAGGTGGTGTGGCAACCGAAGGAACGTCCGGGTTTCACCATTCACCTCGTCTTCGGTGTAGGCCTCAGAGAGCACCGCCATCAGTGAACGCTCCACCCCAAACGACGGCTCAATCACGTGCGGGACAAATTTTGTGTTCGTTCCCTTCACGGTATATTCCATGTTCTTGCCACTGCTATTTTGAATATTCATCAGGTCGAAATCGGTGCGGTACGCCAGGCCAAGCAATTCCTCGCGACCAATCGGAAAATCGTATTCGAAATCGATCGTTCGTTTGCTGTAATGGGCCCGGTCGCTCTCGGGAACTTCGAGCTCATGAACATGTTCGTCAGACAGGCCAAGTGCCTGCGTCCACTTCCAGACTTGTTGACGCCAGTGCTCAAATGACGCTTCCCACGCCGCTGGATCAACAAAGTATTCGATTTCCATTTGCTCGAATTCGCGTGAACGGAAAATAAAGTCACGTGGACTAATTTCATTGCGGAAGGCTTTACCTTGCTGAGCTAATCCAAATGGCATGTCCGGGTAAAAAGTATCGACGACATTCTTGTAATTAGTAAAGATCCCTTGGGCAGTTTCCGGGCGAAGATAACTGACGCTCGATTCATCATCAACTGGACCAACATTGGTTTTGAACATCATATTAAACTGACGAGCTTCGCCGAACGTCCCTTCTTTACCGCACGTCGGGCACTTGTTTGCATCTGCGAGCTTATCAGCGCGAAACCGGCCATGACAATTTCCACATTCCACCAACGGATCGGTAAACGTATCAACATGCCCACTCGCCTGCCAGACTTTTTGGTTCATGAGGATTGCCGCGTCAACGCCGTGCATATCTTCACGATCTTCGACGAACATCTTCCACCAAAGCTGCATAATGTTGCGCTTTAACACCACTCCCAGTGGGCCGTAGTCCCAAGTGCCACTCAGGCCACCATAAACATCCGAGCCAGGATAGATAAATCCGCGGCGTTTTGCGAGTGAGACAATGTTCTCCATTTTGCGCTGTTGGTCGTTCATAACTGAGATGTATTATAGCATAGCCCTTTAACGCATATCGATCGCAGCGTGCTCGCGAGCTACTGCCTGGCACTCACCTAGCAGCTCGCCTACTCCACCAATCTGCACTAAAATCTGAATCGGCTTTGATGCTATCAATCGCAGCAACTTAATATGATTCGCGTCAACCGAACCGGCGCTATTTTCCACAAAGCCTTGATCGCCCGCATCATAGCGATACCGCTTTTCAGCAGACAGCGGATTGCCATCAACATCCAGCGTCAGGTTGAGGTCGTGCCCAAGTAAACTGGCGTAGCGAAGATAAAACCAGGCTTGCACTAAATCGAGCGGCACCGTCAATTGATCAAGCCCCGCAAAGACTTCCTGAAGGAGGCTAAACCACTCAGGCTCGTCAATCGTCTCGCTGGCACGGGCAACAAGCTTCACGACCGTGTAGCCAAACTGTAATCGGTCATAATCTTGTAAAATCGTGTGGTAAAACTGCACCATTCGGGCAGACGTTAACAGCCCGAGCTCTCCTTTGCCTTCGCCAATCACCACGTCGCTGACCGCAAAGAGCTCAATACCACCGGCAAGTTTACTCTTTTCTTTGCGTACGCCTCGCGCCATGACGCTTCGACGGCCATCGGGGGTGAGTAATTGTAGAATACGATCGGCTTCACCATAATTCGTGCGACGCAAAACAATCGCTTGGCTCCGGGTTGTTTTCACCGCACACTCCGCACTGCTGCAATCAGGTCAGCCGGCCGCATGGTCGCCTTATCAACAATGCGCCGAATCCCGTAGTGCTCAAGGCGTTCACTCTTTAACGAGTCAGCTAGATTGGTGCAGGCAATCACAGGCACGCGAGCAGTATCTGGGTGGGATTGAAGTTCATGCAGTAACGCCAGCACCGTTGTGCCCGCCAGTAACATATCGACAATCAATACATCAGGAATGGCTTCATCAATCGCCATCATCGCCGCCGTGGCATGCGCAACGCGCCGAACCACAAAGCCTTCCTTTTCAAGTATCGACTTCTGTACGTCGGCCAGCCAAGCATCGTCTTCAACCAATAGAATGTTGAGAGAGTCAGTCGGTTTCATTACCATAATCTCAACTGTTCAGAAGCATGCAGCTCAACATAAAACGTCGCGCCGTCGCGATGACGAGTCACCCCAATACGGCCATGCATTGCATCGGCGAACTGCCTCGCCAACAGCAAGCCCAGTCCACTACTTTGGGGACGAGCATGAATGGCCTGCGGTGCCATCACGGCTTTCTTTTGTAGTGACCGCCAGACATCCGCCGACACTGCTGGGCCAATATCGCGCACCCCTATCCGCACCACTCCCTTAGATTTTAATGAGGTCATGTGCAGACGAACGGTTGTCCCCGGTGCGGTGTAGTGCAGGGCGTTGTCGCTAAAATTAGTCAGAATCCGGCGCAATAAATCACGGTTTGCAACCAGCAATAATGGGTTACGCCGATGCTCGTAGCGAATCGACCGGTCATGGGCGGCGAAGAGCGGGCCGAGCTCGGCAACAATCTCACGACAAATCTGTTCCGGGTTAAGCGGTTCAAGCGCAAACAATGCATCTTCAAGCCGAGCAGCTTTAGTAATATCGGTGGTCAGGCGCAAGGCGCGTTCAGACGTCAGACTAATGCGATCAATCAGGCGCTGCCGAGTAGCTGGATCCTCTTCGCCCTCGAGGGCAAAAGCCAATTGGCGCATCAACGCTAAGGGCGCCTTCAGCTCATGTGCAGCTGCGGTGACCGGATTGACTCCACTACTCTCCATACACTCTAGTGTAGCACCGCGCACGGGCGCCGACAAAGACAAGCAGAATCCTTATTTATTGAACGTGATGGTGGCGATCAGAGCGTCAAAGTCGGCTCGAAAGGTTTCGGCATCAGTCCGAAGCGTCACTGTTTTATCGCGGATTTTAAAGATGACGGCAGACCCTCGAATATCATTGCTAAACTTGCCGTCAAGCCGCGTTCCCGACTGTTCATCTGCCTTCACCGTGCTCGACGTCAAGTCGCCTCGCCGAACTGCCGTCTGGTAGCTATTAATCACCTGGTCGTAGTCTTTTGATTCAATCAACACCCGGAGCGCGACTTGTGTCGAGTTACTTACTGGCGGAACCGCGACTGGGTTCAAATATGCTTCGTACGTTGCCCCGCTAGAAGCGTCCTTAGCGATATACAAGCTCCATGTCTTTGGATACTGGAACTGCAGGCGACCGTAGTCCTCTGGTCCAACAAATGTGCGGTTCGGATCTTTCTCGCGCTCTTGGAATTTGAGCTCGTCTTGATCAGCTTGATCTTTGCGCGCCTCAGCAACAGCAGTCGCAACTTGCGTATCAACCGTGTTCTTTTCCTGAATATAATTCATTAAGGCCCATATCAAGAATCCGACTGAAACAATTGTCGTGATTATACCGACGATACCAATGATCAGCCACTTTTTTGAGACACCGCTAGAAGGAAATTGATTCATAGCGTCATTATAGCGTAAGCGGCTTAGACTGCAAAGGATCGACCTGATAGCGAGCATGTGCACCGGCCGTCGCCACAACTGTCAACTGCTTGAGTGGACTGCCATAGCAAATGAGCACGAGTGGCCGACCCAGCCGAGTTGCCTCGCGCTGCACCGACCTGACCAGCTTTTTACCATCACGCTGAACGGCAAAGGCGTACACGACCGTCGTGTCGTCGGGAAACTGTGCAGTCCACGCATCCCGCAGCTCAACCCGGACACGCTCATCTCGTAGCGAGAGCAGCCGGCTCAAAAGCCAAAGAAGCGGGTTTAACTCATAGCCAATCGCCCGCGCACCGCGAGCTGAAGCAGCCCGCAGTACTCGCCCATCACCAGAACCGATATCGACCACGCCGTCCCTTTTTCCGAGTTGATAGAGCGTGTCGAAAGCCGTTGATAATTCTTTTTGGTGAGTCGGCACATACGGTGCACCAACGAGCACAATGCTTCCAAAGAACACCACAATCAACGCAACAATGAGCGCAAGTTCCATCTACGCCTCAACGTCAAAACGTTGCTTAATCACCGTAATGTCATTCTTGAGTTCACTGAGGTCTTTTTCGATGGTTTCAGCGAGCTTTTCAGCGCCTGAAAATTTACCAACGGCTTCTTCCAGTGTAAAATCTTCTCCCTGGAACCAGTTCACGAGTGCTTGCAACTCGGCCATTTTCTCTTGAATCGTCTTATTTTTGTCTGACATCAGTCACCTCCGCAGTTATATGTTGTTTCTCGGTCTCGATCATAATCTCACTTCCCACCTTCGGGTCACCACGCACCACCGCATAACCGCGCGCCAGCACTTTCATCGGGTTTAATTCGGCCAAAAGACTTCGTGTGCTGAGGAGTAACGCTTCGGCTCGTGCCATCTGGTCATCAACCCGTCGCTCAATCCCCTCAAGTTGCTCACGCACCCGCTCTCGATATTGCTGAACCGATTGTAGCAGGAGCTGTCCGGCGCTGTGCGCTTGCTGACGAACCGCACGAATGATTTCAGCACGGTCAGGAACAAGGGTCTCGGCTGCGTGGGTCGGCGTCGCCGCCCGGACATCGGCCACCATATCGGCCAGGCTATGATCAATTTCGTGTCCGACTCCAACGAGTGTCGGAATACGACTGGCAGCTATCGCCCTGGCGAGGGGTTCATCGTTAAATGTCGACAGATCCTCAGCACTGCCACCGCCGCGAATAATCACCAACACATCAGCCGGCACTTCTTGCTGGTTAAAATACTGAATGGCACGAATCATCTGGTCAGCCGCTGGTTCACCTTGCACTTGGGTATGTGCGACCTCGAGCTTTAACCCGCCCCAACGTTCATTTAAAATCCGCGTGAAGTCAGCGTAGGCCGCCGATTCAGTGCTCGTCACCAACGCAACGCGCTGTGGAATCCGCGGCAAAGGCCGTTTTCGCTCCGGAGCAAATAAACCTTCTGCCTCCAGCTTTGCCTTCAGCAGTTCAAATCCCTTTTTAATCGAGCCCTCACCAACGAGCTTCACACTCCGGACATTCAGATTGAAGTAGCCCTTTGGGTTTAAGCGGGGCGCCGCCACCACCACCACTTTCATGCCATCTTCCAGCGGCGTACGCAGCTGATAGACACCGGCAAAACAGCTAATCACCGCGCCGGCGTCCTTCAACTTGAAACTGACCCATTTGCCCTGGCTAATCCGATATTCCGATACCTCACCGACCACCGCGACACTCGGGTACGCATACTCGAGTGTCTGGTTGGTCAGGCTGACGAAATCACTGACGGAGAGGAGGACGTCGTCCATATTTATTGACCGTTAGTTGATAAAATACGTAGCCGAATACAATCGTCATCAGGATTAGCGAGACGCGCGCAATTAAGGTGCCGGCAATCGCAATCGTGGCCGGAACTCCCGTTGTCGCCAAGAAAGCAATCATGATGGTTTCGTAGACACCTGCTCCCCCAGGAGCAACAGAGAGGACACTGGCAATCGAAGCCAGTCCGAAGGCCACAAACAGCACCGCAGGGTTGACCATGTAGCCAAGTGACCAGAACGCGATCCACAGGAGCGCCACATCGGCCATGTTAGCCAGAATCGCCCATATAAATGGCTTAATCAGAATTCGTTTATCTTTCCGAATCGCGAGATAATCGTCATGCAAATCACTGAAGAAGGTCAAAATCACGCCTTCTTTCACCGCCTCAGGCTTTTTGCCACGAGTCAGGAATCCCACAAAACGGTTCACTCTATTTGTCAGCCACACTGAAAAACTCGTTAACCGTTTCTTGCTCCCAACAATATAAATAATGCCGATCGTTGCCCCAACCGCCAGTACCGCAAGCAGTACCGACAACCAAATGACCACTTGGCTGATTTTATTGTCAATAATCAACAAGATGACCGCAACAACCAACAGCACCACGAAGCTAAGGAACGTCAGAACAAATCGAATAATTTGCGCCATCGTTGAACGTCCCGCCGACACATTATGGCGACTCAACACCCAACTCAAGTAGGAGAAGCCCGCCGCTCCCCCACTCGGTAAGATGTGGTTCACGAAGTTCAGCTCGAGTGCAATCCGGGTCATACGAAGGCGCGAGACTTCTTTCAAGTTACCTTTTGAGCGAAGATAACTGAAAATCATTCCACCGGTCGCAAAATAGCTAAACAGCTGCATAGGGATCAACAGTGCAAGGATGGCGAGGTTGAGTTCATCGAGCAGATTCCAGGCATTGACGATTTCTGGCCAGGCCGCAAACACCACAATAATGAGGAGAATCAGGGTGATAGTGGTAATCCAACCACGAAGTGACAGCTTTGGCATACCTCATCATTATACATCAGGTATAATGACACTATGTATATCGCTCTTCTCGGTCGTCAACCAGAAATCTCCATCGCTGAACTGGAACAAGTCTACGGTGATGTTTCGTGGTTTTCCGAGACAAGTGCGCTTGTTGAGACGACTGAGCCAATCGACATTCAGCGGTTGGGCGGCTCTCAAAAAATTGGCCGTGTCGTCCTGACACTCCCAGCCCGCGATTGGCGCACCGTTTCAATGAAAATTGTCAGCCACTACACCAAAGCCTGGGCAGCGTTCGAAGGCAAGTTAACCCTCGGTATCAGCGTCTACGGTGCCGACGTGCCCGTTCGAGACATTCAAAAAACTGGTCTCATTCTTAAATCAAAATTAAAACAATCAGGCGCATCGCTTCGGCTGATTCCCAACCAAGAGGCCGCCCTCTCCACCGCCACTTCCCACCACAACAAACTCGGCCTGACCGACAACAAAGTAGAGTTGCTCGTCATTCGAGGCCGCGACCAAGTGATCGTTGCTGAAAGTATTGGCGCCCAAAACATTACCGCACTGGCCGCTCGTGATCAAGGTCGGCCACGCCGTGACGCATTTGTTGGCATGCTCCCCCCAAAGCTGGCCCAAATCATGATCAATCTGGCCGGCCCACTAAGCGGCGGCAAGAAAGAAGCCCCCGCCCGCATCCTCGATCCATTCTGCGGCACCGGTGTCATCCTGCAAGAAGCATTGCTACTCCGACACGCCGCCTACGGTACCGACCTGGCTGAAAAGATGGTCCGCTACAGTCACGACAACCTGACATGGCTCCAAGAACACGCCGGCATTACGAGCGCCAACTGGGAAGTCCACGAAGGTGACGCCATGACCACTGAGTGGCACGGGCCTATCGACGCCGTGGTTAGTGAGACCTACCTTGGACAGCCGTTTAGCGCTCCACCTTCCAGTTCAAAGCTGACTGAAGTCCGTGGCAACTGTCACCACATCGTTTCAGCATTCTTAAAGAACCTTGCCGGACAAATCGCACCAGGCACCCCTGTGGTGATCGCCGTCCCGGCATGGCGCGCCATCGATGGTAGCTTTACGCACCTTCCGCTGGTGAAAGACCTTGAACGTCTCGGCTACGAAGAAATGTCCCTTCGCACCGTCAGGCCGGATCAGTTGTTGTATTTCCGGCCCGACCAAGTCGTTGCTCGCGAAATTCTCCTTTTAAAGAAGCTCTAGCAGCGCTAACGTGGCATTCAGTATGGCAAGCCCAGCGAGGCTCATCATCCCTATTTTTTCTATTCGGTGAAGTGCATGCGGCGGATTCTGTGGCATAGTCGTCCTTTCATCTGAAATAATTGATGACTGGGCACACAAAACCCGCCGCAAGGCGGACCGGTTTTAAGGGCCCCATGAAAGTTTCCAATCATGACGCGTAAACGATCCTTACGACGGGGTCGGTATCGTTTACGCGGTTTTCATCCATACCCTCTTTCTTCAAAAAAAACCGAGGGGTTAGGCTGGGTGCCGAATTGTGCCACATTTCTGCATCCCTTTGCGGGTACATGCATGTGTTACCCCTGATTATAGCAGAGCACCTCTTAACTTCTTCTAAAAAATTATTAGGTTAATCACCCCTCCGCCTATTGACCAAACGACACTTTTCCCGTACAATGTAACAGATTGAATGAGCGTAACCCGCTCAAGGAGAAAATAAGATATGTCACACGTAAAAGCAGGTGGTTCAAGTAAGAACATCCACAACAACGCCGGCGCTCGCCTCGGCGTGAAGCGCTTTGGTGGCCAAGTTGTTCGTACGGGTGAAGTACTCGTTCGTCAAACCGGTAGCACAAAAGTTGCTGGTCCTGGCACCTTCATCAGCCGCGACTTCACCATCCACGCCGCAAAAGACGGTGTCGTCAGCTTCGCGAAGATCAAAAAGACTCGCTTTACTGGCAAGACCGCTCCTCGCACCCAAGTCAGCGTTGTCTAATACCTGACCAAATGAAAAAGAGCCCGATTGGGCTCTTTTTTTTGTTAAGACAGTACCGCGAATTGATCCCGTACGTCCTTTGCCTTTTGAGACATATTATTATAGTGGTAATCAAGGGTTTCCTTAGCTTCGCCAGCAGCCTTTGCGTCACCAGCATTATGGGCTTCTTTTCGGTCTGCCTTAGCCCAGGCATAGCCTCTTAAGTGAATCTTATCGTCTTCCGAAAGACCCTCTGTGAGCCTATCGAGAGCGCTTAGCTCAACTTCTGGCGATTCCGCTACAGGTTCTGCAACTTCAGCCGCAATTAACACTTTTTCACCAATCTCTTGAACTTCTTCTGTATTAATGGCTACTTCGCGGTTTAGATCTTTCTCAAGCTGTGCTTCCATTCGTTGGATTTGTCTCGGGCTTTTTCCTTTGACGAACTCAGGCATATTTGGTCGAGAGTTTGCTAGCTCATTTGCCAAATAATCTTGAACCTCAGCAGTAAAGGCACGTTCGTCTACGGGTTTGATGTCGCCTACCTCTGGGTTTCCGTCTTTGTTAAGCACAATGTCATACGTCAACCTATTCCCTTTTTCGTCTCGCTGATCTTCAGCTGCAAGCAGAAATGGTTTGATCTCACCTGCACTTGTCTTAATTAATACGGTTTGATCTAATTCGGAGGGAGTGAGACCTAAACGTCCATCTGCTTCTGGAAGAGGTCGGTGATTTGGTGTGTGGTTGTTCTGTTCTGTCATATGCTCTTTTTTTTTGTTTTTGATGGTCTAGTGGTTAAAACTATAGCATAAGTATAATAAAAAATCAACCCCTACGCTGAGAGGTTGATCAAATGTATCCTTACTAGGCGTTAGCTGAGTGATCCTTTTTGGATCCTTCAAAATGGTACATTGGCGGTGGTGGTGGCGCTACTCTTTGCCAGTTTGCACCATTCTGAACCCTTTGATGCTCAAGACTTTTTGCCTGATCACTTTCAACAGGAATCACCCCATGGCCAAAACGACCATCATTGTCATCTTTATCAAAAATAGATATAGCAGCGTTTACTGCAGTCTTTTCTATATCCGGATAATCGTCTTTTTTAACGTAACCGACCTCAAGAGGACGTTGTTTCGGCGCTATACCCGATGATTGAGTTGGAAATAATGGTGGCTTCTCGATCATTAAATAGTCCTTTATATACTTACTGCGCAGCGGGCATCATACCCAAGTGGTGCTTCACGCGTTCAATCACGTCACCAATCACCACCTGTGACTTCACGAGGTAATCATCAACACCAAGTGATTCGGCTCGTTCTTTGTCTTTTGGTTGGCTCAAGGCGGTGAGCATAATCACCTTAACCTGCGAGGTTTCTGGGGTGTTGCGAAGAATATCGAGGACGTCAAAACCGCTGATCTTCGGCATCATGGCATCAAGTAGAATCAGGTCAGGCTTGAACTTCACAGCTGCCGAGAGGGCTTCTTCACCGTTCAGGACACTCATTGTTTCAAAGCCTTCTATATCAAGACGAGATTTATAGACGCCAGACAGCGCTTCGTCGTCTTCAACCAACAGAATTTTCTTTTTTGTATCCATAGTGGTTTTATTGTACACCAGAGAGACAGAGAAGCACAAGCAGGATCAGCGTGCCAGCTGTACCAGGGCAGCGTCGAGTTGTGGGTCGCGGCCAGCGTTCAGATCTTCAGCGGTTCGTTCAACCTTCACGTCAGGCACAATACCGGTCTCAGAGATGTTCTTACCGTTTGGCGTAAACCATCGTGCGATGGTCACCTTGAGCTGTGCGCCAGCGGTCAATGGAATTAATTGCTGCACACTTCCCTTGCCGAATGTCTGAGCCCCCACAAGTGATGCAACGCCGTACTCTTGCAGTGCACCGGCAACAATCTCACTGGCGCTAGCGGTACCATTGTCGACAAGTACCACTGTTGGTGTGCCGTCGAGGATTGGGTCAGATGAAGAGAAAAGTTCATCAACGACCTTGACGTTGGCTCGTTCACTGACGACTACCTTCTTATCCAACCATATGCCCGCAACGTCTTGGGCAGCGGTTAAGAAGCCGCCGCCGTTGCCACGAAGGTCAAGTACCACCGAGCGAACCTGCTGATCAGAGAAGCTGCGTGCGGCTTGACGAGCCAGGCTCCCTGTTTGGCTATCAAAGCGCGTAATCGTCAGAATTCCGACGCCGTCACGGACCGAGCTATAGACGCTCGGGTTGTTCACTTCGGCGCGTGTCACCGTGAAGTCCTGGGGTGCACCGGATCGTAGGACGCCAATCCTCACCGTCGTCCCAACGTCTCCACGAATCTTCTGCACCACCTGTTCAACCAGAAGGCCTTCAACCGACTCGTCGTTCACAGTGCTAATGACGTCTCCGGCCAAAATGCCGGCCTTCGCAGCAGGGTTGTCAACCAGCACTCGAATCACGGTCACAAGGTCGTTACGAATATTGAGTTCGATCCCCACACCGCCACCGATTGTGCCGGTCAGGCTGTTGTCAAAGGCGGTTGATTCTTCTTTATTGAGGAACGTCGTGTACTGGTCGCCGGCGGCATCCACGAGCCCACGGTTGGCGCCTTCAATCAGCGCTGCGTCGTCCAGTTCACCATCGAAGTTCGCTTTGAGCTGGCGGTAGGTTTCCTGCACGCTAGAAAGATCAAGCGAACCAGTAAACACGTTCACGCCAAACAGCGGCGCAACTGAGCCGATAATCTGGGTATGGAACATTCCCCCGACGTAGCCAAGGCCGGTGGCAAACATAAAGGCAATAACTAATAAACTTTTTGGAAATGGCGTCTCACTCGCCCGGCGTCGGTTTGGCATATCGCTCCCCTATTTAGTGCAACTGTCTGCATCTAGTATAGCGTATATGCTAGAAGTAAATGTAATAGTCGTAGGCAGATGGTGAGACGTTATACATCTCACTGTAGTGACCCCATCCAGAGCCGCCTGCGTTGAAGTAGTTGTACTGGCTAATGTTCACCGTACCGTTGGCATTAACGCTCTCTACCCAGACGACGTGACCGTATTGTCCGGCCATGATCACTCCCACTGATTGAGCACGTGGCGTAGTACTGACAGGTATTCCAGCACGGCGTGCGTTACCAGGCCATTGGTTGGCGTTACCCACACCGCCCCAGTACGGCATGTAGCCATTCTTCTGGTAGACCTTCCAAGCGGTGTAGCTCACACACTGTCGTGAATACATACCCCATGGATCAACCAGCGGCGCGTAGTAGTTTGAGTTGGCAAGATTTGCTGGGTAGCCACCCTTATTTGGGTCACCGGCAACGGCGCTACCGCCACCGCCAGCCGCTCGAATCGCGGCTTCAATCGCAGCTTGCTGTTGTCGTTGCAACTCTTGCTTTTGAGCTTGTGTTTGCTGAGAAAGGTTCTTGTAAGCGAGTTCATCTCCCCGAGTGTCGCTCAGTAGTTTTTGCTGCTCGGCTTCTTTCGCTGCCAGCACATTACGCTGCTCAGTCTGATCGGCAAGCACATTGGCGACGTCAATCTTTTGCTGTTCAAGTTGCTTCTTGAGGGCTTTAATTTCTTCAATCGTGCTTGAAAGTTCCTCACGAGTGACCGTACGATACTCTTGCTTGTTCAAAAAGTCACCAATGTTCTGACTGCTGGCGATCATTTCAATCGGTGAAATGTTATCGTCGACATAAAGGTCGGCGATGATCGTGCCCAACGCATCTCGATTCTCTTGGATTTTTAGTTCGTTGGCCGCAATGTCAGCCACGAGTTGGTCGTATTTGGCCTGGCTAATATCGACTTGTGCTTGAATAGTTGCCTTTTCACCGTTGAGTCGCGAGACTTCACGCTGCAAGCTATCAGCCTGGCCAGCAAGCACAGCTGCTTCTGATTCGTAACGAGCGATATCTTGTTCAAGGGCGCGAATGCGTTCTTCAAAGTTATTGGCTCGAACTGGTTCGTTAAAGAACTGTACGGGAACAGAAATCGCCATCAGAAGGACGGCGAGAGAAATAAAGACACGTGACTTGAAGGAGGTTGAAGCTGGTGTGGTGGTTCGCAGTTTCATAACTATACTTATACTAGCATAACCAGTATGCCTTCGTCAAGAGAGGTCGGAGGCCCTAGAGCTTTAGGTAGCGACGGGTTGCGAGTAATGACGAAATGATGCCGATAATTGCCCCAATAATAATCATGCCGAGAATCACGAAGCCGGCGTAAAAGGTCATGAGATCAAGGGTTGGTTGCACATTAATTTGGTAGCTCTCGAGTGACGGTGCGGCGAGGAACATCAAAGTATAGCCTAGTGCGCTCGCAATCAAAGCGGCGAAGAATCCATAGACGATCGCTTCAACCAAGAATGGCCCGCGGATAAACGACTTCTCTGCCCCAATCAGCTTCATCATCTGGATCTCCTCACGGCGATTAAATATTGCCATGCGAATCGTGTTGAAAATGATGAGCATTGAGATAACCACGAACACCAGACTAGCGCCAATGCCGACTTGTTGTGCGAAGTTAGCAGCCCGGCCAATCGTCTCGATACTACTACGGCGCTCACCGGCAAATGAAGGCTCACGGGCGGGGTCGATGTTCGCCTGTACGACCTCATTCGTTTCGACAAACTCACGGAGCTCGGTCGTATTATTGATATCTTCAAGTTTAATACTGAATGTGCCCGGGAATTTGTTGGTTGCTTCCTTCACGGCATCAAGGGTCTCAACATTATCGCGGTTTTGGTTGATAAAGTTTTCGCGCGCGTCTTCCGGCGAAATGTAAGCTACAGCAGTCACCGAGCTAAGACTCTCGAGGCCTTCGCGAATCTCCTGCACGGCATCATCTTCAATTTCATTCAAAACGAACACCGACATATCAACGCGATCACGTAGGACGTTCACTGTATCAACCAGAACATTGCGCGAGGTAATACTCAAGAAGATAACGAACAAGGTGATCGTCATAATGGCGGTGGCGGCAACAGTCAACCACGCATTACGGCTAAAGTTGTTCACGCCGTAGCGGAGCATCCGCAGAAACGTCACCCACTGGCGACGATGTTGTTTTTGACGCTTTTGCTTCTTCGCCATCATTGACGGTAACTCCCCTGCGCTTGGTCGCTGGTGACTTTGCCACCTTCAATGGTAATCACGCGGCGCTTCAGCTTGTTAACGATTTCCACGTTGTGCGTTGTTAAAAGAACCGTCGTTCCATATTTATTAATCTTTTCCAGTAAACGAACAATGTCCCAGCTGTGCTTGGGGTCGAGGTTTCCGGTTGGCTCGTCAGCAATCAAAATTTTTGGCTGACGAACGACGGCACGGGCAATCGCCACCCGTTGTCGTTCACCACCAGAGAGTTGGTGCGGAAACTGTTTTTCTTTACCGGTCAAACCAACTAGGTCAATCACCTTTGGGACGGTGTTTCGAATCTCGCGGCCAGTCATGCCGGCAATTTCAAGGGCAAAAGCGATGTTTTCAAAGACAGTGCGTTGTGGCAGCAATTTAAAGTCTTGGAACACGACGCCGATTTTTCGGCGAAGCATTGGAATCTGGCTGTCTTTTAGTACATCATAGTCGATGCCACCAACGACAATTTTACCGCTGGTTGGCTTCTCTTCTCTGGTGAGAAGTTTCAATAGCGTCGATTTTCCGGCGCCAGAAGTTCCGACGATAATCACAAATTCACGCGGTTCAATAAACAAGCTCATCCGACTAATCGCCGGCGTGCTGTTTTTTCCGTACGTTTTTGTGACTCTATCTAACAGGATCATTACTGGTATGAGTATAGCATAAGCGCGGTTGATTAATCGATAGTTGGTGCTTCGAGAAAGGCCTCCATAAAGCCATTAAGATCGCCATCGAGCACCCCTTGGGTGTTGTTGGTTTCATGTTTAGTGCGGGCGTCTTTGACGAGTGTGTAAGGGTGAAGCACGTAGTTGCGGATCTGACTCCCCCAGTTAGCCGATTCACCAGCTTGGAGCTCGGTAATGGAATGGGCATGCTGCTCGAGTTGCAGCTGCGCGAGTTTGGAGCGAAGCAGCTTCATGGCAGTTTCTTTGTTCTGCAGTTGCGAGCGTTCGTTTTGAATCGAAATCACGATGCCAGTGGGAATGTGTGTCACCCGAACGGCGCTATCAGTCGTGTTGACCGATTGGCCACCCTTACCGCCAGCACGGTAGACATCAATTTTGAGATCTTTGTCATCAATCACCAATTCATCCGGGCGATCGATCTGTGGCAGCACTTCAACCAGCGCAAAACTGGTTTGACGTAAATTATCACTGTTAAATGGGCTCAGTCGGACTAATCGGTGCACCCCATGTTCACTGCGTAGCTTGCCATACGCATACGCGCCGGTCACTTCAATAACGGTCGATTTAAGACCAGCCTCTTCACCGGCAGAACGCTCGATGGTT
This sequence comes from Candidatus Saccharibacteria bacterium UBA6175, assembly GCA_002422915.1. Taxonomy (GTDB): domain Bacteria; phylum Patescibacteriota; class Saccharimonadia; order Saccharimonadales; family Saccharimonadaceae; genus Microsaccharimonas. The sequence continues at coordinate 55,564 of DITV01000002.1, read as the reverse complement.
GCCGTCGACATGCCCGATTTCTCGGCCCAACGCAGGTACATTCGCTCCAGCATTTCAGTCCAGTCTTGGGCGTCGGTACCACCAGCGCCAGCACTGAGGCGAAGAATGGCATTATGGTCGTCGTATTCGCCGTCAAAGAGAAGGTCGCGGCGCAGCCGTTCATACTCTTTTTCAAGCGCCGTGATTTGGCCATCGAACTCAGCCAGCAGGCTGTCGTCATCAAGATCCATAAATTCAACCAGGTCATCAGCCTGAGCCCGAAGTGTCAACCATGGTTCAATTGCGCTGCGAAGCGCTGCGGCCTGCTTACTCAGTTCTTGGGCTCGGGTTGGGTTATTCCACACTTCCGGCGCAGCCAGCTGATCATCAAGCTCCTTGAGTTGAATTTCCTTATCGTTAATGCGCAGTCGCTCAATTGCGGCGGCGATGCTAGGACGAAGCTCAGATAGTCGTTTCATCAGAGGTTGCATTAGGCGGCCGTCTCTTGATTGGCGAGCGCCTGAACGGCGGCAATAAACTGATCACCGCGATCGGCATAATTCTTAAACATGTCGAAACTCGCGGCTGATGGGCTCAGCAGTACGACGCTTCCCTCTCGAGCCAGAGCAGTAGCCTGATCGACAATCTGTTTCATATTCTGTGCTGTCGACACGGTAAAACGGTCAAAATGAGCAGCCTCAAATACCTCGCGGATGCGCTCACCTTCTTTTCCCACTAATAGCACATCAACGTCATGCAACGCCAGTTGAGCGGGAAGGTTTGAGAAATCAGACCCCTTTGATGACCCGCCAAGAATCAACACCTTGTGTCGATCGGGAAAGGCTTTCACCGACGCCACTGCCGAGGTAGGCGTGGTAGCGATGCTGTCATCGTAATAGCTCACCTCATTCACGGTCGCAACGTAGGCCAAGCGGTGTGGTAAGCCCTTAAACCCAAGTCCCTGGGCAATCGCCTCTTGTGATTGGGTGTATTCCCAGACGGCATTAATGGCTGCGAGTGCATTCGCTAGGTTGTGCTCGCCAACCAGTTTGACCGCGTCAGTTGAACACAATTTTTGTTCTCCATTCCAGAAATAGCCGTCAACAATATGTGCCGTCTGCGGTGACGGAACGCCAATCTTAATTGCCCGTGACTCCTCACCGATACTGCGAGCGTACTCATTATCCGCTGCGTAAATAACAACGTCCTGCTCGGTCTGATGAAGTGTGATATGAGCTTTGGCAGAGACATAATCTTCCATGTCACGGTGGACATCAAGGTGTTCTTGCTCGATAAAGAGAACGACGGCCGTGTGTGGTGAGAATTCACAGTCCCAGAGCTGGAAGCTCGACATTTCATAGACCACTATGTCATCTGAGGAAATTTCAGACAGAACATCGAGTGAAGCCATGCCGATATTCCCGACCAGCCACACCTTCCGGCCAGACGCTTTCAGTATTTCGGCAATAAAACTAGACGTCGTCCCCTTCCCCTTCGATCCGGTGACGCCAATCACTGGCGCTGGGCATTTTGACATAAATTCGTTAGTACCCGACCACACTTTACCATCGGTTTTTATTTTGTACGGAGAGAGCCCTGCAGTTCGAATCACCATATCAAAACCTTCAAGCTTCGAGAACGCATCGGCGCCAAGAATCGTCGGCACTCCCTCGGGAAGGTCGGCCGGTGACTCAGATTCATCGACAATTGTCAGCTCGTTAGCCGGATCCTGAGACCAATAGGCGTAGTTGGCTTTTCCTTCGACTCCGTATCCGGCGATGGCTATCTTCATACCGTTATTCTACTCCTTTGGAAAAAGCTTCGCTACTCGCTCGCTCAATGCGACCACTTCATCCTTTTCGCCGTTACTGACAGCGGCAAACACCCAAGTGTTAGCCTCAATAAAGCTGCGGGCAGTGGTAATAATCTTTTCACGAGTCACTTTTCGGATGCTATCGGGTACTTTGTTATAGTCTTTGATGAAATCGTCGGCAAAGTAGCGTCCGGTGTAAAAGCCGGTGATTTGCGAAACAGTTTGCGCACCCATCTGGTAGCGGCCGAGGCTAAATGACTTGGCTGCTTCGATCTCTTGATCGGTCAGTTTGCCATCGAGCACCGCTTGTAGCTCGCGCGCAACGATGTCAAACAGTTGCGGAGCCGTTTCATGGTTCACTTGGCCGGAAATATCCCAGGCGCTATCGTAAAAACCTGCACCCGTGTACGAACCGACACTGTAGGCAAGACCCTTGGCACGAGCCTTTCCGAAAATACGGGAGTGCGTGGTGCCTGTCAGGATGTGGTTGAGATTCTGCATGGCGTCGAGTTCTTCGTCACTCAGCTCACGCGGGACGCTCATTGTCCAGCCGAAGGTAATATTGGTAGCGTCCTTACGGCGAATAATCGTTGGGTTGGCACTCTTCAGCTCATCGCGCGGCACCTCAAATCGTTCACCTTCTGGTAAGCCAAATGATTCAAGCTGTCGAATAATCTCTGACTTTCGGCCACGGAGTTTCCCGGCAATCACAAACCGCATATTTCGTGTGGTGTGAGTACGACGGTGGTGCTCGCGAATATCAGCCAAGGTGACATTATTAACTGTTGCAAGCGCCTGGCGATAGGTCAAGACGTCTTCACCAAGCAGTTGCTGCACTTTTGGCCACAAAATGCGGTGATGATCATTCAGATAATTGGTAAGCTCGCTACGAACGTTCCCCTTCTCGGCTTCGAGCTCTTTCTCGTTAAACCGTGGCTCACATATACTCAGTTTTTGCAGGTCAAGAATCCGGTCCCACTCAAAGTCAGCACAGTCAGATTCGTACACCATCGAGAGATCGCTGGTATACGCGTTGTGGTAGGCGCCATTCTTTGTGAAATCTGATTCAAAGTCATGCTCCGATTTAAAGCGAGCATTGGCCCCAAAGGCCATGTGCTCCATGATATGGGCGACTTGTTGAATATCAGCTCGCTTGGCATAGCGGTTCCCGGCGCGGAACTGGAATTGCATACTCATGACGGTGGCGCCAGGCACATTAATAAACAAGCCTCGGGCGCCGTTTTTCAGCTTAATCTCTTCGACGGTATGGTGCATGCGCGCTTACTTTCGGCCAGACTTACGATTTTTTCGTTCGTTTTTCTTTTTTTTGCGCACCTGATTCTTTTTACGGTTTAACTCAGCTTGCGTACTCGCCTTCGCAACCTTGAAGTCGTCATCACGACTCTTCTCGCCGCTCATCACCTCATTAACACCCTTTTCAACTGCATTCTCAGCTAGTCGAGTCAGTTCAGTATCGTGATCTTCCTGGGCACGCGCCACTGCATCACGCGCCGAGACGTGCATGACCGTACGAAGTACTTCATCACGGAGGGTCGCCTGAAGGCTGTCGAACAGCTTTTGAGATTCGCTTCTGTATTCAACCAACGGGTCACGTTGCCCCACACTACGCCAGTGAATACCTTCACGCAGGTGTTGCATGTTTTCAAGGTGCTGCATCCACAAGGTATCAAGGACTTGCAAGTAAACTTCTCGCTCCACCTTGCGCATGACATCGGTTTCAAGCTCTTCCTCTTTGGCAGCATAGAGCTTCTGCACTTCTTTAAGTGCCATTTCATAGCGAGGCTTATCGAGCTTGATTGCCCCAATTGCGGCAAGTTTCTTCTCGGGAAGCGGGAAGACGGTTGAGAATTCCTTGTCAAAGTTCGGGTTGTTCTTGGCGGGAAGTATTGTGAGCTCTTTTACCTTCGCCTCAACCAATCGTTCGAGCTCCGACTTAATGTCGGCACCTTCAAGAATCTTGCGACGAATGGTGTAAACCACACGGCGATGTCGGTTAATGACGTTGTCGTACTGCACGACGTTCTTTCGAATGTCAAAGTTAAAGCCTTCAACTCGTTTTTGGGCAGCCTCGAGGGTTTTTGAAACCATACGGTGTTGAATCGGCATATCGTCGTCAATACCAATCCGGCTCATGAGTGCTGAAATGCGCTCACCCTGGAAGATACGCATCAGGTCGTCTTCGGTAGACACATAGAATTGTGTGACCCCGGGGTCACCCTGGCGTCCACCACGACCACGCAGCTGGTTGTCGATACGGCGAGATTCGTGCCGCTCTGAGCCAATCACCACTAAGCCTCCGAGCTCAACAACGCCTTCACCAAGCTTAATGTCGGTTCCACGACCGGCGATGTTTGTCGCCAATGTCACGGCACCCTTTTGGCCCGCTTTTTCGACAATAGCGGCTTCTCGCTCGTTATTCTTGGCGTTCAAAATCTCATACGGAATCTTCGCCTTATCGAGCCATTCAGCGATGAGCTCATTCTTAGCAATTGACGCTGAACCCACCAATACGGGTCGCCCCTGTGCATGGTATTCACCTATCGCATCAGCGATGGCCTTTAGCTTTGCCTTCTCGGTGCGGAAAATTAAGTCTTGTTTGTCTTCACGGGCAATAGGACGATTCGATGGAATTTGCACCACGTCCAGGCTGTAGATTTGCTGGAACTCCTCAGCCTCAGTAAAGGCAGTACCGGTCATACCAGACAACTTTTTGTACAAGCGGAAGTAGTTCTGGAACGAAACGGTCGCCAGTGTCATGCTTTCTTGCAAGACGGGCACGTTCTCTTTTGCTTCGATGGCTTGGTGAAGCCCTTCGTTATAGCGACGACCCTGCATCAAACGACCGGTAAATTCGTCAACGATGATCACTTCGCCGTCCTTGGTCACGACATAGTCTTTGTCGCGACGAAAAAGGGTCTGAGCACGCAATGCCTGGTCCATGTGATAAACCGAGCGAACATATTCGGGACTGTACAGATTTTTAATGCCAAGCATCTTCTGGACACGCTCAACACCTTCGTCGGTCAGCGCAACCATCTTGCGCTTTTCATCAAGAATGTAGTCGCTTTCCACCAGTTTGGCGGCAACTTTAGCAAATTGAATGTAGCTTTCAGGGTTTTCGGCAGCCGGTGCGCTAATAATCAGCGGAGTTCGAGCCTCATCAATTAAAATACTGTCTACCTCGTCGACGATCGCGTAGTGCAGATCGCGTTGACGCAGCAATTCAACTTCGTTCACCATGTTGTCACGCAAATAGTCAAAGCCAAATTCGTTGTTGGTGCCGTAGGTAATATCAGCCGCATACGCTTCTTTTCGAGTCGCAGGACGAAGCCGCTTAATGCGCGGGTCGTCGTGGTCAGGATTCTCATAGCGAGGATCGTAGATAAACGAGGCGTCGTTAATAATAACGCCGACACTGAGGCCGAGGAAATCATACAACTCACCCATCCAGCCTGCGTCACGCTGAGCCAGGTAATCGTTGACGGTGACCACGTGCACGCCTTTTTCTTCCAAGGCGTTTAAGAATACAGGAAGCGTCGCAACCAGAGTCTTCCCCTCACCGGTTTTCATTTCAGCTACGCTACCCTCGTGGAGCACCATACCACCAATCAACTGAACGTCGAAGTGACGCATCCCCATCACACGGTCACCAGCCTCACGAACAAGCGCAAACGCATCAGGTAAAATAGTGTCGAGTGACTGCCCCTTCTTTTGCAGCCGTTTCTTTAAAACAGCAGTCTGTTCACGCAGTTCCTTTTTTGTCATTTTTTTATATTTCTCTGCGAGATCATTAATAACGGCTACTTTCTTTTGTAGTCGTTTAATGGTTTTTGCCTGCGGGTCCCCAAAGATCTTTGTTAACGCAGCTTGTCTCGAAATCATATATCCCCTCGCCTTTCAGGAAGTCAGTTCAGCCTCTTGCTTTAGATATAGTATACGGTTTTACAGATGATTGAACAAGGTTATTCTCTTTTGTTTATACTTTCGAAGCTGGGTAATCAGCTTCGCTTCAACAATATCAATTGCCGCCATCATATTCATCGTCGAATCGGCGGCGGTAATGGTTTTATCGGGCAGCGTTAAGACGACTTCGGCTTCATACTTATTGCCGTGATCTCGGTTTACTTCTTTGAGTTTGATGTTTGCGGTCGCGCTTTTCCGCGCATGAAGCGGCATAAACCGATCAAGTGAGCCAATTTTTTTCAGTACGTACTTTCGTGTTGCGTCGTTGATGTCGTACTTCAATCCACTGATATCAATTGAACCTATCATAGCCACTCCGTTTCCGTTTGGTTGATAGCTCTATTATAGCACTTCGCGGCCGCCAAAATACGGTCGCAACACAGCTGGAATAGTGATTGAGCCGTCTTCATTCTGACCATTTTCGATAATCGCAATCATGATCCGGCCCAGGGCGAAAGCGGTCGCATCATTCGTATGAAGCAGTTGAAGCTGTCCGTCGGCGCGACGAACGCGGGTATTGAGACGGCGCGATTGGTAGTCGGTCATGTAGTCAGCCGTGTGTGTTTCACGGTAGGCCTGTTGGCCGGGCAACCAGGTGTCGAGATCGATGCCTCGGGCATTGGGTTTGCCGATGTCAGCGGTACATTTTTGAATGACACGATACGGGAGTTCGAGCTGGCCGAGCAAATATTCTTGAATTGCAACGAACAATAAATGTTCGTTCATCCCGTTTTCAGCCACACTAAATGACTCCAGTTCAAGCTTATCAAACTGGTGCATACGCAGAATGCCTTCCATATCTTTGCCATAGGTGCCGGCTTCACGTCGAAAACTAGTCGCGTAGCCGACGTAGCGAATGGGAAGCTGCGTTTCTTCAATAATTTCGTTGGCATGCATGCTGCCCATCACGTGTTCAGCACTTCCCTGCAGCCACAGGTCGTCGTTCTCGAGTTTGTAACGATCATCACGCGGCTCAAGTCGATCCATTGCATCATAGAGTTCAGTGCGAATCATATACGGGGGCAGAATCGGAGTAAATGGGGTCGTCGCCACGTCGAGGCCGGCATCCTGAGCAATCCGCTCAAGAGTTTCGGCGTTACTGACGGTATCAAAGACAAACGAAACGATCGCAAACTGTAATCGCACAATCTCGCCCTTTAAATAAGCAAATCGGCTCCCGGCAACTTTGGCAGCCCGTTCTTTGTCGAGCCAGCCACGTTGTTCAGCAATCTCAGCATGATTGCGCGGCACAAAACCAAAGTCACGCGGCGTACCAACGGTGCGTTGAATCACATTCTCATCTTCACTTGCGCCAACTGGCACATCATCACTGGCCATGTTTGGAATCGCTTTTTGAAGCGCCAGACACTCGGCGTCAAGCGCATTCAATTGCAACTCTCGTTCTGCAAGTTCAAGCTTAATACGCCTACCTTCGTCAATCACCGATTGCTCAGGACGGCCGTCTTTCAAGTGAGCGGCATTGGCGTTGCGGCGCTCACGAAGCTCGTCGACAACCTGAGTCAATTGACGACGCGATTCATCACGTTCTAGTAACTGCGCGACTGATACTTCATAGCCTTTTTTACGGGCATTCTCTTGCACAGCGTCGGCGTTTTCTCGAATAAAGCGGATATCTAACATGACCCTATTGTAGCAGACTACTCGGTACGGAGAGCTTCAATTGGATCAAGCTTTGAGGCTTTTCGTGCGGGTAATATGCCGGCAATAATCGAGATGGCAATGAGTCCAGTAATGACTCCGAGCACTTGAAGTGGGCTAAAGATAAGGAGTGAGATATCACCAAGTCCAAGCGCTTCACTAATTGCTGGATTAGCAATACTACCACCTACCACGGCCAAGCCAGCACCAATTGCGCCGCCAAGGAAGCCGATCCAGGCAGCCTCAAAGGTGAACAGCTTTCCGACATCAGTCTGGCTCATGCCGAGCGCTTTCATTAATCCAATCTGCTGTGTTCGCTCCAAAACGCTAATGTACTGCGTGTTCACAATCCCAAAGATTGAGGTAATTACCGCTAGTGCGCCAAAGCCCAGTAAAATGCCGAGCAACACGTTAATGAAGGTGTTCACTGTCCCCAGTACATCGGCCGATGTTTGGGCGGTGTACCCCTTTTCTTCAAGTATCGCCTTCACCTCTTCGGCCTGCTCAGGCTCGTTCACGCGCACGGACGCAGCGAGAAAACGATTGTAGCTAGCGGTACCTTCGCTGACATAGATGTACAGCTCTTTAATGGCCGACTCGCCGAGCAGCAGCGAGCCTTGGGAACGAAATGCAAGGCCAGATTCGCTACTGACGCCGGCCACCGTGTAGGTAAACTCACGCGCCTCGGCACCACTAAAAATAGTACGCTGTTTAGTGGCACCAATCTGCACCGTTTTTCCAATCGCATCAGCTGGATTCGTAAAGCCAAGCGTCGAGGCATAGTCTTCAGCGAGAATAATTTGATCGTCGCGTAAGTCGCCTTCAACACCGCCTGCTGCATATTTCAAAGAAACGGTGGGGCTAAACGTGCTGACCGATGCCTGGTACTTCTTTTGACCTTTAGTGGTAATGTAATCAACCGATGGCGAGTAATTTGGTGTTACGCCGTTAACATTCTCGATGTCAGCCATCACTTCAAGGTCACTTGTTCCTAAGAACTGGAAGCCACGGGTGAATGGTCCGCCTGGTGTGCCCGCACCACTCGGAACAGCCCCTGGCCCTCCCGGTGTGTACTCAGCAATCGTGTTTGCGTCTTCGCTTTCCTTAGTCACAAGCAGCTCACGAACGTCGGTGTTAGATCTCACAATCGCATCGGCATACTCACGACCGCCCTGTCCACCGGCTAAACTCAACGTAATCGTGAAAGCACCGACACCAATCGCAAGACTGGTCAAGAGCGTACGAGTCTTGGCCTGGCGCAGACTTCGTCCGGCGCGTCGGATAATATCAGTCGTCTTCATTACTTCTTTGCCTTTCGATCAAGGCCTTTGGTGGCACTGATTTTTCCGTCTTTAATATCAATGCGAGCGTCGCACTTATTGGCGAGTTCTTCGTCATGCGTCACCACAATCAATGTCGCCCCCCGCTCCTTCACATAATTGAACAAGAAGTCTTCAACCACGGCACCGGTCGCACTGTCGAGATTGCCGGTTGGCTCGTCCGCAAAGATAATCTGAGGTTCGTTGACAATCGCCCGAGCAATCGCCAAACGCTGCTTTTGCCCACCAGAGAGGTCACGAGCCCGTGATTTCTTCTTATCGAGAAGCTGCACGGCGGCAAGGGCAGCCTCTACTTTCTGCTTCCGTTCTGCCCAAGGCACCTTTGCAATTTCAAGTGGCAATGACACGTTGTCGTAGCAAGATTCGTTAGCCTGCACAAAAAAGCTTTGGAAAATAAAGCTCATTTTGGTGGCGCGAAATCGATCGACTTCTTTTGGCTTCATCGTGAGGATGTCCTGGCCATCTATAACTACTTCACCGACTTCCGGTCGATCTAGCCCGCTCATAGCGTGCATTAAGGTTGATTTGCCACTGCCTGACTTTCCGAGAATTGCAACCGTCGTTGCATCAGGAATCGTAAAGCTGGCGGAGTCGATCGCAACGAACGCATTCTGCTTGCGACCATAGGTCTTGGTAATATTTTTTACAGTAATCATTACGACTTATTATACGCAACATGCTGAAGAAACGCTGAGAGGAATGACTGTGCAAAGGCTTTTGCCTCTTCATTAAGCTCTCCTGCCTCTGTAAACGTCGTCATCTTGTTGATATACATTTCAGGCTGGCCCATCAGTTTCGTGTTGAGGTAAATGAGAACATTACGAAGCTGCTGCTGAGCCTGGGTGGTGGCTAAGCTCCCCGAGACACCCACAATTGCTGCTGGTTTACCGTCAAATGAGTTCGTTCCCCATGGCCGCGATGCCCAGTCGATGGCGTTCTTGAGCACTCCTGGGAAGCTGCGGTTATATTCAGGAGTTACGAACAGAACGCCATCTGCGTCTTTGAGCTGATCTTTCAGTGCCTGCGCCTCTGCAGGGTAGTTGGCTTCAAGCTCTTCGTTAAAAAGCGGCATTTGCAGATTAGCGTAGTCAAACTCGACCCCTTCAGGAAGGAGCGCTTCGAGCTGTCGAGCGTACTTCTTATTAATTGATTCAGCACGTAAGCTACCGACAATCACAACGATTCGTGTCATGGTGTTCCCCTTTTATTACTATACTTAGTATAGCACAAACAGCTACTCTTCAAATTGAATATCTGGGTAGAGCGAGCGGGTCACTTCGTCATACTCGACACGGAGCTGAGGGAACGGCACGCCTTCACGAGCAGTCACCCCCTCAAAGATCCAGAAAACTCGTTCACTAAAACCCCAGCCACACGCAGGTGGCATGCCATATTCCAACATCTCAACAAAATCGATATCTAGCATCATCGCTTCATCATCACCTGCTTCACGCATCGCTTGCTGCTCTTTAAAGCGCGCGAGTTGCTCCAATGGATCATTCAACTCAGAGAAGCCGTTACCGAGTTCAGATCCAGCAATCACTGGCTGGAACCGCTCAACAATGTTCGGGTTATCGGGGTGTGTTTTTGAAAGCGGACTAATAAAGGTTGGGGTGTTGATGAGCCAGACAGGCCCGGCAACCGTCTTTCGAATATTCTTCCACAACTTGTCAATCCCGCGAGCTCGATTGTCGATTTGTTCAACTTCAAGTTTGTGCTCAGCCAATGCCTTTTTGACGTCTTCAAGCGACGACGTAAAAACATCGATACCATAGTGGTCTTTAATAACAGTGGCATAATCCCACACTTCCCACTTCTTGCTCATATCAACCGTAAACTCGCCAAGTGTAAACTGCAACGTGCCAAAGGTCTTTTGCAATACTGTTTTGTACATATCTTCCATAAAGGCCATGCCATCTTGCCAGTTTGCGTAGGCCCAGTACCACTCCATCGCAACGTGCTCAGGAAGATGCTCATCACTGTAGTTCTCGTTACGGAACCGTGGCCCAATGTCATACACTTTCTCAAATCCAGCGCCTAGCAGTCGCTTCAAAGGCAGTTCGTGGCTAATCCGGAGGTAGAAATCTTGATCAAGCGCGTCCATGTGCGTCACAAACGGTGTGGCGTCGGCACCACCTGTCGTGTGTTCAAGCACAGGGATGTTGACTTCAATAAAGCCGTGTTCATTCAAGTAATCACGAGTGGCCTGCCAAAAGGTGCTGCGACGCACAAAGCGGTCGCGCACATCCGGGTTCACGTTCATGTCGACATAGCGTCGGCGCATGCGCTCTTCTTTATTCGTGAAGCCGTCTTGCGCGCTTGGCATTGGTCGAAGCGCTTTAGTGAGCAAGCGCATGCTGGTAACGAATACTGAGACCTCACCAGTTTTGCTTTTGTCGACTGTTCCGGTTGCCTCAATGAAGTCGCCCGTGTCAAGTAATGGCAAATCAGCAATGCCAAGTCGATTCTGAGAGGTGTCACGCGGAGCAACCGCTGCTTCGTTTACGTATAGTTGCACCTGGCCAGAGGCGTCTTTCACGACAATAAAGGCAAGCTTGCCAAATTTACGAATGGCGGTAATGCGGCCAGCAACAGTGACTTCTTTCGTTTTCAATGTTTCAAATTCAGCCACAACCACACCCGCATCGTGCGTCCGATATGTGTCGGCTGGGTAGGGATTGAAGCCAAGTTCACGAAGATCCGCAAGTTTGCGGAGTCGTTCATCTCGAAAGTCTTTTAACGTGGCCATATCTCTGTTAAGTATACCAGAGAAACGAGTGCGGTTAGCGAATTTGTGTGACGGTGTAACTGACGTCACCTTTTGGTGTCGAAATCGTCACGGTGTCATCGACTTTTTTACCAAATAGCGCCTGTCCAATTGGTGATTCGTTGCTGATGCGCCCTTCAAGTGGGTCGGCTTCAACCGGACCAACAATGGTGTAGCTGACCGTCTTCTTGCCCGTCTTAAGGTCGACTTTACTCCCGAGGCCAATCGTTGAACGCTTGGTGGCTTTAATAATCTCAGCGTTGTTGACGATGTCTTCAATTTCCGCAATGCGGGTCTCGAGAAGCCCCTGCTCTTCACGAGCAGCATCATATTCGGCGTTTTCGCTTAAATCACCGAAATCTCGGGCTTCGGCAATCTTATCAGCAACTTCACCACGACGAGCTTTTAGCTCGATCAGTTCTGCTTCTAGTTCCTTCTTCCCTTCAAGGGTAATCTGGTAATGTTTCTTCATGTCGTTATATCTCTTATATTTTCTTTCAAATAATGCCCTAACACCATATATAGCGTAGGACAAGGGTTCTAAAACTCTATTTATCCCAGTGTACCAAGCAGCTCCTCGGCTGTCAATAACTTGACTTCACCATGAATTCTCGCCTGATATTCGTAGGTACCCTCTTCTACGAGTCGCTCACTGACCGTGACGCGGTGGGGTATACCGAGTAGTTCAGCATCGGCGAACTTAGCACCGGGACGCTCATCGCGATCATCGTATAATACCTCGATTCCCTGCTGAGTCAAGCGCTCATACAGTTGATCGGCCTTCGCCGTAACAGCTTCTGAATCACCAATCCGCACTAGGTACACCCGGTACGGGGCCACGTTTTCTGGCCATACCAGGCCCTTTTCATCAGCAAAATGTTCAGCGATTAACCCCATAAGTCTACTTGGGCCAATACCGTAGCTTCCCATAATCACCGGTTTTGATTCACCATCTTCATCAGTGAATGACAGCTCAAGGGGGTCTGAGAATCGGGTGCCGAGTGTGAAGATATTCCCCACTTCAACGGCAAGCTCCTGAACAAGCTCGTCTTTGTTCAAACCAAGCTCAGCCAGTACTTCGTCACTATAGACTTCTTCATTAATGGCGATCTTCTTGTCCTTGTGAACGTAAATCGTGTCTTCGCCTACCGGGCTGATCGTCTGGAATTCGTGGCTAAACTTTGCAAAGCTTCCACCACTCGCAAATGTTTTGTAGGTCTGCCCGCCAAGCCCCAGTCGTTCAAACACGCGGTCATAAGCATGCGAAATCTTCTCGTAAAATGTATCGTGCTCTGCTTGGGTGCGGCTAAAACTGTAGAGGTCTTTCATCCAGAACTCACGGCCACGCATCAAGCCACTCTTTGAGCGTAGCTCGTTGCGGAACTTAATCTGAAACTGGTAGGGATATACCGGAAGATCTTTGTAGCTTTTGATGAAACTCTTCATGAGCTTTGTGAGCGGCTCTTCGTGAGTTGGCGCTAAACCAAGCTCACTTCCATTTGCTAGTTTCGTCTTGAACCATACGTCCATCACCTGGTCATCCCAACGCCCCGACTGTTGCCAAACGTCACTTGCCTGTAGGGCGGTTAGGCTTATTTCGTTACCCCCAACCCCATCCATCTCTTCGCGAATAATTTGGGTGATCTTCTCAAGAACACGCTTACCAAGCGGCAAATACGTGTACACCCCAGCCATTTCTTTATGAATAAAGCCGGCTCGAATGAGTAGCTGGGCATTCTTGGCAACTTCATCGGCTGGGGCCTCTTTACTAGTCTTGGTGAATAAGTGTGAAACTCGCATAACTATCCTCCTAGTGTATTCAATACGGTCGGATTAATAAAGAGGAAGTAAAAGGCAATGCCGTTTTTGAGCATGTGAATCAGGGTTGCAGGCCACAGACTCTTCGTCCAGATAGTGACTAGGCAGAGCACGATACCCAGTGCAAACGTGTCGATCCCGACATTCCAGGCAAAGTGCACAAGGCCGAAGAGAAGACTACTGACAAGTACCGCAACCCAGGTTGCTGCATGTCGTCGTAACTTTGCCAGGAGGTAGCCTCTGAATAAGATTTCCTCGGCAATAGGTGCCATAACCACCAATGTGAAGAACGCCAAAAGATACTCGAATTGCTGCGTTAATTGATCAAACCCGACGTCTTGGGCCTGATCAAAGTCGATAAATGTCAGGAGCTGCTGGGCTACAAAAAGCAAGCTACCGCTGAGTAGAAGGTAGAAGACAAAGCCGACTGGAGTGATGAGAATATCGAGCCATGTCGGCAACCGACTAAGCCCCAGCTCTTCTCTGCTAGTCGCTCGTCGCTTCACGAGCCACGGTACGCCGATAACCACCAGGATGGTGAGGGTGTAGACGATCGCCCCCGCACTGGCATTAAAGACGGCTTGGTTTATCGTGCTCAGCGGAACACCGACCGCATTCAGCGCGGCGGCAAGTGCTGCAACGAGCAACTGAACGGCGAGAAAGCTGATCAATACCCAGAGCGGCAATGCTGCGACGAGCAGTATCTTCCGCCGTAACGGATGCCCCGATGCGTGAGGATGTTTACTGGAAGAGTTTCGTAACATCGGCAATCGTTACCAATACAATCAGTCCCATTAACGCCAAGAAGCCAGTCCCGTGAATCTTCTCTTCACGATCCTTGGTGAGCGGCTTACGCAGTACACGGTACAACGCAGTCACAAACCAGCGACCACCATCGAGTGCGGGAATCGGCAACGCGTTCATGACCGCGAGGGTAAGTGAGACAATCGCTGCCAAGAACACCACTTCTGTCAGACCAGCCTGCCCTGCCGCTGGGAAAATAACGCCGAGTATGCCGACAGGTCCTGCCACACTATTGGCTGCACGGTCGAGTGATTCACCGGCTGCTTCGCGGGTGGCTTGGTCGGGACTGAGCTGTAAAAACAGTCCGCCAAAGAAATCGGTCACAAGCTGGCCGAGGCCTTGAAGCGTCACCCAGGTAAACTGCCCTGTCGTCACGATGCCGACGAGTGGTGCTGACCAGGTTGATCGCACTCGCTCTTGCTGCCCTAGGCTCGCCCCAAAGACGGTATTTTCACTATCGCGAAGTGCTACCGACACCTCCGATTCAGCACCGTCTCGAGTAAAGACGACGGGCACTTCTTTGCCGCGGTTCGCCTGGCTCACGCTGATGAGTTCACTGACCGTTTCAATCTGCTCGCCCGCAAGCGAGACGACTTCGTCGCCAGCCTGAAGCCCAGCAGTCTCAGCTGGGTAATCGGCCACCAAACTAGTGACACGAACAGGGCTGGTCGAGATGGTTGCGTCACCCGCCACCGAGAACTGATCAGGGACGATCCGTGGAAGCCCCGTCAGCGCGAGCACCGTGAGCAATAGCGCGGCCACCGCCCAGTTGACAAACACACCAGCAAATAAAATCTTGGTTTTTTGCCAGAACGAAGCCGCACCGTAGTCACCTTTTTTCTTTGCTGAGTCGTTTTCGCCCTGCAGCTTAACGAAGCCTCCCAGAGGCAACCAGTTGAGGCTAAGGAGAATCCCATTCTTTAGCTTCTTGCCCCATGCTCGTGGCGGAAAGCCGATCCCAAATTCTTCAACAACGACGCCGTTACGACGCGCAGCGATGGCGTGTCCCAGTTCGTGGACCACTACTAATAAGACAAGAACAAACAAGCCCAGCAAGATTCCTAATAACAACTCCATTTACCCTCCAAATCGGCGCTGACGCCCTGAATATTCTTTGATTATAGCCGCCACGTCGTCTTTTGTCATTTCCGGCCACTGCTTATTTAAGAAAATAAGCTCGCTATAGGCAGCCCGCCACAACATAAAGTTGCTGAGTCGCTTTTCTCCACTCGTGCGAACAATCACATCGACCGGCGGAACTTCTGAGCCGTACAAGTTTTCTGCAATTAGGGTTTCGTCGATATCATCTGCGACTATGCCCGATTGAACAATTTTTTTAACCGCGTCGACAATCTCGTGCTGACCTCCGTAATTTAAGCAAATTGCCAGTGTTCCACCAGTATTATCTTTGGTATCGGCTTCTAGCGCATCCATGGCCTTAAGAATCTTTACGTCGAGCCCGTCGCGTTTGCCAAGTACTTTCAGTTTAATATTTTCTTCCTTGAAGAGCTTTGCATCGGTTGTGAACAGCTTCAAGATAAGCGACATAAGGCCCTTCACCTCTTCTTGACTCCGCTTCCAGTTCTCGGTCGAGAACACGTAAATACTCATGTACTGAACGCCCGCTTCTTTGGTTGCAATCGCCACATCCTTGAGCGCATTGTAGCCTGCCAGGTGTCCTTCATAGGTAGGAAGGCCGTGCTTTTTAGCCCAACGGCGGTTACCATCAATGATATAGCCGATATGTCGTGGCGTGATCAGTTCTTCGGGCATTAGAGTGTTAAGATGTCTTTCTCTTTCGCCTTGAATGCGTCTTCTATCTGGGCGTTAGTTGTACTCATGATGTCGTCAATCTGCTTTTCGACGCGCTTCATATCGTCTTCTGACAGTTCCTTGGCATCCTTCATCCGCTTGGCCTCTTTCAGCGCATCTTGTCGAATCGTTCGCAGGGCAATGCGAGCGTCTTCTACTTTTTCGGAGGTCTGCTTCACCAGCTGATGACGTCGCTCTTCGGTGAGGGCGGGAATAGGAACTCGAACCAGGCGACCATCATCGCTTGGGTTGAGGCCGAGTGACTGGTCAGCTCGAATAGCCGCGGCAATCACCTGGATGTTCGATGGATCAAACGGCGTAACGGTGAGTATCTGGGCCTCTGGGGCAGTAATATTCGCCAGCTGGTTCAGCGGCATTCGTTGACCATACGCCTCAACCAGGACGCTATCAAGCATGCTTGGGTGAGCTCGTCCGGTTCGGACCTTTTTCAGTTCCTCTTCGAAGTGCGCGACGGTACTTTGAAATCGTTGTTCGTAGGGAGTGGTATTAAACATAGGGCTCTCTTTCTTCGTTCTTTATTATAGCATCGCCCGCGCCTCTAGCCACTCATTGCTATTTATAGTTAAAAGTTGTATAATAATTGGTATAGTGAGCATCTCTACCGAAGAGCGCTTCTCCGAACGACATGACGTTCGCGAAGCCCTACACACTCTGAAACATGCTGTCGGCGACTTTGGTGCTGACATTGCACAACTTGCGCCCGGACCGTATGATGGCGTTCTCTTTGCATTAAATGACACGCCCGATCAGAAAAAAGCTGGTATTATTGTGCTCGAAGAACCACCCCAGGGCTACAGCGATACACAACGAAAATTTGCTCATTCTACACTACTCAACCGCCACTTTGAGTATGCTGGCACTGGGCTTGAATCTGCCTTTACGGATACAAGGCCTCAGTTTACGAGCAGTCGGCTTGTTGAGGCTCACATTCCTTGGGGTGCGCCGGTTCAAAAGACTGGTCGAGCCGCTGTGCAGGTTGCGTTTGACCAACGTCGTGGTGATATGTCGCTCGAAGACGGTATGAATAAACTTTGGAACGAACATCAGCCTCGCATCGAAGCTGCCTTTACACCTCTGCGCAGAATTCAAGAAAACACCGACAATCTGCTTGGCAAACTTGAACTTAACCCTGCCGTACAACCGAACGCATTTGTCGCTCGCTGGGACATTATTGGCTCAACTGAAATGGCACTTAAAAAGCCTGGCGTCTATCAAGCCTATGTCGACCACACAAAACGTGCTTTTAAAGATATTATGAAGTCAACTGGTCACTCAGTCGATGAGCTTGGTGATGGCCAAAACTTGATGATTCCGATTAAGCCCCACATGATGTTCGATGTCGTCGCTCAACGAGTGATGCTTAGCGGTATGGTTCTTCCATTGGTTGACCGGCTCATGTCCACACACACCGCTATCGCAGCTCTGTATCCAGAACTCTCTCCTCGTGCACTCTTTGCTGTCTCGATGGGTAACATATTCCCCGATGATGAGGGTCTGTTAACCGGCGAGCCGCTCTACGAGGCGTCACGTGGCATAAAGTCACTCAAAAGGGGTGAGACGCTCGCGCTCACCCCTTCAGTAAAGAGTATTGAACTAGTCGTTAACGCCTAATTCAATGCGCTTAAAGCGACGGATGATAATGTTTTCACCCATCTTACCGATGTTTTCTTTTAAGAACGTCCCGACAGTCATTGAATCATCCATGATGTACTGCTGGTTCAAGAGAACTTTTTCAGCAAAGTACTTTTTCACCTGTCCATCGATGATCTTTTCCGCAATGTCAGCTGGCTTGCCTTCGGCAGCACCGCTGGCTATTGCCTCTTCGCGGACACGAGTCAATTCTTCGGCTGGGATTTCCTCTTCAGAGACGTAGACAGGGGCCATTGAGGCAACTTGGAGTGAAATGTAGTGGGCGAACTCTTTGAAGCCATCCGTTCGAGCGACAAAGTCGGTCTCACAGTTTACTTCCACCAGGACGCCGATGCGTCCGCCGTGGACATAGCTATCAATCACGCCTTCGCGGGCTTCGCGGTCAGCCTTCTTTTCAGCTTTCGTGAGGCCTTTTTTGCGCATTTGCTCCAAAGCTTTGTCGAAATCACCATCAGCTTCAACCAACGCAACCTTGGCGTCAGTCAGGCCGACACCGGTCAGTTCTTTCAGCTTTTTGATATCGTCAATTGATACTGCCATGATTAGTTCTCCTCACCCTTTTCGGTTACTTCTACTTTTGCCGCACCGCGACCCTCAGCAATTGCTTGGCTGACGTAGTCGAGCAAGACGTGCACGCCCTTGATAGCGTCGTCGTTTGCAGGAATCACGTAGTCGACAATTGACGGGTCGGCGTTAGTGTCAACCAATGCGACGACTGGTACGCCGATGGTCTTGGCTTCTTTAATGGCGTTGGTGTCACCGATCACATCGATCAGGAAGAGCGCGCCTGGCTTGCCGCTCAAATCTTTGATGCCGCTGTACTTAACGTTCAGGGCGTCAATTTCTTCTTGGAAGCGTTGCACTTCAAGCTTGCTGTAGCGCTTCTCGAGGTCACCCGTCACCATGCGGCGTTCGAGGTCTTTCAGTTTCTTAATCTGCGCGGTAATGGTCGCAACGTTGGTGAGTGTTCCACCCAACCATCGCTCGGTCATGTATGGTTGGCCAAGAGCTTCCGCTGCTGCCTTGACGGCATCCTTCGTTTGCTTTTTGGTGGCCACAAAAAGAATTGGCTTTCCGCTGGCGGCTACCTTCGTCAGGAAAGGAAGTGCCTTGTTTAAACCTTCAACCGTCTTGGTGAGGTCAATAATGTGCGTGTCTTGACGCTTTGAGTGAATGTATGGCGCCATTTTAGGGTGCCAACGGCTTGTTTTGTGTCCAAAGTGAACACCCGCTTCAAGCATCGCTTTAATATCGACAGTAACTGCCATAATGTGTACTCCTTGTTCCTTGCCTCGGCGCCCTGAGAATCAGGAGTATGCGCGGAGGCTGTGTCGTTAAAAAATTGTTACTCAATGAGTATACCCTACTACCCCCGTTATGTCTAGAGGCGTTTCGTTTATAGACGCTCTCCCTCTTCAATATATTCTGGCGCAATGCGACCAGTTCTCTCTAAGAATTGTCGCACCATCATGTTCTCACGGTGTCCGTCATACTGCGATGGAGCGTGCGGCTGAGCAACAGTTCTAAGCACTGCCTTTTGACGTAGCTCCTGTGGGAGCGCCTGTAGCGCTTCTTGCGTCGAAACGTACACCACCTCTACCGCATCGAACGAAAGCTGCGTCGAGACTTGCGCCTCAACGTAGTCAACGGTTCGCATCGAGCCTCTGCCAAAGGCCGTTTTAATGAGTCGAGCAATCTGCGCGTCTTCACGTGTTAATCGGTGGGCACCATGGAAACTATCTTCTGGAGTAAACGTTGTTGCCGCCATTAGCTGTTCATCTGGCTTAAACGCAAACGCCACCTCGCCGTAGCCAATCGCCCCCTCGGGAATACCGTCACCAACAAAAACGGCCGAGCCGTACACTGGGTGTGGCTGCGTTGCATCTGTGGCATCCAACAAACGAATGCCGAGCGCGACTTCAACACCGCTGCGCTTTCCTGTGTATTCTCGGCTATAGTCTTTCTTGTCACCGTTGGCCTCGAAGGTCGAACGGATGATACCGTCACTTTGAGCAATCTGCTGAACAGTGTCGAGTTTCATGTTGATGAACAATCTGAAATCTTCGTCTAATTCTGGGAGCATTTCTCGGGCTGCTTTAATAAGTCCCTTTGCGACCTCTTCATCAACTTCAATACGCTCTCCCGATTCTGTCGTATACACGGCCAGTTTTGTGACGTACGTCTGAAGATTGTCTCGGCTCATTTCAGCAATGTGTTCTGGGTCAGCAAAGATCCACTCATATATCTCATTGGGGTCATCGCGCATACCCCTCTCAAGTGCTCGTTTCCGAAATTGCATGACGGTGTCCATGGCTGCAATCGGAAGGTTCGAAGCGGTAAACCACCGTATATCTTGATGATCATTTGCTGTGTCTGCATACGTTTCAATTGCGCGTGAAAGTGTTCGAGGAATATCGTATAGATTACCGTCTCTGTCGCGTCGCGAAAGAACGCTTGAAGCGACCTCATGAAAAATAGCTCCGTATCGTACAGTGTCAGCGTCAGCACGAATTATCTCGGAAAGAATGGCCGGATCGTCATCATTGACTGCACGCACAATCTCAACATCCTTGCTGAAATCAAACGAACCACCATACATCGCAATCGTAAATAACGCGCGATCGATCGAACGTGCCATATTCGGGTCTGTGCTCAGCTCGGCGACATCGTCTCTCTCGAGAAACCCATCCAGTGCTTGCAACGAGTCGGGCGTATGAGGATAGCTAAGGTATGCATCAAGAAGTGCCGAAGAGGAGAGCGTTGGATGGCGTTCAACCTTCGCCTTCAATCTCTGGATAGCATCAAAGAGTTCGTCACGAAACTCACCGGTCTCGGGCTTCCTCCAGGTATACGAATCGAAGCGACTGAACACATTTTTATTCTCAACACCCATGGTGTCTCTTAAAAAGGCAAAGTCAGGAGCGAATTTCATCACTGCCGTCACCTCCGCCTCGATACGCTTTGGATCATCGAGATTCGCCGCGCTTGTCAGTCGAAACGCCTCTAGCACTTCAGGGTGATTCTCATCGAGAGATCGTAGTGAATTTGTCGCCGAACGTAGCGCCGCTCGAACTTCGTCGGGATCAATCTGTTCACCCTCACGCAACCGATTAGCTACGCCCAACATAAGTAAGTCGTAGCCGGCACGGTCGCCTTTCAATAACACTTGTAGCGGTTGCGTCTCGCCCCCAACGTACTGTATTGCGCGCAGTTCACTGTCAATAATTGCGGCATACTGTTCAGATACGGAAGCCTCGCCGCTTCCTTGTCGTACGCTATTCATCGTGTAGGGACCGAAGAAGTCCTCAATTGTCTTTGCGACCTTCGCTGGTGGGTACCCTGATTCGAGCGCACGACCATACTGTTCAGCGATCTTTGGAACGGCAAGTTCAAACATTTCCGGATGATCGATCAACATACTCCCCGCACTACTTATGCCACTCGAAACATAGTACTCAAGCGTCAGGCCTTCAACGGACGCAAGCTGTGCAAGCAGATTCTTCTGCTTCTCGGTTGTGGCGTGCGTGGAGAAATACTCAAGGCCTGCGGCATTTCCCATCAACTGGCGAATCGCAAGTGGTGTTGCGCCGCGCTCAACGAGGTCATCGAATACCGCTCTCCGGCGCGCGCCCTGCTCTAACTCCTCAGGTGTTCGAGCTTCGGCGCCTAGCATCGACGCTAATCGTCCCGCCTCTCGAACCCGTTCTTGCTTGTCTTCGATTGTTTCTGTGCGCGCAATGTATCCGTCGATCGCCTGCAACGCATCGGGTGAAAATCTGCCGGATAAGTTTGCATCCATCAGCTCAATTGCGGGTGTACTCAAAAACTGTTCCGCGGACCGAGCGACAGCTTGAGTCTGTGCTGAAAGGCCCTCGTGGTGAGAGGGTACTAACGATGGCCCAGCGCCGAGTACATAGTCACCAATCCGACGGGCGAGATGGCTCTGTTCGAGTAACTCGTTTGCTGTCGAGCTGTCATCTGCTTCAAGAAGTGTTGTCGATTCAGTCATGTTTGTGTTATTTGGTTTCTCTTTAGATTGTACCCCGCACCTCTAGACAAATCAACTAAAAACAGATACAATACTCCAGATATGAAAAGCAACCTACACCCAACCGATTATCGCCCCGTCGTATTTAGCGACGATGTGGCCGGTTTTGCCTTTTTGACGCAGTCAACCGCGCAGACCAACGAAACAATTAAATGGGAAGATGGCAACGAGTACCCACTTGTCAAAGTACACATCTCAAGCGCCTCTCACCCATTCTTTACTGGTGAAGAGAAGATCATCGACACCGAAGGTCGCGTCGACCGCTTCAAGAACCGCGCTGCCGCTGCTGAAGCTCGCAAGCAAGAGCTTGCCAACAAGGCAAAGAAGGCTGCAGCCAACAAGGCCAAGAAAACCGACAACTAGCCGGTTTTGAAGAAAGAGCTGTATCTATCGATAGAGCTCTTTTTTGTTACAATGAAGAAGGATCCGTACTATGCCTAAAATTAACTTGAATCTCCCCGACCTCCTTGCCGAACAGACTGAACTGGACGCCTTTTTGTCACGCCCCGACGCCTACACCGACCCGAACTTTAGTGCTAAGAACAAACGGCTACTCGAGCTGCAGTCGATCATCGAGAAGGCACAGCTTCGTGAAACACTTGAAGCCCAGCTGATCGAAGCCAAAGAACTCTCTGGCGGTGGCGACGAACTGGCTGAACTCGCCAAAATGGAAGCTGACAGCGCAAGCCAACAACTTGCTCAATTAGAAGACGAGCTGTTCGCTATGCTGGCGCCCAAAGACCCCAACGACGAAAAGAACGTCATTGTTGAAATTCGAGCCGGGGCCGGCGGCGATGAAGCCAGCTTGTTTGGTGCCGAACTCTACCGTATGTATCTTCGCTACTGCGAAGCCCACAATCTTCGCACCGAGCTCATGAGCGAAAGTGCCAACGATACCGGCGGCTACAAAGAAGTCGTCTTCCGCGTCAGTGGCGACGCGCCCTACGCCAAGCTCAAGTTTGAATCTGGCGTTCACCGGGTACAGCGCGTCCCTGCGACCGAATCACAAGGTCGTATTCATACCAGCACCGTCACCGTTGCCGTTCTGCCTGAAGCCGAAGAAACCGACATTGAGATTAATGCAAACGATTTAAAAATCGACGTCTACCGCGCTGGTGGCCACGGCGGCCAATCAGTCAACACGACTGACAGCGCCGTGCGTATCACTCACCTTCCGACGGGAATGGTCGTGACCAACCAAGATGAAAAGTCGCAAATCAAGAACAAAGAAAAAGCCATGAGCGTCCTACGCAGCCGGTTATTGCAACAAAAAATAGACGCCGAAAACGCTCGTGCCGCCAGTGAACGCCGCAGCCTCATTGGTTCGGGTGATCGTTCTGAAAAAATTCGTACCTATAACTTCCCACAAGATCGCATCACCGACCACCGTATTGGCTACAGCCGCAGCAACATCCCCGCCGCACTTGGCGGTGCCATCGACGATTTAGTGGAGCATCTGCAGGCCTATGAACGAGAACTCGCCGCTACCAACGCTAGTCAGTAACGACTGGCTTGCTCACGCCACCGACGCACTCAGCGCGGCCGGCATTGCTTCCGCTCGTCTTGATGCTGAAATGATTTTGGCACACACCCTCAGGAAGAATCGTACCTATTTGCATGCACACGGCGACCACATTATTACCGATCGAGAAGCCCAGATAGCCGATGCTCGGCTTGCCCTTCGCCTCGACCGTGTTCCCGTTGCCTACATTATTGGACACAAAGAATTTTACGGACGCAATTTTCACGTCACCCAGGCGACACTTATCCCGCGTCCCGACAGCGAAGTGTTAATCGAGCTCACTCGGCGGATTATGCCAGAAATCACCAAGCAGACAAACGGTATTGTGCGATTGGTTGATGTTGGCACCGGCAGTGGCGCGCTGGGTATTACCGCCAAGCTCGAGTTCCCCGATACCGACGTGACACTAATTGACATCAGCAAACACGCCCTGACTATCGCCAAAAAGAATGCCCACTTACTCAAAGCGGAGGTGGGTGTTTTGCTGGGCGACCTGTTAAGCACCTATCCTTTCGAACCCCAGATTATAGTGGCCAACCTCCCCTACGTCGACAAAGCTTGGGAGCGCTCACCCGAAACCCAGCACGAGCCAGCGAAGGCGTTGTTTGCAAGTAACAACGGCCTCTCCCTCATCTACCGACTCATCATCCAAGCACAGTCGCAGCTTGCCTCTGGGGGCGCACTGATTTTAGAAGCAGACCCACGGCAACACGAAGCTATTATTGCGCGGGCTGAACAATATGGATTTTTGTTAGAAGCGCGCGACGGCTTCGGGCTTCTCTTTCGAGCACTCCGCTAAAAGTTTAGAAGGCGGTACCAACACGGTTAAAGACGAGCACAAGAACAGCGATAACACTTACCGTTAAGAGCAACGGGAGCAAAATATCGTTCATTCGAATCTTTTGATGGTGATAAAACGAATCGTAGACTTTAAATGCCAGGAAGCTAAGAAGTGAAACAATAATCGCCACTTGAGGCACGAGAACGTCTGGAACGAATGGGAGCCCGTACGCAATAGCCCAGTGGTATGACACCCAGCCAATTTGAGCAATAACAAAGCCCCACACAAGGCCAATTAACAGCGAGTGTGTTTCGTTATCATAACTACTTAAGACATGTCGAGCCGCGCTATAGCCAATTAGCCACATGGCAAGCACCACAATAGACACCGGCCAATTAAAGGAGATGGTGAAGAGTGCCCAAGTACCAAGAAACACAGCTGTTCCGGCTTGCGCAACGACGAACGATCGCTTTGAACGTGGCTTTACGAATAGCAACCATACGATGTAAAGTATGGTGCCGATACCGTATACTGCTAACTCTTGTTCAGCCGCCAACCCTGCCCCGCTCACACTGAGCAAAATGAAGACGAAGCTAATGCTCACAATAATATCAACAAGGTTCGAGAGGATGTTGGCGTACCAATACCGTGGGCGCACAGCCAACACTCGCCACTTACCAATTAAGACGAGTAAAATACCTAGCCATACCGACTCGGTGTAGTACATAACTAACACCAAAGCGACGGCGAAAGCGACATTCAACACCGTATATACCACTTCACTCAAAAAAGATCGGCGGCTGACAAGTTTTAACAACTCCATACTATCCGCTATTATACCACGGTCTTAAGAGCGCAGCGGGCCGAGTATAATCACAAACTCAGCTTCACCAACGACACTCACCGGCGGCTGGCTCGTCTTAACCGTCACGCCGAATGTCTGTGCGAGTGACGATGCGCTCGCCGGCTTGGTGTCAGTCAGCTGGTAAATCTCCACCTCATCGTAGACGGCATCGCTCGCGTTACCGACAAGCAGGATGTCGAACCCAAGCTCACTGAGTCGATCCGCCTCGGTCTGGGCCACACCCGATTCGCGGCCACCGTTCAACACCACTACCTTGGCTGCTTCACGAGTGATTGGGCTTGCGTTAACATTCTTATTCACATAGTCACGAATCTCACGGTAATCAAGCAGCCCCGCAACAGGACGAACGATACTCTGTCCATTGAAGGAACCTGTGGTGACCAAGAAGTTCTCTTCTTCAACCAGTGAGAGCTGAATAATGCTGTCTGAGGCAATTTCGTTTCCAAGTGCCATCAATGTGCGAATCTCTTTGGTTTGAATATTCGTGCGGAGGTTGTTGCCGAGTGCATCAATCAAGCCAGTTACCTTACCGACATTCGTCAGCGTGCCGGCACTCACGGCCTTTTCGCGGAGCGCTTTCAATATCTTTTGTTGATTCTTTTCGCGGTCAAAGTTACCGCCCTCAAGTCCATAGCCACCTTGTGCGTTACGAGCGCGCGACAACGCTAGGGCTCGTTCACCATCAAGCAACACTGTTTCGCCTTGTGCATATTTCACATAAAAACAAGTGTAATTACACTTCCAGTCAAAGTTACGATCCAGGATTCC
Organism: Candidatus Saccharibacteria bacterium UBA6175; assembly: GCA_002422915.1. GTDB lineage: Bacteria > Patescibacteriota > Saccharimonadia > Saccharimonadales > Saccharimonadaceae > Microsaccharimonas. The sequence continues at coordinate 29,933 of DITV01000002.1, read as the reverse complement.
TAGCGGGTTATCGGTCTCAATTGTCACCTCAACACCACCTACGGCATCAATACCTTCCACTACGGCAGTAAAGTTAAGGTGAACGTAATACTGAATGTCGAGACCAAGAATCTCCCCCGCTTTTGCCTGCAGCGCTGCGGCACCGGCTACTTCATCGATTCCATCATCAGAAGCACAGAAATACACCGCGTTGAGCTTACCTTGATTGCCTACCGTACAGGTCTCTTGGTAACGCACCCACAAATCGCGCGGTAAACTTATTAAATACGCGTCTTTCTTATCCTGGTCAACACTAATGACCATAATGGAATCAGTCAGGTTACCTCCTGAGTGAGTGCCGCCTTCACTATCTTCAGCGGTTCCAAATACTAAAAAGTTACTTCGGCCATTTTTATCCTCTTTCAGCGGTTCGTTTTGAATAAGGTCGAAGAAGTTGCCTTCAAAGACGTTGCCGCTGGCAATAAAGGCGCGGTACGCAACAAACCCTCCAACACCAAGAGCGGCTATCAGCAAAAGAATAAACAGCCACTTCAACACTCGCTTCACCCGAGACTTCGGGCGCTGCATGCGATTTTGTCGCTTCAACGCTTTTTGTTGGAGGCGAGTCAGTTTCTTTTCAGTCTGGTCAGGCTCGTCATCGATCTGACGAAGCGACTCGGCTATATCCGAGCGAGCGGTTAGCTCAGCGCCAGGACGTGGCTGTCCGACGATGGCGCGAACATCGTCAGCACCCGTGTGTAACGAGCGGTCAATCGGTGCCGCCGTTTCACGTTCATGAAGATCGCCCAATTCGGCGCCAGGCCGGCGCGGAATAAAGCCGTCAATAGAAGATCGTGGTTGTTTCATAAATACTCTGATTATTATACCGAAAGAGGGGTCGAAAAAGAAGTCCGACATAAGCGCCATGAATCAGCCACGGGTACGCTATAATAAGAAGAAGTTATGGAAGCCTCTTTCTTTACTCGTCACCCATTCCTCAAAGATGCCCTGAGCATTCTTATTTTTATTGCCGCCGTCCTCCTCGGCACCACACTGATCAATAGTTTTGTCTTCCGAAGCTTTAACGTCATTGGTCCGAGCATGGAACCAACCATGCTCACTGGTGACCGCCTGATCGTCAACCGCCTTGCCGTCACCTGGGCACAGTTGCAAAATCGCCCCTACATTCCGGAACGCGGCCAAGTGATTGTCTTCGACAACCCTAACTACTCTCCGGGCAGCGACGACGAATACATCGTGAAGCGTGTCATTGGCCTGCCGGGTGAACGAGTGGTCGTTGAAAATGGCGAAGTGCGCGTTTTTAATAATCAGTTCCCTGCCGGCTTTGACCCCGACACCACACACAGCGACGCACCAGCCGCACCTATCTCTGGAGCAATTGACGCTATTGTGCCCGACGGATCACTCTTTGTCATGGGTGACAACCGAGTTGGTAACTTCTCGAATGACTCACGCAGTAGCCTGGGAATGATTCCTCTCTACGATGTTATTGGCCCCGTGACACTCCGTGTCTGGCCATTCCCCGACTGGCGCGGGTTCTAAGACTACTCCCCTAGGAGTGACTGAATACGATCAAGCTCTGTTTGATTCTTAAATCCAATGACGATCTTACCGGCGCCCTTGCTGTTTACGCGAATCGCAACATCGGCCTTCAGGCGTTCTTTGATAGAGGAGACGCGCGCCTCTAGCTCGGCGGACACTGACTCAATGGGCCGCTCGGTTGGGACTGTTTTTTTGAGGTTGACCGCATACTGCTCGACTTTACGTGCACTCCACTGTTCAGCAATAATCGTCGGAATCACTTTCATTACCGTGTCGTGGTCGAGGGAAATGAGCGGACGCACTTGGCCTTCACTCAGCTCACCAGTCGCCACGTATTCTTGCACCTCTTTCGGAAGCTTTAATAAGCGCATGGTATTGTTGACGGCGCTCGGTGATTTATTGACACGTGCACCAATTTCTTCGTTCGTCAGATTAAACTGATCCCGTAGCTTCACATAGGCCGTGGCGGTCTCAATCACATTCAAGTCACGGCGCTGAATGTTTTCAATAAGAGACAGTTCAAGCTTGTGCTGATCGGTTAAGCTGCGAATCAGCGAAGGAATATTCGTCAGGCCGGCAGCCGTTGCTGCGCGGAAGCGGCGCTCACCGGCAACGATTTGGTAGCCGCCATCTTTTCGAATGACGATAATCGGTTGAATCACGCCGTGGATCTTAATCGATTCAGTCAGCTCGGCCAAGGCGTCTTCGTCAAAATGACGGCGCGGCTGGTCGGGGTCGGCAGTAATATCCTTGAGTGGCAGATTGCGTAGCTCGCTCATCTGCTCGTCTTGCTTGGCGGTTGGGTCAAACGTCTCGTCAATTAAATCAGTGGGAATAAGCGACTCAAAGCCGCGACCTAATCCTTTTTTCAATGCACTCATGCCCCGACTCCTTCGGTTCGCTCAATCACTTCTTTGGCGAGTGCCTTGTACGCCCGCGATCCCTTCGAGAACTTGTCGTAGACGCCAATGGGTACCCCGTGGCTGGGTGCTTCCGCCAGGCGAATATTACGTGGAATCGTTGATTCGAACACTTTGCCCGGGAAGTGGCGCTTAATTTCTTCATGCACCTGTGTGCTCAGTGTGGTACGACTATCAAGCATGGTCGGCAGCACACCGAGTAGCTCCAGCGAAGGGTTCATTCCTTTTCGAACCAGCTTCATGGTCTCGAGAAGCTGCCCGAGGCCCTCCAGCGCGTAGAACTCGGCTTGAACTGGCAGCAACACATACTTCGCAGCAATCAGCCCATTGACCGTCAGGAGGCTGAGGCTCGGTGGACTGTCGATAATCACATAGTCGTAGTCGTTATTGTTAGCTTCAATCGCCTCTTTCAATCGAGAGAATCGTCGATCAGCCTGGGCAAGTTCCACTTCACTATTTGCTAGCACCGATGTGGTTGGGGCCAGCCATAAGTTTTTGCATTCAGTAGTAACCACAGCTGCCGAGAGTGGCGCAGACCCAGTAATTACTTCCGTCATCGTTATTTGAAGTCCACTCTTATCAATACCGAGCCCACTCGTTGCGTTGCCTTGTGGATCAAAATCAATTAGTAGCGTCCGCTTATTGGCCTTCGACAAAAAGTAGGCCAAATTAATAGCGGTCGTCGTTTTACCGACACCACCCTTCTGATTCGTTACTGCTATCACTGTCGCCACGGTGTGTTGTTCCCTATCTTTAGGTATTATTGTACCATGAGCACCATCGTTGCAGAGTACTGATTTACCTCCTGACAGCAAAGAAGACACTTTTGTGTCGCAGTGCCACCGGCACTACGCCACAGCGTTCGGCTGAAATCGGTTAAAACAACCGATTTCACAGCTTCTTGGCCCGCCAGGACGCAAATCCCCACTCTAATGGAAAGTCCGAGTTACAATTTACGTATAAGTTAGCGGTTGAACCGAAACAGTTTTTGCTCGTCGCCGTAAACAATGACAACATCTACGACCGTGTCGTCGTTCTCGATATCAGTCCAGAGATTTACAACCCTCGACAAATCGCTATTCAGGAAGCCCTCCTTGTTATTGACGCCGTATGGAACGTAGGATACACCTATTGTATTAAATGGGATCTCTTTCGTTATGTCTCGGCCGTCAGGAACATTAATATATGTTTTTAAATCATTCATGTTAACATTTTTGTCTTTGCCTGCGTTTACTTGAATATTGACGGCAAACTTAGAATAGTCATCCTTATATGCTTCATAGGCCTGGAGTTTCGCGTTCAGCACCGTACACTCATAGTCTTCGTAAGCAAACCCCAATCTATAGAGGACAGTGCTCCTGTCTCCCTCTCGATAACGTGAACAGTCTTCCTGCTCTCTCAAAACGCCATCAACAAACAAGTCGTCCTTTGGAAAACCACTCTCATCTATAAAACTATAGTCAACTACCTCTGCGGTAAATGCTGAGAACCGCATTTCTTCACCAGGACTATAAACTGTTCTATTTAAATAACCGACATACTGGATGATTAAGACAGCTAGCGCACCCGCTAGCCCAAGCCCGAGGAAAAGAAAGCCGATAGATTTTTTTGAAAATTTAAGGTGTTTTTTGTGCTTCATAGATTTATGATAGCATGCATCCACTGGGCTTTTTCTTTGGGAGGTGAGCAAGAAGCTGTGAAATCGGTTGTTTTAACCGATTTCAGCCGAACGCTATCTGAAACAGCCAGTGGCTGTTTCAGATAAAAGTGTCTTCTTGAGCGCTTCCCAAAGAAAAAGCCTCCACGTGGGAGGCTCTATTCTTATTTGATCGACGTAATCTCAACTTTAGAGTATTTCTGTCGGTGTCCATTCACCTTGTGAACGCGCTTCTTCGCCTTGTAGCGAATCACCTGGAGCTTGTCGCCCTTTACGAGGTCTTCGACAACCTTCGCTTTCACTTTCACGTCTTTCACAGTTGGCGTACCAACGGTCACTTTGTCACCGTCAATGACCAACAGTGCGTCAAGCGTGAGCTCTTTAGTTCCTTCCGGGAGGAGGTCCACCAGGAGGGTCTCTTTTTCGGTGACGATAAATTGTGTGCCACCGATCTTAACGACTGCTTTTGTCATGTGTATCCTTTAATATTATTAACAATCAGTTGTTCATTTTAACAGAGATGAAGCAATCTGTAAAGTCTAGATCTGGCCGCCACCGGTGGCAAAGATCATCGCCAGCGCTAGCCCAACTGCACCGACAATCGTAAAGAGACCGTGATGAGAGCGCCAGGTCTTTCGCCAGCCCTTCGGGAGGAGTCGTCGGAAGTGGTGTGCCAGCGATGCAACGATTACGACAGAAGTGAGCAGCATAAGTGAAATAATTGTTACAGGGCTGAGCGACTGAAGTGCCGACATAAAGTACGCCAGAATACTTCCAATATCACCAGTCACTGGGGCAACATTGAGCTCTGAGTCGCCAGGCGTCGCAACGCCAGCAACCTGCGGTGCGCCGTAGTACGCAACCACCAGTGTCGTATCCTGCTCCCCCAGAACTCCTTCAGTCACCGCAAAACCAACATCGGTGTATTTCTGATTCAAAATATTCTGTCGGTGCGATGGCGATGCCATCCAGGCATCTACTGTTGCAGCGGCGTTCGGATAATTCTTTGCCAGGTTCTCGCCGGCGATACTGTAGTTATAGCCCACGTCGGTGAGCCATTTCCACGGTGAAACGCCCGTTGGTGAGTTGTGCGACCAATAATCATTAGTTATCATGTCTTGAGCCTTGAGCCCTGCAGCTCTATTCAAATCTTCATTGACCGTCAGCGCAGGGAGTCCTGCTTTGGCACGAGCATTGTTTGTCTCAGCTAATAACTGTGTTGCATCAACCGTTGTCACGCGCCCGAGTACTGCAATATGGCCAGTCGTCGCAAACCCATAGACAATCTGAGCTAACACAATCACCGCCAATACAATAGTGATCCCCTTTAACCGAACAAGGTGCGGGCGAAACTGGTTTCCTTTATGAGGAACCAGGAGCTTTCGTGCATGATGTTTGAGGTGATTTCTTTTTTTGCTAGCTGACGTCGTCATACTGAGAACAGTATAGCACTTATGCTAGGGTGCCGTGTGTGAATTGCGGCGCTCAAGCTCATCAATCCGGTCATGGTCGAGCCCGTAGTAATGGGCGATTTCATGCCAAAGCGTCCGTTTGATATTTTCAAACAATGAAACATCGTCATGTGAGACGCGCAAAAGTGCGTATTTAAAAAGCGTAATTTTATCGGGGAGGACAAATGTGTAGCCGGCGCCTCGCTTGGTGAGAGGAATACCCTCATATAATCCGAGCAAAAGTCCTTGCTCGTGCCGACGCTTGTACTGTTGATGCTCATCGGGATAGTCGGCATAGACGATGACGACGTTATCAAGCCCCTTAATATACTCTTGGGGAAGTTCGTCCATTGCCTTGCTTATGAGGCGGTCAAAGGCTTCGTCGCTGAGTTCGTTCACTATACCTAGTATAGCTTATTCTTCCGAAAAAGTAATTTTATCGGGATCGGCTTCAAGGTCTTCAACGGCAGCTTGCCAAAAGGCTTCCAGCTTCTGTTCGTCGATGTCCTCATTTAAGTCAATTGTGTCGTCTTGCTCAAAGCTATCGAGATCACTAATCGTTCCATCATCTTTGGGGTCAACGGGCTGCAACTGGAGGTAATTGAAAATTGGCATGTGTGTTTTTTATGTGTGTACTTATATTTAAGCATAAGTAATACAAAAAGTCAATGTCCCCTGCCCGGCCGAGCTACGCTTTCTGAAGTGAAAGGCTGAGTGAGTCACCGTCGATCGTGACTGTCTCTTGGTGCTCGTAAGTTTCGTCGTTTGAAAGTGAGGTTGCCAGTGTTTCAGCGGCGATGGTCTCTTTATATGCATCGATTGCTTCAGCAAGCGCACCGTCGGCCGAGAAACTGAGGCTAATACGGTCATCGACATTGAGGCCGGCATTCTTACGAGCGGCTTGTACGTAGCGAATGATTTCACGGGACAGGCCTTCACGGACCAGTTCGGGTGTCAGCTCGGTATCAATCGCCAGTTCTCCGCCAATGATCACCTTTTTCACGTTCAACTCATCAGTCAGCACTTCTTCGAAGTCGACGAACTCTCCTACGGCAGGAATGGTGACGCTGGCCAAGGGCTGACGAATCTTGAGCTTAGCAGCAGCACGCAGGCTGAGTGCCTGGTTGACGTATTCACGGACTGTTTCCATATCGCGCACGACGAGCTCATTCACGTGACCGACTTCTGGCCAATCAGTCAAGTGGACGCTCTCCTCACCTGTCAGGTTGCGGAACAACTCTTCAGCGAGGAACGGCGTAAACGGCGCCAACGCTTGAGACAACCGGACCAATACATAATGCAGCGTCACATAGGCGTTTTCTTTGTCAGCGGTGTCATCACTCTTCCAGAAGCGGCGGCGTGAACGACGCACGAACCAGTTACTGGCATCGTCGATGAACGGTAGGATTGGCTTCATGGCATTTGGAATGTCATAAATGTCCATGTGCTGCTCGATCTCTTGGATTAACTGATGCACGCGGCTGACGATCCAGATGTCGAGCGGGTTTTCGATGCGTTCAGACGGGTCACACAGTTCGCCGTTGTACTCCCAGCCATCAACATCGGCGTACATGGTGAAGAAGTCATACATATTCCATACCATACTGAGCTTACGGGCGACATCGCCGACCTCTTTATCTTGCAAGGCGAAATCTTCACCCGAAATGAGCGGGCTGGAAAGCAGCAAGAAGCGCAGGCTGTCGGCACTAAACTTATCCATCAGCTCGTTCGGGTCGGTGTAGTTACCATAACTTTTACTCATCTTGCGACCATCATTACCCGCGACGTTTCCGGTGACGACGACGTTCTTAAATGAGTTTTCACCAAAGAGCGCAACGCTCATAGCATGCATATAATAGAACCAGGCGCGAACTTGGCCGATGTATTCAACAATGAAATCGCCCGGGAAGTTTTCTTCAAACTTCTGCTTGTTTTCAAACGGATAGTGGAACTGGGCAAACGGCATACTGCCGGCTTCAAACCAGCTGTCCATGACCTTGTCGATACGCGTGTAGGTGATGCCATCGATCTCGAAAGTGACATCGTCAATCCATGGACGGTGGTAATCCTCTAGTTCAACGCCACTCAATTCTTTGAGCTCAGCGTAGCTGCCAACCACTTTGACGTGTTCGACGCCATCGCTATCAATTGCCTTCCAGACGGGCATGGCGGTTGCCCAGAAGCGGTCACGAGAAATGTTCCAATCTGGTGCTTGCTCAACCGTCTTTTCAAAGCGACCGTGTTTCACGTGCTCGGGGAACCAATTGATGTCGCCGTTTTGCTCCAGCATCTGCGTGCGCTGGCCATCAACGTCCATAAACCAGCTTGGGTGGGCGCGGTACATCAACTTGGTGCCACAGCGGTGACAGTGCGGGTATGAGTGGCGGAAGTAGTCGATTTTCCAGACGACGCCGCGTTCAAGGAGCGTCTTTGCAATCGTCTTGTTGATCGCCCAGACGTTCTCGCCCTTCCATTCGGTTTCGGTGTATTCACCATTTTCATCGAGAACGTGGACGACGGGAATGTTCTTCTCACGCGCCAACACAAAGTCTTCCTCACCATAGGCGGGTGCAATGTGCACAATACCGGTACCCGATTCGGTTGTCACGTAATCGGCAGCCCAAATCTTGTGGGCGTTTTCTCCGCTGTCGCCGAAGAGTGGCTCGTAGGTTTTGCCAAGAAGATCGCTACTCTCGACTGTCTCTTCGATAGTGTATTCAAGTGGTTGGTGTTTTTCGTTCGTAAAGACCGTCTCAACCAAGTCTTTCGCAAGGATGTAGCGAGTGCCTTCGTGCAATACACGGACATATTCAATGTCAGGATTGATCGCAAGCGCGGTGTTAGCCGGTAGTGTCCACGGAGTGGTTGTCCAGGCAAGCAGATACTCGTCGCCATCACTCAGCTTGAACTTCGTATATACACTTGGGTCGGTCACGTCCTGATACGCCCCGGCATCCATCGTGACTTCTGCCTTTGAAAGTGGCGTGGCGTCGAGTGTGCAGTACATGAGTACCTTTTCGCCTTCGTAGATTTTGCCTTTTTCGTAGAGGGTTTTAAAGGCCCACCAAATGCTTTCCATGTAGTCTTTGTCCATGGTTTTGTAAGCACCCTTGAAGTCGACCCAGCGGCCGATGCGGTCGATGGTGTCTTCCCAGGCGCTGCTGGTTTCAAGCATGTTGGCGCGAGTGGCCAGAATGTACTTCTCGATGCCGTATTCAATGACTTGTTGGCGCGAGGTAATACCAAGCTTCTTCTCGGTATAGCGCTCAGCCGGAAGTCCGTGGGCGTCCCAACCCCAGACACGCTCGACGCGCTTCCCTTTCATCGTTTGGTACCGTGGAACGGCGTCCTTCACGATTGAGCTCAGGAGCGTCCCGTGGTGTGGGACCCCAGAAATAAACGGTGGCCCGTCGTAAAACACATATGAATTCTCTTTTGGTCGCTGCTCGATCGATTTCTCAAACGTCTTGTTCTCTTTCCAATACTGAACAAGGTCTTTTTCGTACTCGAGTGCTCGGCGACGGGTGTTGGCCTTAAATTTCATCGTAGCCTCCTGGCTTTTTTAAATATAAAAATCCCTTCATCCATCGGAACCCGTCTGTGGGTGGTACCATCCGATTTCTGAAAGGATTTCCTTATCAGCACTTTATTGTCGCTTTGTCGCAGCGGATCGCGTTCGGGTCTACTAGGCCTAGGCTGTTCTTCCGAAGACTCGTGGGTGATAGCCACTCGATCGTCTTGTGTTTAGTGTAGCGTATTTTGGTGTTTAGGCAAAGAGGTCGGTGCCGAATTTCAAGAATACAAGCACGGCCATAATAACAAACCATGAGGCGACGATGAGTTGGTGGTAGCCACCCGCCAGGAACACCTGAATCTTTTTGTCGGTCTTTTTCTTAAATTGGAAGATGTTGTGCTTCAAATTGTAGTGCAGCATGCTCGAGAAAATGAGAGTGGTCGTTGCGGTCACGAGGAGGCACCATGGGCACAATACCTGAATGGCGTAGACGCTCGAGAAGAACAGCCAGTATGAAAAGATGAGGCCGAACAAGAAGCCGATATTTGCTGCGATCAAGAACCATCGAGGGAACTTCACGCCAGCGAGGCCGGCAACGGCCAGTGTGATGACGACCGGAAAGGCCATCATGCCAATGAGCATATTTGGGAATCCGAACAGTTCAGATTGCCAGGTGTTCATAACGGTAGAACAGTTCAAAACGATGTTCACACTACACGAAAGTACTGCGTCGGGATTCTCAAGCAGGTGAATTTTTTCAACCGTCAGAATAAATGCGGCCGCCAAGGCAACGAGCCCGGCAAACAACATTACTAAAAACGTGTTTCGGTCTTTGTTTGTGTTTTCTCGACTGAATAATTTAAACATAGTAACTTACCTCACTTATGGTTGGGAGCGGAATGCCCCGCCACTGCATTAATAATACACCTGCATCCGACAGCGCCACAACAGTTGGAAATTCCAAAATGTCATAGGCCTGACAAAACGAAACACCGTCAGGAGTCTCAGGATCCATAATTGTTAAGTCGTGCCCAGTAAATCGCTTGAAATCACGCAGATAATCCGTCACGGTTCGCGCGTAATCTGTGTTGTCTTTACTCAGCACCACCACGCGCATCGTTAGGCCGCTCGCTGTTCCTCGTTGGCACGCTTGCGTTGTTCAAGAATTTTCAAGAAATCATCGAGGGTCTTAAATTCTTGGTACACACTAGCAAACCGAACATAGGCAACTTCGTTACGAACGGCAAGCTCATCGAGCACTTTGTCACCAATCTGCTTCGAGGTGACTTCGTTTTCACCAAGAGCGTAGACTGCGTCTTCGATCTCGTCGATCATCTCTTCTACTTCAACTTCAGAGCTAAAGAACTTTCCGACTGATCGTTTAATCGCAATAGCAAGCTTCTCACGGTCGAACAATTCGCGAACACCGTTCTTCTTAATAACAGCCAGGTTCGGTTTTTCGATTCGTTCGTAGGTCGTAAATCGCTTCCCGTCAGGTGCTTCGCGGCGACGACGAATCGTCACACCATCGCTGACTTCACGGGACTCAATCACACGGCTATCACCAATTCGTAATTGTGGCATCGTTTACTCCTCTGTTTTCTTGGCACGCTTTTTGCGGCGGCGCAGGAATGCTGGTGTGTCTGATTCATCTTCTTGTTCAACGTTGCTGTTCCACATGTTCTCCTGTGGTTCTTCGTTGAAAATAGCGGCCGATTCAGTCTGGTCAAGTGAAAGGTCGACGCTAGCGACATCAACATCACTGACCTTTGATTCACTCTGTGTGCTTACTTCATCATTTTCGGTCGTCTGATCAAAGTAGGCCGAATCAAAGCCGGTGGCGATCACTGTAATCACCAGTTCATCTTCAATTTCAGGCTTCAAGGTCGCACCAAAGATGATATTGGCATCTGGTGACACGGCGCTGGTGATGATTTCGGCCGCTTCTTGAATTTCGCTCATGCTCATATCGTAGCCACCAGTCACGTTAAACAGAACGCCCTTAGCACCGTCAATCGATACCTCAATCAGTGGTGATTCAATCGCTTGCTGAGCAGCTTGAGCAGCACGGTTGTCTCCGCTGGCTCGTCCAATACCCATAAGGGCCGAACCGGCGTTGCTCATAATCGCCTTTACGTCGGCAAAGTCGAGGTTGATGAGTCCGTGTTCGGTAATAAGCTCTGAAATACCCTGGACACCTTGGCGCAAAACGTCGTCGGCAATCTTGAAGGTTTCAAGGAGCGGTGTGCGTCGGTCGATGGTTTGGAGTAACCGATCGTTTGGAATCGTAATCAAGGTGTCAACGTGACGACGCAGTTGAGAGATTGCCCAATCGGCGTTGGTGCGGCGCTTCTCGCCTTCAAAGCTGAATGGCTTAGTGGCAACACCGACGACAAGGATACCGAGTTCACGAGCGACTTCAGCAACCACGTAGCCTGCACCGCTTCCAGTTCCCCCACCGGCACCAATGGTCACAAACACCATATCGGCACCTTCAAGGGCTGCTTTAATTTCTTCGCGTGATTCGCTGGCGGCAGCTTCACCCACTGAAGGGTTTGCACCAGCACCAAGACCACCGGTTGTGCTGTGTCCTAAGTGAATCTTTACGTCGGCTTTACTGTTGTGTAGTGCTTGGGCATCAGTGTTCATGGCGATGAACTGAACACCGGTCAAGCCGGCTTCTTTCATGCGGTTGACGGCTGATCCACCGGCACCACCGACACCAACAACTTTAATGCTGGCAAATGTCTGTATGTCGCTTGGCTTTACTTCAGGCATGAGTACCCTATCTCCTCGTCTACTACTGTCTTTGTCATTAGTATATCACTTTAGCGCACCGCGCAATACCTTCGAGCACCCCTAGGCTTTAAAGCGGGCGAACAGCTTTGAAACCATTCCTTGGGCGTTCTTCATGTTCAAAGGCTGTTTCTTGCTTTTCGATGAACGGCTGCTACGTTCAGCATCGATCAACATCAGGCCAATCGCAGTGGCGTAGCCAGGCTGTTCAATGTTCTCGGCAACACCGGCGTAGCCAGCAGGCTTGCCAATGCGAGCAGCAAGGCCAAGTGCATGTTTGGCATAGTCTGCCATGTGTTTCAGCTGAGCGGCACCACCGGTTAAAACTACACCTGCAGGGAGCTTTCCGGCTCGGCCGGCTTTTTTCAGCTCAGCCTGGACACCTTCAAACAACTCTTCCAAACGCGCTTCAACAATTTCATCGATATCAGTCGTCATAAAATTAAGAATGTCACCATCATGCTTGATGCTGACGCCAGCGGATTCACTCCGCACCACCGCCGAAGCGTGGTCACGCTTAATCGTTTCAGCAATCTCTGGGTCGGTCTTCAGGCCAATCGCCAGGTCGTTGGTGATATTGTTGCCACCGATCGGGACAACGCCAACATATTGCAGGTCACCTTCTTCGTACACAGCAACACTGGTAGTTGCACCACCCATGTCAATCACTGCGACGCCATGTTCCATTTGTTGTTCAGTTAAAACGGCACGAGCGGCAGCGATACCACTTGGCACCACCGTATGAGCGTCAACTTTGGCGGTTTCAGCCGCTTTTTGGACGTTCACGAGGTAGGGCGTCAGGGCTGAAATCACATGCGCGTCAATTTCGAGACGAGTACCGGTCATCCCAAGCGGGTCTTTAATGTTACCCTGGCCATCCAAGGTGTATGAGTGAGGAATCACGTCAAGAATCTCACGGTTGGCAGGGACCTTCCCGAGAGTGGCTACTTCTTCAATCCGTGCCAAATCATCTCTGTTAATTTCGTGATCAGCCGCACCAACGGCCACCATACCATCGGTTCGTGAACTCAAAATGTGTGCACCGTTGACGCTGACTGTTGCGGCGTCGACTTGATAGCCACTCATTCGCTCGGCTTCACCAAGTGCGTCGTCAATGGCTTGCGCTGGGCCATGGAGATTCACCACCACACCTTTGCGCATCCCGGTGTTTGGGGCGTGACCGACGCCAATAATGGTCGGTGTTCCGGTTGCTTCATCGATATGTGCCACGACAGCTTTGACAGAGGTAGTTCCTATGTCGATGCCGACGGCAGTGACTGAGCCTTCTTGCATATGCCTCAGTATACCGCTTACGGTGTCGTTTTCACAAGTCTATTAGAGCTGCGTCAGCACTTCAGCACCGTCTTCAGTAATCAAAACGGTGTGTTCAAAGTGGGCAGCTAAGCTGCCGTCTCGAGTAGAAATAGTCCAGTCGTCGTCTTCAGTGATAATTCTTTCGCCACCAAGTGTCGCCATTGGTTCAATCGCGATCGTGTCACCAACACCAAGGAGCGGCCCACTACCCTTTCGGCCATAGTTAGGCACTTCGGGTGGTTGGTGCATCTCGTGGCCGATACCGTGACCGACGAGCTGTCGAATAATGCCAAGCTTGGCGTCTTTTAGGACTTTTTCAACCGCAGCACTAATATCGCCAACACGGACCGGCCCTTTAATAGCGTCGATTCCGGCGTACAGGCTACGTTCAGTCGCGGAAATAAGGTGCTTCTGAACACTTGTTGGCTGCCCCACCACCATCGTGAAGGCGCTGTCGACCTTCATGCCTTTGTAGGTAATCACCAAGTCAAAACTGACGACATCGCCGTCTTGGAGTGCTTCGTCGGTCGGGATGCTGTGTACAATTTGTTCATTGACCGAAATGCAAATTGACGCCGGAAAATTCACTTCGTCGGTTTTGTAGGTCGCTTCGGCACCGCGAGCAATGATTTCTTTAGCCACCCAGGCGTCGAGTTCAGTCTGCTTCACACCAGCAACCACTTTTGGTTTGAGGTCACGAAAAATGCCGGCCAGAATCTGGCCACCATCGCGCATTGCCTGGATTTCTCCAGGAGTTTTGTGTGGACCTATCATGCAAGTGATCGTGAGGTTAGTTCTGCAAAAATACGGTCGTGAATTTCACCGACACTTCCCACGCCGTCGAGGTGCACCACTGGTACGTGCTGCTCGGTAAAGTAGCCAAGCACTGGATACATTTCGGTTCGGTACAGTTCAAGGCGCTGATCAATCGCTTCAGGTGTATCATCGGCACGACCACGAATCGCGAGACGCTTCAGCAGCTCTTCGCGCGGTACTTCAAGCACCACCACGAGCTCAACTGAGGCACCGTGATCAGGCTGAGACGCCACCAGCCACTGGGCCTGCGGAAGTAGCCGTGGCCAGCCATCGAGAATCACATTGCCCGCTGAAGAAGCGGTTTTAATGGCGTCTGAAACAAGACTGTTAATTACCTCGTTAGGCACCATTTCTCCCTTGTGCATCGTCTCAATCAGCTGAGGGTCGCGTGCATCACGAAGAAGTTGGCCGGCGCTCACCCACCGCCAGCCCATCCGGGCTGCTAAGAGTTGTCCTTGGACACTTTTGCCTGCACCAGCAGGTCCGAAAAATACAATCATGCGTTTATTATAACAGGGCTTCTTTTGTCAGTCGCGCAACCGTTGCGCCGTCAGCTGCATTGCCAAGTTTTGCCTTGACCGCGCCAATCACCTGGCCCATTGCAGCCGGGCCGCTGACGCCAAGACTGGCAATCGCTTCGGTAATCGCAGCCTGAATATCTGCTTCAGAGAGTTGTTCAGGTAGGTACGCTTCGAGTACTTTCGCTTCGGCAGCTTCAGCTTCGGCAAGCTCTGGACGAGCCGCGTCGGTGTACTGCTGGACGCTATCGTTGCGCTTCTTCACTTCACGAGCAATCAGTTGTTCGATCGTGGCGTCGTCGAGGCCTTCGTCGCGCTTGCCCTGAGCAACTTCTTCGTTCAGAATCACGGCCTTCAAGCCGCGAAGCACATCGGCAACAAAACGATCGCCGCCCAAAAGAGCGGCTTTAAGATCAGTTTCAAGGCGAACCTTGAGGCTCATTATTAGCGAAGTCCCAATCGAGCTTTGTTCAGCTTTTCAGCTTTTCGCTCTTTACGGATAATCGCTTTTGCTCGTCGCTCAGGCTTGCTGAGTGGCTTGCTAAATCGCATTGAAGCCTTCGCTTCTGCAAGGACACCGCTTTGCAGTACCTTACGGTTGAAGCGACGAATGATGTTTTCGTTCGCTTCTCGTTCGTCTTTACGTGTTACTTGTACCATATAGTCTGTCATTGTAACAGATTGGAGATAGAGATGCAACAAGGGTCTTACTCAAGATGCAGGAGCATCCCCTCGACGCTGCGTCGCCCATTCCATTCATTGATGTCGACGGTATACCAGACGGTAACGGTTGTTCCAACTTCCACGAAGAAATGCTCCGGCGCTGAAAACGCCAACATATCGACGGTTCGGCCGTTTTGCTCGACCGTCAGCTTGACATGCTGGCCGCTATCGCCCATTCGGCGCTGGTTTTTGACGACGACATCCATTGTTTTGAGGATAGGCTGCGGATTGCCGTTGCCGAATGGCTCAAGTGTCGCGATGGCATCAACCAAGTCTTCGGCAAGCTCGTGCAGTTCGGCCTCAACATCGGCCTGCGGCATTAACAGCTCCGCTTGATCTTTCAGTTTCTGGGAGCGATAAAAATCATTGACCCGCTTTCGAAAGGCCGGAATATTCGCAGTAGGTAACGTCACACCAGCAGCCAGCTTGTGGCCACCGCCCTTGGTAATAATGTCGTCGGCAGAGCGAATCGCATCGGCGGCACTGAATCCACCATAGCTACGGGCTGAACCCTTTGCTTCTTCTCCCATTTCTTCGAGCACATAGGTCGGTTTGTGGTATTTCTCGAGTAGTTTTGCCGCAACAATTCCCACGATGCCGTGGTTCCAACCATGACTACTCACCACCAGCACCGGATCGTCAGCGAACTGCTCAGCCTGGAGTTTTGCAGCTTCAAAAATGTCGTTCTGTTCGGCGCGCCGGGCCTTATTCATCTCGTCGAGCTGGCGGGCAATCCGTAGTGCGTCGCCGCTGTCAGTCGATGTCAGTAAGTCGAGTGCGAACTGCGCTGTTTCCATGCGACCCGAGGCGTTCATTCGAGGGCCAAGGCCGAAGCCAAGGCTGCGGGCATTCACTGTTTCTGGGCGCACGCCTGCAACCGTCATGAGTGCCTTTAATCCAGGTCGACGGGTTTGCGCAAGGACCTTGAGTCCCCAAAACACATGCATTCGATTCTCATCGCGCAGCGTGACGACGTCGCACACCGTGCCGAGCGCCACTAAATCAAGCAACCACTTCTCCTGGCCCTTCGGCAGTCCATCGAGCTGCGTCTGCAGGGCCTGCGCCAGCTTGAACGCCACCCCAACTCCCGGAAGATCCACGAATGGATACAGATTTTTTTTTGCAGGATCTACTGATGAAACCGCAGAAGCCTCGGAGTCACCGGCTGATGCGAGCGCAGTATCCCGACTCGGCGAGGATGTCTGAGCTTCAGCGAGTTCCGCAGCCGACAGAGATGCTTCGTGAGCATCGGGACGCGTGACGACGCTGGCGCCTGTGGGTTCATCGGGAGATTGTTGCAGCATAAAATCTTTATATGAGTTTGGGTAGTCTGCCAATAGTCGTTTTGGATTCACGACCGCAACCGCATTCGGCTGCACCTCGGCCACATTGTGGTGGTCGGTCACAATCACATCGACACCAAGTTCTTTCGCCCGATCTATTTCCTTGTGGCTCAAGCTGCCGCAGTCAACCGTAACGATAAGCTGGGTACCATCGGCTGCGATTCGTTCAATCGCATCAATCGTGAGTCCATAGCCTTCGACAAACCGGTTCGGGATGAACGCCTGAACGTGCTCGAACCCAAACGAAGCAAAAGCATCAAGGAGAAGTGTCGTCGCGGTGAGCCCATCGATGTCATAATCGCCGTAAATCGTGATTTGTTCTTGGGCAGCACGGGCGGCAACCAGGCGGTCGATAGCCTCGGCCATATCAGGCAAAAGAAACGGGTCGTGCCGATGCGTGTAATCGGGCGATAAAAAAACCGCCCGTTGGTCGGGCGTCATTCCTCGAGCAGCTAGGATTCGATCGAAGAGGCTCATGCCCGGTCGCTGGTAGTTCGTTTCGGCCGAGAGGCTTGCTGTTGTGACTTAATCACAATACTCTGAAGTTCTTTAAAAATCGGGAACTGTTTGTTGGTGGCATAAATCTTGGTGTTCCCCTGCTTCTCGCTGGTGAGGAAGCCAACCTTCTCCAGCCGCTTGAGTTCGCGCTGAATGTTACCTGGATCTTCTTTGATGAGCTTGGCAAGGCCGCGGACATGTGTACGGAAATCAGGATACTTGGCGTAGACCACCACAATTTTCCGTCGAACTCTCGATGTAATAAAAACGTCTAACATGTCTCCCCTTGACTCACACAGTTTTTCTCGTTGCTTTTTATCATACACTTTTTACAACGAGCTGGTCAACGCCAATTCAGCACGATCTGATTAATCTTAGCGACCGTATCCTCGTGCGACGGAATATCATTTCGATTGTAATAATGGTCGGTGTTGAGGTAATTATCCTTGACCGAGAGAATATGGAGTTCATCAGCCAAGATGTGCAATCGGTCCACCGCCTGTACTGATGCTACCGGAGAAACAACCACCAAACGAGCGATTCGAATCGGTTTTAAAAAGTCGACGGCAACGTCGAGGGACGCCCCCGAATCAAGTCCGTCTGACACCAGAATAACCGTATGATCGCGCAGCATGTCATTATCGATAAGCCCGCCATCACCGAGCAGACGGTTGATCTTTTGAAAGGCTTCGCGCTTTTTCTCTTCAAGATAGCCATGGTATTCGCTGGCATACTCTTCAATCTCACCCGCCGAGAACATTCCGTTATAGGTGAAATTGCCATTCTGTGAAACGCCGCCAAAGCTCAGATTCTCTCCGGGGACTTCGATGTTTTCAACCAACAGCATGGTCAAGATACAGTGCAGTGCCGCCGCAATTTGCTCACCAACCAGCACCGCACCGTCACTCAGTGCCACCACCGCACAGTTCTCATAGCGATACTTCTCAAACAATTCAGCCGCGAGTTTCGCCCCTGCCTCTGATCGACTCTCAAAATACATATGCTTATTCTAGCACGACAGACGCGACCACACGCGCTATACTATAAGGGTATGTTTTATTACGAGGTGGCCCCGACACGAATAGTGCGCGCAGGCGCCGATGTCTTTACCTATGTCTCTGATGAACGCTTTTCTGTTGGCACGGTGGTGTCTGTGCCCATCGGCAAAACAACCAGTATCGGTGTGGTGCTTGGGGAAGTGGCCAAACCTTCGTTTGAAACCAAAGCCATCCTTAAAGGAGTCAGTCCAAAACCGCTTCCCTCGCATCTACTTGAACTGGCTCGCTGGCTCTCCGATTACTATTCAACACCCCTCGCGCTGGTGCTTCAGACACTCCTCCCAAGAGGTGTCGATACAAAACGTCGAGCACTAGAAGAGAGGCCGGCCAACCCTTCAATTCGAAATCGAACAACTATTGTACTCAATGATGAGCAGCTGAAGGCGGCCACTGCACTAATTGAGAGTGAACAGAAAACAGTCCTTCTACAGGGTGTCACAGGCTCTGGCAAAACAGAGGTGTACAAGACACTTGCCCGCCACCGCATCGCTCGTAATGAGTCGGTCATTGTGTTGGTGCCAGAGATTAGCCTCACCAGCCAGATTGTGGACGAGTTTATTCACGAATTTCCTGACGTGATTGTGACGCACTCTAAAATGACCGAAGCTGAACGGCACCGCGCCTGGCTTGCGGCGCTCACTTCAACAACCCCTCGTGTGGTGATCGGGCCGCGCTCGGCGCTGTTTATGCCGCTCAAACGTATCGGAGCAATCATTATCGACGAAGCTCACGAACCAAGCTACAAACAGGAACAAGCGCCCCGCTACTCCGCCCTTCGCGCTGCCGGTGTGCTTGGTCGGCTGGCTGATGCCGTCGTCGTTCTCGGAAGCGCCACCCCGAGCGTCAGTGACCGCTATGTCGCTGAACAAGGTGGCCACGCCATTCTCCGGCTCGATACCCCAGCCCGTACCGTCACGACGCCGCCAGTCATTCGCTCCATCGATATGACAAAGCGAGAGAACTTCAATCGTCACCGTTTTCTTTCGACTTCACTGATAGAAAGTATCGAAGAAAGCCTGCGTCTCGGTCAGCAATCACTCGTATTCCATAATCGCCGCGGAAGTGCGGCAACCACCCTCTGCGAGCAATGCGGGTGGACCGCAAACTGTCCTCGTTGCTATGTGCCCCTCACGCTTCATGCCGATCGTTTTGAGCTGAGTTGCCACATTTGCGGTCACCAAGAAAAAGTACCGACCCACTGCCCCGAATGTGGCAGCGCCGACATTATCCATAAAGGCATTGGCACGAAACTGGTGGAATCGGAGTTGCGCAAACTCTTTCCGACGGCACGAATTGCCCGATTCGATTCAGACAATACTAGCGACCAAACTGTCGGCAGCCTCTATGAACAGCTCTACTCTGGTGAAATCGACATCGCTATTGGAACGCAGGTAATCGCGAAAGGCCTCGACCTGCCTCACTTACGCACGGTTGGGGTGGTGCAGGCCGATAGTGGCCTGTCTCTACCTGACTTTGCGGCCAGCGAGCGCGCGTTTCAGCTGCTCGCACAAGTGGTTGGGCGCGTTGGGCGTGATGAACGTGCCACCGAAGTGATAATTCAAACCTACCAACCAACACACCCGGCAATCTTTTATGGTATCGCCCAAGATTATGAGAGTTTTTATCAAGAAACACTCGCGCTGCGCGCAAAAAGCCACTTCCCTCCGTTCACCTACCTGCTCAAGCTAACAACCGTGTATAAAACCGAAGCTGGTGCAGTCCGCGCCGCACAGCAGCTTGCGCGCAGCCTGAAGACCGTCCTACATCCAGACGTCCGCTTGATGGGCCCGACTCCTTCATTCTATGAACGTCAGCACGATACCTATCGCTGGCAACTCGTCTTAAAGAGCCCAAAACGTGAGTATTTACAAGCTGCGCTGACCCATCTTCGGCCAACACATTGGCAGTATGAACTTGACCCAACCAGCCTCCTCTAGTCACCCCCGTTGAAGTACGCTATAATGGCCGGAATGACAAAAGACGACATCATCACCCTACCTAACGGCCATCTGCGTGACGTTTCACGACGGGTGGCAGTTGATGATGCAACTCGATCACTCGTCAAAGAAATGACCGACGCCGCACTCGATTGGGAGGCCTCTCGTCCACATGAAATTAGCGCCGCACTCGCCGCTGTTCAAATTGATCGATTAGAGCGGGTCGTTATTGTGCGCAGCGACTTTGACGACAAAACATCGCGTGAATTCACTGCCCTCATTAATCCAGAAATTGTGAAATACGAAGGAAGCGTCGAGGCTGACTATGAGGGCTGTTTGAGCGTCAAGGATATTTACGGTAAGGTGCCGAGGCATACAAAAATTCGAGTACGTGCACTTGATATCGATGGCAACGAAGTCCGATTCAAAGCTGACGGCTTTTTGGCGCGCGTTATTCAACATGAGATCGATCATACAAAGGGCGTCGTCTTCATCGATCATATTAAAGATGAAACAGATGCATTCTTTAAACTTGATGAAAATGGTGAGCTTGAGGCGCTTGATTATGATGAACACATCAAAAACAATTCTATTCTTTGGGACTGATTCATTTAGCGCACCGGCGCTGGAAGCTCTGATTGCGGCTGGTGCTTCGATTGGGGCGGTGATCACTAAGCCAGATAGCCGGGCTGGCCGTGGACAAAAACTACAGTCTCCGATTGTTAAAACAATTGCCGAACAACACAACATTCCCGTCTGGCAGCCACAATCACTAGGCGATGTCGCTGATGATATCAAAGCACTGGGCGAGGTTGCGGGAGTGCTCTCGAGCTATGGAAAGATTATTCCTTCTGAAATTATTCAGCTGTTTACCCCGGGTATTATCAACATCCACCCTTCCCTGCTCCCGCTGCTTCGCGGACCGTCACCGATTGAGACAGCTCTCGTGCAAGGTGACCGAGTCAGCGGCATCTCTCTCATGCTCCTGGATGAACGGATGGACGCCGGGCCACTCTATCTTCAACAAGAAGTAGCGCTCGGTGAGCGTGAAACGGCAGTGGCACTCACACGCCGAATGGCACTGCTTGGGGCCGATCTGCTCGTGAGTACACTTGATGCAATTCTTTCTGGCGAAGTTCAGCCTTCGCCGCAGGAAGAATCTCTGGCGACCTATAGCCGCTTGCTTAAAAAAGAAGACGGCCTTGTCAACCCGCGCGCGCTGACAGCAACCGAAATTGAGCGACGCGTGCGCGCCTATGAACTGTTTCCTAAGACACGTATTGAGCTTCCACAAGGACTTGTGACCATCACCGCGGCTCGTGTTATTGAAGTCGCTACACCAAAATCTTTGGTTATTATCTGCAAGCACGAAACGCTCCTCGAAATCGAGGAGCTCATCGTTCCCAGTGGGAAGCATATGTCGGGCGCCGCATTTTTGAACGGCTATACAAGCAATTAAGCGGCGTTGGTGCCAAGAATTGCGTCTTTATTCTCCATAATTTCGGCTTTTATCGCATCAAGGGTCGCCTTGACGACATCACGATAATCGGGGCGGTTTACTTCAAGCCACTTGGTAGCCGCAAACTCGGCCGCAAGATCGCCGCTGTCGGCCGGGAGGCCGCTCGCCTGGACTAATCGCTGGAAGACTTCTTCTTGTTGATAGCCTGGAGCATATTGTGCGAGCCAAGCCGTCACCGTTGCTTGATCGCGGTCGATTATCTTCTCAAATTCTTGAAGCTGCTGGTCACTCATACCCTCGCTCAATCGAATACCCACTCGGTATTCAAGTTGGTCGTAGGTATGTTGCAAGAACGGCTTCTTCTGCTCTTCTGGCAGTGAGCCGAGTCCGACATCGACGAGAAATTGATCATCAAGTTGAAACATAGAGGTTCCTTGTTTATGCAGTTATTGTATCACGGCCTAGAGAGTTCGTTGCACGAGCTCGCGCGTAAAGAATTCAAGACTATCGCCAATTTCCAGCTGTAATTTGCGCTGCGTCTTGAGGCTGAGGCCACACATATCGCCTTCAAACACTTCTTTAGCTTCAATCTTCTCGCGTTGTACGCTGGTCACTTCAGCTTCACCGAGAATTTCGTCACCGCGAGTGGCGCGAACCAGTACGTTAGCGGTGATCTTCCCGCTGGTTACTTTTCCACCAGCAATGACGAGGTCTTTCAGAGTACGGAAAACGCCCTTGATTTCGAGTGTTCCCAGCGTCGTTTCCACCACTTCGGGAGCAAGCAGTGCGGTCATTGAGGCCTTCGCGTCGTCGAGCAGTTCATAAATCACTCGATACAGACGCACTTCAGCACGCTCACGCGTCGCAAGTCGCTTCACTGCAGGTGGCAAGTCAACGTTGAAGCCATAAATGACGGTTTTACCGTCGCCGGCTAGTCGAATGTCATTCTCGGTAATATTACCGACACCGCTACTGACGACATGAAGAGAGACTTCCCCGCCCGTTTCAATTAGGCGAAGGCTGTCCATCACTGACGTGAGTGAACCTTGCACGTCGGCTTTAACAATCACGTTAAAATCGACTGATTCGTGTTTTTGCGTCATGAGGCGAAGCAGGTCAGCGCCAGTGGTGTTGGTGCTGGCAGCATTTTGCTCCTGCTCAATCTTTGCAGTTGCACTCAGAGCACGAGCTTCCTTTTCACTCTTCACAATCTGGAAGGTATCGCCAAATTGCGGAAGTTCTTTGAATCCACTCACCGTCACTGGGGTTGCCGGGCCAGCTTCTTTAATTGTTTTGCCAGTAAAGTCTTGAAGGGTGCGCACTTTTCCAAACGCGGTACCCGCAACCATAAACATACCTGGGCGAAGCATTCCTTGTTCAACAAGCAACCCAACAACCGCACCACGACCGACTTCCATATGTGATTCAATCACCAAGCCTTCGGCCGGTACATCAACGTCAGCTTTCAATTCTTCCATATCAGCGACAAGAAGCACCATATCAAGCAATTGGTCGATGTTCTTGCCCGTCTTTGCACTCACCTCAACCATTACCACATCCCCGCCCCATTCTTCAGGGTTAAGATTGTGTTCAGTTGCAAGCTGTGTCTTAACGAGCTGTGGATTAGCGGCTTCTTTGTCGATTTTGTTTATCGCGACGACAATTTTTGCGTTAGCAGAACGGGCAAAGCGAATTGCCTCAACCGTCTGCGGCTTCACGCCGTCATCGGCAGCTACCACAATAATCACTACGTCGGTCAAAGCGGCACCGTGCTGGCGAAGCGCCGCAAATGCCTCGTGACCAGGGGTGTCGAGTAAGGTAATTGAGCGATTCTTGCGAACAGTTTGGTAGGCACTAATGTGCTGGGTAATCCCCCCGGCTTCACCGTCTACAACCGTCTGGCCAAGAATTGCGTCGAGCAAACTCGTTTTTCCGTGGTCAACGTGCCCCATCACAGCCACAATAGGTGGTCGTTCTACGGCATTCTCGGAAAGCTCGTGCACCCGTCGCTCTGGAGTCTGGGCACTGGTGTCGCGCTTTTCAAGCTCAACATCAAGGCCCAGTTCATCAACAATGATAGTTGCCGTCTCGAAATCAATCCGTTGATTGATCGTGGCGGCAATACCATTCTTGAATAACTCTCCGATCAGCGTTGTGACGGGAAGATTGAGTACTTCGGCGAGTTCACCAACGGTGATTGAGTCAGCAATTGTTAAGACTTTCTCGGCCATATGTACTCCTTCTCTCCCGTCTTAAACGCGGGGTCGATTATTTTTTTGCGTTTTTGCCCGGAAGACCAAGAGAGATCTTACGGCTGTCTTTCTCGATGTCGAGAACGACGAAGGCTTTGCGCTCGTTAAGCGTAAAGACCTTTTCAGGGTCAGCACTGTCCCCGTCACCAAGCTCACTGACGTGAACAAGGGCTTCAACGGCTGGGCTGATTTGGACAAAGGCACCAAATGGCGTGATGCGAGTGACGGTTCCTTCAACGCTGTCACCAGCCTTGAATTGATCAACTTCACTCATCCATGGGTCTTCGGTCAACTGCTTCATGCTCAAGCTGAGGCGATCCTTGTCAATCGCGATGATCTTGGCTTCGATCGTTTGGCCAACCTTCACGTAGTCACTTGGGTTGTTCACCCGCTCCCAGCTAATTTCTGAGATGTGGACCAGGCCTTCAATGCCTTCAACGTTCACGAAGATACCGTAGTCGACAACACCAGTTGCGACACCAGTCACGCTGTCGCCAACGGCGAGTTTCTGGAACCTGGCTGCAAGGCCTTCCTTGACTGCTTCTTTTTCGCTGAAGATCAGCTTGTTGGCTTTGCGATCAGCATCAAGAATGCGTACCTTCATGGGTTGGTTAATGAGCACGTTCAGGCGCTGCAAGATTTCATCTTTATCGTTGCTGCCAACACGTGGGTAGTGTTCAGCTGACAATTGTGAAACTGGTAAGAATCCACGAACACCGTCGTATTCGACCAACAGGCCGCCACGGTTTGCGTCGTACGGTGCGACTTCGATAATCTCACCACTTTCCATCTTGACCACGAGTTCATCCCAGCCCTTGTCCTTCGCTGCCTTACGGAGTGAAAGAAGTGCGTAGCCGTTCTCGAGTTCAGTATCAACCACGCTCGCGCTGACGGGGTCACCGATAGCGAGTGCGCGTGAAAAACCGACTTCGCGGCGCGGGACCAGGCCGACTCCGTAAGGCCCAAGGTCAACCAAGACCTCGTGCTTTCGAATCGTCAGGACCGTCCCCTCGACGACCTCTCCCTGAGTGAGTTGCTTGACCGTTGCTTCTTCTGAAGCAAGCAAGTCATCCATTGTTATTGTTGTTGCGGCGTTTGCCATAAGTCTTTGTTAAGACTCCTTCCTAAAATGTATTTTCGTGTGGGCGCACTATAAAATAGTGTTCCTCCTCGATTGCCCTTATTTTACCCGAAAAACAGAGGAAAGTCTAGTGCCGAGCACTGTTCTGGCAGAGACAGCAACGTAGGTCAGAGCATAGGTCACGAGCACCAGTGGCACGATCATCCAATCGGTTGGACCGGTCTGTGGAAGGACAGCAGGGGCAGAAGACGATCCGGCTGTCGTTCCTGATCCTGCGGTAGGGGTATCCGGAGACTCTTTGGGCGGTGCGGTGGCGATGACTGCCGGACCAGCACTCTCCTTTTCAAGGTTGTCGAGTGCAATCTGGAGCGCCTCTTCGCGTCGCACCTGCTCGCCACGCTGCTGTACTGTATAGACGCTGCCGAACACTACGGCAATCAAGGCAATCGCGATAATAACAAAACTGATTCCGCCTCGAGTAATTCGAACTCTTCCCAAACTGGCCATACTAGTTCTCCCTTATTGCCTCAATTGTACAGGCTATATTCGGCAAGTGCTACCGTAAGCGGTATGCACTACCAGCACACAATGGCGCACACCAGCGTGGCCATGCTACACTAAATACATGCTTGTGGCTGTTGATACCGGAGGAACAAAAACGCTCATTGCCAGCTTTCTTGACGATGGCACCATCGATACACGCTACAAATTCCCCACCCCACCACACACCGATGACTATGTTCGTGTCTTACAGCAAGAGCTTCACAGCCATTTTGGCAACAAGGCGGTCGATGCAATCGTGGTGGCCCTCCCTGGCATTGTCAAAGATGGTGTGGCCGTGTGGTGCAATAATCTGAAATGGAAAAACTTCGACGCCGCCAGCGCCCTGAAAGGTGTCTTGGGTGACGCGCCGGTGTTTATCGAAAATGACGCAAACCTTGCCGGGTTGGCCGAAACACGCCAACTCAAAGACATACCTGCCTTATCGCTGTATGTGACAATAAGCACCGGTATTGGCAGCGGTATTATCACCGATGGCATCATTCATCCCGCGCTCAGGTACAGTGAAATTGGCCGGTCTTTAGTCGAGTACGATGGCCACGTCCGTGAATGGGAAACGTTCGCTTCTGGCAAAGCGATCTACACGATCTACGGAAAATACGCACGCGACATTAAAAGCAAGCGCACATGGCACCAAGTTGCCGATCGGATTAGCCGCGGCTTTCTTGCCACCATCCCTGTTCTTCAGCCAGATGTAATTATCATCGGCGGAAGCATCGGCACCTACTTCTCATCTTACGGCACAGATCTTAAAGGCATCTTAAAAGAGCACCTCCCCGACCACATTCCCCTCCCAAAAATCGTTCAGGCGAAACACCCTGAAGAAGCCGTTATTTATGGATGCTACTACTATGCCGTTGACGCACTCGCTGCTCGCTAGAATAACCGCTGATGTTCCCACACTCACCTTTGCGCCTGCAGCCGATTTCCTGTGGTCACCTAGTGAAAAAACTGTGTATTATGCCCCCGAAGGTGACACGGCAGATGCGCTCCTGCTCCATGAACTGGCTCACGGACTCCTTGATCACCATGAATATGCGCAAGATATCTCCCTACTAGGGCTCGAGATGCAAGCCTGGGAGAAAGCACGGGAACTTGCCACCACCTACAACGTACCGATGAATGAAGAAGATATCCAAGATCACCTCGATACCTATCGGGAGTGGCTACACGCCCGCAGCACCTGTCCCGAGTGCGAAGCGACTGGGTATGAAGAAAAGCCTCGCCAGTACCGCTGTATCGCCTGCACGCATGCCTGGCGTGTGAACGAAGCCCGAACGTGTGGCCTGAAACGCTATGCAACAAAAGAAACCCCCTAAACGGGGGTTTCTTTCTGCAAATAAGCGATTAGGCTTGCTTACGGCGACGTGAGATACGGCCACCCTTTGCACCAGCAATACGAGCTAGCTCAGGGTTAGCGGCGAATCCACCAGTCGTTCCACGCTGTCCGCCCTTACGGCCGATCTTTGCGTAAAACTCTGGGTCGCGTTGTAGGTTCTTGAGTGCAGCTTTCTTGCCGCCTTCTTTGGTTCCTGCCATTGTGATAGTTCTCCTCACAATTAAAAAGATTTCCACCGCCTTTTCAGCGTGGAAACCCTCATTTATACCTCACACATGGTATGTGTATACTAATTATTCTAGCATAGCTTATGCTTTATGTCAAGTTTTACACAAGCGTTTTTATATTGTTTTGCTATGTTTGCGCATTCACCTAAATACTGTTCATGCTACTGTTGCGCATACCCGCCCGGTGCGATATTATATTGAAGCACCTGTTTGAATCCAAATTTTGATTCAACAACAAAAAACGGCCCTATCTGCGAGATGGGCCGTTTTCGTTTCTATCTATCTGTACGCGCTTACGAGCGGACCATCTCCCACATCGCGTTACGATTGCGGCTAAACTCGGTACTACTACTGGTCGCAAGCTCAATTAAGATACTCTTGAGGCCAAGTCGTTGGCACATCCAGTCGTCATAGGTACCGGTAATCTCATATGAAAATGCGCCGCTTACCCCTGTTTGGTTACGATAACCGGTCAGTGCTGCGTAGCGCGACGCCAGAGACCCCGAATCACCACACGTGTTAGCAATCACATACCCCGCAACACTGTGGTACGACAGCGTAAAAGTTGGTGAGTATTGACGAGTGTAGTTGGCCAACGCCCGTGATTCCGCTTCAGATTCGGGCGCAGTACCACCCCCACCCGGGAACGGATCGCCTTGAACGGTTTGAACATCCGTCTTCCAATCGGTCGTATCAAAGTTGCGGTTTAGATCGACATTTCGGCTGTTTACTCGTGTATTAGCCGCATAGCCGTCGGGGTTGACGATTGGAATGACGACAATCTGGGTGCCAGCGGGGATGTCACCCGGCTTAGCATCAAGCTCAGAGATCCAAGCGTCAAGCAACCCCTTTGTATTGCGCTCATTGCCGTGAAGCGCACCGTGGAATAAGAGCCTCTTTGCTCCACTGCCAAAGGAGTACGCAACGATGGCTCTTCCCTGCTGAGAGGTACCGATCACCGAAGTGGTATAGCAACGAGTTCTAGTGGTGAATGAGTACGGTTGATCTTGCACGACACCGATTTGGCTTGAGAATCCCGGCTTCATGGCGACCGTGATTGGCTGACACACACCGGCCGAATAGCTCACCGTCACCCGATTACCTGCTGCTGAAATTGATGCACCCGCTCCCGATACAGACACGATCGTACTCGCCCGGGCTGTATTCGCAATCGACTGATCGAATGTAAAGACAATGCTCCCAGCGACGGCCGCTGACGACGTGCCCACAGACACCGCCGACACCGTTGGACCACCTGATGTGGTGAATGTCCGCACGAGGGGCTCTGACAGTCGGGCACCGTTTGTTCCTTCGGCCGATACAACGGTGAGTTGAAACGAAGCTCGTCGAGCAAGTGGCTCGCGAGTGGTGATGATCAGCTCGGCATCCTTGAGCGCAACATCGGTCGCAACTTCTTGGCGACTCGAGCCATCAACACGCTCCAGCACCACCTGCGCGTCGGAAAGAGCCGAATCATAGGTGAACCGGACTTCTTGTCGTGCATCAAATACCTCTTCACCTTCAGCAACACTCGCCGATAGCAACAAAAGCGGTGTTAAGGTGCGGAACGAACCACTCGCCACCACTGACGCCGCATCGCCAAGCGTCCGTACGAGTTCACCTTCATACTCCCCCCCTTGCCGCAATGAAAGTGTTTCAAGGGGACACTCAAGTAGGCTATCTTTATGAACGCAAACAATCTCTGAATCATCGACCGAAAATTGGTATGACGACACACTGTCTGGTTGCGACAATGCAATCTGCAGTGGCCTTGCTGAAGGGATAGTCTGTCCGACAAAGTCAACGGCGCTGGCAACCGGTGCAGCAGGAAGCGCTAGTTCAAACCGTTTTACTGGAGTGCGAGTCTGAGCAACTTTAAGTGGAACAGTCGTGATCGACTCGGCCGCCATGTTTCTTGGCGTAAAACAGATTGAAAATGCGATAATACTCACGCCATTTACGCGCACCTGATCTGCAAAGCTAATGTCTACTTCATCCGAAGCTTGAGTATCGATTAACCCTGGTGACACACTCAAATGCGGCACGCACGTCGCGCCACTATAACTTAGTTCAACCGGTTTTTTGACAAGAACAATTGCTGCCGCCATGACGCCGATGACAATAAAAAGGCCGGCTGCAATCAATACAGTCGGCGAGAAGCGTCGAAAAAAATGAGTTTTTGTTGATGGTGTTTGTGTTTTTTCCACTCGAGGTTATTGTATCATAAAAAGACAAGAAACCTTGGCAACACCGCGGCCTCGCCACTGCATTACGAAGGGTCGAGATTATCTTCCCGCCGCATCGGGGGAAGAGAAAAAGACCATCCGATTAGGATGGTCTTTTTATAATTCGGCACCGTGCTAGTTTCCCGCTTGTGGCAGTATAATCGCCGCTGCTGAGCTTGACTTCTGTGTTCGGAATGGGAACAGGTATTTCCTCAGCGCCATGGGCACCGAAGTAGGGTTTTTGTTCGCTTTGGGCTGATATCAATAGATCAGTGGGACAAAAACCTTGCTTCGATGTCTATACAGTTATAGTACAGGTGCTTTCTGTAAGAATGCTTAAAATTGACACTCTATTCGTGATAATCATAATGATTACCACCAATTACTAGTTAAGTCTACCTCATCACCTCTGTTAAATCAATAAAGATTTAACGTTGATGATAAGGACATAAAAAGGCGATGGGACTATTAGTATGCTTTAGCTGCACGCATTACTGCGCTTCTACCTTGCACCTATCAAACAGATATTCTTTCTGTGTCCTCATAGGGAAATCTCATCTTGAAGTTAGTTTCGCGCTTAATATGCTTTCAGCGCTTATCTATTCCGAACATAGCTACTCGACAATGCAGCAGGTGGCCACAATCGATACACCAGAGGTTCGTCCACCCCGGTCCTCTCGTACTAAGGGCAGATCCTCTCAA